>JAHDKT010000115.1 GCA_018436725.1 Synergistaceae bacterium | reverse complement strand
ACGAGCCGAAAGGTGTTTCGGTCTCCCGTAAAGAGGACGAAGAGACCGCCCGCCGGAAACGCAAGTGTGAAGTTTACGAGGTATACGATTGACGATGCGCTTTATTACGGTGAAGAGAAGAAGATTCCTCCGTCAGTCAGGATTGTAGAGTGTTACCAAACGGCTAGCATCACGTAACACGCGAATGACATACTCGAAATCTTGTGTATTAAGCGCTCGAAAGGATTCCTGTGCAGCTGAGCTTAGCCCTGAAAAGTCTGCACGATCAAACAGTTGACTATAAACGAATATTTCCGGACGGCATGCGATACTGAAGCCATTTCCAAGTAGCACATGCCGTTTTTTATACTTCTCAGACTCTATAATTGCTTGATCAAATGATATTATTGTCATTATGAACTCTCCCAATGAAGATAGCCACAAAAATTACTGGATTCGACTTTTCGAAGCACATATGAGTATCTTCATTCCTCCTTTAGATGTTAGTAGGAGCTTGCACGGGGTACGAGATGTAGATGCCGATGCTGAGGCACGAAAAGTGGAGAAAAAGGTGGTAGCAGGGCTTCGCCTCCTGCTACCGCGCCAGATAGGCCTACGGTGTGGATGACATGTTTTGTTATAAGGCGGTGGCCTTTGCTTAGTTTGGCGTTGACTACAGCGTCCACCTGAAGCGTGGTGTTATCCGTTTTACAAAAATTCGCATTAGTTCTGCTCAGGGCGTTCGAGGGTAGTGCGCACAGGGAGAAAGCAGTTTTCTGTGTGGTATGGCCGGGGTATTTGATTTTGATGGTGGAGGTGGTCTTCATGGAGCGCTCCTCTCGCGGAAGATGAACGAAACAGAGACAAAAGACCTTATAAAAGTGTTTCAAAAAGCTGTACTCTCATATTTTTACCACAATACTTCTTTTCCTGCAAGTTTTTTTCGAAAAGAGCAACGAAGTTTCTTGCCCGATGTTTTCCTTCTCCGGCAGCGGTTTTTTCTATAGTTCGTCGCTTTCGGCGAAGGAGTAGTAGCCTTTTGTGTTGAAGATGATGTGGTCGAGGAAGCTGAGGCCGAGGATTTTTGCGGCCTCTTTGAGCTGCTTTGTGACCTGGAGGTCTTCGGGGCTGGGCTTCAGTTCGCCGTGGGGGTGGTTGTGGGCGACGATGACGGCGGAGGCTCTTTCGGAGAGGACGTCGGCGAAGACTTCTCTGGGGTGGACGTGGCTTTTGTTGACGAGGCCTATGCTGACGACACGGACGTTCATCACCTCGTTCGCTCCGTTGATCGAGACGCTTAAGAAGTGCTCCTGTTTTCTGTCGGCGTAGTGGCGGATGAGGGGGAGAACGTCGGCGGGGAATTTGATTTTCAGGCCTTCGGGTTTGATCCTTCGCCTCACGAATTCGAAGGCTGCGGCGATGGCGGCGGCTTTCGCGCTGCCGATACCGTCGACGCTGGTGATGTCGTGCGGGGAGAAGAGCACGCCCTTTTCGTCGATGATCTTGATGATCTTCTTCGACAGCGCCAGCACGTCGTCTTTTTGCGTGCCCCTGCCAAGAATGACGGCGAGCAGCTCCTGGTCGGAGAGATACGGCGCTCCCTGTTCGAGGAGTTTTTCTCTGGGGCGTTCGGACTGGGGTATGTCCTTTATTTTTTTCATGGCTCGCTTGCCTGCTTTTCTTCGGGCCGCGTGCGTTGCGACTTCGCGCCGTTTTTTCGTGTTTCGCGCGCGCTTCGGGAGGCGGTTTTCAGTTCGGTTTCCATCTTCGTTTTTTCTTCCTGTATGCGCTGGAGCAGTTTTTCCGCCGGTTCGTCGTCGGGGTTTTGCGGAACCAGCTCGCCTCGGAAGGCTTTTGCGAGGACGGATTGAGCGAGGGCGTCCACCCTGGCCCGGGCTTTTTGGTAGTGCTCCTCCACTTTGTCGGCAAGGGTGAAGAGTTCGTCCACCTGCCTGACGATTTCTTTTTGCTCGTCGAGGGGCGGGAGGGGAAAACTAATAGATTTAAACCTTTCCAAGCTAATTTTCTGCTGAGCAACCCCTTGTGTGATATCAATCAGCTGACCTTTGACAACGAAACTATCAATTGCAATTTTACAATATCTCTTTTCGATAAATTCACTCCATGGTGTGAATTTTAGGCAATCAGAAGTGATTATGGCACTTTCAAGATGAGAAGCATAGATGCAGCAATCTCCTGGTGGGTCACCCATTTTTGTAATCAACAGATCTCCAGAATAAACGGCATGTTGAATAAGCTCTTTTGCTTTTTCCTCACTAACATACTTTCTATTTTTCAAAAATTCGCCACTTCTTATATTTCTTACAAAAACAATTGGCACACCACTATCTCTGTAATCAGATACCTTTAAATTGCTTCCGAAAGGCCCAATCGCTAAAGAATATTTCTGAGGCGAAGCAATCTCTTCCGGGGTAGCTAATTCCCAAGAAGTAGGCAAAAGAGCCGTTGTTCCGTTAGGAAACACATGATCCGATGAACATTTTGTGTTTCCTCCCATTTTTTTCAGAAGAGACATGCTGCTATTTTTCCCCCAATAATTCAAACGCGCCTTTCGTATTCTTGATAAGAGCATTTCTGCGCTCTCCACCTCCGGGTGCTCTTCGCGCCATTTTTCGGTGAGCTTTCCGGTGACTGCGGCGGTGAGTACGGACTGGCGGAAGCGCTTGAGTATGGCCGGTATCTTCTCAAGGCGCTCTTTCACGGAGTCAATGCGGGGCATGATAGCGTCCAGTTTT
>JAHDKT010000033.1 GCA_018436725.1 Synergistaceae bacterium | reverse complement strand
TTCACGACCCTGTCCAGAATCACCGCTTTCGTCGTTTCTTTCAGACTCAAGAAAACATCGCTCCTCATCATTCACTTAGAATGACAGATGACATTTCCCCTGTCCCGTTTAGGGATGACATTATCGCTGTCCCGTCACACTTTCGTGTGAACGCGCTTGACACGAAAACAAGGTCATGGTACCGTATAAATCGAAAAACAGAACGATATCCTGTCTAACAGAATAATCGATTTTTCAAATTAGTTGTACTGGCGTGTGACCAGCGTAAAAATACCGAAAAGGGCGGGTGAATGAAGATGTTGGAGCATCTCGAAAGAGAATACGAGGAGTATCGGAAGGCCGGGAGAATTTGGGGAGTTATAGATAAGGAGAAAATCAGAAAAATCAAGTTCCCTCGGACGAGCCGGGCCGTCATAGAGGAATTTCTCAAAATCGAGGATATGACGACATCCGTTTCGGATGTTCTTGATTCGATGGGAATCAGGGGCGCAGTCGCAGGTTCTCACTTGAAACCCGTGATCCCGGGAAAGAAGATCGTCGGGAACGCCGTGACGATACGGAGTATTCCGGAGCGTAAGACCCCGACGCAAGGGTATTACGACAAAGATTTCATCCGTATGGCGACAAGGGATATTTACTATATGGCGGAGGCGGGGGATATCTTCGTTGCGGATTTCGGAGGCAACCCCGATGTTTCCACGATGGGCGGTCAGTCGTGCACGGTTGCGAAATCGTGCGGACTTGCGGGATCCATTGCGAACGGAGCCGTGCGTGATGTGAGTTCCATCCGGAAACTCGATTTTCCCGTATGGTCTTGCGGCGTTACTCCGATCACCGGGAAGTTCCGTATCGAAGCGATAGAGGTCAACGGCCCCGTCACGCTGCACGATATTCTGGTGCAGCCGGGGGACCTGATGCTTGCCGACGATTCGGGCGTCTGCGCGATTCCGTTCGACAAGGTGGAGTACGTTCTCGAGAAGATCCTTTCCATCGATGAGGAAGAGGAACACATGCGCGATCTGATCGAGGCGAAAAAGCCTCTTGATGAATTGCGCCCCTTGTACAGAAAGCGCTATAATTCGAAATAAATTATTCCCAAACGTAGGATTGTTGGAGACAAAATGATCAAGGTCCCGATCGGTTGCCGGATTTGTTGATATACCATGATTCATTTCCTTTCGGAGCCGAGTCTGCGGGAGAAACGACACGAAGGAGGAGTGGTTCGATATGAAGCCGAGAAAAAAGATGTGTGTAGGCGCGATTCTTCTTTTTGCGGTGCTTTTCGCTCAGTCGGCGATAACGGCCGAGGCGGCCTGGAAACCGGAGAAGCCGATATCCCTCATCATCCCCTCCACTCCGGGGGGAGGGCACGACAATAATGCGCGGCTTGTCGCGAAATACGCCGAGAAGTACGCCGGTCAGCCGATCAACGTGCTCAATCAGTCGGCGGGCGGCGGCGTCGTCGGCATGACGAACGTAATGACGGCCGCGCCGGACGGTCTGACGGTGGGGCAGTTTTCCATCTCCTTGGTCTCCGACCAGTACTTGGTTTCGGGGGCGAAATACACGCAGGATTCCTTCCAGTATATCGGACAGATCGCCGAGGATCCGAACTGCCTCGTGGTAAAGGCGGATGGTCCGTACGGAAAGATGAGTCTTGAGGAGTTCCTTGCCTTTGCGAGGGAGAATCCGGGCAGGATACGTATCGGCGTCTCCGGACACTGGACGAATCACGACTACACCCGCTTTCAGCTTGAGAAAGTCGCCGAAGTGAAGTTCCAGAGGGTTTCTATCAAGGGCGGAGCGAATATCGTGCTTGGTATCCTCGCCGGCGATCTTGACGCGGGCGTCCCCTATCCCTCCGAGATCAAGGGCGCGCTCGACGGCGGCGAGTTGAAGGTTCTTGCAACGAACGGCAACGCTCGCTCGAAGCTCCTTCCCGAAGTCCCCACGTTTTCCGAGCTTGGGTACGACGTGAATCTGCCGATCTGGCGCATCTGGGGGCTTCCCAAGGAGACGCCTCGGGAGATAGTCGACGGATGGGCGGCGATTCTCGAGAAGACGATGAACGACCCCGAACTGATAGAAGAACATTTTAAAGTCGGCATCGGCATGGAGTTTAAGAATTCGGAGGATACCCGCAAACTTGTCGAAAAGGCCCATACGACGTATCATGAGATAATAAAGGAAGCCGATCTGATAAAGAAGTAAAACAGTCCCTCCCGCAAAGAGGAAGGAGAGGGAAGCGTTTCCCTCTCCTTCCTCTTTGCGGGTGTACCTTGGAACGTTAGTCTGAAGAGACAAAGTAGGTGCTTGTATGTCGGAAAAAACCGTGGGGCTCCTGAGCTGCTTGCTTTCAGTCGCGTTGATCTATTCGTTGAGAGACGTTCCCGCGAATCCGAGGCTCTTTCCGCTCGCTCTCCTGATTCTTCTGGGAACGACGGGCATCGCTCTCTTTTTGCGAAAGAAACCGGGAGGCGGATTTGCCCTTGGGAAGTCGTTTCTTTCACTGCTGTACTATGGATTGTTTATCGCCTATATCTTTCTTGTACCCGTCATAGGTTTTCCGGCGTCGACGGCGATATTTCTGGCGATCGCCATAGCCGCCTTGAAATATAGGCGACCGTTTTACGTTACCGTTGCGATCACCGTTGCGACCGCATTCTGCCTGCAGTACTTCTTCTCCGGTTTCTTTGGACTTCCGCTGCCATGATTGGCATCGGTTTCGAGGTGAAATCATGTTGACATTCTGGCAACTGGTATCGATCGGATTGCAGCACTGTTTCGTTCCGATGAATTTTCTTTTCATGCTTTTCGGCGCCTCGCTCGGCATCGTCGTCGGCGCGCTCCCCGGACTTTCCGCCACCACCGGCATGGTGCTCCTGCTGCCGTTGACGTACGGACTCCCCGTCGAGGCGGGAATGCTGATGCTTGCCGGTGTGTACTGCGGGGCGCTCTACGGAGGGTCGATCTCGGCTATTTTGATGGGCATTCCGGGGACGGCCGCCGCGCTTCCGACAACGTTCGACGGATACCCGATGGCGAAGAAGGGAAAGGCCTCGGAAGCGCTGCTTCTGGGGCTGTACGGCTCGAGTTTCGGCGGGCTTGCCAGCTCTCTGGTGCTTCTGACGTTGACGCCTTTTATCGCCAAATGGGCGTTGAAGTTCGGACCTCCAGAGATTTTCGCGCTGGGACTCTGGGGAATGGCCGTCGTGTCGAGCATCGTCGGCAAGGATCCCCTGAAGGGGATTTTCATGGCGCTTCTCGGACTGTTCATCAGCACCGTAGGCGCGGATCCTCTGGAGGGGTATAATAGACTGACGTTCGACAACTACTATCTCATCGGCGGCTTCGGCTTTGTTCCCGTCGTCCTGGGAACGCTTGCCATGCCGCGTGTCTTCGAGATGATCGACGAAATATACACGACGGGAAGCGGAGAAAATTTCTTCTCCGGCTCCGGCAAACGCAAGTTTTTTTTGTATCCGTTCGAGATTCTGAAACACTGGCTCACGCTCCTGAAGTCGGCCCTGATCGGCGTTATTATCGGGATAGCCCCTGCGGCCGGGCCGACGATCGCCGCGATGATAAGCTATAACGAAGCAAAACGGGCCTGCGCGAATCCCGACGAGTTCGGACAGGGGCATCCGGACGGCGTTGTCGCCGCGGAGACTGCGAACAACGCCGCGACGGGGGGAAGCCTTGTGCTGGCTTTTTCAATTGGTATTCCCGGGAGCGCCGCAGCCGCGATTCTTCTTGGAGCGCTCATTATGAAGGGAATCCAGCCGGGCCCGATGTTGATGCGCAACAATCCCGAAACGATCTTTACGTTCTTCGTGGGGTTCGCTATGGTGAATATCCTTGTGTTCTTCATCGGACACTTTTTTGTGCAGATCGCCTATTCGATTCTTCGGATCCCGGTCCAGATTCTGGCGCCCCTGATCCTGGTGATCTGCTTCCTCGGCGCATTCGCCTCGGAGAACAGCATGTTCAACGTCTATGTCATGCTGGCCGTCGGGATAGTAGCCTATGTTCTGGGAAAAATGTCCTTCCCCATGCCGCCGTTGATCCTGGCGCTCATCCTCGGACCGCTGATCGAGGCGAATTACTGGACGTCTATTCTGATATCCTACGGCGACTATTTCGTCTTCTTCAAGCGCCCCTTGTCCGCGATCTTCATGGCGGTCGCCCTGCTTACGTTCCTCTGGCCCTGGATTTCCGCCCTGCGCGGGAAGAAAGCGAAGAGCGCGACGTAAGCGGAACCAATACGTACTGGAAGAGCTTGTTTGCGAGGCTGCACCTCCGGCGTCGAAAGTATCGATCTGCAAAAATTCCATTCAGCTTGGCGTGATGAAATGTTTAAGGAGAGTAAAGAATCCGAAAAAATCGTTGATTCCGTCGCAAGCGCGCTGACCATTCTGGACTGTTTCGAGAGCGCTCCCTCTCTATCTCTCGGGGATATTCACGAGAGGACGGGAATCAACAAGACCAGGATAATGCGCCTTGCAGGAACGTTGCGGCATATGGGGTACGTCGCGCAGGATCCGGCGACCGGCCGGTATGCGCTGGGGCCGAAAGTGCATTCTTTGGGCGGATGTCTCTCGAAGTCGTATCTCAACATCAAAGTGCTCTTGAACTCGTTTATGAAAGAAATTGTCGAGGAAACCGGGGAAACCGCTTCGTTCTTCGTCGTTCACGGTTTCCAAAGGCTTTGTCTTGTGCGCGAAGAGAGCAAGAACGCCGTGCGTTACGTCATCAACGAAGGAGAGGAACGACCGCTGTATAAAGGAGCGCCGAGCAAAGCGCTTCTTGCGTTTCTTCCGGAGGAGCGGCGCGAGACGTTCTTGTCGCATTTTGCGACGACGCAGAAAGGGTACGACGCCGACGCGTTCCGCCGCCAGATCGTCGAGGCGAAGGAACAGGGGTACGCTTCGAGCATGGCCGAGGTCTCTCCCGACTCCTATTCAATAGCCGTTCCTGTTTTCTGCGGTTTTGGAAAGTTTTACGCGGCGCTGGCGGTATCCGGTCCGATTTCAAGATACTCCGAGGAAAAAAAGGAAAAAATTCTTAAAACGCTCTCTCTCTACAAGGAGAAGTTCGAAAGTCTGCTCTGAACTCCTGAGCCTGGATCTGTTCAAGGAGTAGCTCTCTTTTTTCCTCGAAACAATTCGTATCGCCAATGAAAACCGCCCCGGCGAGGACTACCTCCCGGAGCGGTTGCGAACGGACGCTCCATTTACTGCGATCAAAAACCCGGTTCGCAAGAGGGTCCGGGTTTTTTGATCGCATCGAACCTAAACGCTCCGTGTGCAGTCGGACTACGGGAGTACCGGACAGACCGGATTCGTTCCGTCCCCCGGCCCGTGTCCGGAACCGTCCTTGGGTCCGTTCCCGCCGTTTCCGGTACCGTCGCCGGGTCCGTGACCGCCGCCGTTGCCGCCATTACCACCGCCGCCTCCGCCATTACCGCCTCCGTTGCCCTTGCCGAGCATCGCGCTGTTTTCAAAAGCGGTTCCCTTATCGAGCGCGTACGCAAGCGCGGTTGAAGCGACGGATACAACAAGAAGCAGTACCAAGAGCGTTGCCAACATCTTTTTCATCGAAAAATCCCCTCTCTCATCATCTTGAAATAGGTTACATGGGTATAATGCCATTTTCTTCGACGAGGCGCATTGTAAGTGCTCTCCATTCCTCGCTCCGTAGTTCCCGTAACGCCTTCAAAAGCGCGGGGAAGAAGAGGAACAAGCAACATTAAGCGTTGCTCCTCTTTGAAGGGGCGAAGGGGCGATTTTTCGTCACGCCACGGCGAAGAAACGCATCCCCCGCTGAAGGAGGCGGATGCAAGCGCCCGCGATCCCTCGGCGAGAGGATTCATCTATGTCCCCGAAATGATGGAATTCATTTTCAACGTGGAGCATGGCTTTTTGGGGGTTTTTGTAAGATGACTGTTTCGGCGGGGACAGCCGGCTCGGGGCGATGCGCGTTATTTCAGAACGAGACCGGCTCCTTCACGTCGAGGCGCTCTTTGATGGCTTCCTGGAGCAGGCTGGAGAAGTTGAGGTTGTGCTCCATGCCGAGTTTGTTCAGCCAGGCGGGCAACGTAACGCTCTTGGTGATGCTGCGTTTGGCCTCCTCCTCGCGGACGATGTCCATGCGAACGGTCACGAGTACGACGGCTTCGCCTTTCTTCACATTGATTTCGTCGAAGGAGGTTGGAGCCGGGATATGGTCTCCATCACGCTCGGAGACGTAAAGAAAACCTTCGAGAGCCTCCTTGGCGCGAGCCGCGGCCTCCGCTTCGGACTTGCCGCATGTGAGACATCCGGGGAGGTCGGGAAACTCGACCGCTATTCCGTTCTTGTCTTTCGAGAATATTGCCGGGTACGTACGCATATCCTTGTTTCCTCTATTGGCCATGAGTCTTCCTCCTTTTCCTGAGGCGGGACTACTTCAGCCCCGCCTGTTTGAGGATGCTTATCGATGTTTTGGGGTGGATGTCTTTTTCAGGGTGCGGGACCGTGATCTTTCCCTTTTTCGTGTCGTGCTCGAAGTAGTGATGATCGCCTCGGGCTCTCGAAAAGTACCAACCGTCCTCCTCCAGCATCTTGATGATCTCCCTGCTGCTGTGGCTCTTGATCGGCTCCAGCCCCTCGCCTTGATGAAGATACGATAGCACGTGTTCAAACATGTGTCAATTGGAATATTGTTGTCAATGGCGTGTTCGCTGTACAAGGCTCATAAGCTCGATGGTACTGCACGGAGAAAGCAGGATTGTTTCGGTCGCTTGCCGGCTACAGGAGGATGGGCACGGATTCACACACTTCGCCGGGGATACTTGATGAATAGTCAAGTAGAGAGTATTGTATATTTCCCGGGAGGTGAAGGCGTGGGGTTCACGATGACGACGATGGAAATTATCGGATTTTTGGAAGCGAACGGCTTTTGGAAACTCCGAACGGGAAGACATCTGATAATGACCAACGGAGAAAAGACGCTCCCGATCCCGGCGCATAAGGGAGACCTTCCTAAAGGAACGCTAAGCGGGATACTTCAACAGGCGGGATTCAGGACGAAGCAAGCGAAGGAATGGAAGGAGAGGGGGTAACCCTTTCTGCTTCGAGAGGAGGATCAAAATGAAAAAATATAATTTATCCTTGGTCTTTTTTCCTCAGGACAGCGGAGGGTATACTGTTGTATGCCCCGAGTTGCATGGATGTCTCTCGGACGGAGCTTCCTACGACGAGGCGGAAAAAAACATCAGGGAGTTGATCCCGTTTTTTCTGAAGAAAGCGCTGGAAGACGACGAAGGGTGCGAGCTTTTCGCCCCCGGTCTGACTCTGCCGGGAAAGGTGTTCCGGGAGATAGAAGTGGAAGCATGAATTTCCGTGAAATCATACAGCAGACGATGGCGGAGCTTGGCGTCAGCGCGTACCAGCTTTCCAAGGAAACCGGCGTCGGCGAAGCCCGGTTGTCCCGTTTTTTTAAGGGAGACGGGAGCAAAGGATTGTCGATTCCGGCTCTCTTGAGGCTGTTGAGCTATTTGCAGCTCGAATTGCGCATCGTAAAAAACAGGGTTCTTAGCGGCGCACCGCGCGGAGAATCACGATTTGAAACGAGACAACCGGCAAGATCCCGCACTCGGCGCCATTGAAGCAGGTTTGTCGATGGAGTTCTTCACCGGGATTCCGGCGCCGTTGGGCGAAAAGTATCAGGAGGGGAGCCGATGAAACCAAGGTCGATACCTCTGGTGGACGTGGAGGAAGACGGACTGCCGTTCGAATCCGCGGAGCAGTTCAAGACGGTCTTGCGCGTCGGAGGGGAAATAGAGTGCTGGATCGAAGGAGACCATGGACTGTTCTTAAGACGCGGAGGCTCGAATGAGATCACCCTCTGCCAAGGGGACGACATTCAAAAATTCGACGGTATCGAAAACCTTCTCGACACGTTGATTCTTCCTTCCGGGAAGACGTTGCGCGAAGGCGTGACTTCGGTGATAGCCGTAGGGCCTCCCGTATGGGCCGACAAGGACGGGAATCTTCTGTGAGGTTCGCCCCGCCTTCGCTTTCCGGATCGACGGGATTTTTCCGTGTTCCGGCGCCGATGCGCGCAACGGAACACACTCTAAAACGACGCGAAGTATGCCATGCCGAGACTGACGGAACAGGAAAAGCAGGAGATCGTTCGCTTTATCGAAGCGGGGAGGGAGCTTCCGCAGAAGTACCGCTTCCTGCTGTTCGAAGACAAGCGGGAGGTTGAGCTTGTCTGGAACGGGAAGTCGAACGAAGTCTGCACCATCATCCTCCCCTTTCAGACCATCGAACAGGTGGACGAGCCGCGCGCGGAGAAGCCGTCCGAGGCGGAAAAACAGATACGGCTCTTCGACGTGGACGCGCGCGGGCGGCAGCTCAAGGGGTGGACGAACAAGCTGATCTGGGGCGACAACAAGCTGATCTCTCCTCGCTGAAGAACGGTCCGCCGCGATCGGAGATCGAGGCGCAGGGCGGGCTGAAGCTGATCTACATCGACCCGCCCTTCGACGTGGGCGCGGACTTTTCGATGGACATCGAGATCGGCGGCGACACCTTCACCAAGAAGCCCAACATCCTCGAGGAGATCGCCTACCGCGACACCTGGGGGAAGGGCGCCGACTCCTTCATCGCCATGATCTACGAGCGGCTGATCCTGATGCGCGACCTCCTCGCCGAGGACGGGAGCATCTATGTGCACTGCGATTGGCGGCTCAATTCAGTTGTCAGATTTGTAATGGATGAGGTCTTTGGGCGGGACAATTACTTGAATGAAATCATTTGGCACTATAGAAAATGGTCACTACCCGTTAAGTTTTTTCAAAAAAACCATGACTCGATTTTTTATTACTCAAAAAATGTTCAATCACCTTCTCGTGTTTTCAATGTAGTCGAGTACCAACCACCATCCGATGGCACACTAAAACGATGGAAGGGGAAAAAACAAAACGCAACATTTGACGAAAGTGGTAGACGTACTGCAACGAACCTTGAAGAGGAATCAACAGGTTCGCCTCTTTCTGCAGTTTGGGAAATTTCTATTATTAACCCGGCCGCGCAAGAAAGAATCGGCTACCCCACCCAAAAGCCCGAAGCCCTTCTCGAACGCATCATCAAGGCCTCCTCCAACGAAGGCGATCTCCTCGCCGACTTCTTCTGCGGCTCCGGCACCACGGCGGCGGTCGCCGAAAGACTCGGTCGCAAGTGGATCTGCTCGGACCTCGGCAAGTTCGCCGTCCACACCACCCGCAAGCGCATGATCGGCGTGCAGCGGCGGATGAAGAGCGACGGCAAGGACTACCGCGCCTTCGAAATTCTCAACCTCGGCAGGTACGAGCGGCAGCACTTCGTCGGCGTCAACCCGAACCTGCGCGAGGAGGAGCAGCGTCGGCAGGTGGCCCAAAAAGAAGCGGCCTTCCTCGAACTTATCCTGCGGGCTTACCGCGCCGAACCGCTCGCGCAGTTCTAGTGCTTCCACGGCAAGCGGGCGGGCCGCCTGGTGGCGATAGGTCCGGTGAACCTTCCCGTCACGCGCCTCTTCGTGGAGGAGATCATCCTCGAATGCCGCAAGAAGCACATCACCAAGGTGGACATCCTCGGCTTCGAGTTCGAGATGGGGCTCTTCCCCAACGTCCTCGACGAGGCGCGGAGCAAGGGGATCGACATCGCGCCCAAGTACATCCCCGCCGAGGTCTTCGACAAACGCGCGGTGGAAAAGAATCAGGTGGTCTTCCACGACGTCTCCTACATCGAGGTGAAGCCGCACCTCGTCCCCGGCAGGAAGAACAAGCTGCCCGCCGTCGCCGTGGAGCTGACGGACTTCTCGGTGTTCTACTCGCAGGAGAGCGTCGCCCTGGCGGAAGAGGCGTTGAGCAAGAACGCCAAGGCGGGCTCGAAGATCGTGGTCGACAACGGGCAGATCGTCAAGCTGACGAAGGACAAGTCGGGCGTCTTCCGCCGCGAGCAGCTGACGCGGCACTGGACGGACTGGATCGACTACTGGAGCGTGGACTTCGACTTCGAAAACAAGCGCGAGATCATCCGCGTGCAGGACCCGGAGACCGGCGAAATCCGCGAGGAGTGGACCGGCGACTACATCTTCGAGAACGAGTGGCAGAGCTTCCGCACCAAGAAGGACCGCTCGCTCGAACTGAAGAGCGTGGCGCACGAAGTTCCGCCCGGACGCCGAAAGATCGCCGTGAAGGTGGTCGACATCTTCGGCAACGACACCATGACCATTCTGAGCGTCACCGCGGGAGGCGAAAGATAATGGCGCTGCATCCAGATTTTCCCTCGTCTCCCTTCGACGTGCTCGATCCCGAGGTGCGCTGGTTCCCCGCCGACGAGACGCTGCGCGACAGGGGGAACGCGGAGATCCGCGACACGATCAAACTGCGGAAGACGCGCCCCTTCGTGGTGAAGGACCAGGCCTATCTGATCCCGAAAAAGTGCGTGTTCAACCGCGTGATCGGCGACAGCCCCCTCGAACTGTGGAGTTCGCCGCGTTTCTTGAGCGATGCCCGGACGTGGCGGCGTACGCGAAGAACTACCTCGCGGTGCACTTCACATTGGACTATGTGAACGCGGACGGCGACATCTCCAACTACTACCCCGACTTCATCGTGCGCCTGAGCGACGGTCGGGTGGTGATCGTGGAGACGAAGGGGCGGGAGGACCTGGACGTGCCTCTGAAGATGGAGCGCCTGCGGCAGTGGTGCGAGGACGTGAATACGGCGCGCCCCGCGGTCCCGTTCGACTTCGCGTACGTCGACGACGAGGGATACAGGAAGTACCCGCCGAAGACGTTCGCCGACGTGCTGGCGGCGTTCACCGAGTACAAGGGGAAAAGCTAGCGGCGCGGTCACCGGCAGGGGAGCAACCGGGAGTCGCGACACCGTCGTCACGCCGGGTTCCCGTCTTCGTCGGCCCATACCGGAACGCCGACGATCTCCAGCTCGAAAAGTCCTTCCCTCAGGGTCTTGTCGGTCCCCGGAATGATGTAGCCGTCCAGCGCCTCGTCAAGACTCTTGAAGTGGAAGTTCCGCTCTGGACTGTCGTTGACATGGATCTCGTCGTCTCTAAACATCAAGACGGAAATATCCAACCCTTTCCAATCGAAGTCTATTTCACCGCCGCCCTTCAGAACCGCGACAAACTGCTTCATCGTTTTGAAGTGTGGATCTTCACCCCACATTGAAACTCCGCCCTTCTCGACAATGCGCTTGGGAACGGCGTCGACGCGCCGCTTTTCCCAGGCGTTCATTTTCCGGCCGAATCGGACCTTTTCGCCGTCGATCCAATCATGCGCATGGAGTTTGTGTTCATTTACCTTTTCATTGTACACTCATGCGTCCTGATCAAGCGAAGCGTTTTCGTCCGCGTCAGATTCGCCGATCTTTCGGGCTGAACACTTTCGGGGATGAATACGCCGGCGGCAAAGACGGGAATCCGATATGACGCCCGAAGAAATCGACGGTGATCATGGACTTTTTGAGGTTTTTGGAAGACGACCTTTTCAGCGAACATCGCCCCGGTCGGACAGCCGACCCGGGGCGATGCGCGTTCGTCACAAACGCCGAAGCTCTTTTTCCAGCGCTCTGGTCAGAACGCCGGAGAAGTTGATCCCCGCGCGCTCGGCCTGGTATGCCAGCTTCGCCGGTATGGTCAGGTTTTTCCGAACGGTTTTTTCCCGAAGCGGAACCATCCACGCCTCTACGAGCACCACGGCTTCGTC
>JAHDKT010000016.1 GCA_018436725.1 Synergistaceae bacterium | reverse complement strand
GGGAGGGCTCTCCCTCGGGCTCGGTCACAGCAACGGCACGTGCGGCGCGCTGCTCGGCGGCGCATGCCTCCTTGGATTCTACGCCGGGAAGGGGAACGACGGCGAAACGGAGCACCCGATGTTCCGGATGATGGTCCGCCGCCTGACGGAATGGTTCCGGGACGACCTGTGCGCCTCCGAAAGCGTCCTCTGCGGCGACCTCCTCAATGCGCATGGGAGAGGCCGCTGCCCTCAGCTCGTCCGCTCCGTCTGGGGCAAGGTTATGGAGCTGCTTTTAGAGAACGATATCGACCCCGCGGAAGACGTTTCGCTCCGCGGAGAGGGCGTATGAGGCCGTTTCTGGACGAATGGATCGCCGGAAAGACGGGAGAGCCGTTCTGCAGGGAGCGTCTTGAAAGTTACCAAACGGAGCGGCTTCGCCAAACCGTTGCGCACGCCCGTTCGGGAAGCCTTTTCTACAGGGAGCGCCTCCGATCTTTCCCGGACGGCTTTCCTTCATCGTTACACGACTTTTCGCGCCTGCTCCCTACCCTGCCAGGCGAACTGGCAACCGAACCGGAGCGCTTCATCGCCGTCCGCCAGGACGACATCGCGAGGATCGTCACGTTGCGGACATCCGGGAGCACCGGAGAGGGGAAGCGGCTTTTTTTCACCGACGGAGACCTCGCCCAAACAGTCGAGATCTTCAGGATCGGGATGGCTTCCTTCGTCCGTCCGGGAGGCCGGGCGCTCGTCCTGCTTCCCGGAGAGCGCCCCGGAAGCATAGGCGACCTCCTCGTCCGCGCCCTCGCCCCCGAGAGGGAGTGCATTCTTTGTCCTGCGTCGGACGAGCGGCGTACGCTTGAACGCATCGCCGAGTCGAAGGCCGAATGCCTCGTCGGGCTGCCGACGCAGGTGCTCTCGCTGGCGCGCTGCCCGCATTCGTCGCTGGGAAAAACGCTCTCTCAAGTCCTCTTGTGCGCCGACTACGCCGCGCCGAGTCTTGTCAAAGCGGTCGAAAGCGCGTGGGAGTGCGTCGTCCGCCGCCACTACGGCCTCACCGAGACGGTCTACGGCGGGGCGTTGGAGTGCGAAGAGCGCGACGGACTGCATATCATGGAGGGGAACTACCTCTTCGAGATCTTGAACCCCGAGACGCTCGCCCCAACGCCTCCGGGGGAGTTCGGCGAGATCGTCGTCACCACGCTGCGCACGGAGGGGACGCCGCTCCTCCGCTACCGCACCGGCGACAGAGGGCGCTTCCTCTCGGGAACGTGCCGCTGCGGCTCCATCCTCGGGCGCATCGAAAC
The DNA here is from genome assembly GCA_018436725.1 of Synergistaceae bacterium. GTDB lineage: Bacteria > Synergistota > Synergistia > Synergistales > Aminobacteriaceae > JAAYLU01. Next base: position 1,805 of record JAHDKT010000016.1, on the reverse strand, counting down.
AACCGGAAGGCTCGGAAACGGGATCACCCTGCACAACGGCGTCTTTATCCCGCTGCAAGAACTGGACGAAGCGCTCTTCTCCGTCCCCTGGCTAGCGGACTATACGGCGTCGAAGGAAGACGGACACATTGCGATCTCCCTCCACGCCCCTTCGAGGGAAGCAACCTCGCCGGAAACCGCCCCGCAGGAACGCGCAACGCTCGCCGCCGCGCTCGACCATCTCTCCGCCGATGCCAAGGTCGCCCTGCGGGAGCGCCCGTTCCGCTTCCGCTTTCTCCCCCACCCGCACGACGGCATCTCCAGCAGGAAACGAGTCGCGGGATGAAAACAACAAGGGGGAACTCGACGAACACTCCCTTGTTTATGTTCGGCGATCACTTTCTGCCGTCGCGTATCTCCTCCAACTGCGAGGGGGAAAGGCCGGTGTAGCGGATAATCTTCTCCTCGGGTTCGCCGGCTTCGAGCATCGCCAGAGCGATGGAGATTCCCATTTCAAGCTGTCCCTTCTCGCGTCCTTCCTCGCGTCCTTCTTCTCGTCCTTCTTCTCGTCCTTCTTCTCGTCCTTCTTCGCGCCCTTCCTTCCGCGCCTTTCTGAATTCCTTCTGCATGTACGTCAGCATCACATCAGCCTCCTCCCGTTCCAGACAGAGGTCCAAAGCATCGTCTATCTCCAGACCTTCCTTCTTCATCAGGATTCTCAAGTACCCTCGCAGATGATTCGTCGTCAGCTCCCGCTCTTCGTCCGAAAGGTCGAGGAGAAATATCCGCAACCGCTCCGCCGCCTCCAGAAAGCCCTCCGTCTTCGACGGATTCGCCAGGTAGAAGAGCGCGCCCAGGGCGTCTCCGTAGGAGAGAAGCGCTTCGGGGTTCTTGTCGCGCAGCGAGATCAGCCGATACTCAAAGGCCGGAATGAACTTTCCGAAGTCGGAGGCGTTCCGCACCTTCTCCGCGAAGTGCACCGGCGCAGTCCACCTGGTCGCCCCTTCGTAGAAAACTACCGGCAGCACCGGAGGCAGTAGAAAATCCTTGCGCTTCGAGGCTTCACCGACCTTCTCGACATACCGTGTCCAAAATTGCACGATATACGAAAGAAGGCGGAAGGGCATCAGGTGACTCACACTCGACTGATGCTCCACCAGAACGTAAACGTAGGCCTCCGCGTCGGTCCCCCGAATGCGGTATAAAACGTCGGATTCCCGCTCGGAGAGGTCCGGAGGGATGAACGTGATGTCCTCGCGATGCAGGTCGTCGAGCGTGAGCGCTTCCACATCGATGATGTCCGGCAGGTTCTGCTTTAAAAATCTTCGGAGAAACTTCAGAAAGAGCCGCTCGTCGGCCAGAAGCCTGCGAAACGCCTTGTCTTTGTCGCCCATCGGCATCCCCTTCCGAATCGAACTTTCTAATTATTATAGCATGGAGACAGCCCCCGCCGGTTGCGTAGGCTCGGGATACGTTTTTTTCTTCAGTCATAAGCGGCCGCTCACCCAAGGTGCATGGCGAGTGGAGAAAAATGAATGGTCGTACCAGCAACATGAACCTTCTCCTTGAGGGAGTATCGTGAAAAGAGGGCGGGCTCGGCGAGCCCTCCCTCTTGGTGTGTTCAGCGTTCCGCACCTGCCGCCGCAGGTGTGCGGCTGTGGTAGTAGGAGTCGGTGAGTCCCGAACACCCCCGGCAGATCGGGCCGTGGTCGGGCGGGTAGGCCTCGCCGCAGATCGGGCAAAAGACCGGCGGCACCTTCGGGCGCACCTTGAGCACTTCGGGCTCCACGGTTACTTCGACCATGTCGAAGAGTTCGGCGCCCGCC
>JAHDKT010000097.1 GCA_018436725.1 Synergistaceae bacterium | reverse complement strand
TTTTGCCGCATGGCTTGGCCAGTTTGAAGTTACCGAAGACGGTTGCGGCGTGACTGCTCCTGACCTGGGTGCATTTACTGCTCCTGTGCTTTGCGAAGGTGGCGAAGTGTCTGTTACATTTGCTGTAAATGACCTCTGCACCTCTGCCGGTATTACGCGCAGCTTTACAGTAACTGCACCTGCTCCGGTAGCTGTTGCCGGTCCTGTTGACTTTTCAAGCACCGCATGCCAGTTTGCCGACCAGGCAGCCCTTAACCTTGCATTTGATGCATGGATCGGCCAGTTTGAGGTAACCGAAGACGGTTGTGGCGTAACTGCGCCCGACCTGAGCGGCTATACTGCACCTGTACTTTGCGAAGGCGGTATGGTATCCATTACCTACGGCGTATCTGACCTGTGTACTTCAGCCAGCATCACCCGTACCTTCACCATTACGGCTCCTGTAGCCCTTTCGGTCAACAAGCCCATGGATTATACTGAAGATGCTACTTTCTTTGCTGACCAGGATGCCATCGATGCAGCATTCAGCACATGGCTGGAAGGCTTCAGCGTAGGCGGCGGATGTGATCCCCAGGCCAGCTATGGCACCCCCACGGCTCCTACCCTCTGCGGCGGAAGTGTGACGGTGACCTATAGTGTAAGCGACCTGTGCGAGACAACTTCGGTAAGTGCTACATTTACCATCAACTCACCCAATGAGTTGGTGATCAATAAGCCCAACGATGTAAACCTCTCATCCTGCACATTTGCTGACCAGGCTGAACTTGATGCTGCATTTGCTGCATGGCTTAACGGCTTCAGCGTAAGCGGCGGGTTTGGTCCAGTGGGTTCAATAGTCGGAACCCCCGTGGCTCCCGTACTCTGCCAGGGTGGAAGCGTAACGGTGACCTATAATGTGAGCGATGAATGTGGTTCAGGTTCGGTTTCTGCTACCTATGCCATCACGGCCCCCGCTGCTGTGGCAGTGTCTGGCCCCGCTAACGTGGATGCCTCCGGTTGTGACTACGCTGACCAGGAAGAACTCGATGCTGCTTTTGCCGCATGG
>JAHDKT010000047.1 GCA_018436725.1 Synergistaceae bacterium | reverse complement strand
TCCAGAATCACCGCTTTCGTCGTTTCTTTCAGACTCAAGAAAACATCGCTCCTCATCATTCACTTAGAATGACAGATGACATTTCCCCTGTCCCGTTTAGGGATGACATTATCGCTGTCCCGTCACAATCAATTCAAATGAATGTTGCAATAACTGAACGAATGTGCTAATAATTACTTGCGGGGAATACTTATGCCCCGCAATCATTCGGAAAGGTCCTTGGAATATGACCGAGCTTATAGAATTTGAAACGGAACGTCTTCGTTTGCGGCAGTGGAAGTCCGCCGACCGCGCCCCCTTCGCCGCCCTCAACGACGACCCAAAAGTAATGGAGTTCTTCCCGTCCCGCCTCTCCCGCGCCGAGAGCGACGCCATGGCCGATCGCTGCGAATCGCTCATCCACCAGCGGGGGTGGGGCCTTTGGGCCGCCGAGCTGAAGGAGAGCGGCGAGTTTATCGGCTACGTCGGCCTGCACACGCCCGCAGCGCAGCTCCCCTTCTCACCGTGCGTCGAAATCGGATGGCGCCTCGCCTTCGAACATTGGCGAAAAGGCCTGGCGACGGAAGCGGCGAAAGCGGCGCTCCGAATCGGATTTCAACGCTTGGGCTTCACGGAGATCGTTTCCTTCACCGCCGTGAACAATAGACGATCCCGCGCCGTCATGGAGCGCCTCGGAATGAGCGAATCCGGCCTCTTCGAGCATCCGAGCGTTCCGGAGGAGAGCGGGCTGCGGCTGCATTGCTTGTATCGGGTTGGGCGGAATCAGTTTGAAATGTAGATCGGTGGATTATGTGATGGGGTGGTGAATGGAAATCAACTGAGGTAATAGTATATGTGGTGCTTTGTGTTTCCTCGTGGATTTAACGTCTACGAGGCTGGGCGTATAAGCACTCTCCATAGTATCGGATTCGTCGAGAAGAATACCCGGCTCCTTCCAAGGAGAACCTTTAGTTCTCTTTCATGGTACTCGTGGTTTTGATTATTTTAGAGACAAGAAACTCGTCTGCAATGGAAAAAATCGAGCCCTAGCCAAGTGGTTTTTTGGCAATTTATTATAAAATATATGTAAATTTATAATGCAACAAATCGACAATCTCGTTAGTGATATTCTCAAAAACGTTTGTAGCCGCTCAAGCATCCGGTCAGTGAAAATTTTTTTGCAACCGATATCATGATCAAATAACTAGAGTTCTATTTGAAGCATCTTGCTGAACAAAGCTTTTCTTCATATTTGGCTTATTAATTATGCTTTTATGAAAATAAATTCGGGTATTTTGTGCGGAGTCGTCTATCTGTCGTTATGCTTCATGCTGGGTAGGCGGATAAATGAAAGGGGTTAGCATGACAAGACGAATATCTGTATTTATCGCATCCCCCGGTGATCTTTCAAGCGAGAGGCAGAGTTTTAAAAAAGCCATACAGCAATTAAATGTTGGTTTCGGCGATGGTGCAGATATAGAATTTGTTCCTTTGGGTTGGGAGGAGATGTTGGCTTGTACGGGTCGACGTAATCAAGATGTGATTAATAGGAAAATTGACCAGTGCGATGTTTTTATTTTAACCATGCATAGACGATGGGGGCGGAAAGCACCCGATTCCTCATATTCGTCATATACGGAAGAAGAGTTCTATCATGCGCTTAAGCGCTGGAAAGAACATGGCAGTCCCGAAATATTCGTATTCTTCAAGCGAGTTGATGCGGACTCAGAGGCAGATCCTGGGCCACAATTGAAGCAAGTAATGGAATTTCGAAGACAATTGGAAGAAACAGGGCAAGTGCTCTATCGCTCTTTTGATAATGAAGAATCCTTTATGGATGAAATCGACAAACATCTTCGTGCTTTCGCAAAGGGCGAGCTGCCATCTGCAAACGAGCAACGTGACATCGTGGTGTTAAGTGTGGATGCACAAAGAGAAATAGAAGAGGCAAAAGAAAGAGCAATACAAATGGAAAGAGAGGCAAAAAATGCTTTGGATATCTCGAAACAGGCAATTTTGAAGCTCGAATTAAGAGATCTTCAACTTGCCGAGGATGCTGCAAAGCTCTCAAAGGAGGGTAAGGTTGAATTTGCGCGTCAAAAGTTTGCAATGCTTGCTGTTGAGAGTTCTAACATACAAGTATTGAATTTTGCCTATGATTTTTTTAATCGTATAGGTGACTTGGACTCCGCATTCGAGGTCTTACGGAAATGGTTGAATCTAAGCGGTCCTGATATTAAAAGGGAAGAAACAGCCGTTGCCTACAGCAACCTCGGAAACTTGTATCTGACTCGCGGCGAGCTTAAACGCGCCGAAGAGATGTATCAGAAGTCGTTGGCGATCAATGAGGCGCTTGGCCGTAAAGAGGGAATGGCTAGTGGCTACGGCAACCTCGGAAACCTGTATCTGACTCGCGGCGAGCCTAAACGCGCCGAAGAGATGTATCAGAAGTCGTTGGCGATCGATGAGGCGCTAGGCCGCAAAGAGGGAATGGCCAATAGTTACGGCAATCTTGGAAACCTGTATAAGACCTGGGGCGAGCTTGAATGCGCCGAAGAGATGTATCAGAAGTCGTTGGCGATCAATGAGACGCTTGGCCGCAAAGAGGAAATGGGCATTGGCTACGGCAACCTCGGAAACCTGTATCTGACACGCGGCGATCTTGAACGCGCCGAAGAGATGTATCAGAAGTCGTTGGCGATCGATGAGACGCTTGATCGCAAAGAGGGAATGGCCCTTGGCTACGGCAACCTCGGGAACCTTTATATGACACGCGGCGATCTTGAGCGCGCCGAAGAGATGTATCAGAAGTCGTTGGTGATCGATGAGACGCTAGGCCGCAAAGAGGGAATGGCCAGTGGTTACGGCAGTCTCGGAAATCTGTATAGGACCCGTGGCGAGCTTGGACGCGCTAAAGAGATGTATCAGAAGTCGTTGGCGATCAATGAGGCACTAGGCCGCAAAGAGGGAATGGCCATTGTCTACGGCAACCTCGGAATTCTGTACATGACCTGGGGTGAACTTGAACGCGCCGAAGAGATGTATCAGAAGTCGTTGGCGATTGATGAGACGCTAGGTCGCAAAGAGGGAATGGCCAGTGGATACGGCAACCTCGGAAACCTGTATAGGACCCGTGGCGAGCTTGAACGCGCCGAAGAGATGTATCAGAAGTCGTTGGCGATCAATGAGGCGCTTGGCCGCAAAGAGGGAATAGCCATTGGCTACGGCAACTTCGGAAACCTCTATCTGACCCGTGGCGAGCTTGGACGCGCCGAAGAGATGTATCAGAAGTCGTTGGCGATCGATGAGGCGCTAGGCCGCAAAGAGGGAATGGCCATTGTCTACGGCAACCTCGGAAACCTCTATCTGACCCGTGGCGAGCTTGAACGCGCCGAAGAGATGCATCAGAAGGCGTTATTGCTATCCAGAATCAAGGCAGACGCATAACCATCTGAGTTATCGAATGGATTGCAGAAATGTTTGGGATAGATTAAAAATAGGTACGCCGTTCTTTCGAACTTGGTGGTTTTCCCTGCGTACGCAGGGAGGCCGTAGTAGCTCAATATCTTCGATACTCCGTTCAAGCGTCTTGGCAAAGTTTACGACAGCATCCTCTCCTTAGGAGGGTGGTCTTGATGTTCGCTGGCTTAGTGAGAGCACGCTTCAGCACGTTGTGTTCGAAGTGGGCGACGTACCGTTGTAACCTTGCTCCGAGAAGGAAGTTCCTAGTGAGACCTACTAATCCCGGTACTTTGTCATAAGAGAAAAGGCGGACTTCCTCCAATCCCCGAACCTTGAGATTACGAAGGGAAAAGGTGCAGTGCTCTTTTTAATCATAGGGAACGAAGTACTATGTTCAAGCCTATGGGTACGAGGACGGAGAAACTCTGTACTTTTTCCCCTCGGATTTTTTTAAATGTCCCCAGGAGACCCCACCACCTCGCCCCTAACAAACGCATTATACACATTCTCGAACCAGTCGTCGTAATTGGACGGTATCGGCCGCACAGCCTTCCACTCGAAGCCGCACCGCATCGCCTCGGCGTCCAGCGTCACTTCGCACACCCGGTCGGAAAACGCGCCGTCGTCCAGCTCGACGGGGATTCCTTGTTGCGCGCAATTGCTTACGTCGAGGGGCTCTGCCGAAGCGCCGGGGGCGAGATTCTCCGCGCCGCGGACGAGGTAGGAGCCCCGGCTTTTGCCTCCCTTGCGGATGTACTCGTCGATGGCGGAGAGGTAGGCGAGCTGGGTGAGCAGGATGTCGCGGTTGATGAAGGCGTCGGTCATATCTCGGGCGTCGGCCGCGCCGGTTTCGCTTGCCAGGGCTTCGAGGTCGCGGTGGCAGTCGTCGATGGCTTTTCCGACGAGGTGGGCGGGGCGGATCATCGCGCCCGTTTCGTCCATTCTGCGCTGGTAGCGTTCGCGGAGGATGCGCGGGTCGGCTGCATCGCTGCGGGCGGCGTTCTCGCGGAAGGTCTTCGCCAGAGCGAGGAGTTTGCGCAGCGCGGGTTCCGCCGTTCGTGCGAGGGCGTCCGGCGTTGGCGGTTCTTCGCGGTATTCGGCGGCGATGTACTGCGCGGCGCGTGTGCTGCCGGTCTGGGTGGAGTTGAGGGCGGAGCCTCCGGGGCGGTAGACGCCGAAGGTTCCGTTGACTTCGCCGACGGGGAAGAAGTGTTTGAGGTCGCTCTCCCACCAGATGTTCGCGGCGAGGCCGCCGTTGTTGTGCTGG
>JAHDKT010000040.1 GCA_018436725.1 Synergistaceae bacterium | reverse complement strand
GGCCGAGCGTCCGTTCTCGCGGGATGAAAAGCGCGCCTACGGACCGGGCGTCAACGACATGAAATCGGGGCTGCTCTTCGGCCTCTACGCCGCTCGGGCGCTCACAGCGAAGGGAAGCAAGGGGTCGTTCTGCATCGCCTATAACAGCGAGGAGGAGATCGGCTCCCGCCGCGCGCGCCCTTGGATCGAGCAGCTGGCGCAGGAGAGCCGCACCTCCGTCATTCTCGAACCGGCCCGTCCCAACGGCAACCTGATGAACGCCCGCAAGGGGCTGGGGCGCATCGAGGTGACGTTCAACGGAAAGGCCGCGCACGCCGGAGTGGAGCCGGAAAAGGGAGTCAGCGCGGTCAACGAGATGGCGTACTGGATCATCGCGCTCCACGGGCTCACCGACTTCGAGAAGGGGACGACGCTCAACGCGGGCATCGTCGCCGGGGGCACGGGCGCGAACGTCGTCCCGGAGAAGGCGACCATGACGGTCGACGTTCGCGTGAAGATTCCGAACGAGGTAGAACGCATCGCCGAGAAGATACTCCAGCTGAAGGCGCACCCCGCCACGCCGGGAATCTCGGTGGACGCGGACTTCATTCTGACCCGGCCGCCGATGAACCCCGGCGAGAAGACGCCGAAGCTGTGCGCGCTCGTCGAGGAGGCGGGGAAGGAGGCGGGCGTCGAGTTCGGCTGGCAGTCGACCGGCGGCGGCTCCGACGGCAACTTCACGGCGGCGCTCGGCGTGCCGACCGTGGACGGCCTCGGCGCGATGGGCGGGGGCTCGCACTCCATCGGGGAGTATATCGAAATCGACGCGCTTCCTTCGCGCTTCGCCATGCTGCTCGGACTTCTGGAGCGCATCCCTGACGCCGGATTCTAAACCATGAACATGAAGGGAATCATCCTCGCCGTCTGCACCGCTCCGGCGAAGGGATTGCAGAAACACGATCAGGGGGAAGGGCGTCTTGTCCCCGGCAAGGGGATCGACGGCGACGGGCACTTCGGCTTCGCCCACCGGCAGGTGAGCCTGCTGGAGTCGGAAGAGATCGAGAAGATGAAGAAGGTCATCCCCACGCTCTTCCACGGAGCGTTCGCCGAAAACCTGGTCACCGAGGGGATCGATCTCAAAAGACTCATCCTCGGCGACACGCTCCGCATCGGGGACGCGCTGTTGCGGGTGACGCAGATCGGCAAGGAGTGCCACTCGCACTGCGCCATCTACGAGGCTGCGGGCGACTGCATAATGCCGCGCCTCGGGATCTTCTGCGAGGTGCTCTCGGAGGGGACGGTAACGGTCGGCGACACGATCGAGTTCGTCCATGAGGACGCTCCGCAGGTGCTCGTCCCGCGGACGATCACGCGACTCGACGGAACGAAGAGGGAGACCGTCACCGACAGACTGCTGAAGGAAGGACGGGTCACTCTCGTTCTCGACGGCGAAGAAGAGGTTACGGCCGTCTGTACGCCTGGCGAGGAGCGCTACTGGGCCGTCGGCCACTTGAAGTGCCGCCGCCTTTTGAAAAGTCGCGAAGATATTGCGAGTCTCGAAATAACCCCCGGCGCGGTCTCGGTGAAGCGCAAGCAGATGACGGAGGGGCTGCCGCTCTTGCAGCGAATCCTCTCCTCGTCGGCGTCGGCGCTGTTGGCCGAGGGGGCGGAGGAACAGCTCGGGGGAGTCATCCCCTCGGAGTGGCGCATCCCCGCCTCGGTGCTCCGCGAGGGCGCGGAGTGGCTGAGCGAAGCCCCCATCTTCCGCGCAACCGGCGGCACGCACGTTGCCGCGCTGATGGCGAGGGACGGGGAGAAGCTCTTCCGCACCGAGGACATCGGACGGCACAACGCCGTGGACAAGGCGGTCGGATGGGCGGTGCTCCACGACGTCCCGCTCGGGGAGAGCGCGTTGCTCGTCTCCGGCAGGCTCCCCGTCGACATGGTAATGAAGGCGCTCGGCGCGGGCATCCCCGTGCTGGGGAGCGTCTCGGCGGCCATCGCCGAGGGCGCGGAGGCGGCGGAGAAGGGCGGACTCACCCTCGCGGGCTTCATACGGGGGGAGCGGATGAACATCTACACGCACCCGGAACGAATTTCGGACTGAAAAACGGCCCTTCACGGGGCCGTTTTTTGTTGACAGATTGCCGAAAAGGCGATAGTGTAGTTGTGGTTCATCTAAAGAACCGACGTTTCAACAAGCGAAATTATATGTCGTTAAGGAGGTAGAGAGAATGTCCCGATTCGTCACGTTCGGAGAGATTATGCTGCGCCTCACGCCGCCCGAACACGAGGTGCTCTTCCAGACGGACCGTCTGGTCGCGACCTTCGGCGGCGCGGAGGCGAACGTCGCCGTCTCGCTCGCCAACTACGGAGAGAATGTCTCGTACGTCACCGCCGCCCCCGCCAACCCGGTGGGCGACGCGATGATCAAGGAGATGCGCTCGTTCGGCATCTGCACCGACCACGTCCTTCGCAAGGGAGAGCGGCTGGGCATCTACTTCACCGAGACGGGCGCGGCCATGCGCCCCTCGAAGGTGGTCTACGATCGCGCGGGCTCGTCCATCGCCGCCGTGCAGCCCGGCGACTTCGACTGGGACAAAATTCTCGACGGCGCCACCTGGTTCCACACCACGGGCATCACCCCCTCGCTCGCCGAAGGGACGGCCGCCGCGGCGCTGGAGGCCGTGAAGGTCTGCCGCGCGAAAGGGATCACCGTGTCGTGCGACCTGAACTACCGGAAGAAGCTCTGGAAGTGGGGGAAGAGCGCCAAAGAGGTGATGACCGAGTTCGCCAAGTACGTCGACGTGACCATAGCGAACGAGGAGGACTGCCAGAAGTGCCTCGGCATCGAACTCGACGTGGACGTCACCTCCGGCGAGCTGGACACCGCGAAGTACAAGACGCTCGCGGAGAAGGTGATGGCCGCCTACCCGAACATGAAGTACCTCGCCGTCAGCCTCCGCGAGAGCGTGAGCGCCGACTGGAACGGCTGGTCCGCGGTCCTCGCCGACAACAAGGGGAACTTCTACGTCAGCAAAAAGTACGAGATCCGAGACATCGTCGACCGCATCGGCGGCGGCGACTCCTTCGGCTCCGGCCTCATCTGGGGGCTGAACAACCTGGAGGCCCCGCAGGACGCCCTCGAATTCTCCGTGGCGGCCTCCGCGCTGAAGCACACGATCTACGGCGACTTCAACCGTGTCTCCAAGGAGGACGTTCTCACCCTGATGGGCGGCGACGCCTCGGGACGCGTGCAGCGGTAGAAGCTCCGGCGCTCGGGTGGAAATGCCTGCGACGCGCCATCAAGAAGCGTCCGCGGCGTTTCCCGTCCGAAACGCTCGCCGCGCGCGCTGGTTTCCGCAGGTGTTTTTCTCTTGAAAGCGATGGGGGCCTCCGAATACTCCGGAGGCCCCCGTCGCTTTCAGCGCGGAACGCTACTTCTGCAGCAGGTGGAAGATGAATCCGCCGATGTGCAGGTCGAAGTAGAGCGCGACGGTGCGGCCGTCCTTCTTCCTCTCGGTCTCCGGGAGGGGAGCGATCCCCTTCCGCATCAGGAAGGCGGCGGCGCGCGCGACGTCGTTGCAGCCGACGGCGACGTGCCCCTTCTCGCCGAGGTACATGCTCTTCATGAACTCGAATCCCTTTCCGACGAACGCGGAGCTGTTCCCGTCCTTCACCGGCATGCCGAAGATGGCGGAGAGCTTCTCCGCGCCCTCGAGCGCCTCTTTTTCATCGGCGCAGTTGATCCCCAGGTGAATCAGCTCGAAGCCGTGCATCGTGAAGACGGCTTCCCTGGCGGCGCGGGCGATCTCGTCGAACTTCCCCTCCGCGACGACTTCGGGCTTCACCATCCAGCTCCCCCCCACGGCGAGGATCTTGTTGAAGGCGAGGTAGGAGGGCATGTTCTTCGCGTCGATGCCGCCCGTGGGGATGAAGCGCACGCTTCCGTACGGGGCGCTCATCGCCTTGAGCATGGGCAGTCCGCCCGACTGCTCCGCCGGGAAGAACTTCACCACGTCGAGACCGCGCTCCAGCGCCATCTCGATCTGCGACGGATTGTTGATGCCCGGCGTGATCGGGATATTCCGCTCCACGCAGTAGTCGACGATGGAAGGGTTGAACCCCGGCGTGACGATGAATTTCGCTCCCGCGTCGACGGCCTTCTTCACCTGGTCGCGGGTGAGCACGGTCCCGGCCCCCACCAGAAGATCCGGAAGCTCGCGCGACATGATGCGGATGGACTCCTCGGCCGCGTCGGTGCGGAAGGTGACTTCGGCGATGGGAAGCTCCCCTTCCAGAAGCGCCTTGCCGAGAGGAAGGGCGTCCGAAGCCTTGTCGAGTTTGACCACGGGGACGATGCCGAGTTCCCCTATGCGCTGCAATATGTTGTTCATGATCTATTCCGTCTCCTTTCCGAAGTGGCTGACGCGTCAAGCATAGACAATGGATCGTCCTTTCGTCAAGGACTTTTTTCCGCAGAGCAAAACGATGTTTCGAAAGATATGCAGTGTGTCGTATAGGAGTGAAGGTAAAAAATATCGCCACGCGATATTATATCTACTTAGACTTGACATACGTATCGCTTGGTGATATTTTATCTCTCGTAAAGATACAGTTTGATTTTTCCTGCTTCTCGAAAGCCGTGGGTCGCTCCTTCGAAACGCGGGAAAAAACCAGAAAGGGGAGTGTGATGGGTCGCATGTTTTCATGGCCTCTTACGGTATTCGGTAATTTGCAGTCCCTCTTCCTCGTCGTCCTCATGACCGGTATTTCTTTTCTTGTGTTCGCGCAGGTGCTGCTCCGTTACGTTTTTCGCTCTCCGCTCATGGGGATCGAGGAGCTGCTCTTCTTCCCCACGAGCTGGCTCTATTTCTTCGGCGCCGTGAAAGCGTCGGAGGAGGGGGTGCAGGTCGTAGCGCGCGTGCTCGAGATATTTCTCAAACGGAAGAAGAGCGTCTGGCTGCTGCGCTTCATCGGATCCTGCTGTTCGTTCGCGGTGCTTGTGTGGCTGACGCGCTGGGGGTGGGACTACTGGAAGTACGCCTTCCGGGTGAAAAAGCTGAGCGCGACGCTCCTGATCCCGATGGTCTGGGCCGAAGCGACGGTGTTGATCGGCTTCGTGCTTATGAGTTTCTACACCCTTCTGGAAACGTTCCGTTATCTGATGCTCTGGAAGAATACCCCCGCTTCCGAACTGGTCGAAAGGGAGGCGCAGCTATGAGCTTCACGCTTGTTTCGCTCTCGATTCTCGTGTTTCTGCTTTCGTTGGGTATTCCGCTTCCCTTCTGCTTCGGCGCCGCTCTGATGTACATGAACCTGGCGGCGGACGTCTCGATGAAGGGCATGATGATGTGGGGGCTGCAACAGATTCTGAGTCCCGTGCTTCTCTGCGCGCCGCTCTTCATCTTCGCCGGAGGCTTGATGAGCGAAAGCGGCATCGCCCGCTCTCTGCTCGACTACGTCGATTCGTTCGTCGGCCGTATCCGCGGCGGTCTGGGCGTCGTCGCGGCGGTGAGCTGCGCCATCATCGGCGCCATCTCAGGCAGCGGACTGACCGGCCTTGCTGCCACGGGCCCGATCCTTATCCCCCGCATGGCGGAGCGGGGCTACCCCAGGGGGTACGCGGCCGCGCTCGTGACGGACTCGTCCATTCTCGGCCTTCTGATACCCCCCAGCGTCGTCATGGTCATCTACGGATGGGTTACCGAAACGTCCATTCTGGCATGTTTTCTTTCCACGCTGATTCCCGGTCTTATGATCACGTTTCTTTTTTCAGTGATCAATATTATTCTTGCCAGGAAATTCCCTCTTGTCATGGACCCCGAACTCCCTCCCGCGGAGCGCCGCGCCGACAAGCGGAAGAAGTTCCGCGCCGCGCTTCCCGCGCTGCTGATGCCGGTCATCATCCTCGGCGGTATCTACGGCGGCATCATGACGCCGACCGAAGCGGCCGCCGTAGCGGTGGTCTATTCTATCCCGCTCGGCTTCTGGGTATACAAGGGGCTCACATGGAGCAATTTCTTCCGCGTGACCAAGGACTCCGCTTCCGCCGTCGGCACCATTCTGCTGATGATCTTCTGCAGCCTCATGCTCAGCCAGACCTACGTGATGCTGCAGGTTCCCCAGGAGATCGTGAAGACCCTCTTCGGCGTCACCGAGAGCAAGGTTCTGCTGCTCATCCTCATCAACTTCATGCTCTTCTTCCTCGGCATGATCGTCAACGACATCACCGGCGTCATCCTGGTGGCCCCGCTGCTGCTTCCTCTGGTGGTGGCCATCGGAGTGCATCCGGTGCAGTTCGCCGCCATCATCGGCGTCAACCTCGCGATGGGAGGCGTTACGCCTCCGTACGCCAGCATCCTCTACCTTGGGATGCGCATCGGCAAGGTGGAGTTTCTGGATATTCTCAAACCCGCGATGACGTTCATTCTGCTGGGGTATGTTCCGGTGGTCTTCCTCGTCAGCTTCTTCCCGGAACTCTCGCTCTTCCTCCCGCGGGTCATGGGGCTGCTCAAGTAAAGTAATTTTTCTTCACACTTCGTCGGGAATACACGGAAGCCGCCCTGCGACGGGACGGTACTGGATGTTCGCATATCTACAACAGGAGGGAAAAAACCATGTCACTGACTAAGGTTTCGGTTCTGGGAGCGGGAAACGGAGGACAGGCGCTTGCGGCGGATCTTTCGCGCGGAGGGTGCGATACGACGCTCTTCGAGCACCCCGATTTCGTCTCCGGCATAGCCCCTATCATCGAAAGCGGAGAGATACGGATGACCGGAACGATGGAAGGAGCGTTTCCCGTACGGGCGACCGCTTCGGGGGAGGAGGCGGCGAAGGGGGCGCGGTTTCTCTTCATGGTCTCTCCGTCGTTCGCGCAGCGTCCCCTTTTCGATGAAGTGCTCCCCTGGCTCGAGGACGGCGCGACCGTCGTCTTCATTCCGGGAAACTTCTTCTCGTTCGAGGCGTCGAAGCTGCTTCGCGAGAAGCGCCCCGGCGTCGACGTCACCCTCGCCGAGACCGACACTCTGCCGTACGCCTGCCGCCTCGACAAGCCGGGGACGGTGAACATCTGGGGGATGAAGCAAAAGGTGAATATCGCCGCGCTGCCGGCGGAGCGGACGCGTTCGCTCGTGGAGAAGCTCCGGCCGTTCTTCGTCATCGATCTTTGGGAAGCGCCGAGCACTTTGGCCATCGGCCTGCAGAATATGAACCTCGTCTTCCACAGCTCGGGGGTGCTGCTCAATACCGGGCGCATCGAGTCCACCAAGGGAGCGTTCCGCTTCTACTCGGACGGTATCACGGAATCCGTCGGCAAGTTGCAGCAGAAGATCGACGACGAACGCGTCGCCACGGGGAAGGCGTTCGGCATCGATCTGAAATCGGCCCTCGAATTTATGCGGGACTGTTATCGTATGGAAGGAAACACGCTTCACGAGGTGGTGGCGAACAATCCGGCGTACAGCAGCCACGGAAACGACGCGCCGAAGAGCGTGACGCATCGGTATGTGACGGAGGACGTTCCCTACCTTCTCGTCCCCATGCTGGAGCTGGCTTCGGCGGCGGGCGTGCGGGCGCCGGTGGTGGACGCCGTGGTGACGATGTGGTCGGCCATTCTTGACCGGAACTTCCGCGGGGAGGGGCGTACGATGAAACGTCTGGGGCTGGAAGGAATGAGCGTTCGGCAGATAATGGAGCATGCGGAGAGAGGTTTTTAGACGGGGCTTCGGTCCCGCACAATCAAAAGGAGGGGTAGCTATGTTGAAGAAGTGTCTGTGTTTTGCGGTGCTCGTATCGTTGGTGTACTTCGCCTCCGCGTCGTTCGCGGCGCCGAAGTACACGTGGAAGATCTCCCACGTGCGGCCGGCCGGGGCCTCGGTGGACAAGGATATCCACTGGCTTGCGGAAAAGCTGGCCAAGGATTCCGACGGGCGGATCGAGCTGAAGGTATTCCCGGCAAGCCAGCTCGGAGATTACGGCGTTGTTCAGGAGCGGGTAAGCCTTGGCGCGATCGAGATGGCGGTGCAGCCGTTCCTTCCCGCGTCCGACCAGGCGATCCAGCTCGTCAATCTTCCCTATTTGGTGAACAACTGGAACGGCGTGCGGAAGAACTACCTCTCCGGAACCCCGTTCATGAACTGGATGTCGGAGATTTTGGCGAAACAGGATATCAAGATCGTGGCGGTATGGCCCGTCTACTTCGGCGGTATCGCCACGTCGAAGGAGCCGGTCGAGCCCGGAAATCCGGCGGCGAGCAAGGGCGTAAAGCTTCGTGTGCCGCCGGCGAAATCCTTCGAGCTGATGGCCGAGACCATGAACTATCAGCCGACGCCGCTTCCCTTCGCAGAGGCCTTCACCGCCATCCAGACCGGCATCGTCGACGGCGCGCTCGGCTCCGGAGCCGAAGGGTACTACTCGAACTTCCGGGATGTCATCAAGTACTACATCCCCGCGAACACCCACTTCGAGCAGTGGTTCCTCATCATGAACGCCGAACTGTGGGACGAACTTTCCGACGATGACAAGAAGATCGTCTCCGAGGCCGGGAAAGCGTTCGAGGAGCGCAGAATCTCCATGATGGAGGCCGAAACGGCCGAGCAGGAGAAAAAGCTCGAGGATTACGGTATCAAGATTCTCCGCCTGAGCGACGAAGAGCTGAACGTCATCGCGCAGAAGGTCCGGGAGAAGGTCTGGCCGGTAGTCCGGGAGATCGTCGGCGAAAAGGTGTTCGACGAGGGGAAATCCAAGATCGTCCACTAGAAGGTTCGACGAGGGGAGGCGTCTTCGGAGGGGCCTCCCCCTTTTTTACAAGATTTTTTATTTGACGAAGGAGGAGTTTATTTTGAATGAAAATAAAATAAAGTTGGCGGTGCTGGGCAGCGGCAACGGGGGCAGGGCTTTCGCAGCGCAGTTCGCGGCGAAGGGGGACTTCTCCGTCACCATGTACGAACCTCTGGAGGAAACGGAGGACTTTCGACGGCTTCGCCAAACGGGCGAGATGTTTCTGAAAGGCGATGTGGAATGCGGCGGCAGGATCGTCGTCACGATGGACATGGGCGAAGCCGTCGGGGATGCCGACGCCGTCTTTGTGGTCGTCCCTTCGTTCGCTCACGAGCCGATCTTCGCCAAGCTGATTCCGTATCTGCGGGACGGGCAGCACGTTTTCGTCGTCCCCGGCAACTACGCCTCTTTTCTGTTGCGGAAGATGATGAAGAGGGCGGGGTGCGCGGCGACAATCTCGATCTCGGAGACGGCAAGCCTCCCCTACGCCTGTCGCATCGCCGCTTTCGACACGGTGAACATCTACAAGAAGAAGTTTCGCATGAAGCTGGGGACGTGGCCTCTTGAGAACAACGGAAGCGCGTTGGAGATCATCAACAGCGTCTTCTCGGGAGTCGTCGACTTTTTTCCGGCCGCGGGAGGCGTCCTTGAAATCGACCTGGACAACATCAACTACACGCTGCACCCGATGCCGATTCTCTTCAACTACGGCGACATAGAGAGGAATCCGGGGACGTTCCGGCACTATATGGACGGCATTACGCCGCTCGTTTCCGAAAAAATGATGCGGATGGACGAGGAGCGCCTTGCGGCGGGCGCCGCTCTGGGGCTCGATCTGATGTCGACGATGGAGCAGCTTAAGATGTACTACGGGGCGAATTCCGCTGCGACGATCTACGAATACGTCAACAGTCCCGAAAGCCCCTACGAGGATATCGTCGGTCACAGCGTGAAAAGCCGTTATCTGACCGAGGACGTTCCGTTCTGCATGGTTCCGGGGATGCTGATGGGAAGAATAGCCGGACTTTCGATGCCCATAGTGTCGCTCGTCATCGAAACGGCCTCCTTCCTTCACGACACGGAGTATCTCGTCAAGGGACATACGATGCGCCACCTCGGCCTGGAGGGAATGACGCTGCGGCGGATAGCGGAGTACTCGAAAGCCGCCGGGTAAGCGATACCGGGCGGCCGCGTATCCCCGGCTTTGGTTCGATACGCCGGAGAGTTCTATTTCTTCGAGATAGCGAAGAGCAGCGCGCGGCAAGGTTTGTCGCCGTGCGCCTTTCCTCCGTGGGTCCTGCTGCCGTCGATAAAAATGGAGTCGCCGGGTTCCAGGAAGAAGATTTCGTTCTCATAGTAGTAGTCGAGGTTGCCTTCAAGAACGTAGATGAACTCGTCCATCTCGTGCTTGAAGTTGGGGCGCGTCTTGTTCCGCGGGTCAGGGTCGTATGTGATCATGTACGGCACGATGTTCTTATTGGGCCAGCGCTCTCCTAAAAGTTCGAAACGATACCCGTACGGCGCTTTTTGACTGGCCAGCGGACGGGGATCATCCTTGCGGATGATAAGGTAGCTCATAGGTTCGCCGGTCCGGATGAAATCCTCGAAGGTAAGGTTCAAACACTTGGCTATTCTCGAAAATGTCGAAATAGGAGAGCTGATCTGCCCCAGTTCGATTTTGGACAGGGTGGCTTTCGAAAGTCCCGAGGCCTCAGCAAGCTGCTGCTGCGTGAGTCCGGCGGCCTTTCGCATCTCCCGTATTCGTTGCCCTATGCGTATTTCTATGCTCTCATCTTCCGACACACGGTTCACATCCTCGGTCTTGTTTCGTTGGGGGAAATATGGCGTACGCACCTTCCACGAGAGAATCATATCACGTAAAAAGCGGAAACGATACACATGCAAAAAGCGGACCCCGTACGGTTACGAGGTCCGCCATCCGCCCGATGTTCTCTACTCCGACGACTGAGTGAGCGCTTCCTGCTCCTCGACCGAGAAGATGCGATCAAGATCGAGGAAGATGATCAGCCTGCCCTCGACCTTGGCCACTCCTCGGATGAAGTCGGAGCTGACGCCGCCGGCCACGATGGGAGGCGTCGGCTCGATCGACTCGTCCGGGATGCGGAGTATCTCGGAGACTCCGTCCACGAGAATGCCGATGTTCTGTCCCGACATGTTGACGACGATGATCCGGCGTTCCGTATCGCTGGAGCCGCTTCTGTCCGCCACCAAAAATCTTTTGCACAGATCGACGATCGGGACGATCTGCCCCCGGAGATTGACTATCCCCTCGACGAAGTCCATGGACTGGGGGATGGTGGTGATGTTCTGCAGTCTGACGATCTCCCGGACACGGGAGATATCGATGCCGAACTCCTCCTTGCCGAGGGCGAACACGACAAGCTGCTGTTCCGCCATTTCTTTTCCTCCTTCCGAAAGATCCTGCCGAATGAACTCTTTACGACAATTCTAACAGATTTTTCGATGGATATCACCCGCGTTTCGCGGGCAGTTTCTCCGTCTTTGCGGGAAGCGCCCGCTCGCCTACGGAGAAGCGGTTCACAAGTTGGAGGAGCGTATCGGCCGCCTGCGACATACTCTGCGCCTCCAAGGCGATGTGTTCCGCAGCCTTCGTTGTTTCGCCCGAAGATGTCTTGATCGCACCCACGGCGCCCACCATGGAATTCGTCGTATCGCTGACGCTGCGGATGGCGGTGGTCATCTCCTGGCTGGAGGCCGCCTGCTCCTCGCTCACGGCGGCGATGTTCTGCACGGCTTCGGCTACTTTCGCAATAGCGCCTACGGTCTCCTCCAGCTTCTTCTGCGTCTGCGCCGCGCGCTTTACCGCTTCGTCGAGGATGTTGCCCGTGGCCCTGGTCGCATCGATCGATTCGGACGAGTGCCTCTGAAGATCCGCTATGAGCTTGTTTACATTCGACGCCGCCCGTGCGGAGTCCTCGGCGAGTTTGCGCACCTCCTCGGCGACCACGGCGAACCCTCGTCCGGCCTCTCCGGCGCGTGCGGCCTCGATCGCCGCGTTCAGGGCCAGAAGATTCGTCTGGTCGGCTATGGATGTGATGGTTGCCACGAACCCGCTGATATCGTCCACGGACTTCCCAAGTTCGCGGATGCGCTCCACGCTGCGAACCGACTCGGCCGCGGCGCCTTTAACGCTTGTAATGAATCCTTCGACATCTTCGACGGAGGCGTCCGTGGTCGAAGACGCGAGCGCGGCCGATTCGGCGCCTTCGGTCGCGGAATTGGCCGCGCTCGCCGCCGAACCGGCGATTTCCTCGACGGAAGCGTTCGTCTCTTCAAGCGCCGCAGCGCCGCTCTCGGCAAGCTCCATCACCTTGCTGATCGAGGCGCTGACCTCTTCCATCGAGGCCACCGTCTGCTCGGAGAGAGAGGCGAGCGTCTCCGCCCTCTGAGCGGTCTCCTGAGCCTCGCCGCGTACGGAGAGAAACACGCCGCGCAGCGATTCGATCATGCTGTTCAGGTGGGCGGAAATAACCGCCAGTTCATCTCTCCCTCGAATCCGGTAGGAGACGGAGAAGTCGCCCTGGGCCAGGCGATCGGTGACCGCGCTCATCGCCGAGACCGAACGGTTCAGGTTCCGCGTGATGAAGAAAATCACCGTGCCGACCACGAAGAAAGCGGCCGTTGCAATAAAGAGCAGCGTCATGGTGATGGATCTTCTGATCTCCGAAATAACCGCTCTGGGGAAAAAGACCGCTATGGGCAGTCCGGCCTTCGTCGGCGCGTAAAAGAACTCCTGTTCCTCGCCGAGCATCGTCAACGAGGCCTGTCCCTCGCGGCCTCCGATCATGAGAGATGCGGCGGTTCGGAGTCCTTCGGGGAAGAATTCGTCCGAGACGACGTTCCCCTTCATCACCTGTTCCTTGAACGCGGCGGGGCCTGCGGCCAGCACGCCTTCCTTGGTGAGCAGCAGACCACTCCCCGCGCCGAGGATGTTCAGCCCGCCGACGAAGTCGGAGAGCCAGCCCAAATCTATGTCGATGCCGACGACGCCGAGAAGTTTTCCCCCGTCGCCGTAGGTCGGCATCGTCATGGAGATGATGATCTGTTTCGTGATGCCGTCGAGGTATGGAGAGGTCACGATAGGTCCCTTCGCAGCGACCGCTTCCTTGTACCAGGAGCGTGTCCGGGCGTCGTACCCTTTGTCGGGAACCCAGCCGGTTCCGTCGGCGAACCATCCGTCCGCCTCGAAGCCCATGTAGATGTCCGTGACTCCGTGCGCCTTGTTCTTCTGCGTCAGGGAGGTCATCAGCGGAATCACCTTCTCGGAGGCGTCGCTTCCGTGGGTTTTCCAGTTGTACTCGACCGCCGCCGCAGCGTTGCGGAGCACCGCCTCCAGACTCATGAACTGAATGTTGATGTTGTCCGCCGCGCGGCGGACGCTCTCCGCGCCCGTGCTCTGCATCTGCCCCAACACCACCGACGTGGTGCGGACGAACGTGACGCCCATCATACCGCCTATGACCAAGAACATGCAGATCGCTATCCCCCAAAGCTTCCCCTTGATAGACATGTATCTTCCCCCTTTCTCCTAATAAAGAACCTTTCACTTCAGCACTTTATCATGCGCCATGTCTTTTGCAAAGATTCATTCATACCATTTTGTTTCATACACTAAATACGGGTGAAGAGGCATGTTCCTCTTCACCCGTATGCGGTGTCTTATTTCGCTTGCGAAGTTCAGCCTTTCAGCGCAAGCTCGCCTCACTTTTTCAGCGCGAGTCCGATCCCGTCCGAGGCGACCTTGAAGCGTCCGACCGAGCGCTGCATCTCCTCCGACAGACGCACGAGATCCTGCGCCGTTGCGGCGATGCTCTCCGTCATCCGTCCCTGCTCGTCCATCGAACGGTCGATGCTCTCCACCTGCTCGGCGATCTCCGCTCCCGAACGCGCAACGTGGTCCATCCCCGCCGTCATCTCCTCCGCGCTCGCCGACTGCTCCTGCATCGTCGCCGCGATCGACTGCACGTTCTCCGAAATGGACGCCACCTT
>JAHDKT010000072.1 GCA_018436725.1 Synergistaceae bacterium | reverse complement strand
TATGGATATTCCGGACCCGAAGTCGATCTTCGAGTTCTGCGCGATGGAGTCCGCCGCATCCGCAGGACAGGCGGCGGAGGATTTCGAACTCCTTGCGGATGAAATACTTTCAAAGACAGGATGGAGAGAATAAGAGAATGAGGCACTTTCTTGTGGATGTTGCAAGCATCGTTTCAAGGCAGCCCCGCGACCGTTTCGACCCCGAAGCCGTCGAAAGTTTGGCCGACTCGATTTTGGAGAGCGACGGACTGCTGAAGCCGCTCGTGCTCAGGGCTACGGGCCCCGAGAGCTTCGAGGTGGTGGACCGTCATCTCGAGTACTGGGCCGCCGTGCGGGCGCGCGAAAAAGACCCCCGGAAAGGGGAGATGGTGAACGCCTATGTCGCCCTGCCGAAATCGACGGAGGCGATTCAACGTCAGCTCGCCGTTCTGAAAAGAACCGAGGCGGGAGAAGAACCCGCCGCTGCCGGTATGCCCCCGAAAGAGGCGGATATTTCCGCTACGCTCGCCGCGCTCCGCACCGGGACGCAGAGAACGGAAGCCGTCTGCGCCACCGTCAAGGGGGACTTCGAAAGCCTTGCGCACCGGATCGACTCCTTCGCCGACGTAGTGAACGGACTGTCTTCCCTCCCTTCGGCACTGGAACGGATGGAGGAGCGTTTGTTGAAGAGGATGGAGGCTTTTGAAGAAATCCTGCGTCAAACGCCGGAAAAGAAGCCGGGGAAAAGCGCGCAGCCTCTGCCTGAAGAGCCCTTCAGCCGTGAAGTTCTTGAAAAGGCCACTCTTCCCGTACTCAAAGAGATCATGAAGAAGAAGGGAATCCCCGGCAAGGGCCTGAAGAAAAAAGCGGAGTTCATCGACGCGATTCTCGGAGGGTGATGCGGGACGTCCCGTTGGATAACAACTCCGCTCCCCGAGTACTTATTAAAGACCAAAAACATCCGCCTTGGATACGCGGCGACGCTCCTTGCTCGTATTCGAGGCGGATGTTCGTACAATCGCCGCAGCTCCCCCCGCTCGAAAAAAGCCGCCTATTTTCTCACTATGTTTGCAAAAATAAAATGCTTGACAAATATTCTCAATGTTATATCTTGTGAAGGGCAACCGGATAGCACGGTCTCCGAGAGCCGCTGTCTCGGCGAAATTGCGCGAGCGAAGAGAATACGAGACGCCTACTTTTAAGGACAAAGCTGACGGCGACTTGGTGGCGACATAGGAGGTAACGGCTATGCATTACGGTCCGGAATTCGCGTCCGCTTTTCAAGAGGCCATGGAAACCCCTGAATACTGGATGGAAGAGGTCAGACTCGATTTCATCGAAGAGCTTGAATCTCTTCTTGAAAAACAGAAGATTTCTCAGACCGCCTTGGCTCGGAAGTTGGGAAAAAGCGATGCATACATCAGCAAGGTCATGAATTCGAGCATTTCGAACTTCACTCTGAGAACCATGGTGCAGCTCGCCCTTGCTGCCGGAGGGAAGGTGTCACTTACGATAGAAGACGCGGAACCCGACGTCTTCGCCGTTTAAAATAGAAGGGTGTTTTTTCCCGAGGTTGTATTTCAGGCCTTGCCGCAGAAAAAGAGGAAAAAAAGAGAGACGCCTTCGTTGAGGGACATACGGCTTTTTTTCTCGCCTATCGACCGGGACAGGTTCCAGGCCTCGGTGAAGATCGTTTCCGAGCAAGACGAAAAGTCCGAACGCTTCTGCTATTCTTTCGCGCTGATTTCCGTCGGGATCTTCAAATGGGATGGCGAGACGCCCTCCGACGACGGGGGACTGAAATGGAACGAGGAGGAAAAAGATGCGCAAGGAAATCTCGAAAACATGTGAGGCGCAAAGTGTTCCAGGAGCTCCTCCTCTCCGGAGTTCCTGGCTCGGAAGCATGCGGGGTACCGGAAGGATCGTCGGAGACATTCTCTCGCCTGCCGAAGAGAGTGATTCATGGAAGGCTCTTTCCGGCAAACACACCGATCGAGAGTAACATAGAGGCTGAAGGTACGCAGAGCGCAACGGACGTATTTCCCCGACGACAGGCGTCACAAATCCGTGAAAATATGGTACGATGCGGAAGAGGTGAAAACATGCCGATAGAGTTAATATCGCTCAACATCAGAGAAAATTACGAAGTTCACGAGTGGAAGCACGCCGTCGCCATCCTTTCGCAGGATTTTCCGGAGGAGTGGACGGATATTCTGGCCGTACTGAATTCCTTTCGCTTGAAAAAATCTTGGATTACGGACCTCGACGGTCAAGAATCGAAGGCGGAAGCGGCGGCGGGTGTCCTATCCTTGTGTTCGGCATAACCAAACACCTCTACGAGGAAGACGAACATGTTTAATCAAGTGGACGACCTGCTCGAACATGCGCGGGGAAAGACATACAGGACCATCCTGGCCGATCCTCCCTGGCAGTTCTCGAACCGCACCGGCAAGATGGCGCCCGAACATAAACGGCTCAACCGCTACCCGACGATGCCGCTCGACGAGATTTGCGGTCTTCCTGTACAAAAGATCACCGCCGAAACCGCGCATCTCTACTTATGGGTTCCCAACGCGCTGCTTCCCGACGGACTGACGGTGCTTGCGGCATGGGGCTTCGAATACAAGACGAACCTGATATGGTACAAAACGCGGAAGGACGGAGGCCCCGACCGCCGCGGAGTCGGCTTCTACTTCCGGAACGTCACCGAGATGATCCTCTTCGGAGTGAAGGGCAAGAACGCCCGGACCCTCCAGCCGGGACGCTCTCAGGAGAACATCATCACGGCGCAGAAGAGAGAGCACAGCAGAAAGCCCGACGAGCAGTATCGCCTGATCGAGTCGTGCAGCGAAGGGCCGTATCTGGAACTCTTCGCGCGAGGTCCGCGCCCCGGATGGGACGTATGGGGAAACCAGTCAGAGGAGTACGCCCCCGACTGGGCGACCTACGCGAACCACTCCCAGGCCAAGCGAGACAACCCGCAGCAGCTTCCCCTGATCGAAACGCAGGCCTGATGCGATAACGAACCTTCGCCTCGGAGACGCAGCAACGCTCCTTGCTCGTATTCGAGGCGGATGTTCGAACAATCGCCGCAGTTCGCCCCCCTCGAAACCAGCAACCGTCTATCTTCTCCCCATGTTCGCAAGAAAAAAACATTAAGAGGACTTGACAAAAGTTCTTAATGTTATATCTTGTGAAAGGAAACATATCACCCGCCTGAAAAAACAAAAATTTCGACGTCGTCGAATACGGCGTCGGCCAAAAACAAGGAGCGGCGATGAAGCGTCTGGACCGGTTCAACTCCATCGAAGAAAAACTGAACGCGCTCGCGTACCGGATCGAAGTGCGCGGCGGCTTGAACCTTCTGGACCTGAATCTGCACTCGGAGGTTTTTTTTCTTCATTTCCTGAACATGCTCTTCGACTGGAAGCTCCGCGACCTGAACGCCGAGCAAACCAACACGCCCGCCATCGATTTGGCCGACGACGTAAACAAAATCGTCGTTCAAGTCTCCGCCACCGCGACGAAGCGCAAGGTGGAATCCGCACTCGTTAAGGCCGACCCCGCATACGGAGGATACACCTTCAAGTTCATCGCCATCTCCAAAAACGCGAGCGGCCTGCGAAACACAACGTACCGCAACCCGAACGGACTGCGCTTTTCGCCCCAAGAAGACATTCTCGACATCCCCTCGCTTCTGGCTATAATCCGAGGCTTGGAAACCGACCGACAGGAAGAAATTCACAGCTTCCTCCAAAAGGAACTCCGCGACGAGCCCGACCCGCGAAAGACGGAGTCGAACCTCGCCGCGATCATCGACCTTCTCTCCAAAGAGGACTGGAACAGCGAATCCGGCGCTTTCGAAACGAGGTCATTCAATCCCGAGGAGAAAATAACATATAATCGCCTCTACCTCGCCAGACCGCTCATCGAAGACTACAAAATCCACTGTCATCGCATCGCGGCGATCTACACCGAGTTCGACAAACAGGGAGCGAACAAAAGTCTTTCCGTCCTGAACGGTGTACGCACGATCTATCTTGGTCTGGAAAAAGGACTCACCCCCGACCGACGCTTCTTTTCGGTCGTCGACGCGCTGCTGCGAAAAATACGGGCAAGCGCAAACTACAAACCCGTACCCGACGAAGAACTGGAACTCTGCGTCCAGATACTTGTCGTCGACGCCTTCATCCGATGCAAAATCTTCGAAAATCCGTCGGGAGACCGCCATGCTTGTGCCTGATAACATTCACCCCGAACAGACCATCTACTTCAACGGCGCATTCGTTCTGAAGACGCTTCAGGAAAGCCGCGCGATGGAGCTGGTGGAACTCTACATAAAAACACGAACCGAACGGGAGATGACCATGCCGGTATTCCTTCTCTGCCTCGACTGGCTCTTTCTCCTCGGCGTCGTCTCGATGAACTCGCGGGGGGAGGTGGAGCTATGTTCCTGAAATCGCTGAAGATCACCTGCGGAGACGGGCGCGTCGTCCGGGACATCCGCTTCCACGACGGACTCAACCTCATCGTCGACGAAACGCCCCCCGGCTCCGGCAAGGAGACCGGCAACAACGTCGGCAAGACGACCGTCCTCAAACTGATAGACTTCTGCCTCGGCGGAGCGGCCAAGGGAATTTACACCGACCCCGAGACCGGGCGGAACGAGTACAAACTCGTCAAGGACTTTCTTTTGAAGGAGAAGGTGCTCGCCTCGCTGACGCTCACGGACGACCTGTCGAGGGAAGCCTCCCGCGAGGTGCTCATTGAACGCAACTTTCTCTCCCGCAAGGAGAAGATCCAGCGCATCGACGGCATCGACAAGAGCGACGACGAGTTCGAAGAGGGGCTGACCGACCTGCTCTTCCCCGGACACTACGGAAAGAAGCCAACCTTCCGGCAGATCATCGCGCACAATATCCGCTACAGCGACGCAAGCGTCAACAACACCTTGAAGCATCTGCACCGGTTCACTCGCGCCGACGAGTACGAAACGCTCTTCCTTTTTCTCTTCGGCTGCGAATTCGAGCAGGGGGACGAAAAGCAGCGTCTGCGGACGAAAATCAACATCGAGATAAAATTCAAAGAGCGCCTCGAATCGGAACAGACCAAATCCGCCTACGAAACGGCGTTGGCGCTCATCGATTCGGATATAGAGGAGCTGGAACACCGAAAAGAATCGCTCGATCTCGACCCCGACTTCGAATCCGATCTCGAACGCCTGAACGAGGTAAAATACCGGCTCAACCTCGTCTCGTCCGAGATAGGCAAACTCGAACTGCGCGGAAATCTCGTCCAGGAGGCCCGCGACAGAATGCGGGCGGACGTGTCCGATATCGACCAGAAGCAGTTGGAGCAGATCTACATGCAGGCCACCTCTCTGATCAGCGGAATCCAGAAGACATTTCAGGATCTGTGCGATTTCCACAACAGAATGCTGGAAGAAAAAGCGCGCTTCATCGAGAAAGACCTGCCCGAGATAGAACACCAGCTCGCCATACGGCGCAAAGAGATACACGATCTTCTCGGCGAAGAGCGAAGACTGAACGCCCTTGTCGTGCAGAGAGATACTTTCGAGAGCCTTGAAAAGCTGATCGCCGAGCTGAACGAAAAGTACCGCCTCAAGGGCGAATACGAAAACACGCTGCGCCAGCTCGACAGAGTGGACACAGCCCTTGCCGAACTCAACGCCAGGCTCGCCGAAATAGACGACGGCCTCTTCTCCGAGGACGCCGCCCAGCGGATAAAAGAGCAGATCATCAAGTTCAACAGACACTTCTCCGCCGTGTCGAACGTGCTCTACGGAGAAAAATACGGTCTGAAAGTCGACCGGAAGACGGTAAAAGGCCGCCGTCTCTACGAGTTTTCGACCTTCAACCTCAACTTCAGCTCGGGGAAGAAGCAGGGCGAAATAGTCTGCTTCGACATCGCCTACACACTCTTCGCCGACCAGGAGGGCATCCCCTGCATGCACTTCCTCCTGAACGACAAAAAGGAGCTGATGCACGACAACCAACTGCTGCTGACCGCGCAACTCGTCAACGAGAAGGGAATCCAGTTCGTCGCGTCGATTCTGAAGGACAAACTCCCGGAGGAGCTGAACAGGGAGGAGTACGTGATTGTGAGGCTGTCGCAGCGGGAGAAGCTGTTCGGGGTGTGAGGGGGGGCCTGACTGACGGAGGAATCTTTTCCAATTCACAATGATAAAGTATGGATTGTATGGATTGAATGTTCTCTGTTTCGTCCCGGCGGCAGTGCGGAACAATAAAGCACCTTGAAAAAAGAACGGCCTGTAGACAATTCATCGT
>JAHDKT010000021.1 GCA_018436725.1 Synergistaceae bacterium | reverse complement strand
TTTCACGACCCTGTCCAGAATCACCGCTTTCGTCGTTTCTTTCAGACTCAAGAAAACATCGCTCCTCATCATTCACTTAGAATGACAGATGACATTTCCCCTGTCCCGTTTAGGGATGACATTATCGCTGTCCCGTCACAGCTGTAAAAATTCGCAGTTGACAAATCGGCGTTCTTTGCCTAAAATCACTCAACATATCGAGAGATTCGAAAAAGCGATGAACCGGATCGCCTTTTTTACGAAGCGTCGCTGACAGAGAGGAACGTTCATCGGCTGAAAGACGTTCCAGCGGCGGAGAAAAGGCCCAAAGCCCGGTGAGCTGGAGCGGAAAGACGCGCCCGTACACATGGGCGCTCGTCGGAGTACGTTCACGGCCTGGACCTCCGTCACAAGGTTCGAGCGGGACATATTTCGACATGTCCAATCAGGGTGGTACCGCGAGTTCAGGCTCGTCCCTTTCGGGGACGGGCCTTTTTGCATAGGGAACCGACACTACGATCAGGAGGTGCGAGCGATGTTTGGAGGAACAGGTACCGCGGTGATAACACCGTTCAAGGACGGGAGCGTGGATTACGAGAGTTTCGAGCGTTTTTTGAACTGGCAGATCGAAGGGGGCGTGGAATTCCTCGTCGTCCTTGGAACCACCGGTGAAAGTCCGACCATCACCGCCGACGAACGGGCCGAGATCATCAAGTTCGCGGTGAAGATCGCTGCGGGAAGGGTTCCCGTCGTTATCGGCACGGGGACGAATTCCACGGCGAACACGATCCTGCTGTCGCAGCAGGCGGAAGGACTGGGCGCCGACGGTCTCCTGATCGTGGGGCCGTACTACAACAAGCCGACGCAGGAGGGCTTCTATCAGCACTTCAAGGCGGTCGCGGAGAACGTGAAGACGCCGATCATCGTCTACAACGTGCCCGGGCGGACCGGGTCGAACATCGCGCCGGAGACGGTCCATCGTCTGAGCAAGCTCCGCATGATCTCGGGCATCAAGGAGGCGGCGGGGGACATGGCCCAGATCGACATGCTCGTACGCCTCATCAAGAAGGAACGCCCCGATTTCGCCATTCTCTCGGGGAACGACGACCAGGCTTTCCACCTTGTGAACAGCGGCGGCGACGGCGTGATCTCCGTGCTCTCCAACGTGATGCCGCGCGAGACGTCCGACATGATCCGGCTGGCCCTCGCGGGCGATGTGGAGAAGGCGCGCGAGCTGCACCACAGGATGTTCCCCCTCATGAAGAATCTCTTCGTCGAGGCGAATCCGATCCCCGTGAAGTACGCGGCAAGCAGGCTCGGCTTCTGCCGCAACGAACTTCGCCTGCCGCTCGTTCCGGCGTCGGAGAAGTGTGTCGCGATCATAGACGCCTCCATGAAGGAGTGCGGAACGGCGCTATGAGGTACGGTCTTGTAGGCGCCGCGGGGAGGATGGGCGGCGAAATCAGAAAAGCCTTCGCCGCGCACGACCTCGTTTTTACCCTTGACGTCGACGGAGAAACGCATACCGGGACGCCGCAGGCGCTGGTCGACTTCTCCCTTCCGGCGGCCTTTCCTTCGACTATTGCGGCGGCGCGGCGTTTCGCCTGCCCGCTGGTGATCGGGACGACCGGTCTCTCCGCGGAGCAGCTGGCCGAAGTGCGAATCCTCGGGGAGCAGACCGCGGTGGTACAGAGTTTCAACTTCGCAACAGGCGTCACGCTGCTGAAGATGATGCTCCGCGAGTTCGCCCCGTTCTTCGCCGACTGGGACGCGGAGATCAGCGAGACGCACCACAATAAAAAGAAGGACGCTCCCTCGGGGACGGCGATTCTCCTTCGGGAAGCGACGGGGCGCGATTGCCCGACGCACTCGCTGCGCATGGGAGGCGTGCCGGGAGACCATACTGTATTCTTCGCGAACGAGGGGGAAGTGCTCTCCCTGACGCACCGGGCTCTTTCGAGGAGCGTTTTCGCCCTCGGCGCGCTGAAGGCCGCGGAGTTCGCGGTCTCCGCGGCGCCGGGATTCTACACTTTCGAGGAGGTCCTTTCATGCGGACTGAAGAGATAATACGGCTCATCAAGGAGTCGAAGAAGAAAACGCCCGCCAAGGCGTACATCGCCGGGGATCTTGAGGGACTCGACGGCGAGCGGATCACATTCATCGGGGGAAAGGACTTCGGCATTCTGCTCGGCGACCGCGACGACGTGGAGCGCGTGCTCGTGGAGAACGCGGGGAAGATCCGCTCCGCCCACGTGGAGATTACGGCCCGCAACTCGGCCGTTCCCCTTGCCGACCTGACGAAGTACGAGGCGCGCATCGAGCCGGGCGCGATCATCCGCGACATGGTGGACGTCCGCAAGGGCGCCGTGGTGATGATGGGCGCGGTGATCAACATCGGCGCGGTGATCGGCGAACGGACCATGATCGATATGAACGTCGTGGTCGGGGGGCGGGCCGAGATCGGCGCGGATTGCCATATCGGCGCCGGATCGGTGGTCGCGGGGGTGATCGAGCCCCCGAGCGCGACGCCCGTGGTTATCGAAGATAACGTACTCGTCGGCGCGAACGCGGTCATCCTGGAGGGCGTACGGGTCGGAAAGGGCGCCGTCGTGGCGGCCGGAGCCATTGTGACGAAGGACGTTCCGCCGCGCACCGTGGTGGCGGGATCGCCCGCGAAGGTGATCAAGGAAGTCGACGCGAAAACGGAGTCGAAGACGGAGATAGTCCAGGATCTCCGCACGCTCAAGTGATCGAACTGGTCGGACGAAGGGGAGAGATCCGGAAGTGATCGTGCAGAAGTACGGCGGGTCGTCGGTGGCCACGCCCGAAAAAATAAAAAATGTGGCAGCCAGGATAAAGAAGCGCGTGGACGCGGGGGAGAAGCTGGTCGTGGTGGTCTCCGCGATGGGGAAGACCACGAACTCGCTGATCTCGCTGGCGCAGCAGGTGTCGGACGATCCGTCGCCCCGCGAGCTGGACATGCTCCTCGCCACGGGAGAGCAGATGACCTCCGCCCTCCTGGCGATGGCGCTGAGCGACCATGGAATTCCGGCGCTCTCCTACAACGCGTTCCAGCTCGAGATGACCACGACCGGCGATTTCAGCAACGCGCGGATCATGGATCTCAACTTGAACAAGCTGAAAAGGCAGCTCGAGATGCGAAGCGTCGTCGTCGTCACCGGTTTCCAGGGGATCACCCCCGACGGCGACGTCGCCACTCTGGGGCGGGGTGGCTCCGACACGTCGGCGGTCGCGGTCGCCGCCAAGTGCGGCTGTCCGTGCGAGATCTACAGCGACGTGGCGGGGGTCTACACCTGCGACCCGAACAAACACCCGGGGGCGCGAAAGCTGGAGTACATCACCTTCGACGAGATGCTCGAACTCTCCTCGCTGGGGGCGAAGGTGCTCCACTCCCGGGCGGTGGAAATAGCGAAAAAATACTCGGTCGATCTGTACTGTGCATCGACCTTCTCCGACGAAAGGGGGACCTATGTGGTGAACAGCCTTCCCGAGTGGCTGGAACAGCCCGTAGTCACGGGAGTGACCACGGACAGCGATCAGATACGGGTGAACATCGTCCGCATGCCCGCCTCCATGGAGGCCGTCAGCGCGCTCTTCGAAGGTCTCGCGGCGCAGGGGGTGAACGTGGATATGATCTCCACGGTGAACGAGAACGGCCACTCCCATCTAACATTCACCGTTGTGGACGCCAAGGAGAAGGCCGTGCTGGAGACCGTACGGCGGACGCTCGCTCCGTGGGACGGGTGGAGCGTCACGGAGGACCGCAACGTGGCGAAGATCTCCGCGGTCGGCGTCGGGATGAAATCGGCGCCGGGCGTCGCCGCCCGCTTCTTCGGCGCGCTCTCCCGGAAGAGTATCAAGATGCTGGGGACCACGACGTCGGAGATCAAGATCTCCGCGCTGGTCTCCCGCGAAGAGGGCGACGAGGCGCTCCGCGCGCTCGTGGCCGAATTCGGGCTGGGGGAGTAGCGCAATGCTCTCCCCCGTCTACGCTCCGTACCCGCTTGTCGTCGAGCGCGCCGAGGGCGTGCGCATCTACACCGACAAGGGCGTTTTCCTCGACACGTATTCGGGCATAGGCGTGCTGCCGCTCGGTCACAGCCGGTCTGAAGTCGTCAGAGCGATCCAAGAGAAGTCCGAGCGCTTCACGCACCTGTCGAACTACTTCCTCGACCCGGACGCGCCCGCGCTTGCCGAAATGCTGTTCGCCATGACCGGGCGGAAGGGCGAGGTGTTCTTCGCCAATTCCGGGGCCGAGGCCGTAGAGGCCGCGCTGAAAGCGGTGAAGAAGAACCGGGAGGGGGCGCTCGTCTCCTTCGAGGGCAATTTCCACGGGCGTACCCTGGGCGCGCTCTCCGTCACGTGGGGGCCGTCGATCCGCCATCCGTTCGACCCCCTGATCCCGCACTGTGCTTTCCTTCCTCTCAAGGGAGATGCGCTGCTGAAGTTCGCCCGGGAGAACGAGATCGCGGCTGTCTTTCTTGAGTGTATCCAGGGAAACAGCGGAGTCTTCCCCATTCCCGAAGATCTCGCCGAGGCGGTGACGGATCTACAAAAAGAGCGGGGAGTTCTGGTCGTGGCCGACGAAATTCAGGCCGGATTGGGGCGCACGGGAAAGTTCTTCGCCTACGAACACTTCGGCATCCGTCCGGATATCATCGCCATGGGGAAGGGGATCGGCGGAGGGCTTCCGCTCGGAGCGGCGATTTTCTGCGAATGGTCGCCCTTCGCCTCCGGGGAACACGGTTCGACCTTCGCGCCGAATCCCGTGTCGCTCGCCGCCGGAAGAGCGACGCTCTCGCTGATCACCCCCTCGCTTCTGAAAGACGTCGCACGGAAGGGGGAACGCTTCCGCGAACGGCTGGCGCTGCTTTCATGGGCGCGCGGGACCCGGGGGACGGGGCTCATGATCGGCGTGAGCGCCGAGAACCCCGGCGAGGTGAAAAAAAAGGCCTTCGAGCGCGGCGTTCTGCTGAACGTCACCGGAGGCGGAATCCGTTTTCTTCCCGCGCTCACCATCACCGACGCGGAGATCGACGAGATTTTGTCTCTGCTCAATTTCTGAGAACGCCTCGGCGGAGGCCCCCGCTTCCGTTGCCCGCGTCATACGGAAAGGTTCGGACATCGCTCCGTTCGGGGCGATGCTCCGGACCTTTTCTTTGGATGCGGCACGGCTGCGTTGGCGAAGTATGTATGCGATAATAGGTATGTGACACGAGAGGATGCTCGTCGCGCCGGTTCGCGGAGTCTGAAAACCCGTGCCGGCGTGCCTGAGAGACTGTAAAGGAGGTCGTGTATTCTATGCTCTACCGTACAATGCCCCGGACAGGGGACAATGTGTCCATTCTGGGTTTCGGCTGTATGCGCTTCCCTCTCGATGGCGAGGGGAAGATCGACGAACCGCGTTCAACGGAGATGCTTCATTCGGCCATCGACAGAGGCGTGAACTATATCGATACCGCCTGGCCCTATCACGGCGGAGAGAGCGAACCGGTGGTCGGGCGCGCGCTCGAGGGCGGGTATCGCGAGAAGGTCTTCCTCGCGACGAAGCTTCCCACGTGGATGGTGGAGACGCCCTCGGACATGGATCGCCTCCTCGACGAGCAATTAAAGAAACTCCGTACGGACCATATCGACTACTATTTGCTCCACTCTCTGAACGCGGACCGCTGGGAGATCATGAAGCGGAACGACTACGGAAAGTTCCTCGAAAGAGCCCTCGCCGACGGACGGATCCGGCGGGCGGGCTTTTCCTTCCACGACCGGTTGCCGCTCTTCAAGGAGATCGTCGACGACTGGTCGTGGCACTTCTGCCAGATCCAGTACAACTTCCTCGACACGAACTACCAGGCGGGCACGGAGGGGCTGAAGTACGCCGCGGAGCGGGAAGTCGGCATGGTGATCATGGAGCCGCTCAGAGGGGGAAACCTGGCGCAGAACGTCCCCGATGCGATGATGCGCATATGGAACGAATCGCCGAAGAAGCTCACGCCCGCAGGGTGGGCGCTCCGCTGGATCTGGGATCACCCCGAGGTCGGCGTGGTGCTCAGCGGCATGACTACTGAGAGCGACCTCGACGACAACCTCTCCGCCGCGGAGGAGGGCGCGCCGAACTCGCTGACGGCGGCCGAGCGAGAGATGATCTCCCGCGTCACGACGGAGTACCGCACCCGGATGAAGGTGGGGTGCACCGCATGCCAGTACTGCATGCCCTGTCCCGCGGGGGTGAATATCCCCGAGTGTTTCAACCGCTACAACATCGCCTTCATGTTCGACGACGTCGAGCGGGCGAAGGCGACCTACCCGGTCTTCCTGAAGCCGGGGGCGAGAGCGAGCGCTTGCGTTCAGTGCGGCGCCTGCGAAGAGAAGTGCCCGCAGAATCTTCCGATCCGCGAACATCTCGCGTCGGTGGTCGAGCTGCTGGAACCCGGCGAATAGGGCCTTTTCGCCAATGCGGCGCTACGCTCTGCTGACGGCCGAGAGCCGCTTCCGGGTGCACATCGTCTCCCAAGGGATCGCCGTCGGGCTTGCGGCGGGGTTCTCCTCGATCTGCTACCGTCTACTCCTGGGGCATGCGGAAGCCTTTTCGCTTCGAGCGCTCACCGGCGGGCTCGCCCTTCCGACGCCGGTGCTTCTTTGCGTCTGGGCGCTCGCGGCGCTCTTCATCGGCCTGCTTATGGAAAAAGAACCGATGGCGCGGGGAAGCGGCATTCCGCAGGTCGAGGGAGAGCTTTTAGGGTGCGTTTCGATGAACTGGCTTCGGGTGCTGGGGGCGAAATTTCTCGGCGGAGGTCTGGCCATCGCCCTCGGGCTCTCGCTCGGGCGCGAAGGGCCGTCGGTGCAGATCGGCGCGGCGGTCGGGAAAGGGCTCGCCCGTCTTCAGAAAAAGACGAAGATGGAGGAGCGGCTGCTGCTCTCCAGCGGCGCGTCGGCGGGGCTCGCCGCCGCGTTCAACGCGCCGCTCTCGGGCGTGATCTTCGCACTCGAAGAGGTGCACAAGAGCTTCTCCCCCCTGATTCTGCTCTCGGCGATGATGGCCTCGCTGGGCGCGGACTTCCTGTCGAAGAAGTTCTTCGGGCTGGGGCCGGTGTTCTCCTTCGGCGTCCCGACTCCCCTGCCGCTGGAGTACTACGGACACTTTCTCGTGCTGGGCGCGTTCTGCGGCGTCGGAGGCGCGCTCTTCTGCCGCGCCATCCTCGAAATGCAGACGCTCTACGGGAAGCTGTCGCTTCCCGCGTCCTGCCGCGTCGTCCTCCCCGCGCTTCTCGCCGTGGCGACCGCCTCCTTTCTTCCCGAAATTCTGGGAGGGGGGCATACGCTTGTGGAGTATCTCGGCCATGGGGGGCGTCCTGCGAGCTTCATTCTGTTGCTCTTCGCCGGGAAGCTCCTCTTCACATCGATCTGTTTCGGTTCGGGGGCCGCGGGCGGCATCTTCCTCCCCATGCTCGCCGTCGGCGCGTCCCTCGGCGCGTTCTACGGGACCGTCGCCTCGCAGGTGTACGGTCTGGACCAGGCGGTGGTGCTCAACTTTCTCATAGTGGGCATGGCGGGTTTTTTCACGGCCGTGGTGCGCGCGCCGATCACGGGCATAGTTCTCATCACGGAGATGACGGGGTCGTTCACGCACCTGCTCTCAGTCTCGGCTGTCGCGGTGACCGCCTACGTGGTCGCGGATCTTCTGCGCGCGCGGCCGATCTACGATTCGCTCCTTCTCCGCATGCTCCGCAAGTGCGATACGTGCAACGAGGCCGGGAAGGTGCTGCTCGAAGGAACGGTCTCTCACGGAGCGCCGCTTGACGGCGTGCGCGTACGGGATGCCGGGATTCCCTCGGGCTGTCTGCTCGTGAGCATCGATCGGGCCGGGGAGGAGATATTGCCGAACGGAGAGACGGCGCTTGCGGCGGGCGACAAGATCGTGGCGCTTGTGGACGGACGGCGTGCGCGTCGCGTCCGTGAAACGCTGCGCGACCTTATGGAGGTCCGACGGTAAACGCCTTAACATGCGTCGGGATCGGCGGAGTGGACCGTGAAGCGGCCGCACGCTGCGAAACCCGCGCTTTCGTACAACGGATATCCCATGGGGGAGGCCTGGAGCACGGCGGTGCGGCAGCCGGAGCGCCGCGCCTCCTCCAACGTTTCCGACAGCAGATATCTCCCCAGTCCGCGCCTGCGGAAGGCGGGGAGAACGGAGAAGTAGTAGATCCCCGCGACGCCCTCGGTCAGAGAGAGAAGGGCGGTCGCGCCCGGATTCCCGCCGACGCGGAGCGTCAGCAGCCTGAACGGCTCGGCGAAAGGCGGCGTCGCGAGCGACGAGCAGAATGCGGAAAAGGAGTCTTGATGCTCCGGCCCCGAGCCGAACCCTTCGAGAGAGGAGCGCGCCCATTCTCCGGCCTCCGCGGGCGAGATCGCCCTGCGGACGGCGCACTCCGAAGGAAGCTGGGGGCGATCCCCGGAAGCGTGGAGCGCCATGAACATCGCGGGCGGCGCGCATCGCTCCGGCATCCCGCGCTCCTCAAGCGCCCTCCGGAATCGTTCTCCGCGTGTTCCGGGGGGAAACCACCACGTAAACGGCATTCCCTGCCCGGTAAAAAAACGTGCGGACCGAAGAACATTCTCTTCGGCGTCCTCTTCTCCGGAGCTGTATGCGTAGTTCTGGTCGGGTATGGCCGTTCCAGTCGACACGAAGACGCAGGGGCCGCGTTCTTCGGCTCTCGACGTCGGCAGCGCCCCCCACAGCAGCAGCGTCTTCTTGAAATTCCCCGCAACGGCTGATGCGTGCATCGCTTCGTTTCTCTCCATTTCCGCTCCGCCTCTTATGAAGAATGCAGTGGGACGGCTACTTTTCCACGCTTTCCTTCTTGGAAGGGGCGGTCTTGCGGTAGCCGTACGGGAGCATCAGGAAGGCGATGAATGCGAGCGATGTATAGGTGACGCCCCCCCGGAACGTCTCGTAGGGGAGAAAGGCGTAGTGGAACTGAATTCCCGCGACCATGACGACTGCGGCGACGAGAATGGAGCGCACCGGTGAAAGCGGCTTTTTCAGCAGTTTGAAGCGCAGAAGATAGAGGATGGCGCTTCCGAGGATCAGAATGATGATTCGTTCAAACATGAGATTCTCCTTTTTTTGTATTCATTCCTGTTTCTGGGGTGCGAACATCTGGATGAAGACCTTGTGCGTGTTGCGGGGCAGGATTCGGTACCCCTTCTTCTCTTTCGTGAGCCAGAGAAAGTAGTCCTTGTAGAACGACGTGTTCAGGTCGAGGATGGATTTGTCCCGGTTCTCCTTGATGAGTTCGTAGCTGTTCTTGATGACGCGGTCCTCGTCGCTGTCCCAGCGGAACGTCCCCAGGGCGTAGGCGGCCGCCCGCTCCGGGCTGTAGGAGGGAAAGGCCGGTATCAGCAGCGTGTGGTCGTTCCAGTCGTACGTGCCGTACCCCTGTCCGGGCACGAGGATCACGCGTGGAATGCCGTACATGCGGACCCTTGCCACGACGAGCATCTCCGGGTCGAGCGCGATCATCTCCTCCAGAATCGCGGCGGCCTTTTCGATGGCAAAAGGAAGCCTGTCGCTCTGGCAGATCCGAGAGTCGTCCAGACGGGCCGACTTCGCCGTGAGCGAAATATACTCCTTCTTCGCCTCGATCATGTTGCGGAGTTCCCTGCGCCGGAACGCCGGGGCCTCCGCCTCCAGATCGGCCGCTTTTTTTTTCACTTTGCGATCCCATTTAACGAGTTCCTGCCCCACGTAGACGATGTTCCGGGCGAGCGTCTTCGCGCTCTCCAGCAGCTTCGTGACCTTGGCGATCTCGTTTTCGTCAAGCCCCGCTTCTTCTCCGTTTCCCTTCAGGGCGCTTGCGATGCGCTTCTCGGCTTCGATGAAGGCGTGATTGCGCACTGCCATCTGCTGGCGCTCCTTCTCCTCGGCCTCTCTGTACTTTCTGGTGCGCATCTGCACTTCCGTGTACGTGTCGAGACAACGGTGGAGGTCGGAGAGTATCGACTCCGCCTCCGACGAGGTGACGCCGACCTTGGAGAGCACTACGGGAAGGATGACCTTCGTTCTGGTTTTCAAAGCGTCGAGCTGCCTGCCGAGCTGTACCTGTTTCTCCTCGATTGAAAAGCCGCTGCGCGGCGGGGTGACCGGCTTCGCCATGACCATGCTGTAACACTCCGCTATATGGTCGGAGAACGAATAGTATTGGAAGAGCCCCGCGGGCGCTCTGGAGTTCAACAGGCCCGGAAGCTCCGGATGGAAGGGGGTCAGCTCTTGATCGACGACGCCGAAATCGAGGAAGAGGCGTTCTTGCTCGTCGAAGACGAGTTCGTCGGGGAGCGTCTCCGTTTGCGCGTCGACGAGAGCGACGGTCACCGTCCAGTACATCGAGGAAAGATCCGACCAGAATCTCCTTGCGGCGATTCGGTCGTCCGTCTCGGAGGAGTCGCGAACCGACAGAAAACGGTCGGCGGCCGCCGAAAACTTCTCCGAGGCCTCCTGTACTTGCGGGTTGTTCCTCCACCGTTCAAAAACGAGCTTCATTCGGTATCATCCTCCGCTTCTCCGTGCGTTCAACTGTTTCTCTTCACGATGTTGAACGATATCCCGACGTGCGAAATGTCGTGTTTATGATACCATATTCTGCGACGCAATCCCTCATCGGGAGCAGACGATACACCAGAAGGAGGAAAAACGATGGGACATCCAATGCGGCGGAACGACAGGGAGATCGATGATCCTGCGGAGATCGAGGAGATTCTGGGGAAGGCGCTCTTCGGGCACCTGGGCGTGTGCGACGGCGACGAACCGTACGTCCTCCCGGTCAACTTCGGCGTCTCCGAAGGGGCGATCTACTTTCACTGCGCCCCGGAAGGACGGAAGCTCGACGTGCTGCGGCGCAATCCGAAGGCGTGTTTCCAGGTGGAGACCGATACCGAACTCGTCGCCTCGACGCGGGCGTGCGGCTGGGGAATGCTCTACCGCAGCGTCGTCGTCTCCGGCGTCGTCTCCGTCGTCGAGTCCGCCGAGGAGAAGACCCGCGGGTTGACCGCGCTGATGAAGAAGTGCGCGGGCGACTCCTTCTCTCATGAGTTCACGGAGCAGGAGCTGGGGGCGGTGATCGTGCTCCGGCTCGATCCGGTTTCCCGGACGGGGAAGGCCCGCCGTCCGGCCTGATCGCGGGGCGACGGGGAAATGTTCCGCATCCGGAGGGTTTTCGACACGCGCTCCCCGGCGAACGTCAGGGCGATAGGACGCGTCCAGGAGATCCTGCGGGAGCAGTTTCCCGAAGCCCGTCCCGGCGAGGCCGACGGGATCCCGGAGAAGCTCTCGAACCATCTGAAATACGGCTTCCAGACGATTCTCTTCGTCGCGGAGAAGGGGCAGAACAAAGTGCACGGCTTCGCCCTCGTCCTCTACGATCCCTTGCTGAAGTTCTGCTACCTGGACTATATCGCCGTGGCGGGGCGCGAAGCGGGGAGCGGCCTCGGAAGCATTCTCTACGAGAGGGTGCGAAAGGAAGCCCTCGACCTTGGATGCGTTGGCGTTTTCTTCGAATGCCTCCCCGACGACCCGGCGCTGAGCCGGAACGACACGGTGCGAAAGCAGAACGTCGCCCGCTTGCGCTTCTACGAGCGGTACGGGGCGACGCCGGTCGTCGGGACGAAGTACGAAACGCCGCTCGAGCCGGGAGGGGACAACCCTCCGTATCTGCTCTTCGACGGCCTCGGGAAAAAAGAACCGCTCCGCAGGGAGAAGGCGCGGCTCGTCGTCGCGGCGATCCTCGGAAAGAAGTACGGCGCCCTCTGTTCGCCCGAGTATATCCGCATGGTGATGGACTCCTTCG
The DNA here is from genome assembly GCA_018436725.1 of Synergistaceae bacterium. Classification (GTDB taxonomy): domain Bacteria; phylum Synergistota; class Synergistia; order Synergistales; family Aminobacteriaceae; genus JAAYLU01. Next base: position 4,162 of record JAHDKT010000021.1, on the reverse strand, counting down.
GGGACGACCCCGTGAAGCTGCGCCCGCTGCGCTACGTCGGCGCCCCGACGCGCGTCGCGGTCGCCTCGGAACTCCCGGAAAACGAGCGCGTCGCCCTCTTCGTGAATCGCGACCATGCGATCCACCATGTCCGCGAGCGGGGGTACGTCGAATCGCCGGTCCGCGTGGAGGCCATACTCAAGGAGATCCTCCCGTCGGGGCTCTTTTCCGAGAAGAAGCCTCGTCACTTCGGCGAGCGGCACATTCTGAAGGTCCACGGCGCCGTCTTTTTCCACTACCTGAGAAAGGTCTGCCTCTCCATGCCGGAGGGGGAGTCCGTCTACCCGTACGTCTTTCCGGTGCGGAACGCCGCCCGACCGCCTCAGGATCTCTCGGTGCGCGCCGGATACTTCTGCATGGACACGTTCACTCCGCTGAACAAGAACGCCTTCCTCGCGGCCCTGGGCGCGGTGGACTGCGCGCTCTCGGGAGCGCAGGCGCTCGTCGAAGGGCGGCATCTGGCGTACGCGCTGGTCCGCCCGCCGGGACACCACGCCGAACGGCGGCTCTTCGGAGGCTTCTGCTACCTGAACAGCGCCGCCGCCGCCGCCGAGTATCTCTCCGCCTTCGGCGAGGTCGTCATGCTCGACCTGGACTACCATCACGGCAACGGACAGCAGGACATCTTCTACGCGCGGAAAGATGTGCTCACCGTTTCGCTCCACGGACACCCGCGCTTCGCCTACCCGTACTTCTCGGGGTTCGAAGATGAAAAGGGAGAGGGGGAGGGGCGGGGCTTCAACCTGAACATCCCCCTGCCCGAGAAGATGTCCGGTTCGGACTATGTCGACCCGCTGCGGCGCGCCATCCGTCGGATAGAGGAGTTCGCGCCGAGCTTTCTCGTCGTCGCGCTCGGAGGGGACACCTGCAAAAACGATCCCACAGGGACGTGGAGCCTCGCCGCGAAGGATTTCGAGATCAACGGCCGCCTCCTCGGCGCGCTCGACCTGCCGGTCCTCGTCGTCCAAGAAGGCGGGTACAATACCCGCCTTCTCGGAGAGAACATACGCTCCTTCTTCAAGGGGCTCTTTCAGTCTTCCCGGTCGGCTGGCGCTAGGCTATGGTCACCTGCTCCTCGAGATAGACGTCCTGCACCGCGTTGATGAGTTCGGCGCCCTCCTTCATCGGGCGCTGGAAGGCTTTCCGGCCGAGGATCAGCCCCATGCCTCCGGCTCTCTTGTTGATCACGGCTGTCTTCACGGCTTCCGCCATGTCGGCCTCGCCGCTCGACGCGCCGCCCGAGTTGATCAGGCCCGCTCTGCCCATGTAGCAGTTGGCGACCTGGTAGCGGGTGAGGTCGATGGGGTGGTCGCTGGAGAGCTTGTCGTAGACGTTCTTGTGCGTCTTGCCGAACTTCAGCGCGGTGTACCCTCCGTTGTTCTCGGGGAGCTTCTGCTTGATGATGTCCGCCCCGATGGTCACGCCGAGGTGGTTCCCCTGGCCCGTGAGGTCGGCCGCCACGTGGTAGTCCTTCTCCGCGGTCTTGAAAGCGCTGTTGCGCAGGTAGCACCACAGGATGGTCGCCATGCCGAGCTGGTGCGCGATCTCGAAGGCGCTGCTGATCTCCTGAATCTGGCGGGCGGACTCGTCGCTGCCGAAGTAGATCGTCGCGCCCACGGCCACGGCGCCCATGTCGCGGGCCTGCTCGACCGACGCGAAGAGGATCTGGTCGTGCTTGTTCGGGTACGTGAGCAGCTCGTTGTGGTTGATCTTCAGCACGAAGGGGATCTTGTGGGCGTACTTCCGCGCCACGGAGGAGAGAACGCCGAGCGTGCTCGCCACGGCGTTGCATCCCGCTTCGACCGCAAGCTTGACGATGTTTTCGGGATCGAAGTAGATCGGGTTGGGCGCGAAGCTGGCTCCGGCGGAGTGTTCGATTCCCTGGTCCACGGGGAGGATGGAGAGGTAGCCTGTCCCGGCGAGACGTCCGGAGTCGAAGAGCGCCTGCATCGAGCGCATCACCGGGATGGAGCGGTCGGAGATCGCGGTCACCCGGTCGACGAAGTCGGGGCCGGGAAGGGTGAGCATCGATTTGTCGATGGTTGCGCACTTGTGTTCCAGAAGATCCTTTGCCTCGTTGCCCAGCAGCTGTTCTATTCGTTCGATAGTCTTCATGAATCTGCCTCCTTTTCAATATGAAATAACGAGGGTACAATGAAACGCGCCCCTCGAAGAGAAACCTTCTGCGGAGAAAGCCTTTGAGGAGATTGTACCCGACAAGGGGCGCTCTGTGAATGAAGAAAAAACGAAAGACCTGAAAAAAGATACCAAATACTCGCCGGAGGTGGGGGAATGAAACTCGTAAAGGGGAAGACGACGGTCGGCTTCATCGGCCTTGGCGTCATGGGGCACAGCATGGCCGGACACGTACTGCGCGGGGGCTTCGACGTCCTGGTCTACAACCGGTCCAAGGAGAAAGCGCTCGACCTGCTGACGCAGGGCGCCGTCTGGAAGGACGATATCTTCTCGCTTGCGGAGAAGAGCGATATAGTGGTCACCATGGTGGGCTACCCGAAAGATGTCGAGGAAGTGTACCTCGGCGAGAAGGGAATCGTCGGAGGCGCCCGGCCCGGGACCGTCCTCGTCGACATGACGACCTCGAGCCCGAAGCTTGCCGAGCGAATCGCGGCCGCTGCGGCCGAGAAGGGGCTCTTCGCGCTCGACGCGCCCGTCTCCGGAGGAGACAAAGGGGCGCGCGAAGCGACGCTCTCCATAATGGTCGGCGGCGATAGAGCCGTTTTCGAGGAGATGCTTCCGCTCTTCCAGTTGATGGGGAAGAACGTCGTCCTGCAGGGCGGTCCCGGCAGCGGCCAGCATACGAAAATGGCGAACCAGATCGCCATCGCCTCCAACATGATGGGGGTCTGCGAGGCCGTCGCCTATGCGAAGAAATCAGGGCTCGATCCGGAACGAGTGCTCGCAAGCATCTCCGGCGGAGCTGCCGGAAGCTGGTCGCTCTCCAACCTCGCCCCCAGGATCCTCGCGGGAAATTTCGCCCCGGGCTTTTTCGTGAAGCACTTCATAAAAGATATGAGGATCGCCTTGGAAGAGGCGGGCCGTATGGGCATGGAAACCCCCGGACTCACGCAAGCCTTCGCGCTCTACGAGGAGCTTGCGGCCGAGGGGTACGAAAACGACGGCACGCACGCGCTCTTCAAGCTCTACGATAAATAGCTCCGCAGGGCAGAGTCCGCCCTCTCGGAATACAGGCCCTTTCGGGGGCCTTCGTTGTTTTACCGATTGACGTAAAATTGTTTTTGTTTATAATAGTTACAAGTTGCATCAAGAGAAAGGGAGTGGTGCTCCATGCGCTCGGTCGAACAGATCGCCGAACTGCTTCGGAAAAAAGGGCTGAAACTTACGCCGCAGCGGCGTCTTATCATCGATATTCTGCTCCACGACAGGACGCATCCCACAGTGGAGGAAGTCTACAAAAAGGTTCTGGAGACGATGCCGGAAGTCTCCAGAACCACGGTGTACAATACGATACGTGAGATGCTCAACCTCGGCGAAGTCGCGGAGGTCCAGGATCTGAGCGACGGTGGCATACGCTACGATACGACGGGGGAACCGCATCATCACTTCTTCTGCGTTCGGTGCAGGGCGCTCGTCGACGTCGACCTGGCGCTCCCCCCGGTGGCGGAGTCCTCCTCGGAACTCGCGGACTGCGTTATTCTGAAGCAGCAGCTCACGCTCTACGGGCTATGCCCCGCATGCAGCGAGTTGCAGCGGCAAGAGGAGAAGATGGAGCAAAAGGAAGAAGCCGTCTCCAGTCGGTAAGCGAAAAGAAGGAAGCCCCCCGCATCCGGAGGGCTTCCTTCTTTTCGCTTCGCAGTTATTTTTTTGCGACGAGGCCGCTCTGTTCGGCTGCGACCTTGAAGCGTCCGACCGAGCGCTGCATCTCCTCCGACAGACGCACGAGATCCTCCGCCGTCGCGGCGATGCTCTCCGTCATCCGTCCCTGCTCGTCCATCGAACGGTTGATGCTCTCCACCTGCTCGGCGATCTCCGCTCCCGAACGCGCAACGTGGTCCATCCCCGCCGTCATCTCCTCCGCGCTCGCCGACTGCTCCTGCATCGTCGCCGCGATCGACTGCACGTTCTCCGAAATGGACGCCACCTT
>JAHDKT010000092.1 GCA_018436725.1 Synergistaceae bacterium | reverse complement strand
TATTCTGAAGGAGGCCGGGGCGACGAATCCTCACGCAAGGAAGTCTCCGAAGAAGTTCAGGAGGAGGAAGCGACGCGAACGTTTCGGGAGCCTGATCCAGGTGGACGCGTCTCCTTTCGACTGGCTGGAAAACGGGGAGATGCTCTCGCTGCACGGGGCGATCGACGACGCCACCGGAACGGTGCTGTCGTTGCGCTTCGAGAAGAACGAATGTTCCGCCGGGTACCTCCATATTCTGGAGGAGACGTTGAGGAGATACGGAGTTCCCGCGTCGCTCTACTCGGATCGTCACAGCATCTTCTTCTCTCCCAAAGGGGAAAAGTTAAGCGAGGAGGACATCGTCGAAGGAAGGAAAGCCCCTCTTACGCAGTACGGAAAAATACTGGATACGCTGGGAATAGAACACATCCCGGCTCGTACGCCGCAGGCGAAGGGACGGATAGAGCAGTTGTGGGGAACGCTGCAGAGCCGCCGCGCGGTAGAGATGCGCATCTGCGGAATAAAGACGCTGGAGGAGGCGAACCGTTTTCTGCGGCAGTACACGGAACAGCATAACGTGCAATTTGCGGAGGCGGCCGCGGACGCTGTGTCCGATTTTCTTCCCTGTCCCGCGCCCGAGTTGCTTCGGCTTATCCTGGGGTATCGGGATGAGAGAAAGGCGTCCTCCGGATCCGAGATATCGTGGAAAGGAGCGAAATACCAGCTTGTCGACGAAAAGGGGAAGGTTGCGCTTCTTCGCGGAGGAGAAGCGGTTACGGTTGTTCAGTCTGCGGACGGAACGCTCTTCGCGCTCCGCGAAGGAGAGAAGAAGGAGACGTCGTACGGACTGATCCCCTCGCTTGGCGGTGAGAGACAAAAGAAGAAAGGAAAGACGAGCGGGGAGAGCAAAAAGAAGCGTCATGAGGCAACATCGCCGATACCGCCGAAGAATCATCCATGGCGACGGAACTGGTGGGAGAAAAAATCGGAAGCATCGATTATCGAAGAAGAACTCGATCCGATTGTGGATGGCGACGGCAACTGTTTCGGGAGTATTCGCGGTGTTCGGGTTTCATAAGAAAAAGGACAGGGGAGTGACATTTTCCCTGTCACGTTTTCGACCTTTAGAGGTGACATTTTCGCTGTCCCTTGACACATTCATTTGAATTGATTGTGACGAGACAGGAAAACCTCCGAAAAAATCCTCTGCTGGAACGCCGAAAGCCTGCTCCGCCTTATTCAGTCTGCGATGCGCAAAGCGCCGATGTCCGTGCGCTTCGTGATGGATGCCTCCGTCGTCATGTTATGGCGCTTAGAGGACGAGAGGAACGGCTCTGCGGAGGCTATTTCTCGGAAGCGGGAGAAGGCGTATCATCGAAGGGGGGGGCAGATCAGAGGATATCGCTGAACGGGTTGACGATGGTCGTTCGGTTCGCTACGAGCAAACCCGTCCGCATGTCCTCGGAATACAGAACGGTACATCCAGCCTGCAAAGCACAGGCGACGACAAGGCTGTCCCAGTAGGAGAAACTGTACTGTTCGCGAAGTTGCGACGCTTGATGTATTGCGACTCGTTCGGTTGGAACCACTTCGTATTTCGTGTAGAAGGAGGCGATCAACCGCTGGATTTGGGCTTCGGCCAACCGCGCTTTTTTCAACAAGTTGACGCAAGTTTCGTTGATGACCTGCGTGCTTACAACCACTCCCGTTCTTTGAACAACCGCTTGCGCACGGGAGTGCTTCAGGTGATCCTGCCCCCCTACCAACGCATAGAGCCAGATATTGGTATCGACAAAGCAACGCTCGCTGAGTTCAGCTGCGATCATGGGTCTCGTCCCGATGCATGGGCTCGAAATCCGGTACCCGGAGCGGCTCCGCAAGAAGCAGGTCAATATAGGTCTCCTCTGTAGCCGGAGCCTCCATCAGCACAATGACGCGCACCATATCGTTGATCTGGTTGCGGTACGAATCAGGAATTGGAATCATCCCGTCCGCCACTCTGGCCTTGAATTCGACGGCATACATCGCGCTTTTCCCCTCTCTGCGTGACTCGAATCATCCGAACGATGCGGATGATTCGAGTTGTTCGATAATTATACCACTTGCCGATGGCGCAGCCTAAAATATAAGGTGGAGGGTTTTTACGTGCTCTTCATATCCTCCTTGCAATCCCTTATCCTGTTTTCCAGCGCTTGCAGCTCGGCCTCGTCCTGCGCGTCGGCAGCTTGGGCTTCTTCGGTTCTTCGGCGTTGCTCGTAGTCCAGAAACAGCAGGGCACCTCGCCTCACCCCTCGGTTTGAACTACCGAGGATTCCTCGGCAGTTGCCACGCGTTGCAGCTCGCCGTCGGCGTAGATGTTTTTCAAATGCAGGCCGATATTGTCCGGCGAGACATCGAACAGTTCTGCCATTTGCCGCTGGCTGAGCCACACCGTGCCCCGGTCGGCCCGCAGTTGCACCCGGCTTTGCCCGTCTTCGCTGGTGTAGAGAATAAGCTGCGTCATTTCTGCACCTCGCCCGATGACGGGAAAAGCTGCTGCTTCAGCCCTTTTTGATGGGACTTGAGCGTGTCGTGTTTTGGGACCTCCAAGGCGATCAGACCGTCAATGGAGGAAAGGCGGTCGGCGGACTTCCACTGGTGCAAACAAAGACGTTCCGTTTCAAATTCGATACGCTCGGTCATATTCCAAGGACCTTTCCGAATGATTGCGGGGAAAAGGGGAAACATAGACGGGCTCCTAGGAGCTTTCTTTTTTCATGTCGAGCACCACACAGAGCACTTCCTCCAAACACGTTTCTGCAGACGGCTGGAGCGAGGTCTGGGTGTTAACATGCTTGATGAAGAAACCAAGCGATCGACTCGACTCGTACCTCGTCGGTCGCCTGCTTGTATGGTGCGGGAACGTTTCCACGTGCTTATGATGAGGAACGTTGTCCCAGCCTATCTTCAGCGAGTTGTCCGGAGCGAGCCAATAGTAACTGTATTTCTCGAGTCGAGCATTCTTCCACTGCTCGACTACTCTCAGGGTGCCGCCGTCCTTTAGATGGAGAACGATCTTGAGCGCATCGCCGTCAAGCTCCAGCGGAACGATCTTCACGACGGCTCCGGCAAATCGCGCCTCAATCTCCAACAGTCGATCGATGGCCGTCATCTATCCGAGAACTCCGAACTCAAGCAGAGGACGGAGCGCTTCCATCTGTTTTTCCGTCTTTTCGATCACATCGCTCCAGTGACAGCACATGATATAGTCCTCGTGCATTTCAAAGCCGGCATCATCGGGCAGGCCGCTTTCTTGAAACTCCGACAGCTTCACGGCGTACTTCTCCTCGAAGGAACGTACCTTTTCTCCGGCTAGAAAGTGACGTTTGCTCAGCTCGGAGAAACGTATCGCCGCTCCGTGACTGATCACCGCCGTTTTATCTTCGGACGGTAACGACATGAATGCGTTTTCTATCTTCTCATCGACCTCGACAATGCCGCCCATCTTTCTTTCCTCCCTCGGTTGGAGCATAAAGATCTCTGTACTTGACGCGTTAATTATAGCAGGCTTTTCCGACTGCTTCTCCTCTCGCCGGCCATGAGACTGCTCCCGAAAACCGAGGCGGCATAATAGTGTTTTCCCAGCATTCTCACGAAACACCTACCGCTAATTCCCCGCCAGACTGGTCTTCGAACTTGGCTACGGATATCGCCATTTCGTTACTTTCCGATCGATCCTCTCTCGTTTGCGATTCAGGTGCTTGGCAAGATTCTGCTTCTCGAGTACCTGAAAATTCCATTCAGAGTATAATAATGGGCGGACTAACGTGGACAACGTACAGGCGTCGCCGCATCTCGGAGGAATCGATCTCATGACTTGTTTTGAGTATGATCGGGCAAAAAGTGAACGCAACCTCGAAAAACATGGTATCGATTTCCAGGATGCCAGACAGCTTTGGAGCGATCCCGATCTGCTCGAAATTCCTGCAAAGGTCGAGGACGAACCTCGCTTTCTTGTTATCGGTCGTATTGCCGGAAAACACTGGTCCGCCGTGATCACGTACCGGCAGGAACGAGTCCGGATAATTTCGGTGCGAAGATCCCGCAAGGAGGAGGTACGGTTCTATGAAAGCAAAACAATTTGACGAAGCCTTCGACAAGGGCGAGGATAT
>JAHDKT010000096.1 GCA_018436725.1 Synergistaceae bacterium | reverse complement strand
CGTAATGCATCAAAATTAAATCTACTCAAGAGAGAGTTAATGCATCAAAATAGAATCTATTCAAAATCGAATAGAAGGAGATTGAGAACACCTCCCTTTGAGTTAGATTTAGACTTCATTATCTGTATATCAACCAGTGATTCTTGAAAATGTGCTATATTACTCTTGAGTATATATAAATCTAGGGCTTCGTGAACCTTGCGAAGCTCATCTTTTTTTGTGGAGTCAATCCAGGGAGAGTTAAGAACTCTTTCGTAGGGAGTAGCGAACTTGTCGTACTTTTTCACTATCCTTGTACCATCTCTGGTCTTTTGGATCATCTTATGAGTAGGCTGGAAATGGTTGTTGTAGAGATTCAAGCTTGCATATAGCTCCTTCAAGATAGTCAGTTCCTCCAAAGTGTCGTATCTGTAATAACCAACGGCCCTTCTGACCAAAGACCAATTCTTCTGTTCCACATGGGGATTATCGTTCTTGTTGTAACTCCGGGTTCTGGTAAAGACCAATCTTTCATCCAAGCAATACTTATACAAATGAGCATTAATAAACTCCGAACCATTGTCGGAATGAATTCCCAAAAGAGGGAAAGGAAGTAAAGCTCTCAATGCGATTATAGCTTCGAGGGTCCATCTTTGAGCTTTGTTCTTTATTGGTGCAACGACACTCCAACCACTGGCAACATCCACCATATTCAGGCTATAACAGAATTCTCCCGAACTATCACCTCCTTCGTGACCGACAAGATCCACCTCAACAAAACCTGGTTTTGTGTCATCCCATTCGTGATGAGTCTTTATCCTTATGTGTTTCTTCAAGAGAGTACCGGGTTTTGTATGTGACCTACCCTTCAGTTCCATCTTCTTCCTTTCACTTCGAAGAAGTCTATCCATTGTGGAGGAACTTATTTCCAAAAGCTTCTGCTCAACTTCTTCCCTCAAAGACAAATGACCATTCTTGTTCAGATTGTCTATCGCCTCTTCAATAATCGCTTTGAATCTCTTGCCGCAAGGAAAGTCCAGGATCTCCCATATCTCAACAAGTTTTCTCAATACTTCCAAATCATATTTCTTCTTTCTCCCGCGCCTCTTTGTGAATTTGCTTCTCTTGTTCTTCTTAGAATAACCCCTCCTAAGTATTAATGATGCATAGCTCCGGTTGTACTCAGTTACCTCAGTAAACTCGTTAAGAATTCTACTCTTCTCCTTCTTTCCAGACTTTCTGTACTTCTTTGAGTATTTCTCGATCAGTCCAGTCATGTCTATTCTCTTCATCTTCGCGTCAACCTCTTTCAACTTGTCATTCGCGAAGATTATCCCCTTTACCCTTACCTTTCGAGTAGTTTCATTTTTGATGCATCGTTACCCTTTTCAAGTAGATTTTTTGTGATGCATATCGAAATATTG
>JAHDKT010000039.1 GCA_018436725.1 Synergistaceae bacterium | reverse complement strand
GCCCTTCGTCAGCCAATGGGCGGAGACGACGACGATCGCTTCCGGCTTCCGTATCGATTGGCCAAAGGCCCGCAAAAAGCGGGCGTACCTGTTGTCCGCTATGGCGTTCATCGGCGATCCGTGACCGATGAACAGCGGCTTATAGCAGGTCTCGTGCATAAGAAGACTCCGTTTCGCGAGGCTCCCTCCGGTCGGTCTCTGCCGGGAAAAGACGTATCGTATCGCAGCGCGCGCTCATCGAGACCTTCTCCCCCTCGCGCAAGCGCCCTTCGAGCGAGGCCGCGACGCGGAACCGGCTCCATCCGCAGCCGTTCGCGGAGGACGACGGAACGATGTCGTAAAAGATCCTCTCGCCGCCGTACTCGGCGGCGAGCACGCTCCCTGCGCCGCCGGCGTCGGGAAGCAGCGCGATCTGGTCCGGGCGGAGCATGCCGAGATACCTGCCGTCGGGGGCGTCCGCGGGAGCGCTTCCGAAGGGTGAAGAAAGCGTTCCGTCCCGCACTTCGACATCGAAATAGTTCCGGACCCCAAAGAAGTCGGCCGCCCGAGGAGAGACGGGATTGGAGAAAACGTCCTCCGGAGCGCCCGTCTGGAGCAGTTTTCCGTCGAACAGCAGCCCCAGGATATCCGAATCCTGCAACGCCTCCTCCCAGTCGTGCGTCACAAGAAGAGTCGTGATTCCCGTTTTTCGCTGGAGAGCACGCATGAAAGCGCGCATCGACCGCCGAAGGCGCGCGTCGAGGCTGGAGAAGGGTTCGTCGAGCAGGAGAATGCGGGGGCGCACCGCGAGCGCGCGGGCGAGCGCGACTCTTTGCTTCTGCCCGCCGGAAATCTCGCCCGGCAGCTTCCGCGCGCACTCCTCCATTTCGACGAGAGAGAGCATCTCGGCCGCGACCTGTCGCTGTTCCCCTCGGGAAGCCCCCCGCATCTTAAGGCCGAACGCGATATTCTCCTCCACGGTCAGATGGGGGAAGAGCGACGCATCCTGAAAGACCAGCACCGCCCCTCTCCGCTCCACCGGCACGCGGAGCACCGATTCGCCGTCGAAAAGAACGTCTCCCTCCTCCGGGACGAGCAGGCCGCAGACGATCTTGAGGAGCGTGCTCTTTCCTATGCCGGACGGCCCGAGCAAGCAGAAGATCTTCCCGTCCGGCACGGCGAGGGAGACGTGGGAGAGCACGGTCTCCGGCGCGTTCCGGCGCTTGGAGGAGAAAGATTTGGAGATGTTGCGAAGTTCGAGATTCGCCATGATGCAGCTCCGTTTCCGGGGTGAATTTCTCCTGAATCAGGAGAGAAAGAACGTGTCCCGCGACGATGCGCAGCGCTTCGCCGCGCGTTCCATAAGAAGGCAGAAGAGCAGGGAGACGGCGATGAACAGGGTGCTCCACACCGCCGCGGCGGCTCGTTCGCCGTCCTTTACCAACGGGAGGAGCACCATGGAGAGCGTGACGATTCTCCCGCCTCCGAGAAAGAACGTAAGCAGATACTGGCTCAGGGAGACGATGAAGAGCAATCCTCCGGCCGAGGCCATCCCGGGGGCTATCAGAGGCAGCGTGACGTGAAGAAACGCTTGGAAAGGAGAGGCGCCGAGCACTCTGGCCTGCATCTCCAGCCTGTCCCCGAGCGCCCGGAATACATTGGTAAGGATGCGGATTCCGTAGGGGAGGCAGGGGACGAGATGCGCCAGCAGAACCCCCGCGAAGCTGTCCGCTATACCGAGGCGCAGAAACAGGAGGTGCATCCCCGGCGCGTACGAGAGAGGAGGGACGATGACCGGCGCCAGCACAAGCATCTCGACCACGCTCTTGCCCGGAAAGGAGAGGAGGCCCAGCGCCTTGGCGGCGGGGACGCTCGCCGCGAGGGAGAGCAGCGTCACGCCTCCGGCGAGGAGGACGCTCTGCAAGAGGACCGGCGCGAGGCGGCTCGACGCGGAGAAGAGCGACTTCCACTCGGCGGCGGAGTACGCCGCGGGGAGCAAGGAGGGCCACGGCCAGCTCCTGGCGACCGACCAGATCAGCAGGACGAGCACCGGAAGCAGCAGAAGGGTCAGAAAGGCGGAAAGCAGCAGGGGGGCGAACGGGGAACGCGTCTTCATGAGGCCCTCTCTTCTCCGGCGAGAAAGAACGAATAGAGATAGACCAGCAGCATCGCGATGAACGTGATGACGACGACCATCACCATCGAGTACGGACGGAATGTCGGGTCCGGGTGAATATATGCGCTGTAGGCGGCCACCGGGAGCGCGCGCGGAAACGTCGGGCCGATGAGAAAAGGAACCTCGAACGCGCCGAAGGAGAAGCCGAAGAGCAGGACGAAGGTCGAAGAGAGGGAGGGAAGAAGCAGCGGAAGCACCACGTACCGAAACGCCTGAAAACGCGAGGCCCCGAGTACGGTCGCGCTCTCCCACAGCCGGGTATTCATATTGCGCAGGACGACGTAGACCACCGCGGCGGCGAAGGGGATTCCCTTCCAGAGATAGACGGCGATCACCCCGAGGCCCCCTCTGTCGAAGACCAGGCTCGGCATCCCGTCCGGCGAGGAGATGAACCCCGACGCGAAAAGAAGACGGGCGAGCAGTCCTGTTCTGGCGAGTAAATTCAGCACCAGCAGCACGGCCACCGTATGGGGCACGATAACGGGAATCGCGGCCAGCGCCCCTTCGATTTTCTCCCCTCTTCCGGTGCGCAGAAGCAGCAGCGCCAGCAGGGCGCCGAACACAACGGCGCCGGCCGAGGAAAGAAACGCGATGCGAAGGCTGAAGAGGAGGGAGGGAAGAAATTCCCTCCCTCCGAACACCTCGCGGTAGAAGGAGAGCGTCGGCTCGGTCATTCCAACCGCGGGGAAGTACCCGAAACTCTGCAGAAGCGACGGAGCGAACCCGCCCAGAAAGAGCGCTCCCAGCACCAGCAGGGCAGGCGTCAGGAGAAGATACGCCCGAAGGGCGGACTTCACTTCAACACCGTCTCCCGCCAGATTTCATCGAGTATGGGAATGAAGTTCGCGGGGAGTTCCGGTACTCTCCTGCGCAGCATGAAGTCGAGAGGCACGGCGCCTTTCCCCGTATCGACGCTTTCGAAAAGCGCCTTCTCTTCCGGAGAGAGGCGGGCGTATTCGAGCACTGGAAGGTCGCCCCATACCGCGGGGTCGTACTTCGAAGCCTGCGCTTCGGGAGTCAGAATCTCGTTGATCACGACCATCGCCCCGGAGGTGTTCGAAGCGTTGAACGGAATAGCGAGGAAGTGCGTGTTCCCCACCGTTCCCTTTTCGAAGACGAAGGACTCCGTACTCTCCGGGAACTCGCCCGCCGCGACCCTGCCGGGGGCGAGGAAGGGCGTGTAGCTCATTCCGAGGATGATCTCCCCGTCCGCGAACATATTCTTTATCTGCGAACTGGACGCCGGGTACGATTCGCCCCGCATCCACAGGTACGGTTTCAGGGAAACGAGAAACTCCATTGCGGGCGCGACCGCCTTCCGCAGCGCCTCCTTGTCGGCGGGAAGAGAGGCAAGCGCCTCCCGTCCGACGATATCGCAGACGATGGTGCGGACGAAAGCGCTCCCCGTGAAGTCCGGGGGGGCGGGGTAGGTGATGGTTCCAGGGTGCTTTTTCGCCGCCTCCAGAAGCTCCTCGTGCCCCATGGGCGCTTCTTTCAGGCGCTCCGTATCGCGGAAGAAGACGAGCTGCGCCTTGCCGTACGGCGACTCGTACCCCTCGGTCGGGAAGCCGAAATCGAAGGCGACATCCCCCGCGGCGGCGTCGACGAATTCGCGGAAGTTGGGCAGGGCCTGCGTGAACGGTCCGAAGAGGAGATCGTTCCGTCTGGCCGCGAAAAAGTTCTCGCCGTTGATCCATACGACATCGATGACTCCGTCCGTCTTTCCGGCCGCTTTTTCCGAGAGGAGCTTGTTCAGCACCTCCCCGATCCCCATCCCGACCCGGTTGAGCGCGATGCCGTAGCGCTCTTTCAGGCGGGGGGCGACGAACGTGTCCAGCCAGGCGTTTACGTTCGGATCGCCTCCCCATCCGTAGAAGTTCACGGTGGTTCCGCGCGACGCGTCGAGGACGGCCCCCCAGTCGGAGGCGAAAAGACGGGGCGCGGCGGCGAAAAAGAGGGCGAAGAGCAGGAGCATGCGGCACTTCGTGCGGATCGTTGAACGAAACGTCATTGGGACTCCTCCTTCGATATGGACTCGGAAGAGGTCGGGCCGAAGAAGCGCCAGGCCTCCCGCATGCGCTGGGCCCCGGTGAAGACGATCATCGCGGCGAAGACTCCGAAAGCGGCGACCGTCGAAGAGGGCCACAGAATAACAACCGAAAAGACCAGAAAGGTTTCCGTCCGCTCCGCGAGCCCCGCCTGGTAGTAGAAGGCCTTTCCGCCGCGCCGTTCCTTTCCCGCCAGGGCCCCCACGGCGAGAAAGACTGAGAAGGAGAAGATGATCGAGGAGAGCAGAAAGACGGAAGCCAGGCGCGCTTGGGGGAGCAGCAGGGAGACCGCGACGATGAAGGAGATTTCCACTACGCGGTCGAAGACAAGATCCATCAAGGCGCCGAAGGGAGAGGATGTTCCGCCGAGGCGGGCGACCGAGCCGTCGAGGACGTCGAGGATTCCGGAGAGCCAGAGAAGACAGAGAGCCGACCATCTCCCTCCGAAAAAGAAAACAACGGAAGAGGACGCTCCGACGACGAAGGCCGCGAGAGTGACCGTATTCGCACGGACTCCGCTTTTAACCATAAGTTCGGCGACAAGAGAGAAAAGAGGCTGTACATACTTTCTGGCGCGGCTGTCGAGCATCGTCATCCTCCTCGAACGCTGGCATGTTCCAAAAGAACAGAATAAAGAAAGCAGGGGAGAAAAGCAACCTTCTCCCCTGCCGGAAAGAACGGGAATCAGCGTTTTTTTCCGATCTTCTTCAGTATCTGCTTCGTCTTCCAGCGTTTGATCCAGCCGGCCAGCGCGCCGTCCGCCGGAGGGGTTTCCCTTCCCTTCCAACCGCCGCCGAAGACAAGATCGAGCAGATGCAGCCCCTTCTTCCCGCCCGCGACCATGGAAGCGCGGCAGGCCGCGCAGTAGGTGACGACATATTCCGACTCCGCCTCCTGCGCTCTCCGGTCCATCACCCGTTTCGCAAGGTCGGGGTTGACCGGAACGATCATGCCGCCGAAGCCGCAGCATCGGGTATTCTCCCGCGTGTGCGGAAGCTCTTCGACCTCGTACCCCAGTTCGGAGAGGACGTAGCGGACGCCGTCGTGAATCTCCGGCACGTCGCGGGTCACGCAGGAGTCGTGAACGGCCACGGTGATTCCGGAATCCTTGCCGATCCCCTTCGACATCCCGGGAACGCCCGTCTCGCGGAAGAGGTCCCAGAGCGAGACGACCTTCTTGTCGGGGCAGTACTGCTTGAAGGTGGAGTAGCACGACTGACAGGCGACGACGATTTCGTCCGCCCCCAGCTTTTCTATCTCCTCCACCGCGTCCTTGAAGCGGTCGTGGAAGGCGTCCATCATTCCCATGGCCTTCGTCGGCTTGCCGCAGCACTTGAGCACGGCGCCCGTTCCGGGCAGCTTCTCCTGAAGAAACTCGAGCACCTGCCCGACGGCTTCGGGATTGTACGACGGAAGGCTGCATCCGGGGAAGAAGACGCGCTTGGTGAATCCGGCCTTCGTGTCCGGAACCGAGACGTTGAACACCGGGGAAAAACCGAGCTTCTGATGAATATGAATGGGGTTGTGCCCCTTGAGCGGCCCCGTCCCCTCCTTCACCATCTCCTTGCGGATATCGAAGAAACGGTCCGAGAGCTTGAACTCGCGCGGGCACTCCAGCGTACACTGGTTGCACATGTTGCACGAATAGGGGATGAGCGGATCCACTTCGCCGCTTTTAAGTATCTCTTCGAAGAGTTCTTTCGGGCACTCGCAGAAGTCGTTCAGCATGAGACACTCCTTCATGCACTCCTTGCACTCGCACTGGAAACAGCGGGACGCCTCTTTCTTCGCCATCTCCTCGTCGAAGCCCAGATTCACTTCGTCGAACCCCTTCACCCGCTCCTCGGGCGGGAGCATTCTCGTCGCCACCCTCGGCAGAATCTCTTCACCCTCGACGTCCTTTTCAAGCCACGTCTCGTAGGCGCCTTCGAAATCGCGCCCTTCGCGCATATCCTCCCCCTGAAGGAAGCGGTGAATGGATACGGCAGCCTTTTCTCCCTGGGCCATCGCCTCGATCGCGAGCCACGGACGGATCGCCGCGTCACCTGCGGCGAACACGCCCGCGACGGACGTTTCGAGGGTCAGCGGATCGACCTTGAAGCGTCCGCTCCGCTCCTTCTCCACCCCGGACTCCGCCGGAACGAAGGCGCTGTCGGCCGTCAGGCCGACGGCCATGACCACCGCGTCCGCTTCCACATCGAAATGCCGGCTCGGGTCGCAGCGGGGAGCGAATCTCCCCTGCTCGTCGAAGACCTGAAGACAGGGTTGGAAACGCACTCCGGAAACCTTGCCGTCGTCGCCGAGGATCTCGGCGGGCCCCCAGGAGCAGTTGACGGAGACCCCCTCCTCCTCCGCTTCGAGCACTTCCCATTCGTGCGCGGGCATCTGGTCGCGGTGTTCGAGGCAGAAAGTCTTGACGTCGGTCGCCCCGATCCTCCGGAGAGTCCGCGCCACATCCATGGCGACGTTGCCGCCGCCGATGACGACTACTCGCTTGCCTATCTCGAACTTTTTGGTCAGGCTGACCTCGCGGAGGAACTCCCCCGCCCCGAAGACGCCCTTCAGTTCCGCGCCGGGCAGAGGAAGGACGATGCTCTTGTGCGCTCCGGCGGCGAGCAGCACGGCGTCGTACTCTTCGCGCAGCGAGTGGAAGGAGATATCTTTTCCTACCTCGGTGTTGAAACGGAACTCGACGCCCAGCTTCTCCAGATAGGAGTACTCGGAACGGACGATATCTCTCGGCAGCCGGTACTCCGGTATGCCGACGACGAGCATTCCTCCGGCCATCGGGAGCCTTTCGAACACAGTCACCCCGTATCCTTTTTTGCGAAGGTACAGGGCCGCCTGTCCGCCGGCCGGCCCCGCGCCGACGACGGCGATCTTCTCCTTGCGGGGCGGTTCCGCGGAGAGATCCCACTTCGCCGGGTCGTCGAAGTTCGCGGCGAAGCGTTTCAGCTCCATAATGGACATAGGGTGCCGCAGGTCGCCGCGTTTGCACTTCTCCTCGCACGGATGGGCGCAGATGCGCCCAAGAGTCCCGGGAAGGAAGAGGCGTTCGCGGACCTTCGCTATGGCTTCGGCGTTTTTCCCCTCCGCGATGAGGTTGATGTACCCCTTCGCGTCGGTATGCATGGGACAGGCGGCCTCGCAGTAGGGAGGAGCGTCGCCCATGCACTTCTCGACGATCTCCTGCATCTTTTCCAGAACGTTCTCAGGATATTTCATTCGGTCGCCTCCTTCGCTTTCGAAAAAAATTCATCACTTTTCATCGAGCAGGTCGCCCTTGCGCTTCTTCATCCACCCGGGAATCAGAGAAACGAGCACGAAGAAGACGGCGGCGACGCCGAGATACATCATCGTCCTGCCGAGCCCCTCTCCGCTGCTCAGAGAGCCTCCCGCGAAACTGAAGGCGAGCGTCCCCGGAATCATGCAGCTCCATGAGACAAAGACATAGGTGAGCAGCGGAATATCGGTCAGGCCGTAGACGTAGTTCTGCACATTGAACGGAAAGAGCGGGACGAGGCGCGTGATCATCAGCATGCGCCACCCCTGCTTTTTCACGCCTTCGTCGATCTTGCGGAGCTGCGAGTTCTTATGCACCCACCCCTCGACCATCCCGCGAGCCGCGTATCTGCCTATCAGGAAGGCCGCGGTCGCTCCCAGAGTGGAGCCTATGGAAGAGTAGAGCGTCCCAAGGTACGGCCCGAACGCGATGCCGCCGACAAGCGCCACCGGCAGACCGGGAAGGAAGAAGACGCACGCCGCGATCCACAACAGCACGTAGATGAACGGACCAAGAAGGCCGAAGCCGAGAATCCAGTCCTTGATCTTCGCAATGTTCTCAAGACTGATGTATTGAAAAACGCCGAACCTTTTCATGGCGAAGACGATCAACACGATCGCGCCCGCGATGAAAGCAAGCTTGACGAACTCTTTCTTCTTTCCGGTATTTTTTTCGTTCATTCTGTACACCTCGCCAGTCTTTTATTAAAAAAGGGGGAGAGGGCTGCCCCCCTCCCCCGTCGGACGCCCTCCGAATCAGTCCTTCTCGTAAGGGAGATCCTCGTTGCTCCATTCAAGCCATGAGAGGTCGTACAGCTTCACATTGTCGAAGCCGAGCAGCTCGCTCAGCACGAAGTGCGTGTGCGCACCCCGCACCCCCCCCTGGCAATAGGGAACCGCGATTTTATCCGGTACGACTCCTTTGGCGGCATACATCGCTTTCAGTTCTTCGGCAGGAAGGAAAAAACCGTCCTTCACAGCGTCCGTCCACTCGATCCATACCGATCCGGGAATGCGGCCGCCCTTCCCGGCGCCGCTCGCCACCTGCGCTCCTGTGTGTTCGGCCTGAGAGCGCGTATCGACGATCACCGCGGAAGCATCGCCGATGAACGCGAGAACTTCGTCCTTCTCCGCAAGAATAGCGGCGTTCGCAGGCTGGAGAACATAGTCCGAAGGAGCGATGTCGGGCGCGAACATCTGCGTGTCGTAGCCGGCGGCGGTCCATGCGTTGTACGTTCCGTCGAGAATCCGCACGTCCTTATGGCCGTAGAGCTTGAAGATCCACCAGAGCCTCGTCGCGTCGATGCTGTTGCCGTCGTCGTAGAGGATGACCGTGTCCTCGTTACGTATTCCGAGCCTGTCCATCAGGCCCTTCCACTGCTCGGGTCCGGGCCGGGTGTGGTCGTACTTGGCCGGAGACGCGTTGTAATCGGAGCGGTGCACTTGAATCGATCCGGGAATGTGCCCCAGACGGTACTTCAGCGCGGGACGCACATCGAGCACCTTCACGGACCCCGCGTCCGCGAGCGGCTTCAACTCCTCGGCCGTGATCAGCGAATCCGGCCGGGCATACCCCTTATAGGCGGCGGAAACCTCGGTCGCGACGGAAAAAGGAACCACGAACAGAGCAAGAACAAGAAGTACCCGAAACACTCTCTCCACTACAAACCCCTCCTCGATAGCAATCAGTCTTCGTCGGTCTCTCTTACAAAAAGATACACTCATATAAATTTCCACTATCGAGGCGACTTTGTCAAGTACCGAATTCGGCTTAAAAACAGAGTGTGGACAGCACGCTCCGTATGGCGGCAGCGGAGCGGCGGATGTCCGTATCGGTCGTGGACCAGTTGGAAACCGAGATGCGCATCGCGGCCATCCCCTTCCAGACGCTTCCTCCCGCCCAGCAGGTTCCCTCCTCCTGCACCGCGGCTGTCACGCGCCTCGTGAAGGCGTCCGCGTCGCCCCCGTGCGAAGGGACGAACCGGACGAGCACTTGATTGAGGACGACGTCGTTGAGAATCCTTATTCCGGGGTCTTCGGCGAGGAGCGACGCCATCAGGCGGGCCTGCGCGCAATTCCGCGCGATCATCTCCCGGAGGCCGTTCTTCCCGAGCGAGCGGAGCGCGCAGTACAGCGGGAACACCCTGGCCCGTCTGGAGGACTCGGGAACCCACTGCGACGGGTCGCGAACAGCGCCGGGCGCCGCGATGTAGTAGGGCGCCTTCAGCGTCATCGACGCCCTGTGGGCCACCTCGTTCCGCACGACGGCGATCCCGGAGTCGTAGGGGACGTTCAGCCACTTGTGCGCGTCCGTCGCCCACGAATCCGCCAGTCCGATACCCTCGGTGTGTGCGGCAAGCTCCGGCAGCAGCGCGCCCCACAGGCCGAACGCGCCGTCCACGTGCACCCACGCCCCCTTGGCCTTCGCAAGAGGGACAAGCTCGGCGCACGGGTCGAATGCTCCGGAGTTCACATTGCCCGCCTGAAGGCAGACGATAAGCGGCCCGGAGACGTTTTCCAGAGCCTCTTTCAACGCGGACGGAATCATTCGCCCCTGTTCGTCGGCGGGGATCGGGAGGACGTTCCGCTCGCCGAGACCGAGCATCCGAAGCGCGACGTGCAGCGTGGCGTGCGCCTCCTCTCCGGCGACCACGGTGATCCGTGGCGCGCCGCAGAGGCCGTCCGCCTCGACGTCCCATCCGGCCCGCCGGAGAACTTCGTGGCGCGCAGCGGCAAGGCACGTGAAGTTCGCCATCTGGCAGCCGGTGACCAGGCCGACCGACGCGTCCGCGGGAAGGCCGAGCAGATCCAGCAGCCAGGAGGCGACGACCTCCTCGGCAACGCTGGCCGCAGGAGAGGAGACGAAAAGCACCGCGTTCTGGTCCCACGCGGAAGCCAGCCAGTCCGCGGCGAGGCTCGCGGGAAGCGCTCCGCCCGTCACGAATCCGAAGTAGCGCGGGCCGGGCGAGGCGACGAGGCCTCTTTCGGCGGCGCGCGCGAAGTTCCGCACCACGTCTGAAGCGGGCTCGCTCTCCTCGTTCAGCGCTCCGCCCAGAGCTTCCCGAAGCTCTTCAACCGACGCGGTCGCCTTGACCTCTCTTTCCGGAAGGGCTGCAAGCCACTCGCCCGCCGTCTTCGCCGTCTCGTCGAGCAGACGGAGCGTTCCTTCTGGATCGATCGCCGCTCTCTTTCTCATATCCGACATGAATCTTCCTCCTTCTCGCAGATCGCGGTTCCCCGGAAGAGCATTCCGCTTCCGAGACTCTCGTCCACCGGCAACGCGAAGACATCCGCGCGGCATACCACGTCGCGTGCTCCTCCGAGGCTGCCGCAGAACCTTCCGTCCGCTGTTCGGCACGCGGAAAGAATGACGGGAGTTCCCCCCGGCGATTCCTCCTTACATACCGTTGTTTTTATCGAAAAGACGCCGTTCTCGCTGCATTTGAAACGGCGTATTCGAAACCGTCGCCACATTCCGGGAACGAGCATACTCCAAGACGCCGGAAGGAGCAATGAGATGCCCTTTGTTCCATGAGCACTCCCGCAAATGGTAGAATAATAAAAAGGCTACTCGCCATACAATTGAGAGGATTGACCGCCTGTGGCCGACGCACAGTTGATCGAAAAGGATAATCGGGTCGTGCGCCCCGTCGCGGGACCTCGACGTTTTCCTCCGTAACGACAAATTAAACGTCTACGGCGTCCTGACAAAGACGACGGAGTCGTCGCGCCTCCCGAAGAGCGCGCGGAGGAGCGCGGAACCTGCGTCCGACTCCTCCGCGCGCGCCAGGCGATCAAAACAGCGGAAAGGCGTGGTGAAAACGATGCGCATTCTTGGAATCAGCCATATTACCTTCGTCGTGAAGGATCTCGAACACGCCGCGCTCTTCTTTCGCGAGGGGTTGGGGGCACGCGAGATATACGACAGCGCGGACGACACCTTCTCGCTTTCACGGGAGAAGTTCTTCGACCTTGGAGGCGTCTGGATCGCGACGATGGAGAGCGATCCCTCCGCCGAACGGACCTACAGGCACATCGCGTTCGAAGCGGACGAAGCCGACCTGCCTCTCTTCGAGGAACGCCTCCGCTCGATCGGCGTCGAGATTATGCCGCCCCGGCCCCGCGTGGAAGGCGAGGGAACGTCGCTCTACTTCCGCGACTTCGACAACAACCTCTTCGAACTGCACTCCGGGACGCTCGAAGAGAGGTTGAAACGCTACGCCCGTCCGCCGCGAAAGTACGACGAAGAGAGCGTATAATTTTCTTGGCTTGGCGCTCCGACTTACCCCTCCACCCAACCGCACTCGCCTCCGGAGAACTCGACCCCGCTCCTCGGCTCCTCGTCGACCAGCAGCGTGAAGACGTCCGGGCGACCATAGTGCCCCATTACGTCGAAATCGAACCGCGCCTCGACGACGGCCTCCAGGTCGAGGTCGGCGACGAGCGTTCCCTCCTCGTCCCAGAGCGGACCGGCGACGTAGTTCCCCAGAGGATCGATGATCGCGCTCCCTCCTCTGCTCATCACCTCCGGCTGCTGTTCGAGGTCGGAGAAACAGGCGAGGTCGGACGGGTACATCTCCTTGGTGACGAACTGGTTGCACGAAAGCACGAAGCAGCGCCCCTCCAGAGCGATGTGGCGCATGGAGCACTGCCATCCGTCGCGCTGGTCCGCCGTGGGCGCGAGGTAGATCGAGGGGTTCCGTCCGTAGACGGCTGCCCGCGCGAGCGGCATGTAGTTCTCCCAGCAGATGAGACCGCTCATCGTCCCATAGGGCGTCTCCACCGCCGCCAGCGTGCTTCCGTCGCCCTCTCCCCAGACGAGGCGCTCGCTCCCCGTGGGCTTCAGCTTTCGGTGTTTGGCCAGAAGCGACCCGTCGGGGCCGAAGTAGAGAAGGGTGCAGTAGAGAGTACCTCCCTCCCGTTCTATGACTCCGATGGAGAGGTACGTCCCGGTCTGCGCCGCCAGCTCCCCCAGAAAATCGGTCTCCGGACCGGGGACGTCGACGGAGTTGGCGTAATACCGGGCGAAGTCCTTCCGCCCTCCCGGCGTGCGGTTGCCCACCACGGCGCCGAAGGAGAGCCCGCGCGGATAGCACGGAATGAACGCCTCGGGAAAGAGCACGATCTTCGCCCCCTTCTCGGAGGCTTCGATCGCGAGCCTTTCGGTCTTCTCCAGAGTCCCTTCCTTGTCCATGATCACGGACCCCGCCTGCACCACCGCTACCCGTACCGTTCCGCGTTTCAGACCCATTGTTTTTCCTCCGTTCCTCCCGGAAATTTTCCGGCTCGTCTCCGCGCTCCGCAGCTTCGAAATGAAGAGCCGTCCCGAGGTGTCCCCGAAGAACGACCCGCCCCGCGCGCCGAGCGTGCAACAATCATCTTCGGCCTCTTCTCCTTAAGCGGACGAAGGGCCGCCCCGCTTCCTCCCTATCGCGATATAGCTTAAAGGTACTCCCGCTCGGGCGCGTTCGACCCGCGCATGCCCTGCGGAAACGTCGAATTCATATTCGGAGAAATGCTCTATCTCAAGGCGGTTCCCGATCAGCCCGGTCAGGATGTCGGCTATGGTGTGGACGAACCAGTACTGCGGCTTGGCCGAACTGTAGCTCGCTTTGCCCACGTAGTCCAGGCCTCCGTACTCGACGTAGGGTTCGTCTTTGAAATAGGGTCCGACGATCCGCAGCGCGTCGGCGTCGTCGGCGTCGTCGAACGGCAGCGTCTCGGAGAACGGATGGATTTCGTGGATGAATATCCGCCCGCCGTCTTTCAACATGGCCGCCGCCTTTGCGAAAAAGAGCTTCAGGTCGGGCATCCAGCCGAGCCCCCCGGCGCTGATATAGACCAGGTCGAAGCGATCATCGTACTCCGGCCCGATTTCGTAGACGTCCGACCGGACGAACCGGCACTCTATTCCGCATCGCCCGGCGCGCTCGCGGGCTTCCCGGATCGCGGCGTCGGAGATATCGAACCCGACGCACTCGCCTGCGCCCAGATTCTTCAAAGAGAGCAGCTCGACGCCGTTATTGCAGCACAGATGCGCCGCCGCCTTCCCTTCGATCTCCGTTCGCCCGAGCAATTCAAGCTCGTGCTCCCTCATGCAGACGAAGCCCGCCTGCATGAACGCCTTGTCCCATCGTTCCCCCGCAGCTTCCCTATGCCTGGGCATGACCTCGTTCCAGGCGTCTCTGTTGGCCTCCGTTATTTTTTTCATCTCGGCCTGCATGTTCATGATTATTCGTCCTCTTGATCAAGAGATCGCGCAACGCCGCTCGTAAAGCTCCTGCGACATGGCTTATGAACAGGACGTCATCGCGATGCTCGATCGCGGACAGACGAGCGCGCACAACCCGCAACCGTCGCACTTTTCCGCGTCGACCGCGGCTCGCTCTCCCGCGACGCCGGAGATGGCCTGAAAGCCTCCGTCCCTACATGCGACGACACAACGCAAACACCCGTTGCACGTCTCGTCGACCTTCGCCAGAACGCGGGGCTCCAGCGGCATTTTCGGGAACTCGACAAGTTTCGCGAGCGCCGCCCCGACGATGGACGTGGCATCCGGCAGCTCTTTTTCGTCCAAATAACGAGCGAGTCCTTGAACGAGGTTCTCGATAATGCCGTAGCCGTGCCACATCACCGCCGTAGCTATCTGCACCGTGCCGGCTCCGACCGCCATAAACTCGACCGCGTCTTCCCACGCGGCGACGCCTCCCGAACCGGAGACCGGCAAGCCTGTAGCGCGCGCGATTTGCGCCACGCACCGGAGGGCGATGGGTTTGATTCCCGGACCGGAGTATCCGCCGTAGGTCGACACCCCGCCCACCGCGGGAAGCGGCGCGAGCGTGTCCAGATCCACGCCGATCAGGCCGGAAACCGTATTGACCGTACACAACGCGTCGGCGCCGTGTTCTTTCGCGGCCTGCGCGATGAACGCGATGTCGGCGACATTCGGGGTAAGCTTCACCACCAGAGGCACTTTCGCAACCTCCTTGACCCATGAGACCACTTCTCCGGTGAGTTCCGCGTTCTGACCGATAAACGCTCCCATGCCTTTGGACGGCATCCCGTGCGGGCACGAGACGTTCAGTTCGAGCGCATCCACTCCCGTCTCCTGAATGGCCTCCGCCAGCCGTTGCCAATTTTTTTTGACCGGGGCTTCCATAATGCTCGCCCATAACGGACGACGAGGATATGCGGATTTGATCTCGCTAATCTCGCGCCGCCAATCTTCGAGCGTCCAGGTGGTGGACAGTTCGATATTCTCCATTCCGATAGGTTGGTTCCGATAGCGCAGGGACCGCAGGCGAGGTTGAAGGTCTTTCGCCGGTTCGAGCGCGATACTTTTCGTGACCGCGCCGCCCCATCCGGCGGCGAACGCCCGCTTGATCATCTCCGCGGTTCGCGTCGGCGGAGCCGATGCCAATATAAAGGGATTCGGGAAGCGCATCCCCGCAAAATCGACATGCAACTTTTCCATGATTTCCTCCTCTTTGAAAAGCGCAACTCCCGACGAAGACTGCTATCGTCGACACGTTTTTTTCGAACCCTCGCGTTACGCTCCGCAGCGTTTACTCGTGAAGCCACGGGGCGTAGCTCAAGCCGATCAACACCCCTTCGGGGCTGATGAACCGCGCGACCGTCTGCCCCCACGGTTCCGTCCTCGCCTCGTGAACGAATTCCCGCCCCTGCTCCTTCATCTCCCGCACCGCCGCCTCGACGGCGGCGACATCGGCCAGCTCGAACTCCATCGTCGCCGTCGGTTCGGGTATATCCTCCGGCCACTCGTCCCGCCCGAAACACGACTGCGCCGCCATCACGAGAGGCCATACCCCGAAATGCTTGGCCCCCGGAAATCCATCCATGAAAAAATAGTCGTCATGATTCTCCAGCGGCAGGCCGAGCGCATCCCGATAAAGTGAGGCGCTCGCCGCCGGGTCTTTCGTAATGACGGCGAAACCCGCTATGCACTCGATCTTGATTGATTCGTTCACCACGCATTCCTCCTGAATACAATTTTTTTACCTCAGCGACGCCCCGCTTCTTTCACAGTCGAATCCAGTGCGTCGAAGCGCCGAACGGGCGCCGCATAGGTGGGACAACCCGAACGACCGTCCTCCATCAAATACCCATCAAATAAAAACCATGCTTGCAAGTCTTCTCCCCGCAATGCTTTACGATATCCGCACCGTACCGATTGATCGAATCTCTCAAACAGCCATCAATTAAAGAAAGATGAATTTACGCCCGGAAGGGGACGTACTTCATGAACTTTTTCGCAGCCTTTTCATCGTAAGGCTTGATTACCCCTTCGTCCACGGCCTCGCCGATATACCTCGAAACGGCCGCCATGTTCTTCTCCTCCACACCGAAGCGCTCTCGGAGGGGCTCCAGCTTTCCGCTTGAGTCGGGGAAATGAATCGAGCTTTTTCGCGAACAGAACGGCTCCGAGATTCGTGATGTTCCATCCTCCTGTTTCACACGGGCAAATCGGCTCGTCCCGAGCGAGGGCTTCGAGAATCACCGCGTGGCCGTCCGGAAGGGGAATCTCCAGCAAGTCGAAGTACGACGGGTAGTCGAGAAGAAAGAGTACATCTTCCACGCTCGCGTTCTCCACAGCAAGAGTACGCTCGAAGGGAGTCGCGTCGAAGACGCGCCATAGAGCACGCTCCTTCTCCGGAAACTACTTCAGATTTTTCTTGTACGAGCCCACGCGGATGAACTCCTGATTATTAAAACGCACCGGTTGGCGGAAGGCAGCGCCGATCTCCAGCAGAACAACGGGTTTTTCCTCGATTGCTATAGAATGGAATCGGAAATCTATCTTCGGCGTCATCAGGCGCAGCAACCAGTTCTCCAGCTCCTCGCCGCCCTTTTTTTCGGAAGCTGGATTGAATTCGGTGCCGATGATTTCATGCGTCACATCGTCGACGCCCCAAACCATGAACGCGTTCGTCCTGCCCGTCAGGGCGGCGGAGTTTGCCAGCGCGGAGATATATTCGCCGATCTCCTCGGGGACGGCCCGATTGTACTTGAACTCTATCCACTCGGTTTCTTTCGACCATTTCCGAAGCCCGTTCACAAGGTCGACAAGATAGCCCGCAGTCCGGTTGGCGATCATTATTCGGCCTCCATTTCTTCTTCAATCAGCTCGCCCGCGTTTTCGTCCGACCGCCTGAGTTATTCATCAAAAACGATCACCGCACGCAAGGGCACTCCTTAATTTTCCTCGCAATCTACCCATGCATTTCGAATCTCCGCAAACTCCTCAGGAGATAAACATACATCACGCCATTTTTCGATGACACTTGGAACAGGCGAGCCATCGGATATGTAATATTTCCATAGTGTCGCCGCCCTGACTGACGGAGGAATCTTTTCCAATTCACAATGATAAAGTATGGATTGTATGGATTGAATGTTCTCTGTTTCGTCCCGGCGGCAGTGCGGAACAATAAAGCACCTTGAAAAAAGAACGGCCTGTAGACAATTCATCGT
>JAHDKT010000082.1 GCA_018436725.1 Synergistaceae bacterium | reverse complement strand
GCGGCGGCGATTATCCATATGGCGACGCCGGTGCTGATCAACGCCCCCCCGACCACAGCCTCAAGCTCTTCGTCCGTCATCTCCGGATTTTGTTCGAAGACGACCTTCTGCATCTCCTCCTGCGTGAAGTCGAACCCGAGTTCTCCCTTCACGTACTGCGCTACCTTTTCCTTCGTGGCAAGGTCTTTCAACTTCTGCTGCAACTCCGAATCCTTCTCCAACAGTGCGTAGAACGCCGCAGCGGATTCAATCGACATCTTGAACGCTCTCCCTTCAAGAACCTTATCCCACTCCGGCCGCCAAGGCCGCGATTCCTACGATATAGACCAGTACGATCATTATCGTCCCCCCGGTGACAGCTTCCAGCTCCTCGTCCGTCATCTCCGGGTTCCTCTCGAAAACCACTTTCTGCATCTCTTCTTTCGTAAAACTATACCCGAGTTCCTCCGTCACATAGCGCTCGATCTTCTCCGGACTCGCAAGCTCCTTGATTCGCGCCATCAACTCGGCATCTTTCTCCAACCGCTCATAGAACGCCGCGGCGGACTCCATCGACATCTTCCTCACCTCCTTGGAATTTGCTCCTCCCTCGCGGAAGGGACGTCCCGAATATCGATCTCCCCCCGCGCCGCGTGCCCGGCGCAGAACATCGGTCCGTCAAGAACCGGCGCCCGCAAAGTGGCACGTGCAGTTCATATCGCTGCTGTGCAGATGTCCCGAAAGGACGCACTGACATCCCGTTCCTCCGTTATATTCGCCTGCGCCCCACATGAGGCAAAAGCAGCCGTTGCCTCCCCCGGAAACAACCGCAAGCTCCTCGTCGGCCAGCTCCCCGGCGGACGTCTCCTCCGCGTACGCCTTCAGGTCGGCATACGAGAAATCGAACCCCGCCTCCCGCACTACGGGCAACATCGCATCAAGGAAGAACGCCTCCATCCGCTCCTCTTCGGGAACATCCCCTTTCAATTCCTCCGCGAAGCGAGCGCTCCGCTCCTGCAACCTCCTCTGCAGGTCGCTCTCTTTCGCCAGCGAATTATAAAAATGCCGTACCTTCTCCTTCGACATTTCCTCTTGCTCCTTTCTGGTAGTTTCGCTCTTCCCGAAGCTCGGAAGAAACAGCCCCCGCCTCAAGCACAACCACAAAGTGACGGACGGCGACGCCCCGCTTTCGACCG
>JAHDKT010000043.1 GCA_018436725.1 Synergistaceae bacterium | reverse complement strand
CCGCGTCTTGACGGACAAGACTCCAATCCGAGACCTTTTTACTGGTCCCGAAACCTTGGAGAATGTATGTGAAGAACCCGTTCAACTTGAATTTGCTTTTAAGTATTAACGTTCAAGAATTTTCTTTGGACACTAGTGAAATAGTATATCAAATCAATAACATACAGTATCCTATTGACTTAGGAAAAGTAGGGGATATCTATAATATTTACTGCTGGGGCGACGTGAAAGCTTATATTGGTGAAGGTAATAAGCAAAAACGAGTGTGTCGTTTTTGCGATAAAAAAACACCAACCGTTACATTCAATCATAATGCACACGCAATTTCAGTATCACTTGGAAATAAATTGTTATTCTGTAATGAAGAATGTGATGATTGTAATCATGAAAGATTCAGTGAAATTGAACAGGAATTCATCAATGCTCACCTGATTCTATATTCATTATTTCGAAAAAAAGGAAGAAACGGCATACTTAATGTCAGTGGAAAAAACATTAATATTGACAACAAAAACACAAATGGTAGCATTGAAATTAAGAATGATATAGATATAAACACATTGATAAAGAGTAAAAATCAGAATTTTAAAATACAAGAACCACTTTTAAAATATTCTCCACAGAATTTATATAAGTGCCTATGTAAGTTTGCTGTGAGTGTCATCGATAAAAAGCACCTAAAAAGATTGTCAGAGACCATTCGTTGGCTTGGATCTGACTGTACAAAAACAACACTACCACCAATTTGGGTAAGGACATGTGAAATGCATGATCAGCCACTGATTGGAATATTCGTAAAGAAAGAGAATGCTAATTCGACACTTCCAGAATTCGTTATTCAATTAAATATTCTTAATATCCAGTACCTATATGCCTTTCCCTTTGTTGATGACAATGAGGCCATGTTGTCTGAATCTTCAAAATCCGAGTTGGAAAACTTATTTGGTCTATCAATGTATTTTGAGGTCGATTTTTCATCAAATATTAAATTACCGGTGAATCTATTATTTAATATCGAAATTCCCGAGAACGCTGAATTTATCACAATAAGCAAATCTGAATTTGAGACCCTCTCTGATAAAGAACGTGAAACAAAATATCCTAATATATCTGGGTTTTGCATTAACAATAATGCTTAAGAATATTGGCACTATCCAATAAATTGTGTAAACGATAATGTGAAAGAAAAAAGCATTGTTAAATTTAAGGATTAAACCAAATGGAAACACAATTTATGGTCAAGAAAAAAACGGAAGTACCTCCGGAGTTATTGTCCAAGGAATTTCTACAACAGTTTAAGACAGAGGAAGACGTGAGTAAATTCTTTAAGGATCTACAT
>JAHDKT010000045.1 GCA_018436725.1 Synergistaceae bacterium | reverse complement strand
TTTCACGACCCTGTCCAGAATCACCGCTTTCGTCGTTTCTTTCAGACTCAAGAAAACATCGCTCCTCATCATTCACTTAGAATGACAGATGACATTTCCCCTGTCCCGTTTAGGGATGACATTATCGCTGTCCCGTCACAGGGATAGCTTGAGCTATTGCGGGAAAGTGGGTGTCCCTTGACAGATGAACCAGAGTAACGTCATTTTCTCATCGTGGTTTCAGCTTCGTTTGGTCAGTTCGGAGAGTAGAATCTTCATGTAGTCCAGCTTGCGGACGTCGTCGCTCCGCTGCTTCCAGGCCAGCATTCCGGTGTAGTGGGCGAGGTCGAAGGGGTTGTCGCTCATTCGTAGCGCGTCTTCGTCGCCCTCGTAGACTCTGAAGACGGGGTAGTGGTAGGTGACTTCTGAACCGTACCCCTTCCAACGGTAGACGCCCTCCGTCTGGTTGGCCGGTATCGGCTGGACAAGTATGGCGAGGCACGCGACGGGGCGGTTGGACCGTCTTTCGAGGAGGCACCTGTAGCGATGCATCCGAAGGGAAAGGTTCTCCTTCCCGCCGCGCCCCTGGATTTCCACATGGAGCAGTATCCATGCGTTTTCTCCTGAGATCAGGGGGACTTCGGCGAGGATGACGACGAACTTTCTGGAGTCGGGCGGATTCGCGAAGTATCGTCGGGTGAAGTGGACGAGCCGCCGAAGCTTGGTCTCCAGAAAGCGGAGGGGTTTCGTCGTGTCCGCGATGCTCGCCGGATCGGGAAGGACGGAGCATGTTGAAAAAAGGAAACGCTCAGAAACTCCTTCTAGAGTTTGTCTTCGGAGCGTCGCTCATTTTCGTTGGTCGGCTATTCCGTTTGCTTGTCATCGGTCTCGCTGTCACCTCCTTCGTCAGTATAATGATAGCATCCACCGGGGAAAAACGGAAGGTGTGTTGTCGGAAAATACGGTGAAATCAAGATGAGGCAAGGTTTCTCTGTTGGTCAGCTGTTTATTGCCTCATCTATCTGTTCGATTACGTAGTCGAACTCTTCGTTGGCCATGCCGTATTAGGGGGAGGGCGTCGTTGAGGCGGTCGAACTGATCCTCCTGGAGACCGTAGGTCTTCTTGTAGTAGACGAGGGTGTGGACGTCGGCGGTCTGCTGCGCGTGGCTTCCGGAGCCGACGCCGAGGAAATGATCGGGTTGCTTCATATCCAATTCTTGGAAGAAGACGTCGGACATGTTGGCGTCGTAATGCTGCCCCGAGTGGACGAGTACGTGTCGCCACGCGTTCAGCCGGCGGACTTCGGCCCCGACGACGGCTTCTTTGATGAACTGCGGGCGCGCGCCCACGAGGGAGAAGATCTTCTTCACGGCTAGCCCTCCTGCGAGATCGGGGTACGATTTTGCCGTGCATTTCTCCGAGGTTCCGAAGCAATGCACGGCATCGTTCTTTGTGGGTGTGTTACGAGTAATTTTATTACTCGTAACACGTTTTGTCAAATGGGGAACAGATGGTTTTTTAGAAATATGAAAAGTATCGCTACCGCCGGGCCCGACCCTGTACGGCGACGACGCTTCCGGTGCGCGAGGACTCGTACGCGGCCTCGATGATCTCCACGCTCTTGCGTCCTTCGCGGCCTGTGAGCAGCGGCTCGGCCGTGCCGTCGAGGACGTCGGCTACGTGGCGGTAGTAGGGGAGGTGCCCGAAGCCGTAGACGCTGGGCGGGTTGGTGTTCGCCTGCTCCACTTCGTCGTCCATGGGGTGGGAGTCGGCGAACCGCCAGCTCTCTATTGTGTTGAGGCCGACGCCGTCGGCGCGGACGGCGTCGAGCATGGAGCCGATGCTCGGGAACGCCTGGCAGCCGGTGCGTTCGGCGACGGCGCAGGCGCGGTCCGCGACGGGGTCGCAGCAGGCGAGGAGTTTGGCGCGACCCTCTTTTTCGAGTTCCGCGAGCGCGTCGATGTGGTTCTTGCTGATCCGGCCGCAGCCGGCGAGTGCGAATGAGTACATTACGAGGCCTCCGCAGTGTTATAGGGGCACGACGTTGTCGCGCCTGACGCCGCCGTAGACGTTCTTCGTATCGAGGACGAGCTGGGCGTTTCGGGCGACGAGGTCGTAGTCGACGCCCTTTTTGTGCGCGGTGGCGACGACGATTGCGTCGTAGGCGCGGAGCATGTTGCCGTCGAGCGCGAGGGATGTCTTTTTGCCCTCGGGGCGCTTCGCGACCGGGCAGTAGGGGTCGGAGTAGTCGACGAGGGCGCCTTTGCGCTCCAGTTCGTCCCATACCTTGAGGGCGGGGGATTCGCGCAGGTCGTCGATGTCGCCCTTGTACGCGACGCCGAGGAGGAGGATTCTGCTCCCCTTCATGGCCTTGCGTCGGTCGTTGAGCAGGTCCTGGAGGCGGGTGACGACGTAGGCGGGCATTTCGTCGTTGATGTCGCCCGCCATTTCGATGAGGCGGGTGTGGTAGTCGTGGGCGCGGGCCTTCCACGTGAGGTAGTAGGGGTCGATGGGGATGCAGTGTCCGCCGACTCCGGGGCCGGGGTAGAAGGGGACGAAGCCGAACGGCTTGGTGGCCGCCGCCGCGATGACCTCCCAGACGTTGACGCCCATCTTGTGGCAGATGACGGCCATTTCGTTGGCGAGAGCGCAGTTGACGATGCGGAACGTGTTTTCCAGGATCTTGGTCATTTCGGCCTCCTTGGGGCTGGAGACGGTGAAGACGGGGGCTTCGAGGACGGCCTCGTAGAGCGCGCGGGCGGCCTGCGTGCACGCGGGGGTGCAGCCGCCGACGACCTTGGGGGTGTTTTTGGTTTTGTAGAGGAGGTTGCCGGGGTCGACGCGCTCGGGGGAGAAGGCGAGGTGGAGGTCCGCGCCGACGGTGAAGCCCTTCGCTTCGAAGATGGGTTTGAGGACCTCTTCGGTGGTGCCGGGCCAGGTGGTTGATTCGAGGACGACGAGCATGTCCTTGTGCGCGTACTGCGCGACGGTGCGGGCGGAGGACTCGACGTAGCTCATGTCGGGCTGCTTGTAACGGTCGAGCGGCGTGGGAACGCAGATGGCGACGACGTCGCACTCGGCGATCCGGCCGAAGTCGGCGGTGGCGGAGAGGTGTCCGTTATGGACGAGGCGGGCGAGTTCTTCGGGGACGACGTCGCCGATGTAGTTTTCGCCCCGATTGACGGAGTCGCACTTTTCCTTCTGGATATCGAAGCCGAGCACGGAGAATCCGACGCGCGCCTTCTCCACGGCGAGCGGAAGTCCGACGTAGCCGAGACCGACGACGCCTACGCGGGCTGTTTTGCTTGTGATCTTTTCGAGCAACGTCATGCTGTTTCCCTCTATTCTTCGTCGAAGTAGACTTGGTTCTTCAGAAGCTGCTCCTCCGGAACGGGGCGCAGGACGCGGGCGGGGGCGCCGAGGACGATCATGCGCCCCGGGACGTCTTTGACCACGACGCTTCCGGCGGCGACGAGCGCGTCCTCTCCTATCGTAACGCCGGGGAGGAGGGTGGCGTTCGCGCCGATGCGCGCTCCTCGTTCGAGGACGGGGCCGCCGAAGTGTTTTTTGCGCTCCTCGGTGCGTCCGAGGTAGTTGTCGTTGGTGAAGGCGACGCAAGGGGCGACGAAGCAGTAGTCGCCCACCGTCGAGAGGGCTGTGATGTAGGCTTCGGTCTCGATCTTGCACTTACGGCCTATGGTTGTTTTGTTTTCGACGGCGACGCCGCGTCCGATGATGGTGAGTTCGCCGACCTGTACGTCCTCGCGGATGGAGGCGAGGTCGCCGACGAAGACGCCGTCGCCCAGGACGGCCCCGCGGTAGACGACGCAGTTGGCCCCGATGGTGACGCCGCGCCCCAATACGAGCGGGGGGAGTTCGCGGGGCTCTCCGGTGAGGGCGGAAAGGGAGGCCTTTGCGGGCTGTTTGCCGAGAACCGCGCCGTCGAGGACGAGGCACCCCTCGCCGATGCGCGCGCCGGAGCGGATGACGACGTTGTGTCCGATTGTCGCGCGCGGGCCGATTTCGACGTCGCTTTCGACTATGCAGTTGTGGCCGAGGGCGACGTGCTCGCCGATGCGTACGTCGGCGTCGATGACGCAGTTGTGGCCGAGCCGGGCGGTCGGGTGGATGTTCGGGGCGCTGGAGTCTGTCATGGGCGGCTTCCTTTCGTGTGCGCGTCCGTTTCCGTGGAGACGAGTGCATGGGGCGACGCGGTTTTTTGAGTTGATTCTTCGAGTAATTTTATTGCTCGAAGGGGGGGGCGTCAAGTGAGTTTGTCGGGTATAATACTGAGCGCTTGTTTCTGTGAAAAATATGGCGATCCGGGGCGCGTGCTACGGCTTCGGTTCGCTGGAATGAATTCTTTGTTCGGGAGTTGATCGTGTATGCGCATTTGCGTGGTGGGAACCGGGTACGTCGGGCTTGTGACGGGGGCGTGCTTCGCGGAGGTGGGGAACGACGTCTGCTGCGTGGACGTCGACGAGCGAAAGATCGCGATGCTGCAGGAGGGGCGTATCCCCATCTACGAGCCTGGGCTTGAAGAGATCGTCAAGAGGAACGCGTCTCAGGGGCGGCTGCGCTTCACGACGAGCCTGAAGGAGGGGATGGAGCGCGCGCTCTTCGTCTTCATCGCGGTGGGGACGCCCCCCGACGGCACGGGAGCGGCGGATCTGTCGTTCGTGGAGCGGGTGGCGCGGGAGATCGGGGAGAACCTGGAGAGCTACAAGGTGGTGGTCACCAAGTCGACCGTGCCGGTGGGGACGACGCTGCGGGTGAAGGAGATCGTGGGCGAGCAGGTGGCGCTGCGCGGGAGGACGGACCTGGAGTTCGACGTGGCCTTCTGCCCGGAGTTCCTGAAAGAGGGGACGGCGGTGGAGGACTTCATGAAGCCGGACCGGATCGTGATCGGGACGGAGAACAACCGGACGGCGGAGCTGCTGAAGGAGCTGTTCTTCCTGTTCACGATGCGGGAGAACCGAATGCTGTCGATGTCGATCCCGTCGGCGGAGCTGACGAAGTACGCGGCGAACGCGATGCTCGCCACGCGGATCAGCTTCATGAACGAGCTGGCGCGCTTCTGCGAGCTTGTCGGGGGCGACGTGGACCAGGTGCGCCAGGGGATGGGGTCGGATTCGCGGATAGGGTCTTCCTTTCTGTACGCGGGGGTGGGGTACGGCGGGTCGTGCTTCCCGAAGGACGTGAAGGCGCTGATCGCGTCGGGAGACGCGGCGGGGTCGCCCTTCTCCATTCTTAAGGCCGTCGAGGACGTGAACCGTGCGCAGCGGGAGTGGTTCCTGCAGAAGATTATGGCCCATTACGGCGGGGATGTTTCGGGGCGCGTGTTCGCGGTGTGGGGGCTGAGCTTCAAGCCGCAGACGGACGATGTGCGCGAGTCGCCCGCGCTGGACATCCTGCCGAAGCTTGCGGCGGCGGGGGCGCGCCTTCGCGTGTACGACCCTGTGGCGGCGGAGAATGCGCGGATGCACTTGTCGGAGTGGAGCGGTTCGATGGAGTACATGGAGGAGAACTACGAAGCGCTCGAGGGCGCGGACGCGCTGCTGCTGCTGACCGAGTGGCCGCTCTTCCGGAGGCCGGACTTCCCGAGGATGAAGGAGCTGCTGAAGACGCCGCTGATCTTCGACGGGCGGAATCAGTATTCACCCCCCGCGATGAAGTCGATGGGCTTCGAGTACGTGTGCATCGGTCGGGGTTGAGGGTTGAGGAGAACGCGCGCCCAATATGCGCTCCCGCAGCGGCGACGGGCTTCGAGCGCGCGTGTGCGGAGGTTCTTCGTGCGGGGGGGATGAGAGGCGTCTTTCCTCCGGAGAGACGCCTCTCATCCGACTATCAACGCTCGTCCTCCTCCAGCCCGAGGCGTTCCAGCCTGTAGGCGCCGCTGAGGATGGACGCGGTCCATTCTTCGTTGTCGAGGTACCACGCCACTGTTTTTTCCAATCCCTTTTCGAAGGTCTCTTGCGGTTTCCAGCCGAGTTCGCGCTCGATCTTTCCGGCGTCGATGGCGTAGCGTCTGTCGTGGCCGGGGCGGTCGGCGACGAAGGCGATCTGCTCCCGGTACGGCTTGCCGTTGGTTCTGGGCCGTTTTCGGTCGAGGATGGCGCAGAGCGTTTCGACGATGGCGATGTTCGTCCGCTCGGAGCGGCCGCCGATGGCGTAGGTTTCGCCGGGAGCGCCCTTTTCGAGGACGGCGAGGAGGGCGCGGCAGTGGTCGTCGACGTGGAGCCAGTCGCGGATGTTGGCGCCGTCGCCGTAGACGGGAAGCGGTTTTCCGGCGAGCGCGTTGAGGATCATGTGGGGGACGAGTTTCTCGGGGAACTGGCGGGGGCCGTAGTTGTTGGAGCAGTTGGTGACGAGCGTCGGCAGGCCGTAGGTGTGGAAGTAGGCCCTGACGAGGTGGTCGGAGGACGCCTTGGAGGCGGAGTACGGCGAGCGCGGATCGTACGGGGTCTCCTCGTCGAAGGCGCCCTCCGGCCCGAGCGAGCCGAAGACCTCGTCGGTGGAGATGTGGAGGAATCGGAAGGAGTCCTTCCTGTCGTTCGGGAGCGCGTGGTGGTGGCGCCGCGCCGCTTCGAGCAGGCGGAACGTGCCGACGACGTTGGTCAGGATGAAGTCCTCGGGGGCGTCGATGGAGCGGTCGACGTGGCTTTCGGCGGCGAGGTGGAGTACGGCGTCGGGAGAGTGTGTATCGAATGTCTCGCGCAGCAGATCGGCGTCGCGTATGTCGCCTCGGACGAAGGAGTAGGCCGGGGAGTCCGCCAGGTCGGAGAGCGAGGCCGGGTTTCCGGCGTAGGTGAGCGCGTCGAGGTTGACGACGTCGTGCCCCGAGGCGAGGGCGAGCCGGACGAGATTGGAGCCGATGAAGCCGCAGCCTCCCGTGACGAGTAGTTTCATGGATGACGACCACCTTTTTCAGAGATTACCGCATCTACCGAGACTATTAAAGCGCAGCGATCGATTTTTTACAAGAAGGCGTTTGCGAAGGCGGCAACCGCGAGGATATTTGTTGTTGACAGAGCCTTCCGACTCTCGTATATTTTTATATCAGTTTGGAGCAATCAACATATTCCGACCGCTGCCCCGAAAGGAGACGTCCGCCGTGATCCCGTCTTTTCGCCGCGCCGCCTTCATTATGTTTACGCTCTTCCTTCTTCTTTTTAGTGCTTCCGCCTGCGAAGGTGCGACCGTCTATTTCGTGACGAAGAAGGGCGGAGAGAAGGGCTGTGACGGTGCGTCCTGGGAGCGGGCCCTCGACGAAGCAGGCTTCGCGGCGAAGCTGGCCGAACCCGGCCTGACCGACGCCGAGTTCCGGATTGCGAAGGGGATTTACCGACCGACCAAGGAATCCGAGCCGGAGAAATCGTTTGTACTGCGAAGGGGGATTGCTCTCTACGGTGGTTTTGAAGGAAAAGAAGACGAACCGGAGCAACGGAATCCCGCCGCGCACGAAACGATACTTTCAGGGAAAATGTCCGTGGGCTACTGCTACCACGTGGTTCGCTTCGCCGGCGACGCGGACGAAACGACCGTTCTGGACGGATTCATCATCACCAACGGCAGGGCCGAACACGCGTCGGATCTGGAAAAGAGGCGCGGCGGAGGGATCTATAACGACGGAGGTTCCCCCCTTATCTTGAATTGCATCGTCATCGGAAACAGAGCGACGAGCAGCGGCGGCGGGATGTACTCGAAGAACGGAAAACCGGTGATTCGGTACTGCGTTTTTCAATCGAATACAGTGACGAACGGTTCCGGCGGCGCTTTGTACAGTCAGGGGGACGTGCTTGCGCTGCGGGAGTGCGCGTTTCGAGGAAACGAGGTCTCGGGCGGCAGCGGCGGCGCCGCATGCTTTCAGAGCAGTTTCGTAATGATCGATAGCTGCGAGTTTTTCGGAAACATGACGACGAACAACGGCGGCGGGGCGCTTATCAATCATAAAGGCGGCTTGACGATGACGAACTGTACGTTTTCGTCCAACAAGACGACAGGAAGTTACGGAGGGGCGGTGTTTAGCAAACAGTGCGACGCTGTCGCGGTGAATTGTACGTTCGCCGACAACGGCGCCTCGTTCGGAGGCGCGTTCTACAACGAAAGCGGAGAGTCCGCAGTAGTGAACTCTGTTTTCAAAGGCAACGGAAATGGCGAAATCACCGCCGGGGGCGGGACGATCACGCTCGCGAAAAGCGTGGTCCCCGGGTGGAGCGGAAGCGTGAATATAATCGCCGAAGACGTTTGGACCGATGATCCGCTGCTTGCGCCTCTGGCCGACAACGGCGGCCCGACGAGAACGCATGCTCTCGCGGAGGGGAGTCCCGCGATCGGAGCCGGGTTCCCTTCGGGCGAGCGTTTCGTCGGCGGCAGGACGGTGAACATCCCGTCGATCGACCAGCGAGGAGTCTCTCGGCCCGAGGGGGAGGGTACGGCGACGAGCATCGGCGCTTTCGAATACGCTGTCCCCCCGACGCCGGATCCCGAGCCGACGCCGCCCGAGCTGCCGACTCCGGCGCCGCCGCCTACGGCGACTCCTGAACCGCCGCCGGTTCCGCCGCCGCTCTCACCGACGCCGGAACCCGACGTTCCGTCCGCGCCGGACCCCTTCGCCCCGTTCCCGCCGCTGCCCCTCGCCCCTGCGGACGGCGAGCGAGGTCTTTCGCTCACGCCGGTTTTGCTCACGGCGTCCTATTCCCATCCGAAGGGGGCGCCGCACACCGGGACGCGCTGGCAGATAGTGCACGCCGGGGAGACGTCCTCCGGAGCCGCGGCCTCGAACGTGGTTTTCGAGAGAACAAGCGGCAGCGAACTGACCCGCCTTCACGTTCCCGAGGGCGTGCTTCGTCCGATGACGGCGTACGTCTGGAGGACCCGGTTTCTGGATGCGCTGAACGGCTGGTCGGACTGGTCGCCGTTCAGGCGTTTCGTCACCGGAGAGGGTGCGCCTGTCGATGATCCCGTGCCCGCGTCCGTGGCGGGCGGCGGCTGCCGGAGCGCGGTCGGAGGAAGCGCGGTCATGCTGCTCCCTCTTTTGCTCCTCTTCTTTCGGCGGGCGTGAAGGCGGCGCTTCGCCGTCTTCGACGGAGTCCGCGAAACGAGGGGTGCGAGGGCGCTCTTTTCATTCCGCGTGCGATTTGATATACTGCATAATATATTGGTCGGGTAGTATACCGAGAGTTTTCGGGAGCCTCGGAAGGGGCTCCCTCAATCATTGAAGAAGGTCGTGAGCTGTATGGAACTGGTATGGTACCACTGGGCGGGGATCGTCCTCGTCGGCGTGATGCAGGGCTTCTTGAACACGGTCGCGGGAGGCGGCACGCTG
>JAHDKT010000079.1 GCA_018436725.1 Synergistaceae bacterium | reverse complement strand
CTGTCCGTCCCGACGGACGAGCACTACCTTCCGTTGGCGTACATCCTGGGTATGAAGGGGCCTGAACAGGGCATAGCGACGATCTACGAGGAAATACAGAACGGAAGCGTTTCGATGCGGAGCATAGAGATAGCGTAGCCGCATTTCGGGCAACCCCGCGAGGCGGTTTCTACGTTCTTCAATATTGTGGAGCGTCTCGTAACAGAAAAAAGGAGGCATCGTCATGGGAACTCCCGTCATTCTTTCCGCGTGTCGAACCGCCGGCGGAAAATTCTGCGGCAGTCTCGAAGGTTTTTCGGCCCATGAGCTGGGGGGATTCGTAATCGCCGAGGCTGTAAAGAGGTCGGGTGTGCAAAACGAGGATATTCGCGAGGGTGTGCTTGGCAACGCGTGGCAAGCGAACGTCGGTATGAATCCGGCGAGAATCGCCATGGTCAATGCGGGGCTGCCCGTCGACGTTCCGGCGTTTTCAGTGAACCAGCGCTGCGGAACCGGTTTGCAGACGGTGATGATCCTTGCCGACCGCATTCGCCTCGGCTCCGTGACAGCCGGCGTGGCCGGAGGTATGGAGAGCGCGTCGAACGTACCCTACTTTCTGGAAGGGGCGCGCAAAGGATTTCGGATGGGGGAGCGGAGAGTTGTCGACGGGCTGCACAAGGACGGTTTTTTATGCCCCTTCACGGGGATGCTCATGGGGGAAACCGGCGATGTTCTTGCGCGGGAACTCTCCATCTCCCGCCGGGAGCAGGACGAATACGCGGCGGAAAGCCATCGGAAGGCGGTCGCGGCCGCCGCGTCCGGGAAGTTCCGTGCGGAGATCGTACCGATAACGCTGCGCGAGAAGAAGGCGGAGAGAATTTTCGACAGGGACGAGATCCCGAGAGAGGACACGTCCGTCGAGAAGCTCTCCGCGTTGCCTCCCGTCTTCGGAAAGGACGGAACTATCTCGGCGGGCAACAGCTCCGGCCTGTGCGACGCGGCAAGCGCCCTGGTCGTGGCGGATGGAGAGTGGGCCGAGGCGAACGGCCACAGACCCCTGGCGAAGATCAGGGGGTACGCGACCGTTGCGCTGGATCCGCTGTACATGGGGCTCGGTCCGGTATTCGCCGTGCCGAAGGCCCTGGCGGCGGCGAAGCTTTCGTTCGGCGATATCGATCTCGTCGAGTTGAACGAGGCGTTCGCCGCTCAGGTTCTCGCGGTGCACCGCAAGATGCCGTTCGATATGGAACGATGCAATATCTACGGGGGAGCGATCGCGCTCGGGCACCCCAGCGGCGCCACGGGGGCGAAAATCCTCGCCACGTTGGTGCACGCGCTCGCGACGGAGGATAAACAGTTCGGTCTGGTGACTCTCTGCGTGGGCGGCGGGCAGGGCGTCGCGATGGCGGTCGAACGGATGCGTTGAAAACGCGCTCGGTATGCGCGGAGGAGAGAAACGAAAAAGAGCAATGGGTTTGCAAGACGGAACGGTGTGCGGGAGTGCGGGCGAAGTCGCAGTCATGGACGAAGAATGCGCCGGCCGCGATGCGCGTCTCCGTCTCGAACCGCTTCACGACGAAAATCATAATGGGAGGTGTCCGATGCTTTTCATGGTTGTCGAACGATTCGAACGGAATGATATGCTTCCGGTGTACACGCGCGTCCGAGACGCTGGACGCGGTTTGCCGGAGGGGTTGAAATATATAGACAGTTGGATCGAGCCGAACTTCGGCCGGTGTTTTCAATTGATGGAATGCGACGATTTGCGTCGCCTGCAGGAGTGGGTGCTTCACTGGCGCGGTACGGGAGTAACGTTCGAGATCGTTCCCGTCGTCGAGAGTAGCCGGACGCGCGAAGTCGTAGCGCCCTACTTGGACGCGCAGTAACCGGTCGGCGGCCGGCGACGCCTCGGCCGAGCCGATCGAAAACGGCTTGGAGGGGGAAATATTTCTCCGGACATGGAACCGCCCCTTCTGCGGGGCATGCACGGAGAGAGCAATTCGAGAGGCGTATTTTTCAGACCGGGCAATTCTGTGCGATGGTATCTCCGAGTTCGAACTCGTACCCCATCGTCCGCGCGATCGTCGCGTTCTTCCGTAGAGAGGAGAGGACGACTTTCATTATCGGCGGAACGCTTTTTGCCAATGAAATGGCCTCATTTTCCCCGCGGCGCGCGGTCGACGTGCTTTTCGGCTTCTCGACGTGGGACCCCATGTTTCATGTCAAAAGGACAGGGCCGAAAACGGGACTTGACAAAGCCGTCCTGATAGTAGAAAATTGTATAAGTGTTCGTATTTGAAAGAGAAATTGATGGGAATCAAGCGACCGACAGTCATTGAAGCGGCGCAATACCCGAAGATGGGTAGAAAGGCTGTCCGTTGTACAGAAAACAGTGCGAGAGACGGTAACAAGAGGTGCCCTTATCAAGCGTGCCTCTTGTTGCATTTTTTTTCGTCGTCCTTTCGCCAACCGCCTGCTCGAAGGCGGCTACGGCATTCGCACCGTGCAGGAACTCCCGGGCCATGATGATGTGAAGCACTCATGTTCTGAACTGCAGACCGTCCGAGGTCTGCAGCCTGGTCGACATGCTTGCGCAAGGAGGGGCTTATGGTGATCCGTAGAAAACGCCGCGATACATCCGCTCGTTGGCCGTAATCCGCAGCCATACAAAGAGGTGTGCTGATTTTTACCCCGGATTCTCAGGGCGTGTTAGGAGGGCACGCCAAGACATGTTTGGAGTGTTGAGGAGCAGCCTAAACATGGTTATGTGAGGGAGGGCTAAGGGCTAATATGGCGAGACAAGAAACAATTTTGACGGTGTTCGTCGCGTCGCCGAGTGATGTCGACGAAGAAAGAAACTGCCTTGAAAAAGTCATCCGTGATTTGAACACTGCATGGGCTCGGGAGCTTGGTATACGTCTAGATTTGGTCCGATGGGAAACGCATGCCTATCCAAGCTTTGGCGAAGACCCGCAAGCAGTGATTAACGCGCAAATACCTAATGATTTTGATTTATTTATCGGCCTAATGTGGTATCGATTCGGGACGCCAACAGGCCGCACGGGTTCCGGCACCCTAGAAGAATTCCAACGGGCAAAGGAACGTTTTGACCGTGCCCCGTCTGCGTTGCAGTTGATGATTTATTTTAAGGATGCGCCTGCGCCGCTTCCGCCCTCAGAGCTCGATCCCGAGCAACTTACCAAGGTTGGTGAGTTTCGATCCAGCCTTGGTAAAGAAGGTGGTTTGTATTGGTCATTTTCCACTGTGGATGAGTTTGAGAAGCTTGTACATCTTCATCTAACACGCCAAGTCCAAGCTTGGCAATCGAAGGAGTTGACGCGTCAACCGGGAAAAAATGAATCAATTATACTCGCAAAAGAAGTCAATGGCTTAGCCCTTGACGTTCAGGGTGACGAGCTGGGTTTGCTCGATCTTATGGAGCAGTTCGAGGATGAGTTTGCTGCCCTTCAAGAAATAACTGAGCGAATTGCGTCTGCGACAGTCGATATCGGTGAGAAGATGCAAGAGCGAACAGCTGAAACTGAGCAGTTCATGGCTGGTCCTGATGCGGCTAACCGCAAAGCCGTGCAACGTCTCCTTGCGAAAGTCGCCGCAGACATGGATCAGTATGTTTATCGAATGGATGCGGAGCTTCCTATGTTTAATCACCACCTTTATGCCGGTATGAACGCGTTGATACAGGCCTCACAGATGACGCTCGAATTCGCCATTGAGGATGAAGATTTTAAGCAGGTTAAAGATAATATTGAAAATGTTAGAGAGTTTCATGAGACCCTTGCTACGGTCGAAGGGCAGATCAAATGTTTTCAAGAGGCAGTTGAAAACCTTCCGAAGATGACGATAACATTGAATCGCGCAAAGAGAGCTGTTGTAAATGCGTTGCAGCGTTTAATTAAAGAGTTTCAAAGAGGACAATCTATGGCACGAGAGGCGGAGGCATCGTTTGCTTCTTTGATTGAACAGAAAAGAGGTGCGGACACAATCTTGGACTCTTAACGAGACCGGAGGATGTCCGCGTACCCGACTTTGCGATCCGCTCCAGGTCCTCCCAAAGCTCGGCGCGATGCGGTTGTTCGGCCTGGAACGCTTTCAGCGTGTCGCAGGAGTATTCGTCGCATTTGCTGTAAAAGTCGATTCCTCGTTCTGCGGCATATACGAACATCTCGCAGGTCTTGCAGTAGGGGCCTCTCGTCTCCGAACGGCAGCCGTAGCAGCGCATCTCCTCCTCCGGAAGCCGGAACGTCTTCGCCAAGGCCGTCAGCCTCGCCGGGTCCTCATTCGTGGCGATGTACAGCGAACAGGCCTCGCAGTAAAGGCCGCATACGGCGGCGAGCACGCTGATATTCGCGTTATTCACCGTGTTGTAGATCAGGACGACGTTGTGCAGCACGGAGATATTGGTGTAGACTCCGACGACGTCGATATCCCTGAAGCCGCCTTCGTGCAGGCGTTTCACCAGTTCCACGCTGCCGTAGGTCGTTTTCTCGATAACCTTCACGCCGGGGTGCGTCATGTAGTTTTTGGGAACGCCGTAGGGGAGCCGGCTTTCCGTGTACTTCCGGCAGTGCAGTGTGT
Organism: Synergistaceae bacterium; assembly: GCA_018436725.1. Lineage (GTDB taxonomy): Bacteria > Synergistota > Synergistia > Synergistales > Aminobacteriaceae > JAAYLU01. The sequence goes on along the minus strand of JAHDKT010000079.1, from coordinate 579 downwards.
AAGAGGCGCCTTCGCGAGCTCGAGTAGCCCGGATCGACGTGTGTGTCCAGGGTGATGAAGATGCTGTGGTGCGAATCAAGGTGTTCCTGCATTGTACGAGCGATGAAACCTTCGATGTTTCGCGCCGCCTGTCCACAGCCCAGAACGCCATCTACAAAATCTTTCTGATAATCCACAACGACGAGACATCGCGCGTTCGACATCTGAACTCCCACTTTTCTATTTTTTAGTGGCCGCACTATAGTGAACTTATACTCCTTCCTTTTTTGATCTCCTGATGCGTTTTCAGATCATTGTGCGCCCGGTCGATCGTCCTTAAGGGGTTCCAAGTATCTGAAAATCGCGCCGACGGCGGCGATTGACAATATCTGAGCGGACGGTGAAAATTGTCCGAAATTGCCCGGTATTTGTACGGATACAATAATGCGGGCGATATTGGAGGTATGGAGATGCGTATGCACAAGCCGCTGTTCATCGGTCACGGATCGCCGATGAACGCCATAGCGGACAACAGGTACGCCCGCTTTTTGCGGGCCTTTGGCCAATCGATACGGAAGCCGGAAGCGATCGTCGTCGTCT
>JAHDKT010000006.1 GCA_018436725.1 Synergistaceae bacterium | reverse complement strand
GACGAAGGGCATCTCGCGGATGTCGATGAAGTAGTCCTGCTGCTCGTAGAACTTCATCTCCTCGTGGGCGAAGTAGGGCTGGATGTTGCCGTCGGCGAGTTTCAGCTGAAGCGCGGAGTAGAGATCGGGGTACGGGATCTGAACCGCGTTCGCGCCGTAGGCTCTGTAGATCTCGGCGAGGAGCGGGTCGCCCATGATGCGCATCCTGAAGTTCTTGAAGTCGTCGGGCGTGCGCAGCGGCTTGTTCGCCGTCCACACCTGCCACCCCTCCGGGAAGACGCCGAGGAGCTTCAGGTTGTGCTTCTCGTACTCCTTCTCGAGAAGGCTGTAGATGGCGACGCTGTTCTTCATGACCTCCTTGTTGACCTCCATCTTGTCGGACCAGATGAAGGGGAGGGAGAAGACGCGGACCACCGGGATGAAGGTTCCCAGGTGTCCGGGGGAGGCCATGGTGAACTGGAGCACGCCGTTCATGGTCTGCTCCGTCAGGTCCTCGCTGTCTCCGAGGACGCCCACGGGGTAGATTTCGATATCGACGTCGAGCTTCTCCGTGATCTTTTTCTTGAAGAACTGCGCGAACTCGTCCTGGACGCTTCCCGTGATCTCCTCGATGGCGAACTTCCACTGCTCCTTCGCCACGGCGGGAGAGAGTATTCCGATGACGAAGACCAACACCAGCGCTATCGCCGCGATTTTTCCGAACCGTTTCATACCTGCAGGCACCTCCTTCAGATTGAGAACACGTTGCTTCCGTACAGCGTTTCCTGAACCGGACGCCTCTTGAGGCGTCGAAATCATGCGCGCTCGGCGGCGTCAAAAGAAAGCCGCTTCGCGCCGCCCTTCCTCTGCATGTTTCCTGCGAACGCCCCCCTTTCGTCCCGTCGTTCCGAAGGCTACCGGAACGCCATGTCCCTCAGGAAGAGGGAGAGAGAGGGGAAGAAGATGACGATGAGCGTCGCCAGGATGTAGAGCGCGAGGAAGGGCACGATGCGCCTGACGACGTCCGCATACGGCCTTCTGAAGATCGCCATCGCGGTGAAGATGTTGCAGCCGAAGGGCGGCGTCACCGCGCCGATGGCAGCCTGCATGGTGACGAGCACGCCGATGAGGATCGGGTCGATGCCCAGCCTCGTCGCGATCGGGTGGAAGATGGGCGCGAGGATCATGATGACCACGATGGAGTCGACGAACATGCAGCCGATGAAGTAGGAGGCCGCGATGACGAGGAGCAGCTTGATCATGGAGGGGCTCTCCCCCAGGAGCGGCGGGAGGATGGCCTCCGGGATGCGCGCGTAGCCGACGAGCCACGAGAAGGAGGCGCCGACGGCCACGAGGATGAAGACGACGGCGGTGACGATGCCGGTGGAGAGCGCGATCCGGTAGAGATCCTTCCAGCCGATGTGCCGGTAGAGGAAGATCTCCACGACCACGGCGTAGAGGACGGCGACGGCCGCGGCCTCGGTCGGGCTGAACTTTCCGGAGTAGATGCCGCCGAGGATGATCAGCGGGAAGCCGATGGGGACGACGGCCTTCCGCAGCGCCTTCAGCCGCTCGGGGAGCGGGGCCTTCGGCGTGCGGACGATGTCCATCTTCCGTGCCGCGAAGCTGCAGTAGAGCGAGAAGAGGAGGAAGACGAGCAGTCCGGGCCCGATGCCGGCGATGAAGAGTTCGCCGACGGAGCTTCCCGTGACCACGCCGTAGATGATCATCGAGATGCTCGGAGGGATCAGCAGCGCGATCCCCGCCGCGTTGATGATGAGCGCGATGGAGAACGAATCGTCGTAGCCGTCGCGGAGCAGGTAGGGGCGCATCGTGCCGCCGATGGCGACCACCGTGGCCTGCGTGGAGCCGGAGACCGCGCCGAAGAAGGTGCACGCCGCCGCGGTGGTGACGGCGAGGCCGCCGCGCGCGTGGCCGAAGAAGGCCATGACGAAGTCGATGAGCCGCCGCGCGACCTGCCCCGTGGAGATGACGTCCGCGGCGAAGATGAACATGGGGACGGCGACCAGAGAGAGCGGCCGGACGCCGACGAGCATCTGCTGGACGAGGTTCATGGGGTCGAGCGCCGGGTAGTAGACCGCGGCCACGGCGATGGGGGCGATGATCAGAGGGATGATCATCGGGAAGCCGAGCACAAGGAAGAAGCACATGACGCCGATCATCATGAGGAGCATCTCAGTTCCCCCCCTCGATCGGAGCCGCCTCGGGCTCCGCGTTCTCGTCCTTCACGTAGTAGGAGACCCACACCTCGTCGCTCGTCAGGTTCCTGGCGAAGGTCAGGAGGTACTGCACGCCGGTGAGGACGAAGCCGACGGGGACCACCGACCAGATGTAGTGGAGGGGAACCTGGAGGATGGGGCTGACTCGGTGGAGCGTTCCCACCCTGCGCACGTAGCGGAACGCGAGCCACGAGAGGTAGAACATGATGACGGCCGTGGCCAGCGAGACGACAAGGGCGAGCAGCTTCTGCGGCTTCCCCTTCAGGAAGTCGTTCAGGATGGACATCCGTATGTGGAGCCCCTTCCTGGCGGCGTAGCTGGTCCCCAGGAAGGTCGCCAGCACCACGAGGAACTGGCTGACCTCCTCGGAGGCGTTGATGCTGGAGTTGAAGAAGTTGCGCGAGATCACGTTGGCGATCAGTATCACCGCCATGAACAGGATGCAGAACACCAGAATCCGTTCCTCGATCCATGCGAGCACGGAGTCGATCTTTTCGAGTCCCTTCAATTCGAGTTTCTTCAACGGCGGATCCTCCCTCCCGGTGAGCGGGCGCGGCCCTGAGGCCGAAGGTGAAACAGCCCGGGAAACGGATACTCCCGGGCTGTTCGATGGATGTCAGTCGACGACGGGCAGGCGAAGGTCCGCGGGGCCCTGGTCGGAGAGCTTCAGTTCGGGGGCGCGGCGCTCCATGATCTCGCGGAGCGTCGCGGCGATCTTCACCTTGGCCCGGATGAACTCGTCGTGCCACGAGTCGGTGATCCACGGCTTGTAGATGTCCCCCTCGGAGGTTCCCGGCTCGATCTTGAAGTAGACGGGAGAGGCGACGCGGACGATCTCCGGGGCCTCGTAGGCGCGGAACATGCCGCCGAAGGAGTCGACGATGATCATGTACACGTCGAGAGGAATATCCACGGCGCTGCGGATGCTGGAGAGGATCGGGAGCGAGACGTCGGAGATCGGGTTCATCGTGTCGGCCCCCAGCTCCTTGAGGAGCTTCGCCCCGGCGGGGCTGCACTGGCCGCCGAAGACGGACCACTTGAAGATGGTCTCCTTCGGGAGGAAGCCCTCGGCGCGCATCTGGTTCACCAGCTTCAACGCCCCCTCGTCGTAGACGAGGAAGCCGCGGACTCCCGCCTCCACGTTGCGCATCATGTCCTCCACCCAGTAGGCCATGTTGTCGGAGCCTCTGTGCCTGGGCCCCTGCGGGCCGCCCTCGGGGTACCCCATCTCCTTCGCGCCGACGTCCCACCCCTTGCGGTGGCCGACCACCATGATCATCTCGATCCGTTCGTCGTAGGCGAGCTTCGCCATGTTCTTCAGCTCGTCGAAGTCGCAGTAGGTCGAGCCGCTCACCGTGCAGATGGCCCTGTGGATGGGCAGTTTGCGCTTCTTCGCCTCGTCCACCATGGCGACCATGTTGGAGTAGCGCTCCACTCCGGCGATCTCGATGCGGTAGTTCGCCCCGTCGGGAAAGCTCTTCTTCGACGTGGGCAGATCCCATCCGTCCCTTCCCGGAATTCCCGTCTTCTCCATGAACGCCTGAATCTCCCTGAGGTGTTTCGCCTTGAACATCCCTGAAGCCCCTCCTTTTAATGTCGTCATTTTTTTGTCGACACGTCTTTCGCCGGAAAAAAAGCCCGCCGACGGCAGGCCCGTCGTCAGGCGACCGTTTCGGCGCCGTGGAGCGAAAGAATGTGTCTCCGAAGGTAGTTCCTCGCCGCGTCCAGGTCTTTCTCCCGGAGCGCGTTCAGAATATCGTAGTGCATCGTGGCCGACTTCTCCATGTCCCGTTCGAGGATCATGTCCTGCATCATCGCCAGCCGCAGCCGGTAGTAGTTGTCCGAGAGCACCTTGCAGAACCAGCGCCTGCCGGACTTCTTCCAGATGTAGCCGTGGAACTCCAGGTCCTTCGTGGTGAAGGCGATCGACTTGGTCAGCTCGCTCTCCTCCGCCGAGCGCGACACCTGCACCATCTCGTCGATGATCGATTCGAGGACGGCGAAGTCGCGCGCGTCGAGCAGGTTCTCGTTCACGACCGTCTCGAAGATGTAGACTTCGCACATGCAGCGGAGTTCGAGGATCTCGATCATGTCCTTGTGGTCGAAGGCCGCGACGTACGTCCCCTTGCGCGGGATGATCTCGACGATCCCCTGCGTCTCCAGGTCCTTGAGGGCTTCGCGGACCGTGGCCCTGCTCACCTGCAGATGGTCGGCGATCTCGGTCTCCAGAATATGGTCGCCGTCCTTGAAGACGTCCATATAGAGTATCTGCCGCCGGATGAAGTCGGCGACCCGCTCGCTCAGCGTATCTCGTTCGAAGACGACGTTTTCCATGGCGCTCTCTCCGTTTCTTTCGAGAAAAAATCTCCTCTTGCACTCTCTTTGATTTTTATTTTTTTGTCGACAATATAATGATACCCGTTCTTCCTTTGTTTGTCAAGGAAATCGAACCGCTCGACGCACACCGCGCACTCTTTCAGCTTCTACGCGGCTCCTAGAAGAGGCCTGTGATGCGGCCCTTTTCGTCGATGTCTATCGACAGCGCGGCGGGCTTCTTCGGCAATCCCGGCATCGTCATGATCGACCCCGTCACCGCCACGAGGAATCCGGCCCCCGCCGACAGTCTCACCTCCCGCACCGTCACCGTGAACCCCGTCGGTCTCCCCAGCAGCGACGGGTCGTCCGAAAGCGAGTACTGCGTCTTCGCCATGCACACCAGCAGGTCGTCCTTGCCCAACTCATGGATCTGCGCGAGATCCTTCTCCGCCTGGTCCGTGTACGTCACTCCCGACGCTCCGTAGATATTCTTCGCGATCCGCTCCATCTTC
>JAHDKT010000054.1 GCA_018436725.1 Synergistaceae bacterium | reverse complement strand
CGTTACTCACCCGTCCGCTACTAACGATGTCTTCAGCAAGCTTCCAACATCGCCCGTTCAACTTGCATGTGTTAAGCACGCCGCCAGCGTTCGTCCTGAGCCAGGATCAAACTCTCGTTTAATTGCTCGGAACGCCTCTTTTCCTCTTCTTCTCGCTCTTATAAATCTGTCAAGGTTCGTCTCGGGAACTTTCCGCTTCAGGCGCCGCTTTCGCCGCTTCTTCGGCTTCCGTTCCCGCTCCTCCGCCGCCTCGAAGAGGCCGGATGAGCGCGCCGTTTCAAAGACGCGAGGGATATGATACCACGTTTTTACCCCTTGTCAACTTCAACTCCGTTTTTTTCGACGAAAAGAGGAAAAGAGGGGAAAAAAGCTTCGGAAGTCGCCTCAAGAACATAAAGAAGACTCCCCGTGAAGATTGTCCGCGCCGGAAAAGAGTGATAGCATGAAAGTATATTCATAATACGAGGTGCGCGATGAAAGAAGAAGAGATGGTACCAAAAGAATTCGCGGAAGAAGGGGTCGCCATTCTGGCGGAGCGACTTGCTCTTCTTTATTACGCGTTCGTCCGGACGGCGATCGAGGAGTTCGGTGAAGAAAAGGCCGAAGAACTGACCAAACGCGCAATTTCCATGTACGGCGGAATGAGCGGCGGGAGGACGACGGAAACCGTCCGCGCTCAGGGGCTCGAGCCTCTGCTTGAACATTATTCGAAAGGACGCGATCTCCCGGCGGTCGGCTGGAAAGCAAGTTCTCTTCCCATACCGGAAGGAGTCCCGGACGGTTATGCGCGGAAGGTCGAGTACTGTCCGTTCGCAAAACACTGGAAGGAGCTGGGTTTCGAAAAGTGGGGGCGTCTGTACTGCGGCGTCGATCAAGCGAAATATGCGGCCTACGGCAAAGGGTTCAAATGCGTGCACGACAAGAACATGCTCGACGGCGACGAATACTGCGTCGTCCGAGTCGAACGCGGGAATACCCAAGAAGATTGATCGGTACGCCGCTCTTCGAATCCAATGAAGATCGACCGGGAGGGGTCTCTCTGTGGCGGAAGCTAAAAAAAACACTCTGGAATATTGGATTTTAAAATTACTCGACGGACAAACCGCTCCTCATGGAGCCGGCTCTCTCCTCGAAAATATCGAAGCTCATGGACTTGCCGTCAGCGAAGCCGGTATCGGCAGAGCCATGCGCGCCCTTCGTACGCATGGCTTCCTTGAAAAGATAGGGAAGCAGGGGCATCGCATCACTCCTTCCGGGCAAGAACGTCTTCTCAAACTGGAAGAGGAAAAGAAACTGAGAGATTTCCTGAAAGACATCGTCGTACAGCCCGAGATGAGGGGAGGAAACAATCTCATCGACCGCCTTATCGCACGCAAAGCCATCGAACGGGAGGCCGTCTATCAGGCCACCCTCAACGCCACCGACGAGGAACTTCGGGAGATAGAGCGAATCGTCGACGAACAGTACGAAAATATGCGGAAGAACGAGAACTACGCGGATATGTCGGCCCGGTTTCATCGAGCTATTCTGAAGGCGTCTCGCGTACCTCTGCTTGAGACGCTTTATGATTTTATCGGAATTTCATCCCAGTGGCAGAATTTTTTCGTCGGGACCTTCAAAATCTACAACACTCCGCTCAACATTTCCCATGACAAGATACTGCAATTAATGAAGTCTCGGAATCCTGAAAAAGCGGCGGCGGCGATGGCTTCCCACCTTGACGACGTGATCGCCAACGCGAAAAAACTCGCACCCGAAGAAAACTGACCTTTTCCGTCCCATTCTTCCTCTTCCCGACGGCAGTCGCGATCCGTCGGGCTTTTTTTTGAGCCTCTCCTGTTATGAAATGCGTGTTGACAGAATCTTTCAGTTGGGCTAGGATTATCGTCGATCATCAATGATGATCGACGATAATCCTAGCCCAACTATTTCTTCGCCGAAGGAGGCGCGGGTATGAAGCTGAATGGAGCCAGACTTTTGCTCGAAATGCTCAAACTACACGAAGTGAAGGATGTTTTCGGACTTCCCGGAGAGACCACGCTCGCCCTCTACAGAGAATGGGAGAGCTTCTCGGATGTCCGGCATATTCTGACGCACGACGAGCGAGCCGCCGCATTCATGGCCGAAGCCTATGCAAAGGCGACGGGGAAGGTGGGCGTCAGCGAAGCGCCAAGTCCCGGAGGCGCCCACCCGGCTCCGGGGGTGCTGGAGTCTTTCAAGGGGTCCGTACCCACCATTTGTTTTACATCCGATATTCCGTTCAACAACGACACCAGAAACATGCTCTCGGGTTTCGATCAGAACCGTTTCTACGAAGCAATTACGAAGGAGAGCGTTCTGATCTCGAGAGCAAAAGACATCCCTCATCTCGTCCGCCGCGCGTTTCGAGTCGCTCTCTCCGGTCGCCCCGGGGCGGTTCATGTTCGAGTTCCGCTCGACGTTTACGAAGAAGAAGTACAGATCGACGAGGCCGATCTGTACGGAGGGAACTGCCGCTGGCCCGCGGATCGTCCAACGGCGGACTCGGGCCGGATCGAACAGGCTCTCGACGTCCTCGCCAGGGCGGAATATCCGGTGTTCGTCTGCGGTCAAGGGGGGCTCGTCTCGGAAGCCGGCGACGAAATCCTCGCCCTTGCGGAGCTTTTCGACGCCCCGGTCGGGACCACGATGACGGGCAAGGGGTGCATCTCCGAACGCCACCCGCTTTCGATCCGCGTCATCGGCGCACGCGGAGGAACAAGCTATTCGAACCGCTTTCTCGAAGAGGCGGACTGCGTAGTCTTCGTCGGTTCCAACACCGACTCCGCCGGAACGGACGCATGGAAACTCCCTTCGGCTCGTCGTCCGCCGAAAATCGTCCACCTCGACATCAGCCGCGAGGAAGCAGGCAACAATTACCCGACGGAGGTCTGCCTCGTCGGGGACGCCAAGGCGACGCTCGCCTCGATGGCGGCGCGCGCGGCGGCGCGGGGACTGCGGCGGGAGCGCGGCGCGGCGTTTAAGGTCGCCGAGGCGATGAACGCCCTCGACCGCTCGCTCGAGTCAGCCGCTTTTTCGAACGACTATCCTGTGCACCCCGTGCGCTTCGTCAAGGAGCTTGAACGCCTTCTCCCGGAGAAGTCCTTCGTCTTCGTGGAACCGAGCGTGGGCAGCATCTACTCCGCCGCCTATCTTATCCAGAAAAACGCAGGCCGCATGTTCTTCTCGAACTACTCCATGGGGGCGCTCGGTTACGTTCTCCCGGCCGCGGTCGGCGCCGCAGTCGCCCACCCGGAGCATACCGTGGTCGCGCTCGGGGGCGACGGGAGTTTTCACTTCAATTGCGGCGAGCTGGAGACGTACAGTCGCCTGGGGTTGAACATCAAGTACGTACTGTTCAACAACAACGTTTTCGGATGGATCCGCGGAGAGATAGAGCACGTCTACAACGCAAAACCCTTCGCTACGGATTTCAACTATGTGGACTACTGCAGGATAGCGGAGGGATTCGGCTTGAAGGCGCTCAGGATATCCGACCCCGCGAAGATCGGCGAAACGTTGAAGGAAGCTTTCGCGCACCGCGGCCCCATGCTGATCGAAATGCCGGTGAAGGCCGAGGACGAACTTGTTCCTCCGGTACCCCGTTGGATTCCGAATGCGAAGAGGAAAGGGATTCCTTATTTATATTGAACGCCGAGAGAATATCTCTTTGTGCGCCAGATGCTTGTAACACAATTAAAAAGGAGGGGTAGCAATGAAAAAGAAATTCGTATCGATAGCAACGCTTCTTTTCGCAGTTCTGACGGTTATGGGAACCCCCGCGTCGTTCGCGGCGGAGGACGAGTTGAAGATCGGCTCGAACAAGGTCGGCAGTACATGGTACGTTCAGGCCGCGGTGATCGCCGACGTTGTGCGAAAGGCCTCTCCAGAACTCAAAATCGACGCTGCCCCTATCGCCGGAGGCATCGGCAATCTGAAGCTTCTTGGAAAAGGAGAGATGAACATCGCGCTCACCATGGGGAACAACAACAAGTGGGCCTACGAGGGGACGAATCTCTTCAAAGAGCCGATCACGAGTCTCCGCGCTCTCGTCGGCGGTCTGGATCAGTTCTACGTCGGCATCGCGGTGAGAAAGGGGAGCGGTATCTCCTCTTTGAAGGATGTCGCCGAAAAACAGATGAAAATTCGTCTCATGACCGTGCAGCGCGGAACCACGGGAGAGGCCTCGGCCGCCCACCTTCTCGAAGCCTACGGTTTCTCGTACGACGACGTGAAAAAGTGGGGCGGCTCGGTGGAGCACACCGACTTCGAAGCTATCGTGAACGCGATGAAGGACGGGCGCTGCGACGTCTTCATTCAAGCCCTCTCGAAGGGACATCCGACTTTCACCGAACTCGCCGTGACGGGCGCCATCGATCTGATCGGCGTCTCGGAGGAAAGCGTCGCCTTTCTCGAAAAGTATGGCTATACCCGTTCGAAGCTCCCCGCATGGAGCTTCAAAGGGCAACAGGCCGATCTTCTTCTTCCGGGATATCGGAGCACCATTACCGCGACGGACGCCATGGACGACGAAACGGCATACAAGATCACAAAAGCGATCTTCGAGGGCAAAGAATCGCTTGTTCAGGGGCACAAGGCGTTCGAGGATTTCAATCCCGAGAAGGACGCCGCCGATCCCGTCAATCTCGGCGGTGTTCCTCTTCATCCGGGAGCCGCGAAGTTCTACGCCGAAAAAGGGCTTTTGAAGTAGCGCCCGCCGTATCCGCGGCAGGATCGACGGCGGACCGGAGAGGGAGCGTTTCGCTACCTCCCCGAGTCCGCCTCTCGTAAAATAAGGAGGCCATGGAACGAAGTGGAACAAAAAATCCGGAATCACCTCGTCGCGTGTACAGCGCTCTTATGGGTCGCGGGGCAGATCCACGTCGCCTTCTCCGCAGTGCCGGGCATGATTATACGACCTCTTCACGTCGGCTTCTGCCTTATTCTCGTCTTTCTGCTGAAACCGTCCTTCAAATCATTTCCACGACTCTCCTTCGTTCTCGACATCGCTTTCGCCGCATGCGCCGCGTTTCTTATGCTCCACGTACTCCGGCACGCGGAGAGAATCAGCGAGCGAATTCCGTTCGTGGACGATCTGCTCGCGTCCGACTACGTTTCCTGCGCTCTGCTCGTCCTGCTTCTTCTCGAAGCGGGGCGGAGGACCCTCGGATGGTCAATGACGGTCATCGCGCTCGTCTTCATGACGTACAGTTTCTTCGGAGCGGGCCTTCCCGGCATCCTCGCCCATCCGAAAGTGACGTTCGACGCGTTCGTCGAGAATCAGCTCATGACGTCGGCGGGCGTCTTCTCAAGTCCCGTCGCCGCATCGGCGCATACGATCTTTTACTTTATGATCTTCGGTTCGTTCCTGGCCGCGACCCCCGCAGGCGCGCTCTTCGTCGCCGCGGCCAAGTACGCCACAAGAAAGGCGGTCGGAGGCGCCGGCAAAGCGTCCATCGTAGCATCCGGACTTTTCGGCATGATCAGCGGAAGTGCGGCGGCGAACGTGGCATCGGTCGGTTCGATCGTCTACCCGATGATGAAAAAGGCAGGTTTCAAACCCGTCTTCAGCGGCGCGCTCCTGGCGACGGCGGGGACCGGCGGACAGCTCATACCTCCCGTCATGGGAGCTTCCGCCTTCATTATGGCCGACATGATCGGCGTTTCATATTTCACCATCGTCCTGTGCGCCGTCCTGCCCTCTTTGCTCTACGTCGGCTCTCTCTTTTGGGAGGTCCATCTGGAGGCGCGCAAGCAAGGGATGACAGTCGAAATTATCGACAAGGACGAGCTTCTACGGATCATAAAAAGCCATCTTCACCTGATCGTTCCGATCGTGCTGCTGGTCGCCCTCATCGCGTACGGTCGATCGCTCATGTACTCCGCTCTGGCCTCCACGCTCTCGTTGATCGTCCTCTGCCAGCTGCGCGGGGATACGCGACTCTCCGTAGCGCGGATCCTGACGATGGCGATCGACGGGGCCAAATCGTCCGTCATCGTCACGCTCCCCTGCGCTCTCGCGGGCATCATCATCGGCGAGGTCGTTTACACGGGGCTGGGACTCCGTTTCAGCGCCGTCGTCGCCTCCGTCTCCGAGGGCAATCTTCTGCTGGCCCTCCTCCTTTCGACCGTCATGATCATCGTCATGGGAATGGGGATGCCGACGAGCGCGGCCTACATCATGAGCGCGGTCCTGCTCGCTCCGGCGATGCAGAAACTCGGCATCCAGGCGCTCGTGGCGCATATGTTCATCTTCTACTTCGCCAACATGTCGATGATCACGCCGCCCGTAGCGATCGCTTCGTACACTGCGGCGGGGATGACGGGAAGCGGTCTCTGGGAGACGGGAACGGAGGCGGTCAGGCTCGCCGTCGTGCTCTTCCTCATTCCGTTCGTCTTCGTCTATAATCCGGCGCTGCTCGGCATCGGCAACCTCAATGAAATTCTCGCCGTATTCTTTTTCTGCTCGGTGGGAGTACTGTCGCTCGGCATCGGCGTCGTCGGATTCCTGAATAAGCCGGTCCCACCCGTCATGCGCGCTCTCTTCATCCTCGCGGCGCTCTGCATGATCGTTCCGGAAAGGATATCGAGCGTCTCCGGCCTGGCTCTCTTCGCCGCGCTGTACTTTTTCAGCGGAAAAGCCCGAAAGAAGGTTTCTTCTTCCGCGGAGTCGTAGATACCCCTCCGGGAGCTGGCCGGAGCCGGTCGAATCGAAGAATCCGCAGGCTTCGCGCGGTTCCCGGAACGCTTTATCCGTAAGAGATCGACAGCTTCGGCTTCGGCGCTCCGGCTATTTTGATCCGGGCCAGGTCGAGCATGGCTCTGGCCGCAGGCGACAAACAGTCTCCCGTCCTATAGGCGATGATCGTCTTTCGTATGAAGACCGGGTCGTCGATCGTGTAAAAGACGGGAGAAAGATCGTTCGACATCTTCAGGCGTTCGCCGGCCGAGTAGGTCGTGAAGCACAGGCCGAAACCCGCCGCCGCAAGCCTGCTGATCGTGTAGTTATTGGTCAGTTGCAGAACGATATTCACTTTGACGCCGTGCCGTTCGAGAATCTGCGTTACCACCCGGTACATCCCCTTGTCGGGCGTGAGCGTGAGAAATCGTTCTCCTTCGAGGCGGCGCGGCTCCAAAAAAAACGGGGTGCAGGGACCGTTGGATGCAAGATGAACGCCTGCGGCGAAGGGGTGTCGGTCGGAGGAAACCAGAAAAATCGGGCGTTCCTCAAGCACTTCGTACTCCAGCTCCTTTGAATAGACTGGAAGATTATAGATGCACAGGTCGATCGCCCCTTCCAAAAGGCCTTTTTCAAAGGTATCGCTGCTCCCTTCGACGATGGCGATCTCCGTGCCGGGGTGCTGCGCGACGAAATCGGGAAGGACCTTCGGCAACCAGCGCGCCGCGCTTTCGGCGGGAACGCCCATCACGACCCTTCCCTTCCCGCCGCTTGCGATCCTGGTCATCTCTTTCTCCAGAGTATCCTGGATGTTCAGTATTTTTATGGCTTCGTTCAGGAAGAGTTCTCCGGCAAAGGTCAATTGAAGAGGGGAGGCGTGCCGGTCGAAAAGGGGAACGCCGACCTCTTCCTCGGTCTTTCTGATCGCCTTCGTCAGCGCCGGCTGGGATATGTGCAGCTCTTCCGAGGCTCTGGTAAAGCTCTTCGTCCTCGCCAATACGGCGATGTACCGGTATCTGTTGATATCCACGCGATACTCCCCCCGACATTATAATCGATGACTATAACACAATAACAAAAACTCATTGGACAGTTCGCGATCCTTTTTCTATATTGAGCGTATTCGCACTGTTCTTCCGTTGGCGGCGCGCAACATCGAGGCTTGTTCCGGAGATATTGTATATCGAACGGCATGGATGCGCCTATGAAAACCCCGGATCCCGGGGCGTCCGAATAAAAGGGGGTATGAACGACTTTCAGGGGATTGGGCCGCGGCAGCGGCCGATTTGAAAACCGAGGAGGAGAAAACGTATGAAAACGAAACTCGCGCTTCTGATCATGGTACTGATATCGCTGGCGGCGTCCGCCGCTCTCGCCGGGCCGAGTCCTTCGGAACCGCGATTCGGAGGGGTTCTCAGGGCGACGATCAATTCCAATCCCGCATCCCTCGATCCCGTGCTGGAGGGCGGGGAAAACGAACAGATCCCCGCGGGTCATATCTTCGAGACGGCTCTGACCACGGGCCTTGAAGGAAGCGTCTACGCCGGCGTCTGTACCTACGAAGTGAAGAACGACGGTAAAACGATCGAACTGACTCTCCGCGACGGGGTGAAGTTTCACGACGGATCGACGGTCTCCATCGACGACGTGAAGGCCTCCGCCGACCGATGGCTCGCCAACGTCAACTTCGCGAAGAGCCATGTGGGGAAAAAACTGGAACGCCTGGAAACAGTCGACAACAAGCTGATCTTCACCTTCAAGGAGCCCGCCCCTCTAGCGCTGACTGCCATCTCGACCTGGGACAGAGGGCTGTACATCGTTCCGAAATCCATCTGCGAAAAATATCCGAACAGCAAGATCGAGAACGACGACCTCGTCGGCACGGGGCCGTACGCGTTCAAGGACTATCAGGTAGGACGTTTCGTTCTCCTGGAGAAGTTCAAGGAGTACGTACCCTACGAATCGGGCGGAAGCGGCCTTGCCGAAGCGAAACAGGGGTACGTGGACACCCTGTACTTCTATCCCGTATCGGACAAGACGGCCCGCATCACCGGCGTCCAGACCGGCGAGTACGACGTTGGCATCGGCGTTCCGTCGAACATGCTGGAGACGATGCGGAAGGACCCGAAGCTCAATCTGGAGATCAAGGAGCTGGGGATCATGCCCGTGGTCGTCTTCAATTTCAAACAGGGGCCGTGCTCCGACGTCAATCTGCGCAACGCGATCCTCTCCTGTCTGGATATGGACGAGCTGATGATGGCGGCTCAAGGAGACGAGTCGCTCTACTACCTCAACCCCAGCGTGATGCAGAAGTCGAGCAGATGGTGGACGGACGAAAGTCTCGGGAAGTACGACAAAGTCGATCTGGAAAAGGCAAGAGAGTATCTCAAGGCCTCCTCCTACGACGGAAAACCGCTGGTCTTCATCACGACGAAGGCGAACGACTACTTCTATAAGACCGCTCTCGTCATCCAGCAGATGGTCAAACCGATCGGCGTCGAGATCGATCTTCAGGTGTACGACAACCCGACGCTGCAACAGTACCGAAACCAACCGGACAAATTCGACATGTTCAGCGGCGGGCTCACGGCGAAAGTCGATCCGACGCTGATCGCCTTCATGGCCGAGGGTTGGGCCGGATTCTACAGCTCGGAGAAAAAATCGCACTTCTACAAAATACTCACCACCGAGAGCGACTTCGAGACGCGCTACAAAGCGTGGGTCGAGATGACCAAAGTTCTTTACGAGGAACTCCCCGTGATCACATTCGGCGAGCGGAACGTCGCCGTCGTCAGCCGAAGCGGCGTCCATAATCTTTTCGACACCACGGAGAAGTACTATTGGAACACGTGGGTAAGCGAATGAGCGGCGCGCTGCGATGAAAGAGTTCAGACTGATCCGCCTCTCCGCGCGCGACGCGTTCGCGCGCGGAGAGCAGTACGGCGAGCAGGCGGCGTACGAGATCCGGACGTGCGTCGAAACGTACAAGGAGCACCTCTCCAGAATGAAAGGGCTCGACTGGAAGGGAGCGCGCGAAGAGGCTACGAAGTACCTTCCGCTCGTGACGGCGGCCCTGCCGAACGAGACGGATATGCTGCGGGGAACGGCCCGCGCCTCCGGAGTCGATTTCGAGGACGTCATGGTGCTGAACACCCGCTACGAGATTCTCCACTATCCGAAAGAGGAGTGCACGGCCTACGCCGTGCTGCGGAGCGCCGGCAGAGAAGACAAGGTCTTCGTCGGCCAGAACTGGGACCAGCGACCGATTATAGAGGCGCACGCCATCGTGCTCCACATCGTCATGGAAGACGGCATGAAGATCGTCGGGGTAACGGAGGCGGGGCAGCTCCTTCGCAACGGGATGAACTCCCGCGGGCTCGGGATGGTTTCCAACGGTCTGCACTCCTCCCGCGATTCGAACGCGATCGGCGTTCCCGGCAATTTCATGCGCATGCGCGCTCTGCGCTCCAGGAGCTTCGAGGAGATGACGGAAGTCGTAACGGCTTTTCACCGGTCGGTCTCCAACAACTACCTCATAGCGTCCGCGGACGACCGTGCGCTGGATATCGAGGGCATTCCCGGAACGCCCATGCTGCTGTACCCGGAGAACGGGATCCTGACGCATGCGAATCACATCCTCTCGCGCCCCGAGCTGGATTCGTCCAAAGGGAAGAAGTTTCGAGGGGAACGGCTGTACGAGTTGCTTCGGCAGTACACGGGGGACATCACCGCGAAGCATATCAAGGAGTGCCTCGCCGACCACAAGGGGTACCCCGACTCCGTCTGCTCGCACATGGAGGAGGACGAGACCGATATGCACAGAGCGTGGACGACCATCGCGTCGATCATCTACAACCTGAGCGACCTGGAAGTCGAGGTCTGCCGCGGCGTTCCCTGCTTGGGAGAGTACGCTAAATATTCTCTCATGGACCTGTGACGAGTCCGGTCAGGGGGGAACGACGTTGATTCACTACACGATACGGCGCCTGATCTCCGCTATTCCGACGCTGCTGGTCGTCGCGGTCATGATTTTCGTGCTCATCCGCATGATACCGGGCAATCCCGCCATGGTGATGCTGGGGAACGACGCGACAGCCTCCGAGATCGCCGCGATGGAGAAGCGGCTGGGAATCGATCAGCCGCTTCATATCCAGTTCGCGCGATGGGCGGGGAATATCCTGCGGGGCGATCTCGGCGATTCTATCTACTATCGCAAACCGGTAACGCAGGTGATCTTCTCGCAACTGGAGCCGACGCTGCTGCTCGTCCTCTACGCGACGGCGGTCTTTTTGCTCGTCGGCGTGCCGCTGGGGGTTACGGCGGCCGTCCACCGGAACGGACCGCTCGACAGAGCGTGCATGACGCTCTCCATGATCGGCATCTCGATGCCAGGTTTCTGGCTGGGGCTCGTCCTCGTCATTCTCTTCTCCGTCAAGCTGGGCGCGCTCCCGTCGGTCGGATACGTCATGATCCGGGAGGGAGGTTTGTTGGAAAGCCTGAAGTACCTGACGCTGCCCGCGATCGCCATGGGTCTGCAGAGGTCGGCGAGCATCGCGAGGGTCGCACGCTCCAGCATGCTGGAAGTTCTGGGCAACGACTACATCAGGACCGCCCGCGCGAAGGGGCTGGTCGAGCGCAGGGTCGTGGGGCTGCACGCTCTGAAGAACGCGGCCAACCAGATCGTCACCCAGGCGGGCATCTCCATCGCCCATATTATGGGAGGGTCCGTCGTCATCGAAAGCGTTTTCAACATACCGGGCATCGGACGGCTCGCCTTCGACTCGATCGCACGGCGCGACTACCCGGCCATACAGGGACACATCATCTTCGTCGCGGCGGTGTACGTCTTCGTCAACCTGGCCGTCGACCTGCTGTACAAGTTTTTCGACCCCAGAGTGGAGTACAAATAATGGAGGGCGAGCGCATGAACTACGCAAAAATGTGGTACAGATACAAGTCCGTGGCCCTCGGCGGCTTCATGTTCCTCGTCATCGTCCTGACCGCCGTTTTCGCGCCGCAGATCGCCACGCACGACCCCGCGAGAATATCGATGCGCCAGGCGCTGCGCCCCCCCTCCGCGGAGCATCTCTGCGGCACGGACGAGTTCGGGAGGGACGTCTTCTCCCGGATCGTCCACGGAGCGCGCATTTCGCTCTCCATCTCCATCTCGGTGCTGCTGATCATCGGCGTCGCCGGCTCCTTCCTCGGGCTGATCGCCGGGTACTACGACACGGCGGACATGATCGTCATGAGGATCATGGACGGTCTGATGGCTTTCCCCGCCGTCATCCTCGCGCTGGTGATCCTCACGATACTGGGCTCCGGCGTGCCGAACATCGTGCTGGCGCTCTCGGTCACCCAAATCCCCCGGGTCGTCCGCACGGTGCGCACGACCGTCATCTCGGCGAAACAGTACGAACACGTGGAGGCGGCGCGCGCGATGGGAGCGTCGAACATGCGCATCATGTTCAAGTACATCCTGCCCTTGTGCATTTCGCCGCTTATCGTGCGCCTGACGCTGATCATGGCGCTCACCGTGCTCAACGAGGCGAGCCTTACCTTTCTCGGAGTGGGGCTCTCGCCGGAGACTCCCAGCTGGGGGACCATTCTCTCCGAGGCGAGGCAGCACGTCGGCACATCTCCTTATCTTATCCTGCTTCCCGGCGCGGCCATCCTGTGGTCCGTCATGGCGCTGAACATCCTGGGGGACGGCCTGCGGGACGTTCTCGACCCCAGGCTGAACTGACCGAAGGAATGCGCGCCATGCATACTGCGGAAAAAGTACTGGACGTGCGCAATCTCTCCGTCGGATTTTCATCTTTCGGAGAATCGTTCAATATCGTTCGCGACATCGGCTTCGATATACGCAAGGGCGAGACGGTGGGGGTCGTGGGCGAAAGCGGCTGCGGCAAATCGATAACGGCGCTCGCGATCATGCGCCTGATTCAGTGTCCTCCGGGCGTCCTCGAAGGAGAGATTCGCTTCGACGGACGCGATCTGCTGGAGCTGAGCGAGCCCGAAATGCGCCGGGTCAGGGGCAACGAGATCTCCATGATCTTCCAGGAGCCCATGACCTCTCTGAACCCTGTAATGACCGTCGGAGAGCAGATCTCCGAAGTCTTCCGCTTCCACCTTGGAGCGAGTCGGGGCGAGGCGAGGGCGCAGTCGATCGAAATGCTCCGGATGGTCAACATCGCGCTGCCGGAACAGCGGATCGACGAATACCCGCACCAGCTCTCGGGAGGCATGCGACAGCGCGTCATGATCGCGATGGCGCTGGCCTGCCGTCCGAAGCTGCTCATAGCGGACGAGCCCACGACGGCGCTGGACGTGACTATACAGGCGCAGATCCTGGAGCTGATGAAAAAACTCGGGCGCGAACTGGGCACATCGATCATGCTGATCACGCACGACCTCGGCGTCGTCGGCGAGATCTGCTCCCGCGCGGTCATCGTCTACTGCGGGCGCATAGTGGAGGAACTCCGTCCGGAACACCTTCTCGAGCGCCCCGCGCATCCGTACACGCAGGGGCTGCTGGACTCCCTCCCCCGAGCGGGACGCGGGGGAAAGCTGTACGTCATTCCCGGAACGGTGCCGAGCCCGAAAGACTTCCCGAAAGGGTGCGTCTTTCACCCCAGGTGCGGATCGGCCATGGAGAAGTGCGCTCGCACGGCGCCCGCGTTCACCGAGGTGTCGCCGGGGCACAGGGTCAGATGCTGGCTGTACGGAGACGGAGGTGAAACGGAATGAGCGAACTCGTCCTCGAGGTGGAGAACCTGACCAAGTGGTTTCCGCTCAAGCGGGGTCTGACGCTGCGGACGAAGGGGCACATCAAAGCCGTGGACGACGTCAGCTTCGAAGTTTATCGAGGGGAGACCCTCGGGCTCGTGGGCGAGTCGGGGTGCGGCAAATCCACGCTGGCCCGGTCTATTCTCCGGCTCGTCGAGCCGACGTCGGGCAGGGTGAAGTTCAAGGGAAGCGATTTTCTGGGCGCCGAAGGGCGGGATCTGCTCGCCATGCGGAAACGAATGCAGATCGTCTTTCAGGACCCGTACGGGTCGCTCCACCCTAAAATGCGCGTCGGAAAAATCCTGGAGGAACCTCTCCTCATCGGCGGCTACGGAGACGCGGAGCGGCGAAGAGGGCGCGTCAAGGAGCTGATCGGACTGGTCGGACTGAAGGAAGAGCACCTCTCCCGATTCCCTCACGAGTTCTCCGGCGGTCAGCGGCAACGAATCGTCATCGCCAGAGCGCTTGCGACGACGCCCGATCTGATCGTCTGCGACGAACCGGTGTCGGCTCTCGACGTCTCGGTCCGATCGCAGATTCTGAACCTGCTGGAAGAGCTGCAGGAACGTTTCGGGCTGACCTATCTTTTCATCAGCCACGACTTGAGCGTAGTCGAACACATCTGCGAACGGGTCGCCGTCATGTATCTGGGGAAGATCGTCGAACTCGCGGACAAAAAAGCGCTGTTTTCGAACCCCGTCCATCCGTACACGCAGGCGCTGCTCTCCGCCGCGCCCACGTTCGGAGCGCGGCCGGGGCGCGAGCGTATCGTGCTGGAGGGAGACATTCCGAGCCCGGCCAATCCGCCCGAAGGGTGCCGCTTTCATACGCGGTGCAGGTTCGCCGTCGATCTCTGCGGAACAAAACCGGAGCTTCGCGATATCGGCGGAGGACATCTGGTTTCCTGCCATCTGTTCGGCGGAGGAAAGGAGCCGGAATGACGCGGGAATTCATGAAAGAGGAGATGCTCCGGAGCGTCGAGCGGAACTCTCCCCTGCTCACGGCCATGAGCGACGATATCTTCGACCATCCGGAGCAGGGATACAACGAGTTGTACGCCTGCAAAGCCCTGACGGATTTTTTAAAGAGCCGGGGATTCGAGGTTCAAATCGGGTACGCCGGACTGGAAACGGCCTTCCGCGCCGTATGGAAAAACGGCGCGGGGGGACCGAATATAGGACTGCTCTGCGAATACGACGCGTTGCCGATGGGGCACGGATGCGCGCATCACATGCAGGGACCGGCGTGCGTCGGCGCTGCGCTGGCCGTGCGGGATGCCGTTCGCGACGTTCCGTACGTCCTCGAAGTCGTGGGTACTCCGGCGGAGGAGATAGGCGGCGGCGGAAAGAGCGCAATGCTGGAACGCGGCGCGTTCGTCCACCACGACGTCGTACTGATGATGCACGGCGCGGACAGATGCACGGTCGACGAAAAATCCATAGCCTACTCCGAGTTTCTGGTCGAATACGAAGGAATCGCCTCGCACGCGGCCATCGCGCCGGAGAAGGGGCGCAACGCGCTCGACGCGGTGATGCTGGCGTCGAACGGCCTCGCCTATCTTCGGGGGCGCGTAGCCGACGACGTACGCATGAACATGATCGTCGAAGAGGGAGGAAGCGTCGTCAACGTCGTGCCGGACAGAGCCTCGGCGAGGATCGAACTGCGCTCCTACAGCCGCCCGTACCTTGATACGGTGATCGAACGGGCGAAAAAGATCTTCGAAGGCGCCGCCATGATGACGGAAACAACGTGCGAAATCCTGAAAACCGGAGAGATGCACAACAAGATTCCGGTACGCGCGCTGAACGATCTGTTGATGGAAAACGCGCGCGCCGCGGGAGCGAAGGGAATCTCGCCGCCGAGAGAGAAAACCGGCTCGACGGATTTCGCCTCGGTGATGCACCTGATCCCGGGCGCATGTATCCGTGTCGCCTTCGTGGATAGAGGCGTCCCGGCGCACAGCCGGGAGTTTCTGGAGAAGGGGAAGAGCCCGGACGCGCACGAGGCGCTGTTGACGGCCGCCCGGATACTGGCGACGACCTGCGCCGATCTCCTGACGAACCCGGAAAACCTTCGAAAGATAAAGGAGGAGTTTCTGGAGGAAAAACGAAAGAACGGAAGCTGATCTGCCGCGGGGGCGTCGCCTTCCTTCCGAAAAGGACGACGACGTTCCCGCGCAGGCGAAGAACGTTTCAGTCCGAGGCTCCGGCGCACTGAACGCAGACGCGCCGTCCATCCTCCAGAGTTCGAATTCTCGTCTCCATCGCACGTTCGCCGCAGACGTCGCAGCATGCCGACGTGCGGATCACGGCGCGCTGCGGCATCGGCTCCTTCGGTTCGCCGACCGTGAAGAGCGCCTCGTCGCTCTCTTCGAGCAGGCGCCTGGCGGACTCCTCGCGGGTAAGCTCCCTGTCGGGCGCTTTGAGCATCATGCGGACCCCCTTGCCGTCCGCGCGGCGGAAGATTGTGAACGCCTGCTTGCCGTAGTCGCGGAAGACCAGGTTTCCCTTGCCGAAGGTGCACCCCAGGATATACTGCACCGCGTCCACGCCGCACGCGTCGTTCTCGGTGATCGCGACAAGCTCCTCGTCGCGGTCGCGCTCGACGTCGAGCAGCTTCAGAGCGAGCTTCGACGCCCTCCATCCTATGAGCACGCCGGGGCAGAAGTGTCCGTGAAAGTCGATCACCGGCTTCAGATCCTCGGGAAGATGCATGTTCTGTTCCATTGCGGCCTCCTGTCGTTGTCTCGGGATAACGACGCAATAGCACGAAATCCCGTTTTCGTGCTATTGTATCACATCCGAAGGAGGCTCGTTCGAAGAACACGAACGAGCCTCTCGCGATGGCCGGGATCGGTAATATCGGAAAAATCGGACCGGCCCACCCGGGCGACATACGAAGCGCGGGACTTTCCGTACGATCATCCGATCCCGTATTATCTTCAAAAGTTCCGACAAGCGCCGACCGCATGGCTCGATAGTTTCAGCTCCAGTTTCTCAGAAATACCTCTTGAAACCGTCAGTAGGCGGGCCAGATCGATTCCCGTCCCGATTCCCATTTTTTCGGCCATATTGACAAGATCCTCCGTCGCAAGATTTCCCGTAGCTCCGGGGGCGAAGGGACATCCTCCCATCGACGCCGCGGAAGTCTCGAAAGAATCGCATCCCATCCGAAGCGCCGTCAGAACATTTGCCAGTCCGAAACCGTACGTATCGTGAAAATGAAGCGCGAAATCGATACCCGGGAACTCTTTTTTTATCCGCGTCAGTGTTTTTTCTACCTGCAAGGGAGATGCGGTACCCATCGTATCGGCAACGGTGATATGCGCGACTCCGAAGTCGAGAGACGCGCCGATGATTCTGACGACGTCTTCGGCCGGAACGTCGCCCGCGAAAGGACATGTAAAAGAAGTGGCGATTCCGATACCGATCTCTTCATACCCCTGGAGTCCGCATATCTCCCGAAGTTCGGCAAGCGAGCCTTCGACAGTGCGCCTTGTATTCGCCATATTGTGTTTTTCGCTTGCGGAAAGAGCGAAAATCAATGATTTCGCTCCAGCCTCGAGAGCGTTCTCGGCTCCCTTAATGTTAGGCACCAGCGCGATTCCTCTAACAACACCCTTCCATTTTTCATTAAAATACCGCATTATTTCCGGAGCATCATGCATCTGCGGAATAGCCCTCGGGCTCACAAAAGAGGTGATCTCCATTCTCGGGAAGCCGAGCCCGCATAAATCGTCGATGATCTCTTTCTTGACGTCCGTAGGTATCGGAGTCTTGTGGTTCTGAAAACCGTCCCGCGGGCAGACTTCGGTAATGACTATCGTTTCCGGCACATTCATCCCGAGCACCTATATCGCTCCGCTCGCCCTGAGTTCTTCGATTCGCGCCTTGGACAAGCCCATCCATTGTGAAAAAACCTCCTCGTTATGTTGCCCGAGCAGAGGAGACGGTGTACGGACGGAGGTTGGAGTTCCGGAAAATTTAATATGGTTGCCCGTTACACGAAGCTGCCCCGCGACAGGATGTTCCAATTCGACAAACATCTCTCTGTCTTTGGAAATATGGGGATCGTTCACAACCTGCGCGATATCGTAAATCGGGGCGGCGGGTACGCCCTTCGCGAGCAACGTCTCCACGAGCCATTCAACCTTTTTGGTTTTTGTCCACTCCTCCACGATCTCCTTGAGAATTTCATGATGAGCCACGCGGTTCCGAACATTGTCGAAACGAGGATCTTCCGACAGATCGCTCCTCTCCATCGCTTCGCAAAGCAATTTCCATAGTTTCTCGTTGGCCGCGCCGATTACCACGACGCCGTCCATGGCGTGGAAAGTATCATAAGGGTAGTTCGCCTCGTATCTATTGCCGATTCTCCGAGGTATTCGTCCTTCCACAAGATAGATCATGTTAATGATCTCAAGCGCTGAAACCGTCGCGTCGACAAGCGCGACGTCGATCTTTTGTCCTACTCCGTTTTCCCGACGATGATACACGGCGGAAAGAATGCCGATGGCGGCGGAAAGTCCGCCGAGCACATCGCTCAAGGCGGTGCCCGTCCTGGTGGGCTCTCCCCCCGGCCAGCCGGTAGTACTCATGAGACCGCTCATTGCCTGGGCGATGATATCGTATCCAGGGCGATCCTTGTATCTTCCAGTATGCCCAAAACCGGATATAGAGGCATAAATTATTCCTGGATTCACCTCTTTGAGTTGCTCATATCCAAGCCCCAGTTTTTCCATGGTACCTGGACGATAATTTTCTACGACGATATCCGCCTTTTTCACCATGTCCAAAAAGAGCGCCTTTGCCTTGTCGTTCTTTAAATTAAGAGTAATTCCCCTTTTATTACGATTGATATTAATGAAATACACGCTCTCGCCGTTATATATCGGGGCATATTGCCGAGTATCATCGCCTTTTTCCGGCTCCTCGATTTTTATGATATTCGCGCCCATGTCGGCGAACAGCATAGTACAGTATGGACCGGCAAGCACTCGCGTAAGATCGAGCACGACAAGACCGGAAAGCGCTCCGTTGTTTGTCATCGTTCTTCCCTCTCCTTTCTTATCGTTACCGCATGATCGACGGCAAGAACGTCGACATGGCCGGAAAAGCGATAACGGCCACAAGGAAAATCGTCATGAGCAGAATGAAAGGAGTGACGCCCTTGATCACATGCGCCATATTGATGTCCTCCCGCAGCCCTTTGATGACATACAGATTCATCCCGACAGGCGGGGTGATCAGGGCGAGGGTCATATTCACGGTAAGGACGATACCGTACCATATGGGGTCGATCCCCAGTGCATGAAGCACAGGGGTCACCAGAGGCATCGTCAGCAGAATCACGGAAACGGTCTCGAGAATGCAGCCGAGGAGCATCATAAGCAGATTCATGACGATCACGAAGACCAGAGGCGTAAATTCGTTCATTATGATGAATTCGGTGATTTGCTGGGGGAATTTGAGCATGGTCAGAACTCTTCCAAAAAGCAAAGCTCCAGCGATCACCATGGAGATCATGCATGCGGTCGTGGCCGATCGGAGGCATATCGAAGGCAGATCACCGAAAGAGAGGGTTCGATAGACGAAAAGCGTAATGACAAGGCTGTAGACCAGGCCGACCGCAGCCGCTTCCGTCGGGGTAAAGACCCCCGTATAGATACCTCCGACGATGATGAAAGGAAGAGATACGCCCAGTATATTTTTTCGGGTGATACGAATTCTTTCGCTCCAGCTCGCCTTCGGCATGGGAATAAAACCGCCGCGTCGAGAATAGAGCACGGCGTACACAATGAAGAGAGCGGTCAACACCAATCCGGGAATAACTCCGGCGATAAACAGTTTTCCAACCGACTCTTCGGTGACGGAACCGTAAATAATCATGGGAACGCTGGGGGGGATCAGTATTCCGAGAGTACCCCCGGCCGCCAGAAGTCCCAGGGTGAACTTCTGCTCATACCCCCTCTCTATCATGGCCGGATAGGCCACCATGCCTATGGTCGCGGCGGTCGCAGCGCCCGAACCGGTAATCGCCGAAAAAAAAGCGCAGGCGAGAATCGTGGCGATAGCGAGCCCCCCCGGCAAGTGGCGAACCCAGGTATTCATGACATCGAAAAGATCGTCGCCGATACGCCCGTCCAGAAGAACCTGGCTCATGAGAATAAACAATGGCACCGATAGAATGACAAAACTGTCGAACGAGGAAAAAACAGTCGCCCCTATTACTTTCAAGGGAAGATCGTAGAAAAGAATCAACAACAGCGACGTGAACCCAAGAGAAAAGGCCACGGGAAGCGCAAGCAGAAGAACGACGATCAGCAGAAATACTATCAGAATGAAATTCAGCATCTTTCGATGCGCTCCTTTCCGCGGTCGCGCAGCTGCATCATGGCGATCAATAGAAATTGAAGAGTCAGGAGCAGAAAACCTACCAGCAAAGCGCCCTGAGGAATCCATAAAGGAACCTTGAGCAATGTCGGCGAGACTTTGGAATACCGGATGGAAAGTTTTATCATGTCGAACGCCTGCACCGTGACGAGAAGACAGAAGAGCGCTCCTCCAACGCTTGTTATCACTCGAACCAGCGCTTGGACTTTCGGTGAAAGGCAGTCGACGAACAATTCGATTCTGACATGTTTTTCAGCCTGAAGAGTGTACGCCCCGGCCGCGAGCATGGCCCAGGTATAGAGATACACGGCGGTTTCATGCGTCCACAGGCTTGGAGATCTCAATACATACCTGCATATGACCTCATAAAAGAGAGAGAGCCCCATCGTTAAAATCAAAAAACCGCTGCAGTACCCCAGCAAGATGTTCCCCCGACGGATTATTTTCCCGATGCGATCCATCGAATCACTTCCCCTCCTCAGGAAATAAAAACCCCGACGAGAGCACTCTCTCATAATCGTTTATCGAAAGCATACGCATCGGGGTTTTTTTAAAATCAACAGATAAACGAGGGCTCTCCGCTCCTCGACTTAATGTATGCTTTTCGCGAGTTCAACCAGCTTTTTGCCCAGATCACCGGTTCTTTTTACGAAATTATCGCGAACCGGCTCCGTAGCTTCGATCAAAAGTTTGCGGTCGGCATCGGTCGGGACGTAGATCTCCATGCCCGCCGCCTTGATTTTTTCCCGTGCGGTATCGTCGGCGGCTTTTATAGCATGGCGCACCCAATCTTCCGTCTCTTTCGCCGCTTTGAGGATGACGTCTTTTTCTTTTTGAGGCAGCCCTTCCCACCAATCTTTGTTTACCTGAAGGACTATTTGAGAGACGGAATAATTCGACTCGGTCATATACTTTTGAACTTCTATGATCTTTCTGGAAACAGCGGCGTCCATGGTCGTCGTGGCTCCGTCCATGATACCGCGCTGAAGCGCCATGTACATTTCGGAAGAACTCATGACGGTCGGTCCGGCGCCGAGAGCTTTTAAAGTCTCCGCATCGCCGCTTCCAAAGGAGCGCATCGTGACGCCTTTAAAATCCTCCGGAACGCGCAGCGGATGTTTGTTGTTGAACATCTGATTGAAACCGTTGTCCAGCCAGGCGATATTTTTGATTCCTCTCTTCTCGAATTCCGCTTCAATGAGTTCGCCTCCTCCGGAATGCAGAAAGCTCACTATGGAGTCGAAGTTTTTAAACAAAAAAGGACTTTCGAAAATATCGATTTCCGGAACCATTCCAGACCATCTGACAACCGTGGAAATACCGCACTCCACCAGCTTTTCCTGCAAGGCCTCCAGTATTTCGGTATCTTTGAACAACTGGGCCGAATCGAAGAGTTCCGCGCTCATTTCGTCGTTGGAGTATTCCTTTATTTTTTCCGCAAATACGAGAAGCCCCTTGGATATGTTGTGCGTCGTCGGGAACTGATTCGACACTTTAAAAATCGTCTTCGCCGAAGCGGCGTTCGTGAAGGCGCAAGATACGAAAAACATAAGAACCATAGCAGTTAACAACTTCTTCATGTTCGCTTACCCTCCTTCGATTGGCTGCGCTCCTTGCGGTTAAAAAGCAACAGCTTCATGCTAATTCGAGACGTACATCTCTTCCGCTTTTCGAATTTTTTCAAGTCCCACCAAACTGTTGAACTCCTCGAAATTCATCATCCCCCCTTCATATCCGTCGCTCGTTCCATACCGGGCCAGATGCGACATATACCTTTCCAACGTTTTCGCTACGGCATATTGCACTCCGAGCGTATAAAACGCGAGCTTGAAACCCATTGCTCCAAGCTCTTCAACGGAGAGGAAAGGCGTCTTCCCTCCCTCGATCATGTTGGCGACCTGAGGACAGTCTATTTCGGCGGGAATTCTGGCAAGCTCTTCAACGGATGTCGGAGCCTCGACGAAAGTCATATCGGCCCCGGCTTCCTTGTACATGCAAGCCCGTTCGATGGCGTCCTCGATTCCATTGACGGAACGGGCGTCCGTCCTCGCGATGATGATCAAGTCGGAATTCTTTCTTGTATCCAAAGCCGCTTTGATCTTCTGAACATGTTCTTTCGCAGGGATAACTTGTTTCCCGGCCATATGGCCGCATTTTTTCGGTGCAACCTGGTCTTCCAGAAGGATGGCGGCTGCGCCCGCTCGTTCGTATTCCATAACGGTCCTGATCACATTGATCGGGTTCCCGTAGCCCGTGTCCGCGTCCGCAACAATGGGGATGTCCACGCTGTCCGTCAGATACCGCAGATGGGCGACCATTTCCGACATCGTCAGAAGCCCGAAATCGGGGCGTCCGAGTTTCGTTGCGGAGGTAGGATAGCCGCCCATGACCGCGGCTTTAAAACCAAGTTTGTGCGCGGTAAGACAGGAGAGACCGTCATAAACGCCGACGGCCAGAACGCATCGATCTTCGGCAAGAATTTTTCTCAATTCTTTCGCTGCGGCCATCTCATATCGCCCCTTTATTTTTGATCCGATGAATTTTCTACGGTGTCTTTCGAACGCCTTCTCTCGAAATAGCTGTAAAAACTGTTCTCCACGAGAGCGTCGAGTTCACCTTTTTGCAAATTAACCAACAGTTCAGTATGTTTTTCTACAAAGTCCTCCATACGGGATGGAGTCGCACGCATCATCGCTTGTCTCAGTTTTTTATACACATCATCTAAAATTTTAGTTGTATATTCTTTTTTTGATATTTTTGCGATATAAATATGAAATTTAATATTAAGTTCATTTACTTCCTCTATAATATCATTCTCCATCTCCCCATTGCATATTACTTGATCCACTCTTTTTAAAATATTTAATAAATATGAAAAATCATTTGCTGAGAAAAGGCGGTCATGAATAAGAGCTTCATAAACGCTTTTTTCCAATAAATATCTGATATGCCAAAGCTCCTCGATCTCCGCCACAGAAAAATCGACCACAACGGCGCCTTTCCGGGGAATGATTTTTACAAGACCTTCACCGTCAAGAATCTTCAACGCTTCACGAATGGGGCCTCGGCTGATGTTGAGTTCGCTTGCAAGCTTTTCTTCGCGTATGAAACTCCCTTGAGGGTAAATCCCTGGATCAAGCGCCTGCCTTCTTAAAAAAGACGCAACCTCTTCCGAAAGCGACGTTGCTTTCAAGATCTGTTTTTCAATCATGAAACTCCCCCTTTTCTTTTATATTGTCAATTGTTTATTGTTGACAGTTAACATGATTGACTACTTTAAATTCAATCTATCTTTTTGTCAAGGAGCGCATTTACGATTGTTGCGGCGGGATGACGCGTACGCCGTCGCTGAACGGAACAAGAAGAGAGCGGGGAAAACAGCGCTCGTGGAGAGCGTCGCTGAGAGGGGCTGGTAGAGACGAAAGGAACGATCCGTCGGATTTCCTTGAAAAGGCGCTCCGGAATCGACTGTGTTCGGGGAGGAGCGGGATACGATTTCCGTAATCCGGGAAGAGAAGGTTATCTTTGCCGCAAGCGCTCCTAAGAATTCAAACGAAAAAATCGCGCCGTCGCGAACACGAGGTTTCGCGGCGGCGCGACTCTTCCGGAGAAGATCGTTATCTCTTTCTTCCCTCTCTCTCCCGATCGACGATGATCTTGGCCATGACGTCGGCGGTCAAGCTCATGCCCTCGCGGGCAACCCGACCAATGACCTCCATCGATCGGTCGGCGTCGGCGCACACCAGTCCGTCTCCTGCGGGGACGACGCACCCTTCGAGGGCGAGCATCGCCGATTCCACGGCGATTCCGGCCGCCGCGGAGAGTTTGAGCGCGCAGCCGTACTTCGCACCGTCGCAGACGACGCCGGTCAGGCATCCCGTCATGTTCCGGATCGCGGCTTCGGCGCACGCGAGTCCGCCGCCGAGAAGAAGAGAGGCTCCCCCTGCGACGCCGATTCCCGCCGCCATCGCGCACGCGCAGATGGCGGAGAGCCTTCCGATATGGCTTTTCATCAGGATGGTGAGCAGATAGCTGAGCGCGATCGAACGAAGCAGAGCCTCTTCGTCCGCCTTTCTTTCCTCCGCCAGCACGACGAGCGGAAGCATGGCGGCTATGCCTACGTTGCCGCTCGTGGCGCAGCTCATCGCGGGAAGCGAAACGCCTCCCATGCGCGCATCCGACGCGGCGGCGGTAACGGCTTTGATCTTCAAAAGCACATCCGATCCCGCACGCGCGAGATACCCTCTGCCGAAACCCGCGCCCACGCCCTCGTTCAGTCCGGCTTCGGCAAGAGCGCGGTTCATGGTTATTCCCTCTTTAAGGAAGAGAATATCCTCCAGCGGAACGGTCTCGGCGAACTCCACGAGTTCCGCGAGAGTGAATCGCCGAATGGCGTCCTTCGAGTAGTCGAAGACGTTCCCTTCCGGAGCTGTCCGCTCTTCGACGAGTCGCTTTCCGTTCGCTTCGAGCGATACGACGTTGGTATGGGTCTTCGAGAGAACGGCTCTGCCCGTTCCGTTTTCAGTTTCCACTTCGGCCTCGATTCGAAGGCCCACGCCCTTGTACTCCCAGGATATGTCCGCGTCGACGAAAGGAAGGAACTCCTCCGCGCGACGGGCGTCCTCCGGAGCGACGTTGCACAGCACCTCGAGCCCCGCCTCCGCGTCTCCGCACAGCGCGCCGAGCGCGAGGGACATCTCGATGCCCATCTTGTCCGTTCCGGGTATGCCGACGCTGAGGCTGTTCTTGTAGCTGTCCTTGTCCAACCTCGCCACGACTTTTCGGGGGACGCCGCCCACGACGCTACGGGCGACGGCGGCGGCGTAGGCTATGGATACCGGACCGGTGCAGCCCAGCGCGGGGGCGGTTTCTTTCTTTAAGATGTCGAGCAGTGAATGCATTCTTTTTTCCTTTCGTCGATCGCCTGCGTCTTCCTTAGGAAGAGGGCGTGTTTACAGGAAAGCCGCCGGCATCAGCGCTTTCGGGATGAAGAGGAAGAGGTTCGGGAAGACGATCCCGAGCACGATCACGCCGAGAGCGAGCACAAGCAGAGGGAGCGTCGCCAGGAATGCCTTGGGCATGCTCAAATCCCCGATCTGACAGGCGATCAGCAGACAGATGCCGTAGGGAGGCGTGATCTGTCCGAGCGCGAGCGTCAGGTTGACGATGATCCCGAGGTGCAGCGGATGGATTCCGGCGGCGTTCCCCATCGCCTGGATGATCGGGAGGAAGATGATGATGCTCGCCACGGGGCTGAGGAACGTCCCGATGATCAGGAGGAAGATGACGAGCATGGTGTAGATCCCGTAGTAGGACGTGGTGATCCCCATCATGTAGTCGGCGATCATGGCGGGCGCGTCGAGGTAGGCGATCAGCCACCCCATCACGCAGGCGCAGGCCACGGCGAACATCGGCAGCGAGTAGGCGATGACGCCGTCGCTGAAGATGGCGGGCAGGTCGCGCCACGGGGTGTTCCTGTAGACGACGAGCACCAGTATCAGGCCGAGGACGAGGGCGACCGACGCCGCCTCCGTGGCGGTGTAGATGCCGAAGGTGATGCCGCCGAGGATGATGAAGGGGATGGTGAGCGGAGGAACCGCCTTCAGCGTGGTGATCACTTTCTGCGGGAACGGCACTCTCGGCATGGAGGGGTAGTTCAGCTTCCTCGCCAGGTAGTAGGTGTAGGCCATCTGGGTCAGGCCGATCATGACGCCGGGCACGATCCCGGAGAGGAAGAGCGCGCCGACCGAGACCTGCCCCATCGCGCCGTAGAGGATCATCATGACGCTGGGAGGGATGATGACGCCGAGCACCGAGGAAGCCGCCGTGATGGCGACGGTGAATTCTTTGCCGAAGCCGCTCTTGATCATGGCGGGGATGAGCATGCCGCCCACGCCCGCGGTGTCCGCGGCGGCGGAGCCGGAGAGCCCGGCGAAGAGCATGCTCACCATGACGTTCACATGCCCCAGACCCCCCTTGATATGACCGACCCACGCGTTGGAGACGTGGAGCAGACGCTCGGTGATCCCGCCGTCGTTCATCACCCTGCCGAGGATGAGGAAGAAGGGGACGGCGAGCAGCGGGAAGGAGTTGATCCCTGTGAACATCTGGTTTATGAGGCTCATGAACGGCAGCTCGATCTGAAGGATGACCGCCAGCGAGGAGAGCGCCAGGGCGAAAGCCACCGGCACCCGGATGGCGATGAAGACGAAGAAGCTTCCCAGAAGAAGCAGCAACGGGTCCATTTACGCGTCCCCCTTTCGAAGAGCGTTTTTGAAGCGAGCGAAATCCTTCGCGATGTTTTCGACCGAGAAGAGCAGCATGCAGAAAGCGGCGACCGGCATGGAGACGAAGAGCCACGACTGCGTGACAAGGATGGAGCTGAAGCGTCGGGCAAGCCCCATATGCGCGAAGACGCTCCCGCCGTAGAGAAGGACGAGGACGACGCCGAGCACCAGGAACGAGGACAGAAGATCCAGAAAGCCGTTGACACGCTTGCAGGACGGGGGGAACAGGTCGACGATGTAGTGCATCCGCTTCCGGAGCGCCACTGCGGCGCCCAGAAAAACCGACCAGACGAAAAGGATCAGGGCGACCTCGTCCGTCCAGGGGACGGAGACGAGAATGTAGTTTCTGGCGAGCACCTGGAAGATGACGACGCAGGTGAACAACAGCACCATGACAAGACAGACCTTCGTCAGTACGAAGCACAAAAAGTCGTTGAGTTTCCTCAATCTCTCCATAGTTGCATCCTCCTTATGAAGAGCGTCGGAAGGAGAGACTCCCTCCGACGCTGCCGTTATGTACGGAGTACGTGAATTCTACTTCGAAGCGGCGTCCCTGGCTTCCCGGAGCAGTTTGAGCAGCTCTTCGTTGTTGTCGGCGGCCATCAGTTCGTCGTGCAGCGGCTGGAAGATGTCCATGAAGGCCTTCATGTCGACTTCGGAGATGACGACGCCGTACTTCTCCTTCAGGTCGGCCATGACCTGCTTGTCGAACTCCTCTCCCTTGTCGGTGAAGATGCGCCCCACCTCGTCGGAGAGTTCTTCGACGATCTTCACGTACTCGGGCGGAAGTTTCTTGGCCGTGGCTTCGCTCATCAGAAGGTGGCTCACCATGATGATGTGCTGGGTGTTGCTCATGTGCTTCGCCACCTCGTACAGCTTACTGCCGAAGTAGCCGCTGAGCGTGCTCTCGAAGGCGTTGACGACGCCGGTCTGCAGGGCGGAGTAGATCTCGCCCCAGGGCATGGCGACCACGAGCGCGCCGGCGGTGGACCAGATCTTCGCGTCCTTGGGGCTGTTCGGCACGCGCATCTTCATCCCCTTGAGCCCTTCGGGCCCGACGACGTCGCGAAGATTGTTCGAGAAGACGCGGGTGCCGCCGCCGCCGAGGGCCAGCAGGCGCACGCCGAGGTTCTTGGAGGCGTAGATCTCCTTGAATCTCTCGACCACGGGTCCCTGCGGCTCCATCACTTTTCTGAACTGGTCGATCCCGGAGTAGAAGTAGGGAAGATTGAGCGCCCCCAGCTCCGGAACGAAGTTGATCAGCGTGGTGGCGCCGCCGATCATGAGGTCGATCGTTCCCATGCGCATCTCTTCGAATGCGGACTGGTCGGAGCCGAGCTGCGAACCTCCGAAGATGCGCACTTTCACGGCGCCGCCGGTCCGCTTCTCCAGCTCCTGCTGAAGATAGTTCGCGGCCTCGTGCCAGGGGTGGGGCGGACTGACGACGGTGGCGAGGCGGAGCGTGTAGGTCTTGTCGGCGGCGAACGCCGTTCCTGCGCCGAGCACGAACAGAACTGCCAGCAGTGCGAGTATTCCTTTTCTCATAAGAGCACCTCCTCGGTATGATGAAACTTCTCCTGAAATACTTTCTCTACGTATCGGCCGCGATGATTCCCCTGATTCCCCGTCCTTCGGGCGCATCACCTCCACACGCGCTTCACGCCTTTTTTCTGTCGTCGAGGATATCGAGCAGCGTCTGCTCTATGGCGCCCATGCTCGACGCCACGCGCGCGGCGTTGTCGATGGTCTCGTCGATGGTTTTTCCCACGACTCCCTGAGTTCCCAACTCGATACCTCCGGCCGCCATGAGTGCGGCGTGGTACGCTTCCATCGCGCCGGTTCCCACCTTGAAGGCGCAGCTCTCCTTCGCCCCGTCGCAGAGCATGCCCAGAAGGTTGGATACCACTATGCCGACGGCGTTTTTCGCAACGTCCGTCCGCTCGCTCGAAAGCCACGCCATCCCCGCGGCCGCCCCGGCTCCGGCGGCGAAGGCGCAGCCGCAGGTGGAACTCAGCCTGCCCGTTCTGCTCTTCACGTACGCGGTGGCGAGATGGCTGACGAGAAGACCTCGCGCCAGCTTTTCGTCGCTCAGCCCTTTTTCTTTCGCGAAGAGCGCGACGGGCAGGACCGCCGTGATCCCGTGGTTGCCGCTCCCCGCGCTGCTCATCACGGGCATGGGGACGCCGCTCATGCGGGCGTCCGAGGCGGCGGCGCTCCAGGCCTTGATCTTCGCCCCGAGGTCCGCGTTTCCGAAATCGTCGAAGGAGTCGCGGATCGTCCGCCCGGCGCCGAGCCCGACGCCCTCTTCGAACCCCTTCTTCGCTATGGCGAGATTCATCCGCACGCCCTCCAAAAGAAAGGCCTCGTCCTCCCGATCCGCCTCGTCGAGGTATTCCATGACCTGATCCCAGGTCATCAGAGAAATCGCTTCCGCGGCCGAAAGAGTTCCGTTGGCTCCGTTCGAGGAAGCGGCCGTGGATATAATTGTACCATCGCGGATCACTTCGGTGATGTTGGAGTGGTTCTTTTCGATGGTGCAGCTCGCGGAGTGTCCGGCGTTCATAACGCTCGCTCTCACGAATACGCCGCAAATATTCCTGTCGACGGAGAGACGCACCGCGCCCGCATTCAGCAGTTCCATCGCCGACTCGACGTCGTCCGGGCCGCACTCCTTCAAAACTTCGAGACCGTACTCCGACCTCCCCGAAACGAGCGAAAGCGCGGCAGCGACCTCGTTTCCCTTCAGACCGCCGCTCCCGGGAATACCGACGGAGGCTCCGTTCTTGAAGATATTGGAGCTGAGGAGTATCTCCGCTCTCTCCGGTTTTCCCTCAAGCTCCTCGCGGGCTCTCGCCACGGCGAGAGCCACGGCCACCGGCTCGGTACATCCGAGCGCGGGCTTGACTTCCTCTTTCAGAAACTGCTTCAACGACACCTTTCGACACCCCAAGTTGCCATCCCTTCCTTTCTCGCTGCGCGATCTTCGCTGCGAAGAGCGCGCACCTACGTCCGGGCCGTTCGAAGGCCGGGAACGACGACGCGATGGTTTTCGCCTGTCTTTTTATCCTCTATTATTGCGAAGCGAGCGGTTCGTCGCATATGATTTCCAACCTCGGCATCTCCTCCGGGGAGGCGAGATGGTACTTCCCCAACCTGCGGGAAAGAAGCGGATACAGCCTCTCCATATCCCTTTCCTTCAAGCATTGAAGCAGCATCCGGTGCGTCTCCACGCTGGCCTTCATCTGCCACTCGGTGTACAGCCAGCGATGAAAGGAACACTGTATCTGATAGGAGAGGTTCCGGAGCATCTTCTTCGTCCAGAAGCAGTCGCGGGGCAGAGAATGAAGACAGAGATGGAACTCCATCTCCTTCTCGGCGAACGCGACGGCCTTCCTCTCGCCGAGTTCCGCGCTCTCCACGATCTCGTTCAGCTCCTCGTTCAGCCGTTCGGCCCGAAGCAGCTCCTCGTCGGGAACACCCTGGGAGATGATCGCCTCGAAAAGACTGTGTTCGAGCAGCGTCCGGAGCTTGTTGATCTCGAAAAACTCCTGTTCTCTGAAGTCGGCGACGAACCACCCCTTGTACTTGACGGAGACGATGAGCCCCTGCTCTTCAAGCTCCTTCAGCGCCTCTCTTATGGGAGCCCTGCTCACGCCGAGAGTCCGCGAAAGCTCTCTTTCGTTGATCTGGTCGCCGCAACAAAGCAGGTTCTTCTCGAAAATAAGTCCCCTGACGTGGGAGACGACCAGCTCCTTGAGATCTCCTTTGACGGCGGATAAACCGCTGATTTCCTTGTCCATTTTTTCCCCTCCACATTGGTCGACCGGTCGACCAATGATAAATGTAGCATCAGGAGAAGAAAAGGTCAAATCTTATTTATCGAAAAGTCGCGGATTTTCATCGAAAGCACGCCCGAAGCACTGCGGGAGCGGTATTCTTCTCGTAAAAGACGGAGAGACATTCCGTACCGAACGTCTCCCCGAAGCGACCGAGTATCGGAGAACTCCCCTCCCTCGCGATCGACGCACGAAGAAACCGCGCGATCTCCCGAATCCGCGGGGAGCGGTTTCGTAACGACGAATGCTTACCCGGACATCTTCTACAGCTCCATAAGGAGTTTCTTCGCCAGCGCGAAACGATCCTCGTCGATGGAGGAGGGAACGCAGCAACCGGGACCGAGGATCAGCCGGCCGTCCTCGACCTGCCGAAGAGCGTCCGCAAGATGCGCCTTCAGTTCGTTTTCGCCGGCGTCCGGCAGCACCTTGAACTCCTCCACGCCGCCGATCAGCAGCTTGTCCTTGCACAGCTCCCTGCCCTTGCGGAGATCGATGTCGACCAGGCGGTCGTGCCAGTTCAAGGCATGTACGGGGTACTTGCTCATGATATCGAACATCGGCGCGTTGCCGTGCATGTGCATGATGTTGAACCAGCCTCCGGCCGCATGTTCAAGGATTTCGAGGTCGTACGGTCTGCCGAACGTCTCGTACTCCTGAACGCTCATCTTGTCGAAATTTCCGAGCTGGCTCGCGAAGAAGATGCCGTCTGCGCCGGCCTTCATCACGCTTTTTACGAAATCGGCGGTCGTCTTCGTGATGGTCCGGATTCCTTTGACGAACGCCTCGGGATTCTGCCGCATGTGAACGAACATCTTCTCGCCGGACATTTTCACGGCCGTCGTCAACGAGTTGAAGACCGTCACCACCAC
Organism: Synergistaceae bacterium; assembly: GCA_018436725.1. Lineage (GTDB taxonomy): Bacteria > Synergistota > Synergistia > Synergistales > Aminobacteriaceae > JAAYLU01. The sequence continues at coordinate 36,462 of JAHDKT010000054.1, read as the reverse complement.
GGGAGCCACGCCCTTGTAGCGGTCGATCGCTCCCTTCGCGGCGTCGATGGAGGCTTTCATCGAGCCTTCGTCCATGGAGAGCGGGCGAAGGTTCGCCCAGTCCTCGGGGCGTTTGACGGAGAAATCGGTCACGACGCCGACGCCGGAGCACGTGGCGGGCCATTCGGAGTTTCTTTCCGGCCACTTGATTTTCGAACCCCAGTCCTGCACCGAGAAAAGCCCCTGGTAGGTCACTTTCACGAAGTCCCAGTTGAACCTGTCCTGGAATTGCGCTATCTTTTTGACGAGCTGCACGGGGTCTTCGTCGTACGGCGGGAAGTGCTTCCAAAGGTTGATCGCCGGCACATCCGTCTTTTTCCCTTCGAGCAACGCCTTGACTCTTTCGATCGGTTTCATGGTAGAAATAACCTCCTCTTAATTTTGTCGAAATATACTATCGCTTCAAGTAGCGAATAATATTCATCTCCGCAAGCGCCAGGTGTTCTTTGAGAAGGCGCGCCGCATCCTCTATCCTCCCCGCGCGCAGACTTTGGACGATCCGTCGGTGCGCGGCGGTGGATTCGCAATGAGAGTCCAACGATCGTAAATACAGCGCTCTATAGGGAGCGACGTTGTCGTGAAGCGAACGTATCAGGGCGATCAAGCGAGGCCGCTCGGAAAATTGATAGAGGAACGAGTGGAAGTTCCAATTTTTTTCGCTCCATTTGAGGGGGTCTTCCTCTTCTCCCGCCTCCTCCACAAGCTGCCAGGCCCTGTCCAGCGCTTCGTGGGAAAGATTCGGAAACGCCAGGACGAGCGCCTCCGCCTCCAGCAAAGAACGGATTTCGAAGATCTCCCTCGCGTCCTCCGGCGAAAGCGTCGAAACAACCGCCCCCTTGTATGGGGAGAATTTCACAAGACCGATGGCCTCCAGCTGCATCAGGGCTTCACGGACGGGAACGCGGCTCACCCCGAGCTGCAACGCGATATCGTCCTGTCGTATCTGCTGTCCGCTGGGGAGCTTTCCCTTCAGAATAGCCTCTCTGAGATATTCGAAGACCTTCTCCTTCACCGTCTTCTTCTCGTAGACGGCGGTCGTCGCCCGATCGATGACCATAAATGCAGCGCCTCTCTTTCTTCCAAGAGCAAGGATTTTATATTATATTTTATATTATACTGATCCTACTAAAAGCCGCGCCACATGTCAAGGAAGAACCCGCCGGAAGCGGCTTCGGCTCAGCTCTTTCCTCCGCCTTCGAACAGCGTCGACACCACGGTGTAGTCCTCTCCGTCGCGCTCTTCGCCGAGCATCAGATAGATCTGTCTCGCAAGGGTGATCAGGGGCAGCGGCGTCTCTCCCGCCTCCGAAAGGGCGATTTTCAAATCCTTCTTCATCAGCGCAAGGGTGAACCCCGGCGCGAAGTCCTCGTTCGCCATCTTGCGAAACTTCGCCGTCAGCGCCGCCGAAGCTCCGGTACTCGCGGAGATCGTCTCGAACATCTTCTCGGGATCGACGCCGAGCCGGCGCGCATACCGAAGAGCCTCCGCGACGACGAGCGTATTGGAAGCCACCATGATCTGGTTGATCGACTTCATGGCCTTTCCCGAACCGACGCCGCCGACGAGGAAGATTCTCTTCGCCATGTGTTCGAGAACTGGTCGGATCTCCTCGAGGAGCGACGAGTCCCCTCCGCCGATCACGGTAAGCGTCCCTTCCTCGGCGCCCTTCACGCCGCCGCTCACGGGAGCGTCGAAAAAGCGAACGCCCTTTTCCGCATAGCGCTCCGCGACTCTCCTGACGCAGCCCGGCGTCGCCGTGGACATTTCGATGATCGCGGCGCCCCGTTCGACGGCCTCGAAGAATGCCGGATCGAGGAACAGCTCTTCGATCTCGCGGTCGGCGGGGAGGATGGCGACGATCAGCTCCGCGCCGCATACGGCCTCCAGCGGGGACGCGAAGATTTCCGCTCCGAGGGAGCGCAGTTCATCCGCCGGGGCCGGATTTCTATGAACGCTCGTCCGCAGGGAATACCCGGCGGCGAGCAGGCGCTTGGCCATGGGCAACCCCATTCTGCCGAGACCGAAAAACGCTATGTTCTTCACAGGTCGAGCCTCCTTCTCCGAAAAAACGGCGAGCCGCCCCGTTGCCGAGGCGACTCGCAGAGAGGTTATGAACGCGCCGTTTCGAGAACGGTCTTGTGGACCAGCTCCAGCCGCTCTTCCGGCGTGGAGGGGTCGATGACGCAGCCGGGGCCGAGGACGACGCCTCTGCCGCCGTTGCGGGCGGCCGTCTCGCGCACTTCGGCGACGACCTCCTCGTTCGTTTTGCCGATCCAGTTCTTTCCCCAGCTCAGACCGCCGATGAACGCCTTCGTACTGTACGCGCGTACCTCCTCCATCGAGGGACCGTCGTCCCTGTCGTGCCAGCTCAGCGCCTGCACCGGGTAGTCCTGGACCTCGCGGATCATCGCGTTCGCCCCGTGGACGTGCATCACGTTGAACCAGGTGGAGCCTCTGACGCTGTTGAGCACTTCGAAGTCGTACTTTTTGACGAACGCCTCGTGCGAGACCGGATCGATCGCGTCGCGGGTGGACATCTGCGTGGCGAAGAAGAGCCCGTCCGCGCCGAGAGAGACGGAAGCCTTGGCGAACTGCACCGTCGCGGCGGTGATGATTTCGAGAGCGCGGTGAATGCGGCGCGGGTCCTCCGCGAGATGCTTCATCAGAACGGACGGGCTGCACAGCTTGGCGGCCGTGGTCATGGGGCTGAAGACCGTCTGGAGGAAGGGGACGCGTTCGTCCATCATGTCGAAGAGCAGGCGCTGGGCTTCCAGAACGACGGCGTACTCGCCGGAGGTTCCGGAGACGAAGCGGATCTTGTCCCAGTCGGCGACGTCCTTGACGAGCGGCGCGTGCGCCGAGGGAGCGTCGACGAAACCGGGAAGAAGGTCGAGGTCGATTCCGTAGTCGATGGTGGAGTACATGCCGAAGGGCATGAATTTAACGAAGTCGAGGTCGAACCTCTTCTGGTTGGCCAGGCTCAGCTCCGCCAGCCGGCGCGGATGACGGTCCCGATTGGGGAAGTGCATCCACATGCTGTAGGGAAGCCTGTCCGTTTCCTTCAACGCGAGTGCGTTTTCTATGCGCTGCCTATGGGTCATTTTCATCGATCGTTACCTCCTGCAGGATACGTATGTCGTTTCGTGCGGCGCGGCGGAAAAAGGGCCGCGCATACCGCTTCCCTTCCCGCGACATCGAGGGGAAGGGGAAATTTTCGCGTCGTCGAGGGCTTCGCGATACGGTCGACCGGTCGACCATCTTGACTGTAACATCGCTTCAAGAGGAAGTCAACTTTTCGAAGACCTTCGCGCCCTGTCCGTCGCCTGCATTTCGTCGCGGGCGTTCCGTCGAGGGGACGCCCGCGAACGTTCTCGCCCCTACTGATTCACATCCAGAACGAACTGGACGAAGAGCGCCGTTCCGTACGGCAGAGCCCCCTCGGCGAAGACGAAGCCTCCGTTGTGAAAGACGGGGGCGGGCTTTCCCGGCTCGGCTATCCCCAAACGGGCGAAGACGCCTTCCGGGACCTTTTCCAAGTATCTGGAGAAGTCTTCGGAACCCATGGCGGGGAAGTCGATAGTCTTCACCCGGTCCGCCCCGACGAGCTTCCGCGCGCTCTCCCGGGCGAGCGAGGTCATCTCCGGCGCGTTGACGAGCGGCGGCACGCCGTAATGGTAGTCCAGTTCCGCTTCGCACTTGTAGGAGGCCGCTATTCCTCGGACGACGTCGCGGATGCGTCCTTCCATCGAGTTCCGCGTCTCCATGTTCTGACAACGGATGGAGCCTCCGAACTCGACCGTCTCGGGGATGATGTTCTTCGCCGTCCCTCCCCGGATCTCGCAGATCGAAAGCACGACGCTGTCGAGGGCGTCTATCTGCCTGGTGACCACGCTTTGAAGCGCCAGAGCGGAGGTGCACGCCGCCAGAACGGGGTCGCACCCCGTGCGGTGCGGGTAGGCCCCGTGCCCGCTCTTCCCCTTGATCGTCACCGTGAAGAAGTCCGAGGAGGCCATGGACGGCCCCTCCCGAAAGGCGATCTCGCCCACAAGGTACGAAGAGTGCCCGTGCATTCCGAAGACGCGATCGACCTTCGGAGCGTCCAGCGCCCCCTGTTCGATCATGTAGAGAGCGCCTCCGAGCGTCTCCTCGGCGGGCTGGAAGATCAGCTTGACCGTCCCGGAGAAGCGTTCCTTCATGGAGACGAGGATTTTCGCCGCGCCCAGGAGCATGGCGGTATGCGCGTCGTGTCCGCAGGCGTGCATCGCGCCGGGGACCTTCGATTTATCCGGAACGTCCGCGGTCTCCTGTATCGGGAGCGCGTCCATATCTGCGCGCAGCGCGGAAACCGTTCCGCTGCCCGTCTTTTCTCCGCGGATGATTCCGAGGACGCCTACGTTCTGTTCCAAGGGGACGATCTCCACTCCCATGCTTCGCAGTTCCGACTCGACCAGCGCCGCGGTGGCGAACTCCTGCATACCCAGTTCGGGGTTCGCATGAATCCGGCGTTTCATTTCGACCAGATACTCATAGATATCCAGAGATTTTTGAAGAACTTCGGAGTTCATGAAACACCCTCCCAGAGTGCGGCGCGTACCGCGCCGTTTGAAAAATACGACCGGGTCGTTCCGAAAAAAGCCGCCCCGGGAGAATCCGGAGAAAACGCCCGGAGGCGGCTCGTATTCCCCCGACGTTTTACTTCTGGAGCGAGAGGTTGCCGAGATAGTTCAGGCGGCCGTCGGCGAGATTCTCCAGGCCGACGAGATCCTTCCTGGCGCCGTAGAGTTCGTTGGGCACCGACAGAGGAACCATCGGGCGGAGTTCTTCGAGGCGATCCCAGACTCCCTGGAAGAGCGCTGTGCGTTCGGCGGCGTCGACGGTGATGTTCGCGGTATCGATCCCCTTGTCCACTACGGAATCCTTGAGGACCGTCCAGTTGGTCGCGCCGACGCTGCCCGAGTGGAAGAGCGAAAGCCAGAACTGCCCGGCGTCTCTGTTGGTCTGCATTCCCCATGTGCTGATGATGAGGTCCTGTTCGTTGGTCTTGACCTTTCCGTCGAACACTCCGGACTCGAAGACCTGAATTTCAACCTTGATTCCCACGGCGGCCAGCATGGACTGAACGACGGTGGCCCCGTTGACACGGTCCTGGAAGTTGCTGATCCAGAGATTCAGGCTGATTCCGTCGGGGTACCCCGCCTCGGCGAGAAGCGCCTTGGCCTTCGCGGGGTCGAAAGGATGGTCCTTGACGTTCTTCGGCGTAAAGGTGCTCGCGGGAACCAGAGGGCCTGCGGGCTGCGCCGAATTCCCCTGATAGACCACGGCGTCGTACGCCGCCTTGTTGATCGCGTAGTCGACGGCATGACGGACGCGAGGATCGGAGAGAGGCTTTTTCTGCGTGTTCATCCCGAGGTAGATCAGGCCAAGCCCGGGGGCCTTGACGACCTTTACCTTCGAGGATTCGTTCAGGCGTTCGAAATCGCTGGGCGGCACGGCGTAGATCATGTCGACCTTGCCCGTCTCCAGCGCGATGACGCGGCTGCTGTCGTCGGGAAGAACAAGGATGTTGAAGTTCCTGAAGTTGGGCGCAACGCCATGATAGTCTTCGAACGCCGTCAGCTCGATGCGCTCTCCCTTGGTCCAGCTCTTGAACTTGAAGGGACCCGTGCCCACGGGGTTTCTGAAATATTCCGCGCCCGCCTCTTCGACGGCTTTCTTGTTGTAGATGCTCGCGTAGGGGTGCTTCATGGACTCAAGCCAGCCGCCGACGGGGCCGCGGGTTTTGACGATCACTGTGTGCTTGTCGATGATCTGGAAGCCTTCGGTGTCGATGTACTTGCCTCTGGATCCGGCATGCACCGAGGCGGGGGAAGCGGCGCGCTTCAGCGAGAAGACGACGTCCTCGGCGGTGAACTCCTCGCCGTTGTGGAACTTCACGCCCTTTTTCAGATAGAACTTGTACGTCTGCGGATCGAGTATCTCCCACCGCTCAGCCAATACGGGAACAAGCTCTTTCGTCCTGCCGTCCACCGTCACCAGAGGCTCGTTGATATGCTTGGACACGGCGAAGGACATCGTGTCCACCGCCTGCTGAGGATCGAGCGTCTTCGCGTCTCCCGGAAGCCCCAGAGTAAACGTCTCCATCCCGGCCGCCAACGCGCCGGTCGCGGCCGCCAGAAGAAGCGCCGCCCCGAAAACCAACCGCAGAAATCCCTTTTTCTTCATGTACATCCACCCCTTTATATAAGATATGCCGCATGAAACAGTGAAACCTTCTTTACGGGAACCGACGAACGCCCGTCTTGCCGCGTCCGCCTACTCCTCTCTCAAGGCGTCGAGAGCCGCCGCCGCCATAATCTCCATCCCGATCGGAATCGCCTCGTCGTCCACATAGAAGTTGATGGAGTGCGTCGGACAGTGCGGGCCGCCTTTCGTCCTGACCCCGAGCCGGAAGAGCGCTCCGGGGGCCTTCTCCAGGAAATAGGCGTAGTCCTCCCCGCCCATCGCGGGCGAGGGCAGATCGATGACCCGCTCCACCGAGTCGATATCGGCGCACACCTTCCGGATGCGGTTCACCCACTTCCTGTCGACGCACGTGGGGATCATCTCGGGAGTTATTTCCACGGAAACTTTTGCCCGAAGCCCCTCCCCCACGCTCGTTGCGATCTCGCGGACTCTCCGATGAAAAAGTTCCTGCGTGGTCTTCCGGAGGTAGCGTATGCACCCTTCGAGGCGCACTGGCCCTCCGATGTACGAGTTCGAGATGCCGCCCTCTATCCGCCCGAAGGTCACGAAAGCGCAGTCCGTCGGCGCCAGCTCGCGCGAACCCAGGCTCTGGAGCGCGGTCACGATGGTCGACGCGGCGAGGATGGTGTCCACTCCGTAGTGAGGGTACCCGCCGTGCGCCTGCTTCCCTTCCACGACGATCTTCAGCAGGTCGACTCCGGCGGTCATGAAGTCGTCGCGGACGCCGATCTCCCCGACGTAGATATCGGGCAGCGCGTGCAGCGCCATGACGCCGTCGACGTGCGGATTCTCCATCACTCCGGCCTCCATGAACTCTTTCCCTCCGCCGAGTTCCTCCTCCGCGTGCTGGAAGAAGAATTTGACGCAGCCGGAGAAGGTATGTCGGAACTCGGAGAGCAGCCGGGCCGTCCCCAGCAGAATGGCGGCGTGGGAGTCGTGCCCGCAGCCGTGAAAGATTCCGTCCTTCGTCGAGGCGTACGGAACCCCCGACTGCTCCTGAATCGGGAGGGCGTCGATATCCGCCCGGATGCCGACGCATCTTCCCGGGCCGCTTCCGGTTCCGTACAGCTCGGCGCATATGCCCGTGCCGCTGCTGCCGATCCTGCGTATCGTATCGACGCCGAACGAGCGGAGCTTCTCCTCGATCAGCGCGGACGTCTCGAACTCCTGAAAGCTCAGCTCCGGATTCCGGTGAATACGACGCCGCCACTCGACAACCTCCGGTGCGATCTCACGGACCCTTTTCGCAAGTAGTTCTTTCATTCATTCCCCTCCCTTTCCCTCATTCTTTTCTTCGAGACGCAGCGCGCACTCCGAAAGAACGCGCGAAAAATGAGCCTCGTCGGGACAGTAGAGCCGCATACGCACGCTCTCTTTTTTCTTCAGCAGCACGACGAGCATATCCTCCATCGGGAGAACCGCGTCGATCTCCTCCCAGGGAAGCGTCTTCACGACGCTCCGCGCCGGTTCCAGGATCTCTCCGACCGGGAAGGGGCGCCGGCGCAGGCTCTCCTTCAGCGGACCGCCTCTCTTGACCATGCTCTCGCAGTAGACCCCGTCCGCGTCGAAACGATAGAGCGCGACGTACCGGTTCCGGAAGAAGACGACTCCGAAAAACAGGAACACGCAGAAGATGAAGAGGGGCAACCACCCCGCGAAAGCGAACGCGGCCAGAATCTCTTCTCCTCCCGGAACTCCGCCGAAAGCGAACTGCACCAGAATCGCGAGGAAAAACACGCCACCCCAGGCCGTCGCAGCCGCGCGGAAGAGGTCTTGCAGAAGCAGCGGATTCGTGACGACCGGCACGCCGACGAACCAGCGCATCGACTCCTCCGAGTATCCGGAGATCGTCGTCACCGCCTCTCCCGAAGCGCTCCCGCGAAGTGACAGGAGACGAAGTGCCCCGGCTCGCGCTCGGAGAGCACGGGGTTCTCGGCGGTACACCGCTCCTGTCTGTAGATGCAGCGCGGAGCGAACCTGCAGCCCGGCGCGGGCTCGATCGGACTGGGAACGTCCCCCTCCAGAATGATCCGTTCTTTTTTCGCTTCCGGATCCGCCACGGGAACGGCCGACAGAAGCGCCTGCGTGTACGGGTGAAGAGGTTTCCGGAAGAGCGTCGTGTTGGCCGCCTTCTCCACCACCTGCCCGAGGTACATGACCGCCACCTCGTCGGAGACGTAGCGGACGACGCTGAGGTTGTGCGAGATGAAGAGGTAGGTGTACCCTCTCTCCTTCCGCAGATCGCCGAGCAGGTTCAGAATCTGCGCCTGGATGCAGACGTCGAGCGCGGAGACGGGCTCGTCCAGAACGATGAACTCCGGGTTCAGAGCCAATGCCCTGGCGACGCCGATCCGCTGGCGGCGCCCGCCGTCGAGTTCGTGAGGGAAGGAGGTGACCAGTCGTTCGGCCAGTCCCACCGTGTCCATCAGCTCCTTCACCTTGGCGTCCACCTCTTTGCGGGAGCCGCAGACGGAGTTGATCAGCAGCGGCTCGGCGATGAGCTGGTGGACGGACATCCTGGGGTTCAAAGAGGAAAACGGATCCTGGAAGACGATCTGCGCCTGCGTGCGGAATCGCGCGCGCTGTTCGTCGCCGAACTTCAGCATGTCCTCGCCGTTGAAGAAGATCTCTCCCGCCGTCGCCTCGATAAGGCCGATAACCACCCTCCCGAGGGTGGACTTGCCGCATCCGGACTCGCCTACCAGGCCGAGGGTTTTTCCGCGCGGGATCGTCAGGGAGACGTCGTCCACCGCGTGCAGAAGGCCCTTCCGCACGTGGAAATATTTCTTGAGCCCTCTGATGTCGAGAAGCGTCTCCGCTGCCGGAGTATGCGCGTTCATTCTTCCATCCCTCCGTTCCGCAATGGGAAGTAGCAGTCGACGAAGTGCCCCGGCTCCTGTTCCTTCATGCCGCAGGCCTTCTCGAAGCATATATCGCGCGCGTAGGGGCAACGGGGAGAGAAGGAGCACCCTTTCGGCAGATCCGTAGGATCGGGCATGAGCCCGGAGATGACGGCCAGCTTGGCGCCGAGATCGGTGTCGAGCTTGGGAACCGCGTTGAAAAGCCCCCTGGTATAGGGGTGCATAGGCCGCCTGTACAGGCTGCGGATGTCCGCGTGCTCCAGAAGACGGCCGGCGTACATGATCGCCACGTCGTCGCAGATTTCGGCGACGACGCCGAGGTCGTGCGTGATCAGCAGCAAGGATGTGTTCACGATCTTCTGGAGGTTCTTGATAAGATCGAGAACCTGCGCCTGGATGGTGACGTCGAGGGCCGTCGTCGGCTCGTCCGCGATCAGCAGGCTCGGACGGCAGGCGAGCGCGATGGCGATTCCGACTCTCTGGCGCATGCCTCCGGAGAACTGGTGCGGATACTCGGCGGCGCGCTCGGGACGGATGCCCACGAGCCTCAGCATTTCGAGCGCCCGCTCGCGGACCCCCTCGCCGGAGATGTCGGAGTGGAGCGAGATCATCTCCATGATCTGCTCTTCGACCGTCATGATCGGGTTGAGCGAGGTCATGGGATCCTGGAAGATCATCGCGATCCTGCTGCCGCGCACCCTCCGTTTCTCCGCCTCCGTCATTTTCATGATATTCCGTCCTTCGAAGAAGATTTCCCCTCCGGAGATCCGGCCAGGGGGCGTCTGGACGAGCTGGAGCACGGCGAGCGCCGCAGTGGTCTTGCCGGCGCCGGTTTCCCCCACCAGCCCCAGCGATTTGCCGCTTCGAAGCGAGAGATTCAGTCCGTTCACCGCGTGCACGACGCCCGAGTCCGTATCGAAACGGACCGAGAGGTCGCGGATATCGAGAAGTGGAGCGTGCGTATCGGGCATATCCTTCACCTTACCGTTTCTGCTTGGGATCGAGAGCGTCCCGCAAACCGTCGCCGATGCAGTTCAGCGACACGATCGTGATCATGATGGCCAGGCCGGGAAAGATGCTCAGGTAGGCGCTGTTCCTGAGATAGGGGCGCGCCGCGGAGAGCATGCCCCCCCACTCCGGGAAGGGCGGCTGGATTCCCAGGCCGAGAAAGCTCAACGTCGCGGCGAAGAGGATGGCGTTGGCGACGCTGAGGGTGGACTGCACGATGAGAGGCGCCATGCAGTTGGGAAGGATGTAGAGAAGAATGACGCGAAGATGGCTCGCCCCCATCGCGCGGGCCGCCTCGATGAACTCCATGTTCTTGATCGAGAGCACCGACGCCCTCATCAGCCGGGCGAAACGCGGTATGGAGGTGATTCCCACCGCCACCATCAGGTTGAAGAGTCCCGGGCCGAGCGCCGACGAGATCACGATGGCCAGCAGAATCGTCGGGATGGCGAGCTGCACGTCCATGACGCGCATCAGCAGATTGTCCATCTTCCCGCCGAAATATCCGGCGGCCGCCCCGATCGCGCCTCCTGCGACGAGCGAGATCGACACCGCGATCAGCCCCACCTGCAACGATATCCTGGAGCCGTAGATCAGGCGGCTCAGCACGTCGCGCCCGAACTCGTCCGTCCCCAGGAGATGCTCCGCAGTGGGCGGCTTCCTGATCATCATGTAGTCCTGGTCGGCGAAGCCGTACGGAGCGAGCTGTTCGGCGAAGACCGCCGTGAGTATCAGCACCAGAAGGATGGCGAATCCTATGAGCGCGAGATAGTTCCTGCGCAGCCTGATGAACGTGTACTTCCACATGGAATTGCCTTTCATGATCGGCATTCGGATTCCCCTCCTATCTCACGTGTATCCGGGGGTCGATGAACGCGTAGAGAATATCGACCGAAAGATTGATCAGACAGAACGCGACGGAGATGAAGAGCGTGCCACCCTGGATGATCGGGTAGTCCCTCATGTTGATCGCCTCGAGCATGAGACGCCCCACTCCGGAGATGGAGAAGATGGCCTCCGTGATCAGCGAACCTCCAAGAAGCATGCCGAACTGCATGCTGATGATCGTGAGGATGGGAATCATCGCGTTGGGAAGCGCGTGGCGCAGGATGACGACGCTCTCCTTCTGCCCCTTCGCGCGCGCCGTGCGGATGTAGTCGGAGCGGATGACTTCGAGCATGCTGGAGCGGGTGATCCGCGCGATGATCGCGATCGCCGACCCCGAAAGGGTGACGATGGGGAGCACCATCTCCGAGACGGTGCCGAAACCCATCGAGGGAAGCCACTGAAGATGCACCGAAAAGGCTAGAATGAGGAGGATGCCCGTCCAGAAGGTGGGCATGGAGACGCCGAGAAGCGTGACGAGCGTCGTGAGGCTGTCGAGCAGGGAGTACTGACGGATCGCGCAGACGATTCCCAGCGGGATGCCGATGAGAGTGCTGAAGACGACGGCCCAGAATGCGAGTTTGATGGTCACAGGAATACGGGAGGCGAGTTCGAAGGAGACGGGGCTCTTCATGACGTAGGAGTACCCCAAGTCGGCGTGGAACACCGCCCGGTAGATATACCGTCCGAGCTGCACCACGAAGGGATCGTTCAGCCCGTGCTCCGCGCGGAAGGCCTCTATCGCCTCCGCTGTCACCTCCTGGCCGAGCGCGATTCTGGCGGGATCGCCCGGAGTGAAATACAAAATAGTGAACAGAATAGCCATAACGCATAAAATAACAGGGATAAGCAGAAGAATTCGTCGGATCGCATATTTCAGCAAAGACAATCTCCCCTCGCAGAGTACATTTTGAGAGGAAAGAGAAGATTCTTTCCTCTTTGAGACGACGACTTTTTTTTTCAAATAGCGGTCGACCGGTCGACCATGCAGACTGTATCACTTGAATTGAGGGAAGTCAACACACGTCGTTCTTTTCGGCGACGGGACGGTCGCGCTGCGGGAGGACTAAAAAAAGCGGGAGACGGTGGATCGCGTCTCCCGCTTTCGTCGTGCGGATTACAGCTCCCAGAAGAGCCGGACGACCTTCTCGGAGGGCTTTTTCGTCATCTTCGCGACGACGATGAACGCGACCAGAGAGAGGGCCAGCGACGGCACGATGGGGTGCATCGCGAGAGGTCTCGCAAGGAAATAGTGGAAGTACAGATAGGTTCCGATGCCCGTGACCATGCCGGCGATGGCGCCGGGGGCGTTGGCGTCCTTCCAGTAGAGGCCCAGAATGGTGGGCCACAGGAACGTCGAGAGCTGTCCGGCGGTGGCGAACAGGTTCAGCCACACCATCAGCTCGGGCGGGTCGAAGGCCAGGGCCACGACGATCGCGCCGACGATGCAGCAGGTGACGATGGTGATGCTCCGGAGCTTCTTGAAGTTCGCCTTCAACTCGGGCTTGATGTAGTTGACGAGCAGGTCGTTGACGATGGCCGCCACCACCACGAGGAGCTGCGAGTCCACCGTCGACATGACCGCCGCGAGAGGACCGGCGAGGATGATGCCGGCGACGACCGGGTTGAACAGGTTGGTGATCAGGGTGGGGATGACCAGGTCGCCCGACTTGATTCCGGAAACCTGCGTGACGCCGAAAGCGCCCGCGAGGTGCATTCCCATGAGCAGGACGAGGGAGACGATCGTTCCGTAGATGATTCCGGAGTGCAGGCTCTTCGAGTCCTTGTAGCTCATGGCGCGCTGCGCGACGGCGGGCAGCCCGATGATGGCGAAGCCGACGAGCACCCAGAAGCTGGAGACCCACGGGACGGTCATGAACCCTTCCCGGACTCCGTAGGGAGAGATCATGCCGGGGTTGATCGCCTTCATGTCCTGGACGATCTTCGCGATGCCGCCGCCCTGCGAGACGATGGCGATGAAGAGCGCCGCGGTGGACACGGTCATGACGACGCCCTGGAGCGTGTCGTTGAAGACGACGCCGCGGAATCCTCCGACTGCGGTGTGCACCACCACGGTGATGGCGAAGAAGACGAGCGCCGTCTTATACTCGAGCCCCGTGGAGCCCTGCAGCAGACGGGAGGCGCCGATCAGCTGCGCGGCCATGGCCGCGATGAGGAAGAAGATGATCGAGACCGAGGCGATGATCAGCACCGCGTTGCTCTCGTAGCGGGCGCGGAGGAAGTCGCTGATCGAGTTGGCTCCCGTCTTCCGGGAGACGATGGCGAACTTCTTGCCCAGCACCATCAGCGTGTAGTACCCGGTGGGGATCTGCGACATGGCGAGGAAGACCCAGGCGAGCCCGTGGGTGTAGGCCGTTCCCGGCCCGCCGATGAAGCTGCCCGCGCTCAGGTAGGTGGCGACGAGCGTCATGGCGAGCACGAAGCCTCCGGTGCGGCGCCCTCCGGTCATGTACTCCTCCATGAAGGCCGAGCCGCTTCCGCCCTTGAGGAGACTGGCCTTGTTCACCAGCTCCAGGGCATAGAAGCCTATAAGGTACATAAGTCCGAAATAGCAGACGATCGGCAGAAGGGTGGACCACTGGACGTCGGTCATCGTGTTTCGCCTCCGTTCCGCACGTACTCCTCGGCCTGTTCCTTCGTCATCGGGTCGAGGGGCATGTCGCGCATCTTCTTCGTGACGATATAGACGGTGGCCGCGATCGCGAACGCCGAGTTGGCGATGCAGCTGACGAAGAACCATGTCGGGAAGCCCATGATGTAGGAGTACTCCTCCACCGGGCCGCTCCCGAGACCGTAGCCCGCGACGGCCCATATGACGAGGTTGACCACCCCGAGGACGATGCCGTACCAGGCTTCCTTTTCACACTCCTTGTAGCGCGGATCCTCGACGAATCCTTGTTCGTTCTTCTTCAGAACTTTCGATTCCATTCCATGTGCCATGGACTTCCGCAACCTCCTTCCTGCTCCTTCGTACTTCCGGGACTAATACAGCTTCTCCAGGTTCACTTCCTTGTTGAAGCTGTACTCGTCGCTCGGGAACTCGCCGCTGAGGGCCTCCTTGTGGAACTCGTTCAGTCCGTCCACCATGACCTTGCGGACGTTGGCGTACAGCTTGACGAACTTCGGTTTGAAGTCTCCGTACATGCCCAGCAGGTCCTGGGTGACCAGCACCTGGCAGTCCACGAAGGGGCCCGCGCCGATGCCGAGGATGGGAATCTTCACCGCTTCGGATACCGCCTTGCCGACGACCTTCGGAACGCACTCCAGCACGATCGAAAAAGCGCCCGCCTTCTCGAGTTCCTTGGCGTCCTCGATGAGCTGCCGCGCGCTCTCCGGCGTTCCGCCCTGCACCTTGAACCCGCCGAGCTGCGTGGCGTTCTGCGGGGTGAGGCCGATGTGCCCCATGACCGAAATGCCCGCGTCCACGATGGCCCGCACAAGAGGCGCGTACTTGACGCCGCCTTCCAGCTTCACGCAGTCGCACCCCGTCTCCTTGAGCATCCTCGTCGCGTTTTCCACGCCCTGTTCGATGCTCTTGTTGTACGAGCCGAACGGCATGTCGCCCACGACGAACGTGTCGGGCGCGCCTTTGACGACGGGCCTGATGTGGTGGATCATGTCCTCCATGGTCACCGACACCGTGTCCTTGTACCCCAGCATGATCATGCCGAGGGAGTCGCCGACGAGGATGACCTCGACTTCGCTCTCGTTGACGATGGACGCCGTGGTGTAGTCGTAGGCCGTCACATAGGCGAACTTTCTGCCCTCTTCCTTGTACTTCTTGAAATCAAGCACCGACATCTTCTTTTTCATGAATTGCCCTCCTCATTGGTGTATCGAATGAGCGGCCGCATGCGCGACGCCGCTTGTATCGCTTCATTCCGCCTCGGACGTCCGAAGACGCGCCGCCGGCGAATGAACGCCTGAAACAGCGCTCTTCCTCCGCCCTCCGGCGGCCGTCACTCCTCGGTCCCGAGCAGCTCCGCCGCGACCGCCGCCATGATCTTCACTCCCTTGACGAGGTCGTCGACGTCGATATGCTCGTCGGACTTATGGGCGAGCGCGAGACGCCCCGGCCCGTAGACGACCGCGGCCTCCAAACCTCCCTCGTGAACGACGAAGCGCTGGTCGTCCATGCCCGGGCTGAAGTTGATCCCCATTTCCTTCCCGAGGACGGCCTTCCCGCAGCGCTTCAGCGCGTCGACCAGCGGCTGGTTTTCGTCGACCATGGCGGGGTCGGCTTCGATGATCGGGGTATAGTCGTAGTCGAGGATGACGCCCTCGCGCACAAGATCGTCGCAGATGGAGAGAATCTCCCCCTTCGCCCACTCCACGCTCTGCTCGGGAATCAGCCGCCAGTCGAAGCTCGCGGAGCAGGTGTCGGGAATCGTGTTGACCTTCGATCCGGCCTGGATGGTCGTGATGCAGAGGGTGCTCTTCCGAGAGCGTTCGGGGCTGACGGGGTACGCGCTGACGCGTTCCAGTCGCGGGCGGATGCGCCGGTCGATGCGTTCGAGCAGCGCGCGCATTCCTTCGATCGGGTTCAGGCCTTCCGACGGCATGCTCCCGTGGCTCTGCACTCCCTTGAAGGTAAGGGTAAACCAGAGAGTTCCGCGGTGCCCCAAGCAGATCATGTCGGGGTCGAGCGGCTCCGTGACGATGCAGTAGTCCGTATTCTCCTTCGTCAGTCCGCCGCTCCGGACGAGGTAGCCCATGCCGGTTTGCCCTCCGGTCTCTTCGTCGGGAACCGCGCTGGAGACGAAACTTCCCTTCAGCCGGACGCCCGCGTGTTGGAGCGTTTCGAGGGCGAAGATCTGCGCGGCGATGCCGGACTTCATGTCGCTCGCGCCGCGGCCGTACACCTTTCCGCCCGAGATCAGACCTCCGTACGGGTCGACCGTCCACCCTCCACCCGCCGGGACGACGTCGTAGTGCCCCGAAAAGTGGATCGCCGGACGCTCCCGCGTCCCTTTGTACGTGCCGACGACGATATGTCTCGGGAAGCCTTTCGACTCCTCGGGGAGAGAAGCGAGCGCCTCCTCCGGAACCTCGATGTACTCCACCGCGCACCCGAGCGAGGCCATCTTCTCCCCGAGAAAGCGGACGCAACGCTCGTAGTTGCGCCCCGGAGGATTTTCCGTGTCGATCTTCAAAAAGTCGCTGAGAAAGGCCTCCATCCGCGGACGCAGCGCCTCGGCCGAAGCGTGGATTCTGTCGATCAGGGCTTGTTCCATGCTGTTACCCCTCCTTCGGGCGTTCGTATTCGAACCGCCCGTCGATGATGGTGCAGTCGACACGGAGCGTATGGATGTCCATGGGGTCGACCCGCAGAATGTCGCCGGAGAGGACGATCATGTCCGCGAGCTTGCCGACCTCCAGGCTCCCCTTGATATGCTCCTCGAACGAGGAGTACGCCCCGTTGTACGTCGCGGCGCGGATCGCCTCCATCACGGAGATCGCCTGGCTTTTGTCGCACTGGACATTTTGACTGCGGTCGTAGCGGTTCACCGCGCCGTCGATGGTCTGAACGCCGATGGGACCCGAGGGGGCGTCGCTCGCCAGCGAGCACATGACGCCGGCGTCGAACATGCTGCGGAGGGCCGCCATGTACGCGTTGCGCTCTCCGTAGAACTTCATGTAGTTGGCTCCGATCGCCTGGATCATCCCCGCGTTGACGGAAGGGCAGACGTTCATGCGCGCCATGCGGTCGATCAAATCCCGATCGGTCAGCGAACAGTGTTCGATGCGGTGGCGCATCCGCCGGAATCCTTCCGGGTCCTTCCTGAAGCACCGTTCGTACCCCTCCACCATGAACTCGACCGCCAGGTCGCCGATGGCGTGGGCCGTGCACTGGCACCCGGCCTCCACGATCCGCTCGATATACCGCGCAACCTCTTCCCGCTCCCAGCCGCGCTCGCGCACCATCTCCGGGTCGTGGGAGTAGGGCTCGCGGGTGGCGCAGGAAGGCGCCCCCGACCCCCCGTCGATCATGAACTTGCAGGGCCCCACGCGGAACCGCTCGTCGCCCAGGCCGGTGACGAACCCGAGCTTCATCCAGTGGTCGTTCTCCTCCAGGGAGTAGCTCTTTCCGAAGATGCTGTGAAGCGCCATGTTGACGCGGATTTTGAAGATTCCGTCGCGGCAGAGCTTCTGCATGATCCGGTACGAGACCGGGCCGCACTCCCCCATGTCCCCTACGGAGGTGATCCCCGCTTCCAGCGCCTGCCGGTGCGACTTCATCGCCGCCGCGGCCTGCTGCGATTCGGTGTACCCCACCATCCCCCACAGCTTGAAGTGCGTATGCCCGCGCACCATTCCCGTGAGCTTTCCATCCGCGACCTCCACCTCGTCGGGGGGATACTTTTCCGCGTCCTCCGGAGCGCGCACGCCGAGATATGCGAGCGCCCTGGTGCTGTACATGCAGATGTGCCCGCCCCCGTGCATGCAGTGGACGGGGTTCTCAGGCGCGGCGGCGTCCAGCTCTTCGATGGTCGGATGACGCTTCTCGTCGATGAACAGCTCCGGTTCGTACCCCATCATGGAGATCCATTCGCCCGGACGCTTCCGTTCCGCCGCGTCGCGGATCATGCCGAGCATCATGCGCAGCGAATCGCAGCGCTTTCTCGTCGTGTCGATCATTCCCGCGTCGCGGTGCGAGCCGAGAAGGCCGTTGAGGATAGGGTGGAAGTGCGTGTCGACGATGCCGGGCATGAGCGTCCGGCCGCCGAGGTCGACGACGCGGGTATTGTCGGAGACGAAGGGCTCTATTCCCCTGCCGCTCCCGACGTAGGCGATCCGGTTTCCCTTGATGCCGACCGCCTCGGCTATTTCATTTCTTTCATTTACGGTGACGACGCTTCCTCGAACAAACGCCGCGTCCAGTTCGCAGCGCAGCATGTCGTTCTCCATCGGATCTGCTCCTTGTTCCGGATCGGTTTCCGGCGCTCTTCCAAGCCGCCGCTGAGAGAGGCTCGCCGGCGGCCGGATACCGCCGGGCGAGGGAGTGAACGAACGTAAAACCCGTTATACACGCGCGGTCCGCAAGGAGAACGCTTCGCAAATGAAAAAGAAGCGGAATTCGTCCCGCATTACGGAATAGCGTTGCTCTATACGGACTATAGAACGCATTGTACCGAGACCGTTTTTTTTGTCAATACTTCGTCAAAAAAACACGGAGCGGAATTATGATAATTTATTAACATATGGATCGAAGCATGAAGGACTCCAAAAGCCGGATCGTACGGCCGACGCCACCCGCTCCGCTTGGCCGGGCCTCCTCCGGCAGGACACTCAGGCGGCGCCACTCCCGCTCAGCGCTTCACAGAAGAAAGCGCCCCTTTCCTCCGGAGGGGGGAAAAGGGGCGTTCGTCGCCGGTCGCATTACAAAATGATCGCTGGAGAAAGAACGGTTTACTCCCGCCAGGGGGACTCTCCGCGCGCGAAGATCGCGAGGCAGGCGTCCACCACCTGTTCGTCGAAGCGGGAGCCCCGGTAGAGCGAGATCTCCGCGAGCCCCTGTTCAAGGCCGAGGCTAGGACGGTAGGGGCGGTGCGAGGACATGGCTTCCACCACGTCGGAGACCGCGAGGATGCGGGCCTCCAGCAGGATGTCCTTCCCCGAAAGGGAGCGCGGATACCCGGTCCCGTCCATCCGCTCGTGGTGCTGGAGGACTGCCTGCGCCACCGGCCACGGGAAGTCGACGTTCTTGAGGATCTCGTACCCCGCGACGCAGTGATCCTGGATGAGGCTGTACTCCTTCTCCTTCAGGCGGGAGGGCTTGCTCAGGATCTCCGCCGGGATGTCGATCTTGCCGAGGTCGTGGAGCACCGCGGCCACGCCCACGCCCTGAATCTGCTCTTCGGAGAGCCCCATCTCGCCGGCGATGGCGACGGCGAGGCGCGCCACGCGCTCCTGGTGGCCCGCCGTGTACGGGTCGCGCGTCTCGACCACCTGGGCCATGGAGACGACGATGCCGCCGACCGTGTCCTGCAGCTTCGCGTTCGTTTCGGTGAGCAGCTGTTCGGCGTTGTCCCTGGCCTTCTCCGCCATCTTCCTGTCGGTGATGTCCACCCAGTTGGCGACGGCGTACTTGGCGCCGGCGCTCCCCGAGATGGAGGTCATGCTCACCTCCACCCAGAGGGGGGATCCGTTCTTCTTCCGGAAGCAGTACTCGCGCTTCGATGTCTCTCCGCACTGTACCATGCGGTAGTACTCCGACACGCTCGACAGCTTCTCCTCACCCCACCAGGGGTAGGGCGCCTTCCGGTTGATCACCTCGACCAGAGAGTAGCCCGTGATCTGTTCGAGGGCGAAGTTCACGTACTTGACGGAGGTGTCCGGGTTCACCACCAGTATGGGGTGCGGCGAGTGGTTCAGAAGGCTCGCGGAGAGTTCCTCGCTCTCGAGGAGCGCCTCTTCCTTCCGCTTCCTCTCGGCGATCTCCTCCTTAAGGAGCCTGTTGATCTTCTCCAGCTCCCTGGTCCGCTCTTCCACCATTTCTTCCAGCGTCCGGTTGAGGGAGACCAGCTTCTCCTCCGTCTCCCGCAGCACGTCCACGGTCGACGAAAGATCTCTGTTCTCGCTCCGCGCCATTCGCAGCAGCTCCCTGTTCTGGAGCACCCCGGCCACCTGGCTGAAATAGATGGAGAGGAGGGCGTAGCTGATGTCGAGGATGTCCTCTTTCGCTTCCTTCAGCACGCCGATGAAGACGCCCATGGTCCTCCCCGGAGCGGCGAGCGCATGGAGGAAGGCGTCCTCGCCGGAGGAGATCCGGACGGTCACGGGGCGTTCGGTCTGCACCACCCACGCGATCGTCCCGTCGTCGATCAGGAGGGGGAGTTCATGCTCGATCCGCTCCTTCGCGGCGGAAGAGCTGGCATACGCCTGGTAGAAGACGGCGTCCTCCTCGCGGAAGAGGTAGAACGCCCCCTCCCTGAGCGCGACGAGCCTTCCCGTACGCTCGTAGCACACGGAGAGGATGGATTCCATCGTGGTCTCCGCAGCCGTGTCGGGCTGGATGTCGTTGATCTTGAGCGCTATGTCCAGCGCGTTCGAGAGAGCGAGCCGTTCCTCCTCAAGCGAGAGAATTCTGTTCTGGAGCTTTTCAAGAGTGAGCACCTGTTTTTCCATCGTCATCGCCGCCTTTGAAAAGGCTGTATATCTCCGCAATCTGCCGTCGGGCCTGACGCACCACGGAGTCCAGAGCGCCCGGAGAGAGGTCGGTCATTTTCCAGACCTCGTCGGAGATACTCGGTGGGTGCGGAGAGCCGCTGCTCCCCTGCCGCAGCGCCGCCGCGAGCGTGTCCGCCATGGAGAGCGCCGCCGCCGGGAAGGAGTTCGTCTCCTCCCCCGGGGAGTGATGAAAACGCACTAGATCGGTAAGTTCGCGGGGGAAACCCCACCGCTCGAGGATGGTTCCTCCGAGTTCTCCGTGGTCGAAGCCGAGTATTCGCCGTTCCATATCCACAAGGGGTATTTTCTCGGCCGCCGCCGCGGCTATCGCTCTGTTCATGACGGACGGAACGTGCCGCAAAAGGACGAGCCTGCCTATATCGTGAAGTATGCCTCCCACGAACATCCTTTCGATGATGCGGGAGTGCTTTCTCGACGAGATGATCTGCCCGAGAACCGCCACCGCGACGGAGTGTCTCCAGAAGGACTCCATGTTCACCCAGTCGGAGGGAATGCTGTTGAAGGTTTGCACCGCGGAGACTCCGAGGGCGAGAATGGAGAGGGCCTTGCCGCCTATGAGCGCGGCGGCGCGCTGAATGGAGTCCACCTTCGCCGGTACTCCGTAGATGGCGCTGTTCGCCAGCTTCAGAAGCGTGGCGGTAAGCGCGGTGTCCTTGCTGATGAGGTCGGCGACGTGGGTGATGGAACTCTTCGGCGATTGCAGGGCTTCCGATATGCGGAAGTAAACGTCGGGGAAGGAGACGAAACGAACCTCGGCCGCCGCGAGCTGCTCCAAAGAGGGCTTCGGAAGAGACGCCTCGGAGAGCGGAGCGTTCTCCGAGCGAAAAAAACCGGAGTGGCCGGCCTCGTTCTCGGTCAGACTTCTTGCGGCTTCGCGAATCGCCACGCGATGGATCTCCTCCATGGCGCCGCACTCCGGGGGAACGCCGCCGAAGATGCGAAGGACTATGTCATTGGCCTCTTCCATCACGGAAGTGGAGTACAGGAATTCATCCCCGTCCTCCCGCGGCGGATCGGAACGGTCCGAGACCGAGACCTCGGCGACGCCCCATATCTTCAGGCTCATGATGTTCCTGGAGGTCAGACATGCGCCTCTAGGCAGAATAAACCGCCCGTTCGGGGCGATCAGGTCCGCCGACAGAATCATTCCGGATTTCAGTTGAGTGATGGAAACAGTTCCCATGCAACCCCCCGGAATTCTCCCCTTTTAGAAGGGAGAGAGTGAATACGAAGACACATCGTCTTCCTTTTAACCACATAGAACAGTCACTGTCAAGTACTTTCGCCGGACCTTGCGACGAGGCAGGGAAAATATCGTCTTCAAACGGCAGAGAGAGCGCCCTCGAACGGAGAGAGGGGGAAATGACGTCCGCCATTCCATAAAGATGGCGAGGAGCGGTGTTTTCTCGAGCGCGAACGAGGCGTCGATGAGGCTCGATCCCAGGTCGGAAGCGAAAAAGGGAGAACCGCGAGGAATATCCGCTCTTCCTCCGTCCGTGCGTTCTCAGTAATTCTACCGTCCGCAACCTGCATATTTCATGTATCATACAGCGGAGACACATACTACGTTCAGGAGGAACACCGCATGCCCTCTATCCTCGGAGTCGCGTCCAAGGGTTCTGCGCACCGTCCGTCGAACCGTCAGTGCCTTGCCCTGCTTTTTTCCGTCGTTTTCCTCTTCTTGCCGTTTTCGGCATTCGCCCACGAGCTTCCGTGGGTCGAACACTCGGTCCGCCGCGGGGAGACAACCGCCGCCATCGCCGCGAAGTACGACGTCTCGACGAAGACCGTCGAGCGGGCCAACGAACTCTCCTCGCGCGAGGAACCTCTGAAGACGGGAGAGAAAATTCTCGTCCCGAGAAAAGAGTCCGATCTGCTGGCGACTCTGGCCGAAGTCCGCGCCCGGCAGCGGGGAGAGTCGCTCGTTCCCTCCATACGCAAAGAAGAGACGATCAAAATTCCTCTCCCCGAGCCGAGGAAGGCCCCTCTGCCCCGCCCCGCGGAACCCTTTATCCGCCCTGTGGCGGGAAGGATCACATCCCCCTTCGGGATGCGCGGAGGACGCCTGCACGACGGCGTGGACATACCCGCTCCCTTGGGAACACCCATCCTGGCCTCCCGCCCGGGAAAGGTCGTCTTCTCCGGAACCATCCAGGGGTACGGACGGACCGTGACTATCGATCACGGCGACGGGACGAAGACCCGTTACAGCCACAACAGCGCCAATCTGGTGAAAAAAGGGGATGCCGTGCGACAGGGGCAGCCCGTGGCGAAGATAGGCCGGAGCGGCCGCGCCACCTGCACGCACGTGCACTTCAGCGTCCTGATCAACGGCAAGGCGGTGAACCCGGAGAAGTACTTCCGCTGACGAGAACGGCACGGATCAACGAAGAAGGCGCTCCCGAACGTTCGGGAGCGCCTTCTTCGTTCGCGACGCGCCTGCGCGTCGTCTCCGCTTCAGTCGTCGAACAAGAGGAACCTTCGCTCGTGATCGACGACATCGTAAACCCTTCCCGTCTTCCTGTCCCACGCGTACATTCCGTTCGGCGCGGGTTGCCCGGCGCCGTTCAGAAAGACCATTCCCTCGGAGACGGCGCGTTCCCGGAGCACTCGCCCGCGCACCGGCGCGGCGAGCGGCAGCCGGCCCGCCGTTTCTCCCCCGGGCCATCTTCCGAAGGAGGGGAGAACGCCCCGGGCGCTCAGCTCCCGTACGATCTCTCCGTACTCCTCGGGGGCCGTCGAGACGAAGAAGAACTTCCCCCTCGACGAGTCAAGGAGCCTCTCGAACAGCATTCCCGCAAGCTCCGCCGCGCCCGCGTCGTTCATACGCAGTAAATGAACCGCGGAGGCGTACACCGCATCGGCCGCCGCCAGGGGCTTCGGAACGAACGACGGGAGGAAGAAACCGGAGACGTTTTCCAATCGCGCCGGGTCCCCCTCTTCGACGAGGGATCTCAAGAGGGCGAGCGCGTTGGACGCGCCTTGCCTCGGAGCGACTCCCTCCCGGAAGAGGGAGCGCCATAACTCGTACGCGCCCGTCTGCGCGGCCTCGGCTTCGAGGACGGTTCGAAGCGCGCGCGCATCCTCCCGCCCCTCCATCCTGGCGAAGTAGCGTTCCGCCAGCGCGTCGAACCGTGCCGACGCATCCTCCGCCGCGTCCCCCCGCCCGGGAAGCAGGAGGACGATCAAAAGCAGAGCGGGCGCAAAGCGCCGAAGACTCTTCATGAGCATCATCTCCTTGGAATTCATATAGGTACGCGCTGCCGCCGCGATGTTCATTGTACCACCC
Organism: Synergistaceae bacterium; assembly: GCA_018436725.1. Classification (GTDB taxonomy): domain Bacteria; phylum Synergistota; class Synergistia; order Synergistales; family Aminobacteriaceae; genus JAAYLU01. The sequence continues at coordinate 12,924 of JAHDKT010000054.1, read as the reverse complement.
TTTATTGGTCAGCGATAATCAATCATTCAATACACATATTTTTCCTCAGGAGAAGAGAGAAGCGAGCGAAAGATACCGGTCTTCACGGACTTTTCCGATGAAACCGTCACATCGTGCTCTCTTTCCTGTAGAATAAACCGCAGGTGGAAGGGGGTGAACGAGGATGAACATGCAACGGGCCGACTCTCTTCACGAGCTGGTCGAACGAGTGCGTTCCCTGGAGCCGTTCCTCGACTCCCTAGGGGATATAGTCTCTCTGGTCGATCCCGGAATGCGCTACCTCTGGGTAGCCGCCTCGATGGAATCCGTTCTCGGCATCCCTCGTTCGGAGATCGTCGGGCGTGAGTGCTTTCACCTTCATCATGCCTTTTCCTCCCCCTGCCCCGACTGCCCCGTCATGGAGGCCATGGCGACAGCGAAGATCGTCGAAAGAGAACTGTACTCCAAAGAACGAGATAAATACTTTTCGACCAGGGGGGTTCCCGTCTTCGGTCCGAAAGACCGCGTCATCGCGGCCTTCGAAGTCACCCGCGACATTACCGATGTAAAAACACGTCACATGGAAACCGCAGCGAAGGAGCGCTACTTCCGCTACCTCTTCGAGAACGCCCCCGTGGGAATCTTTCAAGTCTCCCTGGACGGAAAACTTCTCACGGCCAACGTACGCCAGGCGCATATCCTCGGCTACGACTCTCCGGAAGACCTTCTGGAGTCCGTCAACAGAACATCCGTCAAGGAGGCTCATTACTCCCCCTCCGAGTCCAGGGAAGCCGTACTGAAAGACCTTATGGAGCACCCGAACCTGTGGACCAGCCGCGAGACCTCCTTCCGGAAACGCGACGGCTCGTTCGTCGACGTCCAGCTCCACCACAGGATGGTCTTCTCTTCGGAAGGAAAGATGCTCCACATCGACGGCTATATGGAGGATATTTCCGAAAGAAAGTCCCTTGAGCGCAAGATCCAGCACCAGCTCGACATCCAACAGAAGATCTTCGACGCCGTGCCGCTCCACCTCTATCTGAAGGACGAGAAGGGGCTGTACGCGCTTGTGAACCAGTCGTACGCCGATTTCAAGGGTATTTCGAAGGAAGAGTTCGTCGGAAAGACCGTATTCGATATCCTCCGCGGCCAGTCGGCTCTCCTCGCGAAGGCGGAAGACGACCGAGTGCTCTCCACCGGGGAGCCGATCTTCTCCGAGGAGCGGCTCGCCAGAGGGCGCGACGGCATCAGGCAGTGGCACAAGGTCATCAAGACGCCTCTCCGCGACGCGGAGGGGCGGACCATCGGCATCGTCGGGTGCAGCGTCGACGTCACTCCGCTCAAGGAGGCTCTGGAAGCGCTCCGCGAGAGCGAACAGCGCTTCCGCTCCCTCGCGGAGGACATGCCGCTGATGATCTCCACCATGCTCGCCGACGGGACCATTCTCTACGCGAACAAGGCGTACTGCGCCTGCTTCGGCGTCGCGCGGGACGAGCTTCTCGGAAAATCGTTCCTCGATTTTCTTGCCGAGGAAGACCGGGAATCCGTGCGTCATTCCATCGCCGCGCGGACGATGGAGAACCCCATAGCTACCGTCGAGGAGCGCGTCTTCGTCGCCGACGGGTCGCTTCGCTGGCACCGATGGATGAACCGCGCGTTTTTCGACTCCGAAGGTCGGGTGCAGTTCCTCCAGGCCGTCGGCGAGGATATAACGGAGAGGAAAATCTCCGAAGAGGCGCTCCTCGCCGCCAAGGACCAAGCGCAGAGGGCGAGCGCGGCGAAGTCGGAGTTCGTCGCCAACGTGAGCCATGAAATCCGCACTCCGATGAACGGCATTCTCGGCCTCTCTGAGCTTCTGCTGGAGACCGAGCTGAAGGAGGAACAGCGCAACTTCGCCCGGATGATCCACACGAGCGCTTCCAATCTTCTCGGAGTACTCAACGATATCCTCGACTTCTCGAAAATCGAAGCCGGAAGGTTCGAACTGAACATCCTCCCCTTCTCTCCCGTCTCCCTTGTGAAGGAAGCGGCGGAGCTTTTCGATCCCCAAGCGTCATCGAAGGAGCTGCCGCTCCATCTTCGACTGGACGACGCGCTTCCTCCCCTTCTGCTGGGCGATCCCGTCCGGCTGCGCCAGATCCTCATAAATCTCGTATCGAACGCGGTCAAATTCACGAAGGAAGGAAGCGTCACGCTCTCCGCGAAGGTGCTTCGACCGGGCGAACGCACGATCGATATTCTCTTTTCCGTGGCGGATACGGGCCCCGGAATACCGGAACACCTCATCGAGGACATCTTCTCCCCGTTCAGACAGGGAGAAGCGTTCCTGAACAGGAGACACGGCGGCACCGGACTCGGCCTGGCCATTTCGAGCCAGCTCGTGGAGATGATGGGAGGGTTCCTCTCCGTGGAAAGCGCTCCGGGAAAGGGTTCGACGTTCTCTTTCTGCCTCTCTTTGGAGAAGTGGGATTCGGAGAGACTTCCTACCGAGAAAGATTTCGAGCGGAAAACGCTTCCCGCCCGTATGCGGAGCGCAATCTCCTCGGTGCTCGTTGTGGAGGACAACGCGGTGAATCGGGAACTCGTCCGCCTTCTGCTGACGAAAGCCGGCTATAAGTCGACGATGGCGGAGAACGGCGGGGAGGCTGTGGAGATTCTGTCGAAGGAACGTTTCGGGCTTGTCCTGATGGATATCCAGATGCCGGAGATGGACGGTTACGAAGCCACCGCCGTCATCAGGGATCCGTCGTCGAAAGTGCTGGATCATGCGGTTCCCGTCGTCGCGCTCACTGCGCACGCGGTGGAGGGCTTTCGCGACGAATGCCTCTCCAGAGGGATGGACGACTACCTTCCGAAGCCGTTCTCCTCGGCGGATCTGCTCGGACTGCTCTACAAGTGGCTCCCCATGAAGACGAGACAGGAAGTTTCCCCTTCTCCGCACGCCGAAACGGCCGTCGGTCACGCGGAGCGCGATATTTTCGACGCGGAGGGTTTTTTCTCGAAGCTCTTCAACGACCGCGAGGAGGGGAAAGAACTGCTTGAACTCTTCCTGGAGTCCATTCCCGAGGACATCGGCCTTCTGAAAGAGCAGTTGGAGAGCGGCGATTACGAAACGGCCGCGAAGACGGCCCACACGTTGAAGGGTACGGCCGGAAACGCCTGCGCGCCGCTGATGAGCCAGTGCGCCAAGGCGCTGCAGCTCGCCGCGAAGGACGGAAACTCGGAGCGGGCGGGAAGGCTCTTCGAGGAACTGGAAATCATCTTCGAGAAGGTTCGCGAGGCGATGACGAAGGAGATGGAGCGCTGACCGTCACCTGCCTGGAAACCGTCTCTGAAAAACCGCCATCAACGAAGCAAGACGACGGGCGAGCGTCTCCCTCTCCGGGGAGAACTTTTCCCTGACGGCCTCGAAGTTTCGCTCCACCTCCTCCTTCGGCGGGATAATACGGATGTTCTCTTCCTTTCGGCGCGGAGAGGGACGATGCGACGCCTTGCCCGGAACTACCCGTACCGACGCCACGGAGATCCCCGTCCGCTTCGACAGCTCCCTCGCGAGCGACCCCGCCCGCATCGAGATCATCTTCGCCGCGGCGGGGCTTTCCGCCTTCGCCAGCACCGCCCCCTCGTCGATGTCCTCGACGTACGTCTTCGCCGCGAGCGCGCTCCCGACGATCTCCGCCCATGCCTTCCGGAGTTCGGGGAGGGCGAGCTTTTCTTCGGCCTGCCTCGGGAGGACTCCCCGCAGCAGGCCTTCCACCTTCGACGGCCCACCCTTACTCCACCGTCGCCGCACCGCGTTCCTTCCTCCTCGACAGCGCGTTCAGCCAGACCGAGAGCAGATGAATATCGGTGGGCGTCACCCCGGAGATGCGCCCCGCCTGGCCGAGCGTGCGGGGGCGGACGGTTTCGAGCTTCTGCCTGCTCTCGGCGAGCAGCCCTGGAACTCGGCCGTAGTCCATGTCGCCGGGGAGCGTGACGTTCTCCATGCGCTCCATGCGCGCCACCTGCCTGCCCTGCCGCTCGATGTACCCCGCGTACTTCACCTCTACTTCCAGCGCAAGCGCTTCCCCGCCTCTCGGCGCATCAGGAGAGGGGGAAAACTTCTCGACGAGCGAATAGGGCACTCCCGGACGCCGGAGCAGCTCGACCGCGCACGCGGCCTCCGAGAGAGGGGCCGAGTCCAGCGCCGCCAGCTCCCTGTTCAGCGCGTCCGAAGGGTGTATCTTGATCTGCGCGAGCCGTTCCAGCTCGTCGTCGATCCGCTTCCACCCGGTACGCAGCCTGTTCCATCGGTCGTCGTCCAGCAGGCCGAGTCCGCGCCCTATGGGAGCGAGCCTTCTGTCCGCGTTGTCGTGGCGCAGCAGCAGACGGTGTTCGCACCTGCTGGTGAGCATCCGGTAAGGCTCGTTCGTCCCCTTCGTGACCAGGTCGTCCACCAGCACGCCGATGTACGACTCCGACCGGCCGAGCACGAGCGGCTCCTCCCCCCGCGCCTTCAGCGACGCGTTGATCCCCGCGAGAAGCCCCTGCGCGGCGGCCTCCTCGTAGCCGGACGTTCCGTTGATCTGCCCCGCGCAGAAGAGTCCCGAGACGGCCTTCGTTTCAAGCCAAGGGGTAAGCTGCGTCGGCACGACGTAGTCGTATTCGATGGCGTATCCGGGACGGGTGACGTGCGCATGTTCGCACCCCGGAAGCGAGCGGACCATCGCAAGCTGCACGTCGAACGGCAGACTCGTCGAGAAGTTCTGGACGTACACCTCTTTATTGCTCCGCGAGACGGGCTCCAGGAAAATCAGGTGGCTCTCTTTCTCCGGAAACTTGATCACCTTGTCCTCGATGGACGGACAGTAGCGCGGCCCGTTCCCCTCCATCCACCCCATCGAAAGGGGCGAACGGTGCAGATTATCCCGGATGATGTCGTGCGTGCGGCGGTTGCTCCTCGTCAGGTGGCAGAAGTACCCCTCGTGGACCGTCCCCTCCCCCCAGAGGGAGAAGGTCAGCGGCTCGTCCGCGCTCCCCTGCGAGGTCAGAGACGAAAGGTCGAGCGTGTCCGCGTGCAACCGCGGCGTCGTGTCCGTGCGCATCCTGCGGATCTCGAGCCCGGATGCGCGCAGCGATTCGGTCAGGTCGACCGCCGGCGTCTGTCCGAGAGGCCCGGACGAAAAGCTCTTCGGCCCGATGTGCACTTTGCCGCCGAGGTACGTCCCGGTGGCCAGCACGACGACCTTCGATTCGTAGTCGTAGCCGTACTTCGTCCGGACGCCGCGCACCCGCCCCTCTTCGATCCAGAGGTCGGTCACGGTCTCCTGCCGCACCTCGAGGTTCTTCTGCGTCTCTATCTTCATCGTGTAGTGCCGGGCGTACTCCTCAAGGTCGCACTGCGCTCGCAGCGCCCTCACGGCGGGACCTTTCGAGGTGTTCAGCCACCGGACGAGCATCGCGGAGGCGTCCGCCGCCTCGGCCTGCTCGCCGCCGAGCGCGCTCCCCTCGCGCACGAGGTGCCCCTTCGCGGGGCCGCCTATCGACGGGTTGCACGGCATAAGGGCGGTGTTGTCAAGGTAGAGGTTGAGGTGGAGGACGGAGACGCCCGTCCGCGCTGCGGCGAGGGCCGCTTCGCACCCCGCGTGCCCTCCTCCGACGACGATTACGTCGTATTTTTTTTCATACATCGGCATATATCATCACTATCCTTTAATTATATCGGCAAAGACCTTCGATAGAGGCTCCGCGGTTTTATCGCGACACCGGGTTCGGGCTCTTCAGCGGCGAGCGAGCGGCCGGGGCATGAGATTTCGGGAGAAGAGCGGCTCACGGGAGCGGGAGGACGGCGCCTCCGTCGACCCGCAGCGTCAGTCCGGGCCAGTCGGGAACGACCTCCTCGGCGGCCGTGGCGACTACCTGCCACCCGGTCGCCCGGAGCGCGTCCACGGTGATCCTGCGCCCGGCGGCGTCGAGTTCGGAGGCGATCTCGTCGAGCAGCAGGATCGGCGAACGGCGGAGGCGGCGCTCGACGCACCGTCCGGCGGCTATCATCAGCGCCGCGGAGGCGCGGCGTTTTTGCCCCCTGCTGAGGCAGGAAGCGGCGGGCCGGTCGCCGCAACGAACGGCGAGATCGTCCCTGTGAGGCCCGACGAGAGGCGAGCAGCAGAGCCTCTCCTTCTCTCTCCGCGCGTCGAGCGATTCCCACCAGTCTTCGAGAGGGTCCTTCGCTCTCCCCGCGCCGCCCCTGACGTGCGCCAGGCCGATCGGGCTGGGCAGAAGCTCCGAAAGCGGCGCAAGCCCCTCCGAAAGCGCGTCGACGGCGGACGCCCTCGCCCCCCAGAGCCACGAGGCCAGCGGCGCCATCGCCTTGGAGAGCGCGCCGAGCGAGGCTCCCTGGCGCAGGAGCATCGTTCTGTGGCGCACCGCCCGGCGGAACTCGACGAGACGCCGCGCATAGAGCGGCCAAAGCAGCGCGCACAGCCGGTCGAGGAAGGAACGCCTCCCCGCCGGAGTACCGTCGAGCAGCGTCATGTCCGAGGGGAGAAAAGCGAGCGACGGAGCTACCGAGCGAATCTCGGGAAATGAGCAGCGCTTTCCGTTGTACTTGACGAGGGTCCCCCCTCCGATGCCGAGCGCGAGAAACGCCTCCTCCTCGCCGAAGAAGTCGCCGACGATGTACGTTTTCGTCTCGGCGCTCCCCCACGAAGCGATATCTTTCCGCTCGCCGAGGGGCCCCCAGCCGAGCAGCAGGTGAAGCGCTTCGAGGCAGTTGGTCTTCCCCGCGCCGTTCTTTCCGACGAGAAGGTTCATCCCTTCGTCCCAGAGGATCTCCCCGGTCGATATGTTCTTGAAGTTCCGAAGGCGAAGCGCCCCGCAGCGCATGGACTTTCCTTAATCGGGCATCTCCGCTTCGTCCTCCTCGTCCATTTCGTCGCGGAGTATTTCGTTCGGGTTGATCTTGATCGGCATAGCCATGTAGAGGAAATCCTTCTCCCCCGGCCGGAGCATGGTCATCTGTCCGTCGGGCCCGTTGAAGCTGATGAATACCCTGTCTCCGTAGAGAGCCTTCAGTCCTTCGAGCAAGAAGGCGACGTTGAATGCCACGGTCAGCGATTCCCCTTCGATCTTCGCGTCGAGGATCTCCTCCACCGCGCCGGTCTCCGGAGCTTTTCCCGTGAGCACGAGGTCGCCCTCGGGAGAGAGGCGAATGAGCACCATGCGGCTGAAATCGCGGACGATGACGTCGACGCGTTCGAGGGCGCCGATGAGATCGTGCCTGTCGATGTCCATCGTCGTCGTCGTCTGCGGGTTCAGTATATTTTCATAATTCGGGAAGGCTGCGTCGACCCTGCGAACCGAGAATTCCATAGAACCCATCTGAAAGAAAACCAGCGTGCTCTCCATAAGCACCTCGATGGGAGACTCTCCGTCGATAGCGGCGAGAAGACGCTGCAGCTCGCGGACTCCGGCGATCGGAAGAAGAAAGTCGTGATTTTCTCCGCTCCGGACGGGCTGGCACTTCGAAAGAGAAAGACGTCTGCCGTCGGTGGCCACGACGCGCATTTCACCGTCCCGAAGCTGAAAGAACGCCGTCCCGAGGTACTTCGGGAACTCCTCGCCCGTGGTGCAGGCGACCGTTCCTTCGGAGACCGCGCGGAGCAGCTCCGACGCCGTGGTCGCGCAGAAGAACGACGCGCTCTCCGAGACGGGGAGTTTCGGAAACTCGCGGGGGGCGTAGGTGGTGAACCTGTAGCGGTTTCGGCCCGCGATGATGGTTCCCTTTCCGTCGGTGATGGAGACTGTGAAGACGTTCGTCGGCGCTTTTTTGAAAAGTTCGCCTACGAGTTTGACGGGAAGAACGGCCTCTCCTTCTTCTTCGACGAGCACTCCTTGGGAGACGCATTTGATCGATGTCTTCAGATCGGTCGCCTCCAGCAGTACGGTGTTGTCCGCGTCGGAGGTCCGCAGAAGAACGCCTGTGAGGGAATTGATCGTACTTTTCGGGCTGGTGCTTCTTTCGGCGACCTGCCAGTTTTTCATGAACTCTCCCTTGCTGATTTGCAGTCTCATTCGTTTCCCTCCTGGGTCTCATCTTTTATTGTTTTGGTTTTAGTAGCAGTAATGGTAATAAGGGGTGTGCATATTGTGGATAACCGTCTCCGTACGTTCCGACGACGAACATATCCACTGTGGACAGGTCTGGGCGATTCATTCAGAAATTATCCACACTGTCCACAGGACATTCCGTGTATTTTTTCATTCAGGGCGAGTTATCCACAATTCGACCCCGAACATCACAGCTTTCCCTCTATAGTATCCACAATCTGTTTGATCCGCGGCTGCTCTTTTATCATCTGCGATATTTTTCTGTGCGCGTGAAGCACCGTCGTATGGTCCTTCTTCTTGAACGCCATGCCGACCTGCTGAAGGCTCGACTCCGTAACCTTGCGGCAGAGGTACATGGCGATCTGACGGGCGAGCGCGAGGTCCGACGTTCTCTTCGAACTCAACAGATCGGTCACCGTCATGTTAAAAAAATCGGCCACGGTGTTCTGGATGGAGTCGATGCTCACGGGGCCGCGCACGTCCTTGCGGATGACGTCCTTCAGCCACTCCCTCGTGTTCTCTTCGTTGATAGGCTCGGCGGCGAGTTCCGCGCAGGCCACCACCCGGTTCAGCGCTCCCTCCAGTTCGCGGATGTTGCTGGGGATGTTGATCGCGAGAAAGTTGATAACATCGTCGGGAATATTGTAGCGGCGGAGCTGCGCCTTCTTCTGGAGAATCGCGATACGCGTCTCCAGATCCGGCGACTGGATGTCCGTCACCAGCCCCCATTCGAAGCGGCTCACCAGACGGTCCTCGATGCTCTGAATCTCCTTCGGCGGCCGGTCGGAGCAGATGATGATCTGCTTCTTCGAGGTGTGGAGCTGATTGAACGTATGGAAAAACTCCTCCTGGCTGCTGCCCTTGTTGCCCAGAAACTGGATGTCGTCGATGAGCAGGATGTCCACGCTCCGGTATTTCGACTTGAACTCCTGCGTCTTGTTGTTCTTGATCGACTGGATGAACTCGTTGATGAACTTCTCCGAGCTGACGTAGGTCACGCGGGAGTTCGAGTTCCGGTCGAGCACGTAGTGGCCGATGGCGTGCATGAGATGCGTCTTTCCAAGGCCGACGCCCCCCCAGATGAAGAGCGGGTTGTACGCCTCTCCGGGCGTCTCGGCCACGGCGAGGCTCGCGGCGTGCGCAAGGCGGTTCGACTTGCCCACGACGAACGAGTTGAAGAGATACCCCGGGTTCAGGCCGCTGCGGGATTCGATGTTCCCGGCGGAGACGGCGCGTTCGGCGCGTTCGCGCTCTTCCTTCCGCGTTTCCGAGCCCACCCGGAGTTCGATGGAACGCCCCCCGCCGCTCTCCGCGAAGATGCGGACAAGCTCTTTCAGAAAGCGGGAGGATATCTGTTCCTTCACAAAAACATTGGGAACGTCGAGAACGAGGACGCCGTCCGTGAACTCGGTGGGAGCGCAGGTTCTGAGCCACGTATCGGTGGCTCCCGCAGGAAGCTGCGAAACCGCCTCTTCGAGAATGTGTTCCCACAGATGCTGTAAATCGTTGTCCACAATACTTCACCTCATGCTGAGAATGGCACCATATTATCACAGAGACTGTGGATAAGCTGCATGCTCGCGGTGGAAAACCGGAAAAAAACCCGCTCCGGTACGAAATACCCGCGAGAAGAGGCAAGTTGTCCACAAAACTTATCCACATATCCACATACGGGGTTTCGTTTTGTGGATAGGTAGAATGGCCGATGCGGACGAGTGTAAAGAAGTTGTTACAAAATTCGCGGTCCCTCCACAAAACTCTCCGTGCTTGCAGGGAGCAAAACGAGCTATTTATCCACAAAGTTTCCACCGATGTGGATAAGCGGTGTGGATGGTTGTGGATGTCCTCCCGGAAATCGCCCGCTCCGGTACGCCGTCTAAATTTTCGCCGGGGGTGAGGTTTCAAAGAGGGCGTGAAAAGGGTAGAATACGCAACGGGAGTTTTATCCACACACCGTCGGAGAGGGAGCGCCGTCCGTCGTTCGGATGTCCGCGACGTTCCGCCAAAGGAGAGTACGTTCATGGATCACTCGCTGCTTCACATCATCAGCCACACCGACCTCGACGGCATCGCCGCGGCCGCCGTCGCCTGGCACCGCTGGCAGCCGACGCGGCCGCTGAAGGTCTCGCTCGCCGGGTACGGCTCGGTGGATTCTCTCATCCTCGAGAGCATCGAGGCCGGGCAGGAGTTCGTCGTCGTCGATCTCTTCTGCCAGGACGAGCGGACGATCGACAAGCTCGACAAGCGCTACATCGCCGACGATCCCCCCTTCCTCTTCGACCATCACGACACCACGGCGGCGCGGTACGGCAACCGCCCCTGGGCCGTGGTGGACACGCGGTTCTGCGCGGCGAAGGTGTACTACCGCTGGCTCGTGGAGGCGGGCGCGCCCGGAATGGAGCGCCTCGCCCTCCTCGTGGAGCTGGCGAACGACCGGGATCTCTGGATCAACGAGCATCCGGACAGCCGCCTCTGGCAGGCGCTCATCACCCTCTGTGGCCCGCAGAGCCTCTTCGCGCGGCTGGCGGCGAATCCCGAGGCCGTCCTCCTTCCGCACGAGCGCGCCGCCGCCGAGGAGTTCGTCGATAAGCAGGAGAAGCGCTTCGCCCTCGCGGTGGAGAAGATCGGAAAGAGCAAAGACGACCTCGCCTTCGTCGAGCCGGGCATCCTCGAGTTCGGCGACGTATCCGACTTCGGCGGCCTCGTGCTCGACCGGATGGCGAACCCGCCCCTGCTGGTCGCGGTGGCGGCGAAGCGCTACTCGGGCGAGTGGGCGGTGTCGATGCGCAGCCGGAACGAGACGGCCGGCAAGGTGGTCGGGATGCTCCGCGACGGAAAGAAGATAAGGGGCGGAGGGCACGACGATTCGGCGGCGCTCTACTTCCCCTCCTCCTACTCCCCCGAGCAGATCCGCACGACGATCATGGCGGCCCTCCGGACGATCAAGGACTCCGAGCGCCCCACGGGCGTGACGCTGGGCGACCTCTTCGCCTCGGGGAAGACCGGAAAAAAGTAGCGACGGACGCCGGATCTTCCGGTAGCGTCTTCTTTCGCGGCGGCGCGGCGGCTTTCGGCGCGACGCCCCCGCCGGAGCGCGCTTACGAGGAGTTCGGCTCGCCGTTCGCCTGAAATTCCGTATGGAAAGTATTCCGAAAGGAGAGACGAGACGATGAAAGTGCTTGTGACGGGGTTCGACCCGTTCGGCGGGGATACGGTCAACCCCGCCTTCGAAGCGGTGAAGCGGCTTCCGGCTTCGATAGCGGGGGCCGAGGTGGCCGTGCTTGAGATTCCGACGGTCTTCCGCAAGTCCATCGACGCGATCATGCGGCGCGTCGACGAGTGGGGCGCGGACCGCGTTCTGATGGTCGGTCAGGCCGGAGGGCGCTTCGAGATGACGGTGGAGCGTATCGGCATCAACGTGGACGACGCCCGCATCCCCGACAACGAGGGGAACCAGCCGGTGGACGAACCGATCGATCCGGACGGTCCAGCGGCCTGTTTCGCCACGATACCGGTCAAGGCCGTCGTCGAGCGCATCCGGAAGAGGGGCGTTCCCGCGAAGGTCTCGAACACGGCGGGGACGTTCGTCTGCAACCACGTCCTCTACGGCGTGCTCCGCGAGATCGAAAAACGAGGGCTGTCCGCGAAGGCCGGATTCATCCACGTCCCGTACCTTCCGGAACAGGTGGTCGCGAAGGACTCGCTCCCCTCGATGTCGGCGGGGACCATCGCGTCTGCGCTGGAAGCGGCCGTCGAGGCGATCGTCCTCGTGGAGCGCGACGCGAAGCTTGTCGGAGGCGCGGAGCACTGAAGAACGTTCGCGGCGTCTTCCGCATCCGCGCGGGTCGTGATGCGCAAAGGCCGCTTTTTGGCGGCGTCCGCTGCGCGGAGAATGCGCGTGCGCATCGGGGAGCTTTTCCGAAAGCGCCCGGCGTGTGCTAGAATTATTTTCGTTCCGCTCGAAGATACTTCCGACGCTCTCCGCACCGGAATCTTTTTCGCGCGGCGCAATCCGGAGTTTTCTGGAGGTTGGTGTCCGTCATGCAGCTTTTCATCGAGCAACTTCTGAACGGGGCGGCCATGGGGGCGATCTACGCCCTGATCACGCTCGGACTGGCCCTCGTGTACGGCGTCCTGCGCATTCTCCACGTGGCGCACGCCGGGGTGTACACCGCCGGAGCCTACTCCGGCCTGTACGTCTACTCGCACACCGGCAGTCTGCTTCTGGCCGTCCTCGGCGCGATGGTCTTCTGCGCGCTCCTCGGCGTGGTTATCGAACGGCTGATCTACACGCCGCTGCTGAAGTTTCCCCCGTTCGTCCCGCTCATCGGGAGCATCGCCGTCTTCCTCGCGCTGGAGGAGATTTTCCGGCTCGTCGGCGGCCCGTACATCCTCTCCTTCCCCGCAGAGTTGCCCTTTCCCGGCATCACCGTGCGCGGCGTCGTCATTTCACCGGCGATCATCTCCATCTACGCCGTGAGCGCCTCCGTCCTGCTGCTCCTCTGGTTCGTCGTGACGAAGACCGAGTTCGGCCTCGCCATGCGGGCGACGTCGCAGGATCGGGACGTCGCGGGTGCGATGGGGATCGACGGCGCGTTCACCATCAGCATGACCTTCGCCCTCGGCTCCGCCGTGGCGGCGGTCGCGGGCATTCTCGTCGGCATCTACTTCAACCAGGTCTACCCCACCATGGGGGCGGTTCCGGCGTACAAGTGCCTCGCTCTCATCGTCGTCGGCGGGCTCGGCTCGCTGCCGGGGGCGGTGCTCGCGTCGCTGCTGCTCGGCGTGGGCGAGACGCTGCTGATCGGCTACGCGAACATCCCGCTGCCGAGGGATTCCCTGGCGTTCATCGCCATG
>JAHDKT010000064.1 GCA_018436725.1 Synergistaceae bacterium | reverse complement strand
GGTCAGCGTGGTCTTCCCCGCGTCGGGGTGGCTGATGATGGCGAACGTGCGCCGGCGCTCGATCTCCCGAAGCAGCGGCGTTTTTGGTGCGGTAACTTCGCAGCAGATAGACATGTTTCGTGCATTTCTCCTTCTTGAAACGGACATGAAAGAGCCGGGGAAAACCCCGGCTGTTCTTCTGGTGTCTATTGTACGCTATTGGGTGGATTTTTCAAAAGGGGGGGGAGATCCACTCGCTGCACGAAGGAACTACTTTGGAAAAATTCACCCACCTCAACTATCAATTGATCATGCACTTCAACAAAATCTTGGACTGTTCGGACAGACTCACACTTTTCCCAGTACCCTAAGCCATCATCATGGCGAAATATTTCTTGAATGTCTGATCGGATACGGAAGAATTCATAAGTTAAACCGAACACATCCGAAAGCTTCACATCGTGGTCGTTCAATTTATGATTGACTGAACGTGCGAAAAAGTACAGTTCGTTGGGATACGACCGAGCAATTGCCTCCCTTACTGACAAAACTGGCAGTTCAGAGGTCCAGTAAAGCCCACCGAAATAAACTATCTTCGTGCCATCCTCCATTTCTCGTTCAATAGTTGCTTGAGAAATCCGCTTGGAACTGCCTTTCTCATACAGGTCGTTCAACAGTCCAAACAAATTTAAAGGATTAAAGATATTAATTCTCAAAACGTCTCTCTCATCGAGATCACTAAAAATCACATTCATCGCAATTCTCCACCGCGTATTTGTCGAAAGGAAATTATCCAATCGATCACGTATCATTGCGAAGTGATGTGGTCTAGATGGTGTCGTGCTAGCCATAAAATTATAGGGATGACTACCGACAAAACCACAAGACATTTCAATGAGTTCTCTTTGATCAAAAAAATCACCACGAAACATCGGACCATACCCTTTAAGATGAGACGTTTTCCATTGGGCTAGCGTGTTGTTGAGGCTATGGAGAGCAAAACAACCGTATTCTCCATCACCATTGGCTATACGAACGTATTCTCTCAGTATCAGCGAGCGAACCACTGTTTCCGGATCACTGGTTTCCCAACTTTCACGAATTCCCTCTGGATCGAAGAACTGAGCTGAATCAAAGATGTCATTTGATGCTGCCGACAAACGCAAAACCTCTGATTGAAGCGATTCAATATTTCCGGTAAAGGAAATCCATGCAAATCCATAGGGATGAACTACGCGCGTGTCATCTCCCGAATAGTCGGCCGTGACGATCACGCAATTTAGCGAAGGAATGCTGTCTAGAACCTTTTCAAAAGCAAGCTGTGTATTATCACGAACAACATTGCTCCCAAACTCGAAGAAAATGTAGTTTCCAATCGGTTGAGAATCTCCCGCTTCAAATTTTGCGTCAACCTTCGTTAGTGCAATTTCACCATTTGACTTAAGTTCAATGGCATAGCCCTGACTGTCATAATCAGAGAAATGCTTAAATTCACTAAAAGGTATCATTAGCTCGTTCCATACGGTCGAGACAATAACGCATCTTATTTGAAAATTTTCTAGGCGCCGCGTCAGCTTAAGGAAACCTGCATACTTATACAACTGCTGCACAGCGCTACGACTAGTTTGAGCACTCTTCTTTATTTCTATAATCGTATAGCAACCAAACTCATCTTTTGCTAAAATATCTATAAAGGCAGTTTCCCCATCTTCGAGTTTTACTGAATGCTCGGTAGAAACCAACTTTAGTCGAGAGTCAATAAGCTCCAGTTGATTAGCCAGCTTATCGCGAATTATATATTCTTTCGAATTCACAATAAACGCCCCCCTCAAATCAACATCAAGACAAAAAACAAAGAAATAAGACAATCGATGTGCCAAACAAAGCGCATCAGCGCATTGCCGCGAAAAAGGAGTCCCATATTGCTGGGCACGCAATAGCCATTTAACATTTTCTAATACCACTAATTCGATCGCTTATTCTACGCAGCATTCTTTCGGAGGATAATTCCGAATTAACGCTTAGCAAGTATGACAAGGGGCTGGCTTGTAATTGATTTTTTTCTTTTTTCACCATGTTCGCGGAAAACGCCAAGCCAAACAACAAACCAATTCCCAATTCTTTAGAATTAATTGGTATATACGACTCCAACATTGGCAATGTAACAGCTACAGAAATACCTAAGAACCTCTTAACTGTATCAATTTTATTACTATCAAAAGCGTCTTTCAATGCTTTTGTTTGATCAATAAGCAACAAACCATGATGACGCAAAGCATCTTCAAGAGTCGCCTGAGATTCTATTTTCGAAATAGACTTACATAGGCTCAAGATATGATCAACGAATCGAACACGCTCTGCAGCGCATCTCTCTCTCAAATCAAGCAAGCGCTCAATAGGAATATCCTCAATATCTCTTGGAATGTAGTGCGCTATTAAAATATTACCCAATTTACTGCTAAATTCCTCGCGATAATCATAACAAAAATCCGGCTCCTTAAAAGAAGAGGAAGAAAGAGAGAAGGTTTGCTCAAGATCCGTTATAATAGGAAGGCCTTGTTTTACTGAAATAGCCTTCGCAAGGTAGGTCATGTACATAAAACCACTGCTGTCCCAAATAGCTTAAAAACGCGAAAGAGTTCTCTGAGTTTCCAAGGGTTTGCAAAGCTGTTTAGGACGGATTTGAAACAGGTACCCTGCTCTCTCGAACCTCGAAAATTTAATCGGCTGTCCAACTACGAG
>JAHDKT010000007.1 GCA_018436725.1 Synergistaceae bacterium | reverse complement strand
TTTCACGACTCTGTCCAGAATCACCGCTTTCGTCGTTTCTTTCAGACTCAAGAAAACATCGCTCCTCATCATTCACTTAGAATGACAGATGACATTTTCCCTGTCCCACCTGGGGATGACATTATCGCTGTCTCGTCACAGGTTACATGAAACCGATTGACTTCTCCTCCCGCTTTGCTATAGTCGGAGACATCGAAAGGGGGTGAGCGCATGCTTCTCGAAACACTGCAGGAGGAGAGAACACCTTCGGAACAGCCTGTCACAAATTCTTCCTCGCACTCGGAACAAGTATCTGAAATGGAGCGAGCCTCGAAGAATAAATCGCAGCTCGGGCAGTTCTTTACGCCTGCGTCCGTCGCCTCTTTCATGGCCGGACTTTTTACGCCGGGAAGCGGCGAGCTCTGCCGTCTGCTCGACGCAGGGGCCGGCGAAGGCGCTCTTTCCGCCGCGTTTTTAGAACGATGCGCCTCTGGACATCTGCCTTTCAAGCGCGTGGAGGTCGACACCTTCGAAGTTGACCGCTCTCTGCACCCATGTCTGACGCTGAGACTTGCCGACGCCTGTGCGGACCTGGACGCCAAGTTCACCGTGCACGGGCGGGATTTCATTCTCGCCGCGACGGAGTGGCTCTCCGGAAATCTCTTCGCCGAACCCCTCCCCGGATACACGCACGCGATCCTGAATCCGCCGTACAAGAAGATACGAAGCGACTCGGAGCATCGTCTGGCCCTCAGGCGCGCCGGAATCGAGACCGTCAATCTCTACTCGGCCTTCGTCGCGCTCTCGCTCGCGCTTCTCGAAGATCACGGACAGCTCGTGGCCATTATTCCGCGCAGCTTTTGCAACGGACCGTACTACCGACCCTTCAGAAAATTTCTTCTGGAGTACGCCGCGCTGCGCCGCATTCATCTCTTCGATTCCCGCGCCACCGTCTTCAAGGAGGACAGCGTGCTCCAGGAAAACGTGATACTGCATCTCGAACGAGCAGGAAGGCAGGGGCCGGTGGCCGTATCGACCTCGACCGACGACGGCTTCGCCGATATGACGGTTCGGGAGCATCCGTTCGAGCGGGTCGTGATGCCTGACGATCCGGAGCAGTTCATCAACGTGCCCACGTCCTCCGGCCTGAATCGTATCGAACTGTGCGACGGAATACGCTCCTCCGTGGACGATCTGAAAATCAGCGTTTCGACAGGTCCCGTGGTCGACTTCCGGCTCAAAGAATACCTGCGCGAAGCCCCTTCGCCGGATTCGGTCCCATTGCTCTATCCGTGCCATTTCAACGGAGGCGTCATCGAATGGCCGAAGAGCGGCATCAAGAAGCCGAACGCGATTCAGTACGGCGACGACACGCGGAAGTGGCTCTATCCGAACGGCTACTACTGCGTCGTCCGGCGTTTTTCATCGAAAGAGGAGAAGCGGAGAATAGTGGCGAACGTGGTGGAACCGGGCGCGTTCGCGGGAGCGCCGATGCTGGGATTCGAGAATCATCTCAACGTCTTCCACGACGCAAGAAAAGGGCTGTCCCGCGAGTTGGCGTTCGGGTTGGCGCTCTTTCTGAACTCGACTGCCGCCGACGAATACTTCCGTCGTTTCAACGGACATACACAGGTGAACGCTACCGATCTCAGGCTGATGAAATATCCGTCCCTCGAAATTCTAGTATTGCTTGGAGAGCTGGCTGTAAAAAAGAGCGGCGCCTGCATCGCGCAGCGGGAAATCGACAGTCTCTTGGAGAGCGTGCTGTCATGACGAGCGGAGAAGATCGCATCAAAGAGGCGCTGTTGTTTCTGGCCTCTCTGGGGTTGCCTCGCGCCCAGCAGAATGATCGCTCGGCTCTTTGTCTGCTTGCGCTGCTTGATCTGCCTCCGCAAAAGGCATGGAGAGAGGCGCGCGATCCGTTGATCGGCGTCACGCCTATTATGGACTGGGTGAGGGAGAATTACCAAAAGGAGTATGCGCCGAACACCCGTGAAACTTTTCGCCGTCAGACGATCCATCAATTCATGCAGGCCGGGATAGTCGTACAGAATCCAGACGGCCCGGAGTGATCGGTGAACAGCCCGAAAACCGTATACCGGATAGAACCTTCGGCTTTGGAGCTTGCGCGTACCTTTGACACGAAGGCTTGGCGCAAGAGGCTGGCACGGTTTCTTTCCGAACAAGAGACTTTGGTCGCCCGGTATGCGAAGAATCGCGAACAGAATCGCATCCCCGTTCAGATCGCGCCTGGAACGAGCATCACGCTCAGCCCCGGAGAACACAGCGAGCTGATACGTGCGATCATCGAAGAATTCGGCCCTCGTTTCGCGCCCGGCAGCGTCTTGATCTACGCCGGAGACACCGGGGACAAGACCGGATACTTCGACATGGACCGCTTGTCCTCGCTGGGCGTCGATGTCGACATTCACGGGAAGATGCCGGATGTCGTTCTCTATTTCCCTGAGAAAAACTGGCTGTTGCTGGTCGAATCCGTTACAAGCCACGGTCCGGTGGACGCGAAACGCCACGAGGAGCTGACGAACCTGTTTTCAGGAGCGAAAGCCGGTCTGGTCTACGTGACCGCTTTCCCGAACCGATCTATCATGGCCCGTTTCCTCGGTGAAATCTCCTGGGAGAGCGAAGTCTGGGTCGCCGACGCGCCGTCGCACCTGATTCACTTCGACGGCGATCGCTTTCTCGGGCCGTACGCGCAGAAAAGAGACGCCGGGTCATGCGACGAGATGTAAGAACTTCCGGGGGCTTTATTCCGAAACCGATACAACCACACCGTCATGCCGGTCAACTCTTTTGAAAACTACCCGATGAGCTGGAAGCCTCGGCGGACGGACGACGGGGAACCGTTGTATCTGATGATCGCGCGGCAACTGGAGAGCGACATCCGGAACGGCGACCTGTTGCCGGGGACGAAACTGCCTCCGCAGAGAGAGCTTGCCGACTACCTAGACGTAAACGTAAGCACCATTTCGAGGGCGTTCGGAATATGCTCGCGGAAGGGACTGCTCGGCGGCACGGTGGGAAGCGGCACCTTCGTCGCCTACGATGCGCTTGCGAACATCAACGTCACGCCTCAGGACGAGGGCGGCGCGATCATCGAGATGGGCTCGGTGATGCCGGAGCGCACTTCGTACGAAGAGATATCGGCGGTTCTGAAAAAAATGCTCTCGGAGCCGGATTTCGGCAGGTTCCTGCACTATGGAGCGGCGGCGGGGAGCCTCTGGCAACGGGAAACCGCCGTCAGGCTGCTCCGGAAAACCGGATGCGAAACGACGGAAGACAGGCTGCTTCCGGCCAACGGCGGGCAAAACGCGATAGCGGCCATCGTGGCGGGCCTCTTTCGCCCCGGAGACTGTATCGGCGTCGATCCGATGACGTATCCCGGAATGAAAAGCGTCGCGAAGCTGCTGGGCGTCAGGCTGATTCCGATCGGACAGGAAAGGGGCGAAATCTGCGAAGAGGGATTGATCCACGCCTGCGACAACGCGAAAATCAAAGCCGTGTACATCATGCCCGACTATCAGAATCCGACGACGCACACGATGTCCGACGAAGGGCGGGAGATGATCGCCCGAACGGCGAAAGAACGCGATCTTCTGATAATCGAGGACGCCATTCACAGCCTGCTCGCCCCTCGCCCCAACCAATCCGCGGCTTCGCGGGCGCCGGAACATACCGTCCATATCGCCAGTCTTTCCAATACGGTCTCCCCCGGATTGCGGCTCTGCTACATAGCGACGCCTCCTAGATACAAAGACGCGCTCTCCGATTCCCTGTACTCTTTGAATCTGACCGGGTCGCCCTTTCTGCTGGAAATCGCTTCGCGGGTCATCGCGTCGGGAAGCGCGGAAACGATCGCCGCGCGCCACCGAGAGCTGGCGATGGGGCGAAACGCGGTCGTGAACGAAATGCTCGCCGGGTACGATCTCCGCGGAGCCGACGAGTGCATCTTCCGTTGGTTGCTGCTCCCCGGCGGTTGGAGCGGCGAACGATTCGAATCGGCGGCCTCGGCGGCGGGAGTACGGGTGTACGGCGCCGAGCGCTTCGCTGTCGGAAAGGCGAAGCCCGCGGCGGCCGTGCGCCTGGCGATCGCGGCTCCCGAAAGTATCGAGGAGTTGAAGGAAGGGGTGCGACGCCTCCTCGTTCTACTCCGGAAGGAGGAGGTCGCGAAATTGTAATGCGTACAATAAAATCATTGTACGCATTTTCTCTCCGTGGTAGCATCTTTTCAAAGAAATACCGGGCGATGCGGATGCCGCGCGGCGGCGGGCGACGGACCGCCGTCGGAGTCGTGTATTCGTCGAGTCGCCGAACAGGAGAGGAGCGCGAGCTTATGAAGTATTATGTCGTGGATGCGTTCGCGGAGAAGGTGTTCGAGGGGAACCCCGCCGGAGTCTGCGTCTTGGAGCGCGGACTGCCCGAGGAGCTGATGCGGAAGATCGCGATGGAGAACAATCTCTCCGAAACGGCGTTCGCCGTAAAGGAGGGGGACGCTTATCGACTGCGCTGGTTCACTCCCGGCGGCGAAGTCGACTTGTGCGGTCATGCCACGCTGGCGACCGCCTACGTGCTGGCCAATTTCGTCGACGCCGCCTCCGACGGATTCGCCTTCGAAACGCTGAGCGGCCGTTTGACGGTGGTCCGCAAGGGAGACCTGTACGAAATGGATTTTCCCGCCTATGCGCCGGCCTCGACGCCGGTTACCGATGCGATGGCCGAGGCGATCGGCTTTCGTCCGACGGAGGCGTGGATCGCCAGGGATCTCGTCTGCGTGCTGGAGGACGAGCAAGACGTACGCGCCGCGATGCCCGATCCGGCGAAGGTGGCGGCGTTGGACGGACTGCTTCTGCATCTGACCGCGCAGGGGCGGGAGTACGACTGCGTGACGCGCAGCTTCGCCCCGAAGGTAGGCGTGCTGGAGGATCCGGTCTGCGGCTCCGGACACTGCCACGTCGTTCCTCTTTGGAGTAAAAAACTGAAGAAGAAGGAGCTGGTCGCGCGACAGGCTTCCAGCCGCGGCGGCACTCTGTACTGCCGGGACCGCGGCGGGAGAATCGAACTGGCCGGAAAAGCCGCGCTGTACTCCGTCGCCGAGATTTTTCCTGGAGAATAACGCCGAGAGGGGAAAACAATACCGCCAAGAGTCCGCCGGATGGACGTTCGGAACTCCGTCTGCGGCAGGAGATCCCCGGCTTTTCGAAACGGTTCGCCGGGGATTTCTTTTCTACGAGACGCAACGACACGCAACCATATGCTCCGAAGCGTCCCCGACCCGTCGCAGGGACGGACTCTCCGCAAAGCACTCCTTTCGCGCGCACGGGCAGCGGCCGGCAATAACGCACCCTTCCGCGGCCTCGCCCGTCGAATCCCCTTCCTCCTTCATAATCAGGCGCGCCGTTTTTCGTCTCGGGTCGATGCGGGGGATGGCGGAGAGCAGCGCTTGTGTGTAGGGGTGCAGAGGGGAGCGGCAGAGTTCGTCCGCCGGGGCCGTTTCGACGATCGTCCCGGCGTACATCACCGCGACGCGGTCGCAGAGATATTCCACCAGCGAGAGATCGTGCGTGATGAAGAGCATCGTCAGGGAGAAGCGCCGCCGCATCTCCGCGAGCAGGTTCACGATCTGGGCCTGCAACGAGACGTCGAGCGCGGACACCGCCTCGTCGGCGAGCAGAAACTCCGGATTCGGCATGAGCGCCCTGGCGATGCCGATCCGCTGACGCTGCCCTCCGGAAAACTCGTGAGGATACCGGCGGAGATGCTCGCCCCGCAATCCCACGGTCTCCAGCAGCTCCGCCGCGCGATCGGTCCGCTCCTCGCGCCCCCCTATATTGTGGATGTCCAGCGGCTCGCAGAGAATGTCCCGGACGGTCATCCTCGGAGAGAGCGAGGCGAACGGGTCCTGAAAGATCACCTGGCAGCGCCGTCGCAGCCTTTTCATCTCTCTCGGGGAGAAGGCGAGAATGTTCTCGCCTTCGAAGAAAACCTGACCGGAGTCCGGCTCCGTCAGGCGGAGAATGCTTCTGCCGAAAGTGGATTTGCCGCTTCCGGATTCCCCGACGAGGCCGGTCGTCTCTCCTTTTCGCAGTGCGAGCGAAACGTTGCGGAGCGCCCTCACGACCTTCCGCGGTTTTCGGAAGAGTCCTCCGCCGACCGGGTAGCTTTTGGAGAGATCGAGCGCCCGTATCCACTCCGGGGCGGGCGCCCCCGGACTGCGCGTCATGCGGTGCGCACCGATGCGGCGTCGTCCGCCTCCACCCACGGAAGAGAGGACGCGAGCGCGCCGTTCAGTTCCGCCGCGCGATGGCACGCGCTCTCCGAGGAACTTCCGGGTATGCGCCGCTCCAGGCGCGGCGACGCCGTCTCGCACGCAGCCGTCGAAAACTCGCACCGCGACGCGAAGGCGCACCCTTCGAGCGCCGTTCCGGGCGGAGGAACGCTCCCCGGTATGGCGCGAAGAGGAACGCCTTTGCCGAAGGACGCGGCCGTCGCCGGCATGGAGTGCAGCAGCCCGGAGGTGTACGGGTGCGCCGGCGCGAAAAAGACGGAGCGGATCGGCGCGTTCTCCACGATTTTTCCGGAGTACATCACCAGAACGCGGTCGGCGATTTCCGAGACCACGCCGAGATCGTGGGAGATGAAGAGCACGCTCATATTCATCTCCTCCTGCAGCCCGCGGATCAGGTCGAGAATTCCGGCCTGCGTGGTCACGTCGAGCGCGGTGGTCGGTTCGTCCGCTATCAGCAGCTTCGGACGGCAGGCGAGCGCCATGGCGATCATGACTCTCTGCCTCATTCCGCCCGAAAACTGCCTCGGATAGTCGTCGAACCGGCGTTTCGGGTCGGGAATGCGCACCCTGTTCAGCAGTTCGAGCGCCTCCCTTTTGGCTTCGGAGGGCGCGACGCGCTTGTGGACACGCAACGCCTCGGAGACCTGATACCCCACGGTGAGCACGGGGTTCAGCGACGTCATGGGCTCCTGAAAGATCATGGCGATTTCGTTTCCGCGGATGGAACGCATGGTCGCCTCGGATTGCCGCAGCAGATCGACGGCGCCGTGCTTCGGAGAGTGAAAGAAGAGGTTGCCCGAAACAACGCCGCCGCTCCGCTCGACGAGGCGAAGTATGGAGAGGGAGGTCACGGACTTCCCCGATCCCGACTCTCCAACAAGGGCTGCGGTCTCTCCCTGTCCCACGGTAAACGAGATATTGGATACCGCCTCCACCGCGCGCTTCCCGTCGCGGAACGCGACCGAGAGATTGCGCGCTTCCAGAACGAACGCGCCCTGTTTCGACTCTTCTTTCATCGTATTCCCTCCCTGAATTCGTCGTCGCTACCGAGAGACCGTTATGTTTCCCTTGTGGAAATCAAGCACGTACGGAATGTGTCCGGGGAGCGGCTTCCAATCGACGTCCTTGCGCATTCCCCACGATTCGTAGGGCTGGTAGAGTATGGTGAAGGGAGCCTCCTCGGCGATGTACTCCATGATCTCTCTGTAATACTTCAGGCGCTCCGCCGTATCCATCGAATACCTGAAGTTGTTCCACAGCTCCTCGTAGCTCGCGTACCCTTTCGGTTTCGCCGGATCCCACGATTTGGCGGTGATACGCGCGCCCGTGGGGCTCCACATCGTGCCGTACGATCCGACGGGATCCGGGAAGTAGAGGGGGTTCGACCAGATGCGCGCCTCCATGTCCTCGTCGTCTCCGGTCCACCTGTCCAGAACATTGATCTCCATCGTCACGCCGACCTCCGCCCACATCTCGCGGATGGCCTGAACGGCGAGCAGCCCGTTCGTGTAGTACGTGGCCTGCGTGTCGAAGCGGATGGGGGTTCCGTCGTATCCGGCCTCCTTCAGCAGCTGCCGCGCCTTCTCGGGGTTGTATTCGATGGTGCGCCACGAGGGGTCGTACAGCGCGCCGAACTGGGGGAACGTGTGGTATTCGGGAACGCGGGCCTTTCCGTGCCAGAGCGCCTCGTTCAGCAGATCGCGGTCGATCGCGAGGCTGAGCGCCCGCCGGAGCCGCTTGTCCGCGAGCTTGGGGTTGTTCGTCTTGAAGAACGCCACGTGGAATATGGGGGTCTGCATCCCTTCCACTTTCAGCTCCTGGTCCCGTTCGATCGTGCCGATCTGGTCGGGGGGAACGTTGGTGATGATGTCCACCTCGCCGTTTTTCAGCGCGGTGATGCGGGCGGCCATCTCGTTGATCCGTGTGACAGCGGCTTTCTCAAGGTCGGGCTTCTCCCCCCAGTACTTGTCGAAGCGCTCCCATACGAGCTTCTGCCCCGGAACGAACTCCGTGATCGCGTACGGCCCCGTGCCGACGGGCTTCAGGCCGAAGGCTTCGAAGTCGCTGTCTTCGGCGACGTCGGGAGATCCCGTGAGCCCCTTGATGTACTTCTCCGGCACGATCATCGACTGCTGCACGTTCAACAAAGTCAAAAGGATGGGGTCGGGCCGCTTCGTGTGTACTCTCACGGTGTAGTCGTCCACTTTTTCCACCTTCTCCATGTTGGAGAAGTACTCCCTGCTTCTGGTCACGTAGGGGGGGAAGGTGGGGTGGAACATCCTGTCGAGCGAGAAGACGACGTCGTCCGCCGTCATGGGGTCGCCGTTGTGGAAAAACACGTCTTTGCGCAGCCGCAGTTCGATCGTCGTGGGCGAAAGCATCTCCCAGCTCTCGGCGAGGCAGGGCCCGAACTCCGGCTCCACCGCGCGCGCGTTCTTGCCTATGAGGGGCTGGAAGCTGTTGAAGTACTGCATCGACCCCACGTTGGAGTGGTCCTTCCCGGGGTCGACGTATTCGCGCATGTTCGCCGCGCCCACCCTGATTTCAAGCGCGCTGCACTGGGCCGCGACCGCGGCGACGGCAAGCGCTCCAAGGACGACCAATAATCTTTTCCCGTTCGTTTTCATCTGTTCCTCCTTATTATCACGATATTTTCTTTCTTCGGAGAAAATCACACGCTTTCGGCGCAGTGCGTTCGGACCATATGCACCTCCTTTTCGGCGAGATCGTCCAGCGAAACCGCGTTGCACCGCATGTTGTGGCTCAGGATGAACCCGGCCGCGTTCTCGAGACGTTCAACGCTCTTCCACGGAAGACATTCGGAACCTTCGTTCTCCCGGTTGCCGCTCTCCACGCGGATGGCGCGCATTCCCATCCGGAAGGCTCCTTCAATATCCGTCTCCGGCGTATCGCCGATCATCACCGTCTCCTCGACGGTCGTGCCCATTCGTTCGAGGGCCATGGAGAACAGCGCGGGGAAGGGTTTGCCGATGATCGTCGCTTTTTCCCGGCCGCATGCCTCCAAAAAGGCTCCGATGGCCCCGCATCCCGCGCGGAAGCCGTCCTCGTCGGGCAGAAGAGCGTCGGGGTTGGTCAGAATCAGCCGGGTCCCCTTTTCCAGCAGCTTCGCTCCTTCGGAAAGGTCCTTCACTGTCAGCGATTCGTTCATCGAGACCACAAGGAAGTCCGGAGCGTCCTCATCCTCGACGAGTCCGGCCGTGCGAATTTCTTCACGGAGCGCGCCGCTCCCCAGTACCTTCACGCCGCTTCGCGGCGCCGTGCGCGCAATCCAGCGGGCGGTCGCGTACCCCGAGGTGACGAACTCCTCCGGAGTGCAGGAGACGCCGAACCCGGCCATCTTTTCGGCATACTGCTCCCGTGTGCGATGCGCGTTGTTCGTGACGAACGTAACCGGAATGCTCGCCTCCTTCATCTTTTGAATGAAGACGTCGCTGCCGGGGATCAGTTCGTCGCCTCTCCAGACCACGCCGTCGAGATCCAGTGCGATTCCCCTCACCGGAAAAGCGAAGGAGGCTATACGCCGCTCTTCGACGGCCTTCCTCGCGGACGTTCTTCGCCGCCGGAAGCTCCCGAAAACCCAGCGCGCCCCTCTCCGCCGCAGCGGCATCGTCATCGTCGCGGGCTGCGATCCGAACGTGGAAAGTGAAATCTCTTCCCCGAGTTCGAGCGCCCCCCACACCTCCGAAGGGTGCGACGGCGTGCAGAAGCTCTCCGTCAACGATTGGAGAGAAAAAAAAGCGACGTCGTCCACGCTCTGCCACGTATTCTGGTGCACGTGCCCCGAAACGCAGAGGACGACATGCCCGCACTCGGCGAACAGCTCCCTCAGTGCGGGGGCGTTGGGGTCGAAGGCATACTCCGGGGCGTCCTCGAAGTAGTAGTTTCCGGTCATGCAGGGAGCCGCCAGGGGGAAGTGAGTGAAGACAACCGAGGGAAGCGACGTGCTTTCCAGAGTGCTCCGGAGCCACTCGATGTCCGAACGCAGCGCTCCCCTGCACGGGTCGGGGTACGGAATGAACGTGTTCGCGTTCCAGAAGACGAGACGATACCCGCCTATGTCGATGCTGTTGCTGGAAACCCTTGCGCCGAGAGCCCTCTCGTTGTCCGCGGCCGTCAGATTGACCACGTCGTGGTTGCCGAGGATATGGCGCAGGGGAACGTCGAGATCGGAGAATATCCGTCCTACCTCCTGCTCCCGCAGAAAATCGCTCTCCCTGTCGACGTCCGATATCCTGTCGCCGAGATCCACCGCCAATTCCGGTTTGATCTCGTTGGTCCGGCGGACGAAGCCGTCGAGGAGCCAGAGCGCGCTCTCTCCCTTTTTCACCGCCACGTCCGGACCGTAGTGAATGTCCGTAACCAGATGAATCCGCACTTTTTCCTTCATTGTTTCCTCCTTCTCTTCTTTCAACGAATCTTCAGGAAGTCTTCACGTCGAGCGCTTCCCGAAGCCAGTCTCCCAACAGAAGAATCACCAGCGCCACCGCCACGACGAAGAACGAGGGCGACGCGACCAGCCACCACGCGTCGGCCATATAGTCGCGCCCCTGCCCTATCATCGAACCGAGAGAAGCCGTCGGCGGCTGTACCCCGAGCCCCAGAAAGGAGAGGGTCGACTCGAGCAGCACGATGTTGCTGAAGTTGAGGGTGAACATCACGATAAGGGGAGAGACGATGTTCGGCGCTATATGCGAGAGGGCGACGCGGAGGTTTCCCGCGCCCATCGAGCGGCTCGCCGTCACGAAGAGGCTCTCCTTCAGACCGAGCGTCTGCGCCCGGATCAATCGCGCGTACTGCTCCCAGTAGGCGATGCCGAGAACGGCCACGAGCACGTGCAGCCCCGAACCGGCCACGGCGACGATGAACACCGCGATGAGCGTGAAGGGGATGGCGATCTGCGCGTCCACGAACCCCATGATGGCCGTATCCGTCCACTTCCCCCCGAGGCCGGAGAGAAGGCCGAGCCCTCCCCCGATGAACGCGCCGATAAGGCTTCCCAAAAACGCCAGCCCCATCGAGACCCTGAGCGCGTACAGGCAGCGGGAGAGAATATCGCGCCCCAGCTCGTCCGTGCCGAGGATGTACCCGGACACGGCGCGCTCCATCCCGACGGGAGGACGAAGCCTGTACAGCAGCTTCTGCGCGCTGGGGGAGTGCGGAGCGATCAAGGGGGCGAAGACGGCGAGGATCACGAAGAGCAACAGCAGTCCCATGCAGATTCTGCTCGTCGGAGTGGACTTCGCCCACAGAGAGAGCGGATGCGAAGGAGAACGGTATCGCACTTTCGCCGCTTGGAGCGTTCGGCCGTTTTCCAGCGTCGTCATCGCTCACGCCCCCCTGCCGATCGCCGGATCGATCACGGCGTAGGCTATGTCCACGATGAAATTGATGAGGATGACGACGCTGCCCACCAGAACGACGCCGCTCTGAAGAAGCGGATAGTCGCGCTTGATGGCCGCGAAGACCAGAAGCTCTCCCATTCCGGGCCATGAGAACACGCTTTCCACGACCACCGCGCCGGAGACCAGTCCGGCCACCTGAAGCCCCACGACGGTGACGACGGTGATCAGGGCGTTCCGGAGACCGTGAATGGAAATCACGGAGAACTCGCTCACTCCTTTCGCCCGGGCCGTCCTTATGTAGTCCTGCGAGAGCACGTCCAGCATGGCGCTTCGGGAAAAACGGACGAGCGAGGCGATCAGCGTGGAGGACAGCGCCGCCACCGGCATGACGTAGTGCCTCCATGTATCGCTTCCCCCGCTCGGGAAGATGCGGAAGTGGAAGCTGAAGACGAGGAGCAGCAGAATGGCCAGAACGAAGTTCGGAATCGCGTACCCTAAAAACGCGCCCGCCTGGATGAGAAAACCGGAGAACGCCTTTCTTCGGATCGCCGCGAGAATACCCAAGGGAACCGCGACCGCGAAGGAGAGCAGCATCGACAAGCCGCAGAGCCGCAACGTCGCGGGAAATCGCCCTGCGTAGAGTTCGGCGACCGGTTGTCTGAAGTGAAAGCTCGTCCCCATTTCGCCGCGAAGAAGCTTGCCGAAGTACGCGAGATACTGCGCCCCCCACGACGCGTCAAGTCCGTAGTAGCGGGTCAGAGCCGCCTTCGCCTCGGCGGTTCCGCCCTCCGGCATGATGAAGTCGATGGCGTTCCCCGATACGCGCGAGGCGAAAAAGGCCAGGGTGAAAATCAGCCACAACGTGATGCCCGCTTTGATGAACTTGCCTAGAATATATACCGCCATGCGAACCTCCCGAAAACGTACTTCATCGAATCCGTCGGGGGCATTGTACGGGCGGGGAGTAACGAGAGAAGCCAAAAAATGTAAAAGAACGACGACAAGTCAGCCGGATGAGGGGAGATCCCGCATGATCGTATACAAAAAACGAAAAAGCGCTTCAATGGAACGGCTCACGACCGGTTTGTCCGGAATTCGCTCCATTGAAGCGCTTTGACTTTGCTTGCGGAGTAGAAGCGATTTTTTTGTTCTCCTTACCCCCGGCGCTGCTCGCCGCCGAAGAGCCAGCCGCTCGCCAGAGCGGTGAAGGGGGCGACCGTCACCAGGCCGAAGCTCCCCACCAGCGTGTGCAGTATCTCCGCCGAGACGTACTGCATGTTCAATATGTTCGCCAACGGGATTCCCTGCGCGACGAAGACCAGCAGCAGGCTCGTGTAGCTCCCGGTGTACGCCAGCAGCAGCGTCGTCGTCATCGTCCCCACGACCGCGCGCCCCACGGTGAACCCCGACATGATCAGCGCCCTTCTCGTTATGTCCGGCTTCTTCTCCGCTATCTCCCGCATCGCGCTCGCCACGTCCATCGCCAGGTCCATCACCGCCCCCGAAGAGGCCAGAAAGATGCCACCCAGGAAGATGCGCGTCAGGTCGAGGTGCGCGAAGCCGCTGTAGAGCAGCGTCTCCGA
>JAHDKT010000109.1 GCA_018436725.1 Synergistaceae bacterium | reverse complement strand
ACGAGCCGAAAGGTGTTTCGGTCTCCCGTAAAGAGGACGAAGAGACCGCCCGCCGGAAACGCAAGTGTGAAGTTTACGAGGTATACGATTGACGATGCGCTTTATTACGGTGAAGAGAAGAAGATTCCTCCGTCAGTCAGGTCGCCGCCAGAAAAGCTGCGACGCGGCGTATTTCCACTTTTTCGTTGAAAAGCAAAGTTGAGTTGGCAGTGCTATACGCTGCTTCAGAAAGTAGTCGATTGAGTTGATTTAATGCTCCAACCTCCAGGCTGGTCGAAAAGTTCGCGGGCTTATTTTTTAAAATTCGAATAACAATTGACATTGCTTTAGTTATAGAATGCGTGGAACGCCAAGTGAGGTATTGACTGAGCATAAAAATCGGATCATGTTCCACTGCACTACTCTCGGTTTCAGTGTCACGAAGAATAATTTTAGCGATTGCTTCAAGGCCGTCTTCCTCGGCTTTTTCCCTATTCGAGATCAACGATTCATTGATTCGATCATAGATATCGACCTCTTGCTCAGGGTACAGATGAAGGCACGCGGCTTCAGCTCTTAAGGTTTGCAGATTCCGCTCCCGCATTTCTTTTAGGAGTCGACCGAGATCAGATTTTATGTCGTCAGGAGAATCGTAGCTGAGCTTCGGGCCAACAACCTCGGCGAGCAGTTCGACAATACACGCGAATCTCGCCTGGAATTCCTCTGGGATCGAAACAACCCAAGCAGGCTCCCTCTCTTTTTCATTCAGCTTATCCTTGTCGGCGTCCCACCATGTGAGCAGACGTTTCAAAATTCCTATAGCATCTTCCGCTGTCCAGAAGCCTTCTCCGTTACCATTGGCACCTAGAATTTCGAACACGAGGGGGATATTTCCTCCCGTTATGCCAATACCCGCTTCTCGCTCGGTTTTATGAATCGGGAATTGATCGGTCGCGACGTAGTTTTTGAAGAGTTCCGAAGGATTGCTGGTCTCGGGATGTGGAAGACGTAGAAATGCAAATTTGTGAAAATCCGTCTCGCTCGGCAGGCCGTATTGATCGGTTTTGCGCCAGATGGCCACTGCGAATTTCCTGTTTTGCTCGGCATCGAGCAATTGCAAAGTATAAAGTGTTGCCAGAGAAGAAATCGACCAGCGTCTTCGGTCAGGATTATCCAATGCAGCGTGTTGTAATAGTTCGTCTATCAATCTCGGCTGAATTGCTAAAGCCGGCACACTGCACTCAAGCTTTTTATTGAACTCGCGCACAAGAAAAGGATTCAAAAATTCATCTTTGAGGGAAAAGTTGAGACCTTCAGGAAAGGGTATTTTCAGTAAGTCGGGAATAAGGGCGTATCGCTCTGTTTGTGACATCGAACTAATCAGCCGCCTGACCAGATTCCCCACATTGCGGTAATTTCTCTTTTCGGGAGAACCATAAATTGCAGTAACGAAACCAAGGAGGCGGGCTTTCATCTCATTCGAACATCTACAGCAAAGCCTCGAAATAACTTCGGGCAAGATATGAGCGAGGCGAACGCCGTAGTTGTTATTTTTGAAAGCATCTCCCGAGCGTATATCATCCCGACATTTATCGAGCGCATCCAGATAGTTTTGAACGAGTCGATCCGCTTCATCAGCAGCAAACTTGTAAACGGATTCACGGCTGAACAGGTTGTCAACGACCTTCGCGTCTCCCAGCCGGACAAGCGTAGCGGCCGCCCAAAAAAACGAATACCGTGAAATGCGTTGCAAGCTCCCCGCCGCAGTTTTTATCGCCAGTGTATAATTGCCCACTCGAAATGGCAAGCCAACCTCTTCGCAGAAGCGTAGGAAAGAATAGGCGTTGAACAACTCTTGATCAACTCCGCCAAAGTAGTGCGTTCGAGTAATCCGACCGATATCGAATTCCTGTTTCTCCGTGGTGTTTTTTCTTTCGACAGGCGGATTGCTCAGAATCGATTCGAATACCTGTAATTCGTTCCATGGATCACATTTATAACCTTTCAATTCATTCCAACGATCTTTCAATTCCCTCTTTTTTTCTTGGAACTCGCCCCAATCGTTTTTTTGAAGGGAAGCGGCATTTTGAATGTACTTTCCCAAAAGCATTGCGTTACTCTCCTGAGAAAACAGGGTAATATTTGACACTCCTATTTTTTGCTTGTTTTTTTTCCTGATGCTATCAAGAGCATTCCGAGAAAGAGATTCCGCCTCATTCAGCAAACCAATCTCGGCGAGTACAGCCGCCCGCTTCGCTCTCCAATAGGGCTGCGACTCGTTTGGTTGCCAGTGTGCGAGGCGCTCTTTGACATTTGGCAAATCCAAGGAAAAAAGGCTGAAGAGAACACCTTCGTAACCTGGATTCCCGCCCACTCATAACGAGGCCGGAGGTTGGACATCCATAGCCTCGTAGATTTTCCGCTGCTTCTCTAAAATCTCGCCGACAAGCAGCCTTTGTCCAGTGTGTTCAAAACATTCGATCACATCGAGCTTGT
>JAHDKT010000065.1 GCA_018436725.1 Synergistaceae bacterium | reverse complement strand
CTGCTTCACCGAGGCGAGACTTCTGTTGTACGACGCCCTTGCCGACTGGTAGGTCATGATTCGGCTGTCCAGCTCCTGCTGCGTGGCGTACCCCTCTTTGCGCAGTCGTTCGTACCGCTCCTTTTCCTTCGTCGCGTTCTCCAGCTGCGCCCCGGCTTGCTCCGCCTCCGCCTTCGCCGCGTTCACCTGCGCCTGAAGCGCGCTCACCTGCGCGTCCTGATCCCGGTGATCCAGGACGGCGACGACATCCCCTTTTTTAATGCCGTCTCCTTGCGATACGCGCATCTCGCTCAACCTGCCGGAGACCTTCGAGAGAAGGACGACGCTCTCCCTGGCTTCGAGAGTGGCCGAGGCCGAAAAACCCCGGCGGATGAGCGGACGCCGTTCCACCGGCACGACGACGACCCTGACGGCGGAGGAAACCTGCTGCTGCTGCGCCTCCGGAGAAGGAGCGGAAGCCGGTGAACGAAGAAGATGGAACGTCGCGAGAAGGAGGAGGGCGAGGAACAGAATCGCCGCGCCCTTCGCACCCTTTTTTTTACTTCGGTTTTTCCTCATGATGCATTCTCCTTTATCGATCGTTTTCGAAAACGCTCGCAAGCGTTCCTTCGGCCATGCGCAGGGCGACGAATGCGAGATTGTGTTCTTTCAGCGCGCTGGAAAGCTTCCGCTGCGCTTCCGTAAGCGACGTTCTGGCCTGAAGGACGTCGAGCTGCGTATTGACCCCCTCGCGGTAGCCCACCTCCGCCAGACGAAGGCTTTCCCGGGCGAGCTCCACGTTCTTCTTCGCGGCTTCGGCCGTTTCCAACGAACTGACGAGGGTCATCCACGCGTTGAGCGTCTCCTCCCCGAGAGCGTCCTTCTTTTTCTCCACCGTCTGAAGCGCCTGCTCCTGCGACGCTTTCGCGCTCCGCACGCGCCCCTTCGCATACCCTCCGTCGTACACGGGGATGCCGACCGAGAGCGTGGCCGTCCACTCGTTCGCGTTGTTCCCCGCGAGGCTCGACGAGCTGTCGTTGAACTGATAGGACGCCGACAGCGATATCGTCGGCTTCATCCCTCCCGCCGCGACGACGACGGCCTCTTTCCGGGCCTCCTCCTCCGAAACGAGCGCCCGAAGGTCCGGGCGCGTCGAAAGCGCCTTTTCAAGCGACCCCTTCGCGTCGCCTTCGACGGCGACGGTCTCCAGCGTTCCGTCGATCTCGACTTCGGTCGTCGGATCGATTCGAAGCAGCGTCAGCAGAGAGACCTTCGCCTTGGCAAGCTCGTTTTTCGCGCCGATGAACTCCGCCTCGGCGTTGACGCGCTGCTGGTCCGCCCGCGCGAGCTCCAGCCTTGTGGAAAGCCCCAGTTCCACCCGTTTTTGAAAGTCCGTCCAGGAGGTCGTATAGTAGGCGAGCGTCTCTTCCGCCGTCCGCAGATCCGCCTCCGTCTGGAGCACGTTGTACCAGGAGGCGCAGACCGCCTGCGCCACGCTCTCCTTCGCGTATTCCAGCTCCTCGGCCGCCTTTCGCGAATCGAGGACCGCCTGGCGTTCCCCGGCGCGGAGCGTTCCTCCCGCGTACAGCGTCTGCGAAAGCGTGATCGCCGCGCTGTCCGCTCTTTCGGGAGCGACTCCGTTGTCCTCTCTGCGGGTGGACGAACCCGAAAGCGTCAGAGAAGGGGAGAGCGCCGATCGCGCCGAAATCAGCGCGCCTTCGGCTTTCTCCCGCTCCGTCCGCGCCGAGAGGACGTCGAGGTTCCGTTCGAGGGCGAGGCGCACGGATCGCTCGAGAGTGAGCGTTTCGACCCCCTCGGCCGAGAGGACGGACACCGCGAGGAGAAGCGCCGCGCCTCCGATCATCAGTGTCTTCTTGAGTATCGCGTTCATGATTTTCCCCCTGCTCTTTCAAGTGTTTCCAAAACGGCTCCGACCGAGCGCCGCGTCCGCCGCATGAACGCCCACCTGACCAGCGCGGCGGTTTTCTCCTTGAGGTCGTCGAGAACCAGATAGACCACCGGAATGACGAAGAGGGTCAGCAGCGTCGATGTCGCAAGCCCTCCGATGGTGGCGATCGCCATGGGCTGCCGGAATTCCGATCCTTCGCTGAGCCCCAGCGCTACGGGAACGGCGCCGACGATGGTCGAGACCGCCGTCATCAGGATCGCGCGCAGTCGAAGAGGGCCCGCGTTGATCACGGCTTCCTTCTTCTCCACCCCCCGCTCCCTCTCCTGGTTGATGAAATCGACCAGAATGATACCGTTGTTCACCACGATGCCCACCAGCAGGATGATGCCGATGAAGGCCATCATGTCCAGATTCTTCCCCGCGAGAAAAAGCAGCCCGAAAGCCCCCGGCGTAAGCAGCGGAAGGCAGAACATGATGGTGAACGGATGCATGAACGACTCGAACTGAATGGCCATCACCATGTAGACGAGCAGCACCACCGTCGCCAGCGCCGTGAAGATGCGCCGGAAGTCCTCCTGCATGTTCTGCGACTGCCCCGACGGGGCGAGAAGGACGCTTCCGTCGGCGGGAAGATATTTCGCCGCCGCGGCTTCGATGATCGCGATTCCTTCGCCGCTCGATATTCCCGAAACGTTCGCGCCGATCTCTATGGAAGGCCGCCGATTCAGCCGTTTGACCACGTTGGGCGCGAAACCCTGTTTCACCTCCACCAGCCCCGCGAGAGAGACGCTCTCCCCTTTGCCGTTGAACACGGAGATTTTCTCGATGTCCTCCGCGTGCATTCTCGACGACGCCTCGGCCATGAGGCGGATATCGTACCGATACCCCCCGTCCTTGAAAACCCCGACCTTCGTTCCGCCGAAATAGGCGCCGATCTCCTCCGAAAGGGAGCGTACATCCAGATCCAGATCGTCCGCCAGCGCCCGGTTCAGACCGATGTTCAACTGAGGCTTTTCCATACGGACGTCGGTGTCCAGGTCCGTGAGACGGGATTCGTCCGCCAATTCGGCGACGATCCTTTCCGCCAGCGCGCCGAGCTGTTCGAAGTCTCCGCCGGAGAGATTCATCGTGATGTCCGAGCCGCCTCTCATGGCGAGGTTCAGCTTCGCGTCGGAGAAGGCGGCGAATTCGCGTCGAAGCTCGCTCTTGATATCGTCGATGCCCGCCCGCTCGCTCTTGGGGATGAAAAAGAGATAGAGGCTGCCCTTGTTCGCCTCCGACCCGCTTCCGCTCGCGATGGTCCCGTAGGTGTAGGCGACGTCGTTCCGCTCTCGGACCATTCCGTCCAGGCGGGCGAGAAAGCGTTCGCTCTCCTCCAGGGAGGTTCCGTCGGCCAGCTCGAAGGAGATGGTCAGCTCTCCCCGGTCCTCCGTCGGGAAGAAGGATGTCCCCAGATTGGCGGCGAAGAAGACTCCGAGGGCGAAAAGCCCCGCGGCCGCCGACATGGTGATCCAACGAAAGCGCACCGCGAACGTCAGCAGCTTCCGGTACGCCTGTTCGAGCGAGTCCAGAAAGCCCCGGATCATGCGCGCCATCCCATACCGCGATTCCTCCGCGCGCATGATCCGGGAGCCGACGAACGGCGTCAGCGTGAGGGAGAGCAGCACGGAGAGCGCGATCGTGCAGACGACGACGATGCCGAACGAAAAGAAGAACTTCCCGATGATTCCCCCCATGAACGTGATGGGAGCGAAGACCGCCATCGTCGTCAGCCCGCCCGCGAGGACGGAGAACGCGACTT
This sequence comes from Synergistaceae bacterium, assembly GCA_018436725.1. Classification (GTDB taxonomy): domain Bacteria; phylum Synergistota; class Synergistia; order Synergistales; family Aminobacteriaceae; genus JAAYLU01. Next base: position 4,284 of record JAHDKT010000065.1, on the reverse strand, counting down.
CGTTCGTCCCCTTCTCCGCCGCTTCCGAAGTGCGCACGTTTTTCCCCATGCGGCGATGGATGTTCTCCAGCACCACCGTCGTCGCGTCCACCACCATGCCGACGGAGAGCGAGATGCCCATCATGCTCAGGTTGTTGACCGTGACGCCGAACGCCTTCAGGAAGAGAAAGCTTCCAAGAAGGCACACCGGAATGGCGACCACCGTCACGAACGTCGCCCGGAGCGTCTGAAGGAAAAAGAGCATGATCAGCGCGCACAGGCCGACGGCGAGCAGCACGTCGCTGCCGACGCCCTTCATCGAACGCCGGATGAAGTCCGACGTATTGGAGAGTATTTCGATCCGGACGCCCTCCGGCAGACTCCCCCGTATCTCTTCGATCCGTCTCGCGATGCCGTCGGCCACCGTCACTTCGTTCGCCCCGCGCTGGCGGGCGATGGAGAGCAGAATCGTCTCCTCGCCGTTGTACGTCGCCGCATCGGAGCGCTCCTCCAATCCGTCCTCCACCCGCGCGACATCGCCGAGGCGCACCGTCGCGCCCTCCTTCACCAGCACCGGCAGAGTCCGCAACTCCTCCGCCGAAGCGTATTCGGCGTTCAGCCGAAGCTGAAACTCGTTTCGCTCCGTCTTCACGCTCCCGGAGGGAAGGTCGACATGCCGTTTCTTTATCGCCGAGGAGACGTCGTTGACGCTGAGCGACCGCGCCTTGAGCTTCGCCGGATCGAGCCAGATTCGTATCTCCCTCTTCCGCAGTCCCGGCGTCGAGACATTGCCCACGCCGTCCACCGATTCAAGGCGCGGCTTGAGAATCTTGTCGGCGTACTCCGCTTTCTCGCGGTACGGCATGCTCCCCGCTACGGCGATGGTGACGATGGCTTCGTCGGAGGAGGAGAACTTCTGGACGACGGGCGTTTCCGCCTCGTCGGGAAGCTCCGCAGCGGCCAGATTCACCTTGTCCCTGACGTCCGCCGCCGCAGCGTCCACGTCCTTGTCCAGCTCGAACTCCACCGCCGTCATGCTTATCCCCTGGTAGCTGCTCGAAGAGATGTTTTTCACGCCGGAGATGCTGCTCAGCTTCTCTTCGATGACGTCGGCCACGTCGTTGTCCATGATCGTCGCGCTCGCTCCGCTCATCGAGGTGCTGACCGTGACGATGGGAAAGTCGATGTCCGGAATGCGCTGCACCCCCATGCTGGTGAGCGAGGACACGCCGAAGAAGACGAGCGCCGCCGTGCAGATGAGCACCGTAACCGGCCGCCTCAGGGAAACGGAGGTGATCTTCATTCGGAACATTCCTCCTTTCGCGCGGGAGCGAGCCCCGCCAGAATCGTTTCGTTCAGAAATATCGGGAGAGATTCGTCCATTCCCACGAGTTCGCCGTTGCCTATCCTATGCGCCATGCCCCTGATCAGAGACTGAATTCCCTCCTCGGCCACTACGGGATCGCACTTTTTGAATACGCCTTCCTCGATTCCGCGCTCAAGAACGAAGAGCATTCTCCTCCGGATCTCCCGGAACGGGTCGTCTTCGGCGGAAAAGGGGCGCCCCCCCTCTCCAAGGGCTTTCCCGACCGCCGAGACGCCGAGCCTGTTGCTGAAGAGGTCCTTCATCAGGATGTCCAGCACCGCGGCCAGAAGCTCTCTCGGATCGCCCTTTTCACAATCGAGATTCAGAATCTCGTTCCGCATCGACGCCGACGTCTTCAGAACGATGAAACCGATCACGTCGCTCTTGTTCCGGAAATAGTTGTAGACCGTCCCCTTCGCGATTCCGGTTCTTTTCGCCAGACGCTCCATCGTGAGATCGTGCCAGCTTCCCTCCATCAGAATTTCGTACGCCGCTTGAAAGATGGCGTCCTTCGTTATCTCCTCCATCGCTTCCTTTTTCTCCCGAGCCAAACGAGGCATGTAAACACGTCCTTTACAATTCTTAAATGACCTTAGTTCAATAAATTGACCAGCGGTCATTTTTCAGAGGGTATTCTAGAAGCGCGTTCGCGATCTGTCAAGAAGAAAAACTACCGAAAATTCACCGGCGGTAAAAAAGTGCTATACTCATCACGGTTGTCCATGGACAACCGTGATGGAACGAAAGGAGACGAGACGACATGACACGGAAAGTCATTCTGACGACGGGATCGTCGCGGGGCATCGGGTTGGGCGTGCTCGCGAAACACGCGAAGCTGGGGTACGCGGTGGTGATGAGCAGCTCCTCCGGCGAGGAGAAGGCGGCGGAGGCGCTCGCCGAGTTGAGAACGTACGGCGTCCCCGCGGACTACGTGAAGTGCGACATCTCGCAAAGCGCCGACAGGCAGGCCGCCCTCGACTTCGTGCTGAAGACGCACGGACGCATCGACGTGCTGGTGAACAACGCGGGCGTCGCCCCCCTGACGCGCCTGAACATCCTGGAAACCACGGAGGAGAGCTTCGACCGCCTGATGGACATCAACCTGAAGGGGACCTTCTTCATGAACCAGCTATTCGCCAACGCGATGATCGGCCTCAAAAAGCAGGGGCTCCCCGACTACTCCCCCCGGATCATCAACATCGGCTCGATATCGGCGTACACGGCCTCCACGAACCGGGGCGAATACTGCATCTCCAAGGCGGGCATCGCCATGGTGACGGCGCTCTTCGCCGCCGAACTGGGCGCGCACAACATCCCCGTCTTCGAAATACGCCCCGGCATCACCAAAACCGACATGACGAAGGCCGTCGAGGCCAAGTACGACACGTTCATCTTCAAGGACGGCGGCCTCCCCACGCCGCGCTGGGGCCTTCCGGAGGACATCGGCGAGGCGGCGGCGGCCCTGTCGGGCGGCGCGTTCGACTACTCCACCGGCCAGGTGATCAACGTGGACGGCGGCTTCCACATCAGGAGGCTCTAGCCATGCCCGTCCGAGCCGATCGCGAGGTCGAACGCGGCACGATGCGCATCGCCGGGCTCGACCTGCCCGTCCACACCTTCAACACCGTCGTCGTGGGCACCGGGTGCGCCGGGTACAACGCCGCCGACACGCTCGTTTCACTGGGGCAGGAGAATGTCGCCATCGTCACCGAGGGCGTGAACATGGGAACGTCGCGCAACACCGGCTCGGACAAACAGACCTACTACAAGCTCACCCTCGCCGGAGGCGAGCCCGACTCCGTCCGCAGCATGGCCGAAACGCTCTTCTCCGGCGGCTCCATGCACGGCGACATCGCGCTCGTCGAGGCCGCCATGAGCGCGCGCGGCTTCTACAAGCTGGTCAATCTCGGCGTCCCCTTCCCCCACAACGCCTTCGGCGAGTACGTCGGCTACAAGACCGACCACGACCCGCGCCAGCGCGCCACATCCTGCGGCCCGCTGACCTCCCGTCTGATGACCGAGCACCTTCAGAAGAGCGTCGAGCAGAAGGGAATCCCCGTCTTCGACGGCTTCCGCGTCGTCGGAATTCTTACGGAAGGCGACCCCGGGCGCGCCGTCGGCCTCGTCGCCATCGACGCCGCGAACTACAACGAAACCACCTTCGGCCTGACCGTCTTCAACTGCACCAACATCGTCTACGCCGTCGGGGGGCCGTCCGGGATCTACCGCTCCTCCGTCTACCCGCAGAGCCAGACCTGCGCAACCGGCGTCGCGCTGGAGGCCGGGGCGAAGGGCGTCAACCTCACCGAGTCGCAGTACGGCATCGCCTCGACGAAGTTCCGCTGGAACCTCTCCGGCACCTACCAGCAGGTGATTCCAACCTACATCTCCACCGACAAGGACGGCGGCGACGCCCGCGAGTTCCTCGACGACTACTTCGAGACCACCGGCGACATGCTCAACGCCACCTTCCTCAAAGGCTACCAGTGGCCGTTCGACCCGCGCAAGCTGGGCAAGGGGGGCTCCTCCATCGTCGACATCGCCGTCTTCACCGAGACGCGCGTCAAGGGGCGTCGCGTCTTCCTCGACTTCCGCGTCAACCCCTCCAAAGGAGGCGACGAAAACGGCCTGCACACGGAGCTGCTGAACGACGTCGCCCGCGACTACCTCGAAAAGTCGCACGCCCTGCTGGACACGCCGCTGCACCGCCTGCTGAAGATGAACCCCCTGGCCTACAAGCTCTACCTGGACAACGGCATCGACCTGAAGAGCGAACGGCTGGAGATCGACGTCTGCGCCCAGCACAACAACGGCGGCCTCGCCGCGAACATCTGGTGGGAGAGCGACCTCAAACACTTCTTCCCCGTCGGCGAAGTCAACGGAACCTTCGGCGTCTACCGCCCCGGAGGCTCCGCCCTCAACTCCACCCAGACCGGCAG
>JAHDKT010000058.1 GCA_018436725.1 Synergistaceae bacterium | reverse complement strand
TCCGATGGTGGAGGGCGACGGCGATTGTTTCGGGAGTATTCGCGGCGTTCGGGTTTCATAAGAACAAAGGACAGGGGAGTGACATTTTCCCTGTCCCGTTTTCGACCTTTAGAGGTGACATTTTCGCTGTCCCTTGACAGCCCCACCTCGGTACTTCTGCTATACTTGGAATCGAAATTCCCGTAGAAAGGGGGAGCCGGGTGCGAAACCATCAGGACAGCCTTCGCAACGAATCCATCGGGTCGCTTCTGTTCCGCCTTTCGTTTCCGGCGGCGCTGGGCATGGCCGTGCAGGCGTCCTACAGCGTCGTGGACGCATTCTTCGTTGGGTGGGGCGTGGGGCACGAGGGGATCGCCGCGGTCTCCATGGCCTTTCCCCTCCAGATGCTGCTGATGGCCGCCGCGCAGACGCTCGGGGTGGGCGGCGCGTCGCTTCTTTCGCGAAGCTTGGGAGCGGAAAGGCGGAAGCGCGCGGAACGAACGCTGGGCACGCTTTTTACCTGCACGTGGATTCTGGGAGTTCTTTTCGCGGCCGCGGCCATCCCTTCGGCGCCGTTCGTCCTCTATCTCCTGGGCGCGGGCGAGGGAGTGCTGCCTCTGGCCGCGGAGTATACGCAGACCCTCTTCCGCGGCGCGCCGTTCTTCGCCTTCTCCATCGTGGCCAACAACTTCGTCCGCGCGGAGGGGAACGCCTCGTTCGCGATGATGACGATGCTGATTTCGGCGGGCATCAATACGCTGCTCGATCCGCTTTTCATCTTCGGTTTCGAGTGGGGGACGCGGGGCGCGGCGCTCGCCACCGTAGCGGCGCAGGTGGCCACGGCGCTGTGGCTTGCGTGGTACTACTTCGCGCGCAGAAGCGCCGTGAGGCTGCGTATGAAGAACCTTCCGCCGCGCGCCGTTCTTCTGAAGGAGACGATCTCGGTGGGCGCGGCGGCGTTCTTCCGACAGGGGGCCTCCAGTCTCTCGCTCATCGTGGTGAACGGCTCGCTGGCCGCTGCGGGAGGCGGGGCCGCCGTGGCGGCCTTCGGCATCGTCAACAGGCTGCTGCTCTTCGCTGTGATGCCGGTCTACGGCATCGTCCAGGGGCTGCTGCCCATCGTGGGGTTCAACTACGGCGCGAAACAGTTCTGCAGGGTGCTCTCCGCGATGCGACGATCAATCGCCGCGGCGACACTTCTCTGCGGCGCGGGCGCCGCCGTGCTCTTCTTCGCCCCCGGAGAGGCGGTCGACTTCTTCACATCCTCCCCGGAGGTGCGGCGCGTGGGTATCGACGCAGCGAGGATGCTCGCGCCCGGGATGCTGGTCACGGGCTTTCAGATCATGGCTTCCGGGCTGTTCCAGGCGCTGGGGAAGGCCGGCCCGTCGTTCGTCCTCTCCCTGCTGCGGCAGGTGATCTTTCTGATCCCGTTGGTGCTGGTCCTCGCGCGTTACTTCGGGCTTTTCGGCATCTGGCTCGCTTTTCCGCTCTCGGACTTCGGGGCGTCGCTGCTGACGCACTTCATCTACCGCAGGGAGATGCGCAGCCTCCGCGACGTCTGCGAAGCGGGCGGCGAGGTTACAGCGTCATAACCGCGGCAAGCAGCCTGGTATGCGAGAGCGGGTACTTCGCCGCCCGGGCGGAGAACGCCTCGGCGGTCCGCCGCGCGACGTCGGCGAGGTCCTTGCGCCTCGCGAGCAGCGACAGCCGGATGCAGGCGTCCATCGCCACGGAGTTGCCCGACGGCGCCGCGCCGTCGTAGGCTTCCTTCCTGCGCAGGAACAGCGTGGGGTCGTCGCCCGCCGACGAGAAAAACCCCCCGTTCCGCGCGTCCAGAAAACGTTCTTTCATCGCGTCCGCCAGCTTGAGCGCGGCGTCGGTGTACGCGTTCTTCCCCGTCGCCGCGGCAAGCTCCGTCAGCCCCCAGGCGTAGAACGCATAGTCGTCCAGAAACGCCGGGATCGCGGCCTCTCCGCCCCGGTAACGGTGCAGGAGCTTCCCCGTTTTGTCGCGGAGCTTCGTCTCGATGAAGCGGGCCGCCTTCTCCGCCGCCGTCAGCCATTCCGCCCGCTTGAAGACCGCGGAGGCGCGCGCGAGCGCGGCGATCATGAGGCCGTTCCAGTCGACGAGAATCTTGTCGTCGAGCAGCGGCGGGGTGCGCCGCTTCCGTTCGGCGAGAAGGCGCGCTCGGCACGATGCGAGCATCGCCTCCAGTTCGTCGATGGAGAGAGCGAATCTGGCGGCGGTCTTCGCGCGCGGCTCGGCGATGTGGAGCACGTTGTCGCCGAGGATGCGGCCGGTACGTTCGTTCTTCACGTTGCCGCCCTTCCTGACGCCGTAGGCGCAGATGAAGATGCCGGCCTCCTCGGGCGTGAGGACGGCGCGTATCTGCTCCTCGGTCCAGAGGTAGAACTTCCCCTCCTCCCCTTCGCTGTCGGCGTCGAATGCGGAGTAGAATCCGCCCTCGGGAGAGGTCATCTCGCGAAGGACGAAGCCGGCGAGATCGTCCGCGAAGTCGTCGAAGAGAGGGTTCCCCCGCTCGCTGCGGAACTCCGCGAGCGCATGCAGCATAAGGGCCTGATCGTAGAGCATCTTTTCGAAGTGCGGCAGAAGCCAGCGCCGGTCGGTGGCGTAGCGGGCGATGCCGCCGCCGAGGTGGTCGTGGATGCCTCCCGCCCATATCCGTTCGATGGTGCGTTCGGCCATGGACCAGGCGTTCTCTTCGCCGAAGCGCTTCCAGAAGCGGAGAAGGAAGAGGAGGTGCGAGGGCATGGGGAATTTCGGCTCCTTGGAGAAGCCGCCCCACTCGCGGTCGTACCCTGCGCGGAGGTCGTCGTAGGCGCCCTTGAACTGGGAGATTCCCGGAAGGGAGCCCGGCGCGGAGACTCCCTCCTTGAGCAGAGAGTCCCGGATGCTTTTCGCGGACTGCTCCACCTGTTCGCGCTGCGTCTTCCAGAGCCACTTCACCCTGGGGACGACGTCCACCAGGCCGGGATACTTGCCGCCTCCCCGCTTGGGGAGGTAGGTCGCGGCGAAGAAGGGGAGCCCCTGCGGTGTGAGGAAGACGTTCAGCGGCCAGCCGCCGTTGCCGTTCATCATCTGGCAGACGGCCATGAACGAGCCGTCGATGTCGGGGCGTTCCTCTCTGTCGACTTTTACGGGAACGCAGGCGTCGTTGAGCAGCACGGCGACCTCCGCGTCGTCGAACGACTCGCGCTCCATGACGTGGCACCAGTGGCAGGTGGCGTACCCTATGGAGACGAAGAGCGGCTTGTCCTCCGTCCTGGCCTTCGCGAAAGCTTCGTCCCCCCACGGATACCAGTCGACCGGGTTGTCGGCGTGCTGGAGCAGGTAGGGGGATTTCTCCCGTGCGAGGCGGTTCCGTCCGTTACTCACCGCGGCCGCCCTCCGTTCCGAAGAGACGGAGGATCTCTTCCAGCGCGTCGTACACCTTCCACGCGCCCGCTGCGCGAAGGGCTTCGGGGGTGAAGTTTCCGGTGGTCAGTCCGACCGAACGGATGCCGGCGTCTTTGGCGGCGATCATGTCGTCGGCGGTGTCGCCGACGTAGAGGGTGGTCGCGGACGTCCCGCCGAGATCGTTCATCCCCTTGAGGAGCATATCCGGGGCGGGCTTGCCCTTCTCCACGTCGTCCATTCCCACCACGGAGCCGAAGTAGCTCTCCAATCCGACGGCCTTCAAGGGGCCTCCGGGGCGTTGACGGTTCGAGGCGATGCCGAGGAGGACGCCGCGCGCCGCGAGGCTTTCGAGCACCCTCTTCGTCCCCGGAAAGGGAAAGATGCCGGCGAACTCCTTCTGAATGAACATCTCGCGAAAGTCCGCGAGCCAGCGTTCGTCGAACCTTCCCCAGACCTTCATCCACGAGTCGCGTATCGGCAGGCCGATGACGGAGAGCACCTCCTCCCGCGTGACTTCGGGGAGCCCCTCCCGCTCGGCGAGCATGTTCATCGTGTCCCGTATGGCGTAGCTGCTGTCCACAAGGGTCATATCGAAGTCGAAAATAACGCATGAAAACATCGAATCCACTCCTTTTCTCGAATCTTCCAGGGAAATGGTACTCCATGCGCCGGGGAAAAGCAAAGGAGAGACTCCGAACATACGGAACGAGTCCGTCCGTACCAAAAAGGAGATTGCGGATTTCTTGACTTTTCTTCGATTCGCCGTATAGTATCGAACCACAATCCGACTTTGGAAGGTGCTCGGGAAGTCCGGTGAAACGCCGGCGCGGACCCGCCACTGTAAGTCAGACGAACCGGCTGCGCCCACTGGATTTTTCCGGGAAGGGGCCGGGGAGGATGAAGACAAGCCAGGAGACCGGCCTTTCAAAGAGGTGCATGTACCCGCGAGGACTCGGGCCGACGTGCGAAGAACGCGCCGTCTTTTCGGATAGAGAAGACGAGTGTTTTCGTGTGCGTATTCAGGGCCGTCCCTTGCGGGGCGGCTCTTTTTTGTCGGAAATACCGTTCCGGAGGATGATTGCAATGAATGAAAAGCCCGCTCTCGAAAGACTCTTTTCTCCTCGCAGTATCGCCGTGGTCGGCGCTTCGGCCGATCTCGACAAACTCACCGGGCGCACGGTGAAAGCGCTGCTGGATTTCGGTTACGAGGGGCGAGTGTACCCCGTGAACCCGAAATACGATGCAGTCGGCGGACTCCCCGCCCTGAAAGACGCCGCCGAGATTCCCGAGGGAACGGATGTGGCGGTCTTGAGCATTCCCGCCCGTCTTATTCCTGAAACGCTCGAAAAATGCGGGCGACGGAAGATACCGTTCGCCGTCGTTTACTCATCGGGGTTCGCCGAAACGGGCGATACGTCGCTTCAAGAGGAGATCGTCTCCGTCGCCCGCAGGGAACGCATTCGCGTTCTCGGACCGAACTGCCAGGGGTTCGCCAACTTCGCCGAGAACATTCCCGTGACGTTTTCAGGCGCTTTGTATAACGCTCCCAAGCCGAAGACGGGGAACGTCGCCTTCGTCTCGCAAAGCGGCGCCTTCGGTTTTTCGTCCTTCGGGGTGGGGCTGGACCACGGCGTTCGATACCGGTACGTCGTCACCACGGGCAACCAATGCGACCTCGACGCGGTGGAGTGCGCCGGGCATCTGATACTGGATCCCGAGGTCCGCCTGCTGATGATGTATATCGAAGGGCTCCGCGACGGCGAAGCGTTTTTGAACCTCGTCAAAAACGCCCGAGAGCGCGACGTCGCGGTGGCGATACTCAAGGCGGGAAGATCGCCGTCCGCCAAAGAAGCCGCGAAAAGCCACACCGCGGCGCTCACCGGAGACGAACGAGTGTGGAAAGCCGTATTCGATCAGTACGGAGTCATTCCCATGGAGGATATCGACGACATCATCGGAATCGGTCAGCTCTTCGGAAGCGAGAAAAGAAGATTCGAAGGAAGAACCGCGATATTGACCACGTCGGGAGGAGCGGGCATCGTCATGGCGGACAGCTTGAACGATCAGGGGTTGTCCGTCCCCGAATTCGCCCCCCGCACGAAAGAGATCGTAGCCGCTTCGATTCCCGCGTTCGGCGCCTCGAGAAATCCGGTGGACATGACGGTGCAGATTTCGGAGACGCCGGAGGATTTTCAAAAAGTTCTTTCGGGAGTCTTGAACGATCCCGACATAGACGGGGTGGTCACGTCCCTCTCCATGATCGTGGGGAAGGCGGGCAACGTCATGACGAACGAGACTCGCAAGAGCTTCGGTTCGTCTTCGAAGCCGCAGGCGGTCGTATGGATGATCGACCGGCTCCACGGAGGAGAATTCATCGACTCCTTGAAAGAAACGGGGGTCCCTGTCTTTCAGAGCTTCCGCCAGTGCGCTCGCGGGTTGAAGGCGCTGAAACGCTGGGGAGATTTTCTCGCCCCCGAAAGAGCGGCGACCGACGGTTTTTCTCCCGCTCTCGACCGTTGGAAGGCCCCTCTTACCGAATACGACGCGAAACAGCTTCTTGCCGCGTACGACATCCCGACGACAAAAGAATTCCTCTGCCGCGATATGGAAGAGGCCTTCGACGCGGCGGACACACTCGGCTTTCCCGTCGCGGTGAAGGGAATGGCGTCTTCGATCATGCACAAAACGGAGGCGGGGGTCGTCGCGCTCGATATCCGCAACTACGAAGAGCTTCGGCACGCCGTCAAAAAGGTGCGGTCGAATCTCGCATCGATCGTTTCTCCCGAGGAGATGCAGGGGTTCCTCGTCTCCGAGATGGTAAAAGGAGGATTCGAATGCATCGTCGGCGTGAAGCGGGATCCCGTCTTCGGCCCCGTCGTGGCGGTGGGTCTCGGTGGAATCTACGTGGAGGTGCTGGGCGACGTCTCGCTGCGTCATGCGCCCATCAAGGAAGACGAAGCCCTTCGGATGATCCGCGAGCTGAAAGGGTACCCTTTCCTTTCGGGCGCGCGCGGCAGAAAACCGAGGGATATCATCGCTTTGGCCAAAGTGGTCAGTCGCGTCTCCGTGCTGGCCGAAGTGGAAAAAAATCTTGCGGAACTGGACATCAATCCGGTGTTCGTGCTGGAAGAAGGGAAAGGGGTCGTCGCAGCGGACGCCCTGGTGGTGCGCGAAACCGACCACAAGACAACGATATGACGCAACGCGATCATAGGCTGCCGATCAGCGATAGAAAGAAAACGCTCGTTTTAAAGAAGAGGTATATAAGGAGATGGTGTTCGTGGAGTTTTTCGCATCGCTTCTGAAGAACCACCTCTTCCTGATGAGCCTGACGGTCGCGCTGGGCATACTCGTCGGGAAGATCGGCGTCCGGGGCATCAGCCTCGGCATATCCGGAGCGCTCTTCGTCGGCCTGTTCATCGGCGCGCAGGGGTACTCCGTCCCGAACGAGTACTTCGCGTGGAACCTGATGTTCTTCGTGGTCGCGGTCGGCTTGCTGGCCGCGGAGGATACCGCGCGCGTCGTCAAGCGG
>JAHDKT010000127.1 GCA_018436725.1 Synergistaceae bacterium | reverse complement strand
CTTTTTGACCGAAGCCTTCTGGAGCATGATCTTCTCTATAACCTCTTCTCTGGAAATACCGTGGCTTTTCGCTTGATCCGCTATCTGGTTATCGACCAACGGAGTTCTGACGTACGCCGGGCAGATGGAGTTCACCGTGATACCGTATGCCCCCCCTTCCAATGCGGTTGTTTTAGTTAGTCCGGCAAGTCCATGCTTCGCTGAAACATAGGCGGATTTGAATTCCGACGCGACAAGACCGTGGATTGAATTGAGGTTGATGATCCGCCCCCAGCCTTGCGCCTTCATGGAGGGCCATACGTACCTGGTGAGAAGAAACGGCGCGGTCAGCATCAAGCTGATCATGAAATCCCATTTGTCCTCGGGGAAATTTTCGATGGGAGATACCGTTTGAATACCCGCCACGTTCACCAGAATATCGACTTTCGAAAATTTCTGCAGAGCATACTCCACCAACGCCTTGCACTCTTCTCTTTTACTGAGATCCGCCTTAAAATACTCGGCTCCGAAACGGCCCGCCTCCTCTCTAAGCTTTGCTTCGTTGATGTCCGCAACGACGACTTTCGCACCATCCTTGGCGAAAGACTCGGCGATCGCCAACCCAATACCGCTTGCACCGCCCGTAACCAAAGCCACCTTCTCCTTTAACATATAATTCCCCTCCCTATTCGATGTTTCATTAGTTTTTTTAATAAACACAAGAACAACTGCACGATCAAATGATTGATCGTTTAATGCAAAGGGAAAAGGCTCGCTTGCAATATGCTATTGCGGATTTCAAGCAAATAGAGATACCGGCTCTTAAGACACGGCCATTCTTAAGAGATTACAGAGCTATTAAGATATAATTTGAATGTCGAGATCATACATTATAGACTGACTATATGTAAAATGCTTTCTAGTGACTTGATGCATGTTTTTATGTAATGGATAATTATTAAATAAATTAATTTTTATTAAACAAAAAAACGCCCTTGTCCAAGATGAAACGACGACATTCACCATGCATCCTAATCCCTTTTTAACCCGAAAGCTTCAAAAATGGGAACAAGCATCGCCGCAACAAGTCCTCCGGCAAAACCATTATTATATAAGTTGACTCCGGCATGAAGCGTTCCTACATACAGTACAACCGAGGAATGCACATATCCCGCGAAGAGCCCCGCTTTCCAGCCGAATTCACCCGCTATCGGCGCAAGCGTCGTACCGAAAAGCGCGGCCATCTGAAGAGAAGGGGCGTTTAGACTCGAACCTCTTGTCACCCCTCCCAAGGTCACCCCGATAAGAATAGGAATGATGTTTCGGGGAGTTTTTCCCATCGCACTGAACCCGACGATGGTAAGCACGCCTCCTATCGTCGGGCCGTTGAAATGGCCTCCGACCAACCAAAGATATGAAATTGCAATCAAACCGTTCGCTCCCATATTGACGAGAACAGGCGGGAAATCGAAGATATCGACGAAATCCGCAAGGAGACGCCCCGAATGATTCCACAGCTCCTCTACACCTTTAAAACTCATCCCGTTGAGAAAATATCCGGCGAAAACCATGAGAGAGAAAAGCCCTGCAAAGAAAGGCAACAAGAGGGCGCACGGCTCCGTGGACCAGACGAAACGCATCTCGAAAACAAGTCCGTGAGACCGAAGAAGAGAGACATAAAGCGTTCCGAGCATTCCTGCGGAAAAACCAATATTATAAAGGTTGTACCCCCTGTGCAGCTGACTGACGGAGGAATCTTCTTCTCTTCACCGTAATAAAGCGCATCGTCAATCGTATACCTCGTAAACTTCACACTTGCGTTTCCGGCGGGCGGTCTCTTCGTCCTCTTTACGGGAGACCGAAACACCT
>JAHDKT010000050.1 GCA_018436725.1 Synergistaceae bacterium | reverse complement strand
CCTTGTTTTATCAGCTCCGCATTCATGCTTTCAAGATTGGAGAGGACGATAAGCTGCTGAATAGTCGCCTCGTCGCGCATATTCCCCTTCGCCTCGGGGTTTTGCTCTTTCCATTCCGCGGCAGTCCGTCCGAAGAGGGCTACATTGAGCAAATCCGCTTCACTTGCGTAGGTCAACGCCTGCTGTTTCCTTGAAACCGAATGGGGAATCAGATTTCCCTTGATGGCGTCGGTATGAATCTTGTAGTTGATTTTGGATATGGCGCGGTTCAAATTCCATTCCAAAGATATCCGGCTGTTTTCATCCTCCTTGAGTCGCTGATAATCCTTGATGACGTAGAGCTTGAACTCAACGGAAACCCAGGAGGCAAATTCAAATGCGATATCCTTGTGAGCGAAGGTGCCGCCGTTCCGCCCCGATTTCGACAGCATTCCAACGGCGTCCGTAGCGGCGATCCACTTCTGAGGGGTCAGTACGAATGAGTTTGCCCCCGCTTCGCTTCTAAACTGGTCGAATTCGACCAGTTTAAAGCCGGGGTTGTTCAGTTTTTCCCATAGCCCCAGAAAATCGATGGTATTGCGGCTTCGCATCCAATTTTTAACCACATCGGCGGGGTACTCGGAATTCTTATAGCGAGCAATGTCGGTCAATGAGATGAAGTCGTTGTCGTCTCCTCTGGAAAGCACAGCGATTTCAGTCCCCTTGGCGTTGATGACTCCTTTCATCACTCCATCCTCTCAATCTCATGGTACTCGATAAGAAGAGTCGTTATCGTCTCATGGACGGGATTATTACTGTTCTGCTCGAACATTTCATAATTCATCCAATCAGTCCTTCCAGTTTCTCTTTCGTCTTACGCAACTCGGCGTTCAGAGCAATTTTGAGGTTGAATTGCTTCTCTTTTCCGAGATTGGTTTCGCATCGCTGCAACTCCCGCTGCACAAGCCGGACGAGTTCCATTCTTTCCACCTGAGCCTGTACATTCTCCCCCTGTCGTGCGGGAAAAGGCAAAAGCGGCTGAAGCAATCTGCCGTAGAGTACTTCAAGGTCGAAAACTACCGGCAAGGGGCTGCGAATCGTTTCTCCAGAATACCATTTCCCTTCGAAATAGTCGCTGACGACCAGTTTCGAGGCATCCGAGGTATTTTGTCGCTTGAAGGCTGCTACGGGTTTTACTTTACCGTCGAACAACAGCTCGAAAAAGATGGGAAACGGAATTGCCTGATCAATGCACCGCAACACTTCATGTCCGAGTTCTCCATCTTTGAGAGCAACGCTGAAAACCTGAATTTCGGGAACGGAAGGAGTGGCGTCGATATTGACGGTCTGCGGCGCCAGCTTGTAGCTCCACACTATCTGCTCGATCTGGCGAACAAAAAGTTCTTTTACTGCCTTTCCCGGTTTGGCGTGCTCGTATATTTTGCTCTTTGGCAGCACTCGACCGAAGGCAGCGCTCCGCGGATAGTCGAAAAGCATGTTACTCATCCCTCTCGATCACAAGAAAAGCCAACAGTTCGAAATCGTCGAGTCCAGTTATCGTATCAATGAGAGCCGTTGTTGAACCACCGGAAAAGAGGCTGTCGAGATCTTTTTCCTCCTTTATTTCAATCATCGAGCGTATGGCTTTCCCTAGAAGATCGGAGCACTGCTGCATATCACGCCCCTCATCGGTACGCCGATTGAAGAGGCGGCAGACCGAATGCACAGGTTCAGCGCGTCCTTTGCATGTCGTTCTGACGATATCCAGGAGCTTCTTCACTTCCGTATGATCCGCGACAATTCTGCCGTCTTCCGTTATATAGACCAAGTAATACGGATGCAGTCTGTTCTGACGGTTCGGATTGACCCCATCGTTCAAATTGCACAAGGCGAAAATGACTCCGGGTTCGATTCCCGCATCCAATTTCGCAGGAACGACGGCGTGCATACCGTTCGGGGCATTTGCAAGCTCTCCGTGCTTCTTGACGTAATTGAGCAAGTCCATTCTGAAATCGTTCAGACCAAGATCGGTGATCGATACCCCTGTTTTGAGGTCTTCAAGCTCTATCACTTCGTCTTGTAGACGACGAAGCTGTTCTTTTCTGTAGGCTATCTCGCTGCTTTGAGCAGTAAGGACGTTGTCGTCCCCCGTAGCGCTGACATCGGCTATCATCATTCGGTTCTCAACCCGCTCCTTGAGGTTGATGTACTCGTCCAAAGAGATGTCCGGCCAGTAATTGACAAGCTGAATCGTCCGGTTGCGTGAACCGATCCGGTCGATTCTGCCGAATCGTTGAATAATACGGACGGGATTCCAGTGTATGTCGTAGTTGATCAGATAGTCGCAATCCTGGAGATTCTGCCCCTCCGAGATGCAGTCCGTTCCGATAAGCAGGTCAAGCTCTCTCGGTTCTTCCGGAAGGACGAGATGCTTTTCTTTCGAGATCGGAGAAAAGAGCGTCAAAAGCGACTGGAAGTCGTAACTTTTTTTCAAGGTTGATTTTGGCGCATCTTTCCCCGTTACCTTGCCCGTATGCACACCTTTCTCATCCAGAAGGAACTCGGAAAGATTATCGTAAAGGTACTTTGCCGTATCCGCAAAAGCCGTGAACAAAAGAATCTTTTTATT
>JAHDKT010000051.1 GCA_018436725.1 Synergistaceae bacterium | reverse complement strand
GGCGCCGTTTCTCCCGTGTATCCCGAGAACGCCGTCGCCGACTTGTTCGGCGCGTCGCCGATTACGCACGTGCTGTCGTACGTGAAGACCGGCGTCGAGAAGTACGTCTCCTCCTTATAGAGCTGCGACGGATCGTTTCCGGTCACCCGGCATCCGTTCGTGAGCGTCGTGTTCGAGCGAGAACCCACGTAGAGTCCTCCTCCCTTGCGGCTCTGCAGCCCGCTGCCCTTTCCGGTCGTGTTGTTGCGGATATCGGTGTCGTTCATGACGAGGATATCGCCGTTGTAGATCGCGCCGCCGAGGCTTCCCGCGACGTCGTTGTTTTCGATAGTGCAGCCGGTCAGTGTGACGGTCGTATGGAGACCGCCTCCCAGGTACTTGTTCGTGATGGCCGATCCGAACGCCCAGAAGTTCGTGTTGTTCGTCAGCGTGCATGAATTCATCGTCAGCGTTCCGTGATTCTCGATGGCGCCGCCGACCGTGTTGCCCGTCACCGTGCACGAGTTCATCGTCAGGATACCCGTCGTACGGTTGAAGATCCCGGCCCCCTTCAACCCCGCCGCGTAGTATTCCGGGTTCGAAAAGTTGCCTCCCGTGATCGTGATGTCGTTCATCGTGCACGTCGCCGAAACTTCAAGGACGCGTTTGTTCGTCGCTCCCTGCCGGATCGTGGCGGGGCCGTTGAGCGTGAGCGTTCTGTCGATATTGACCTGCTCCGTCAGAACGACCGTCGTTCCTGCGCCGGTAAATCTGACGGTGTCCCCCGGCGAAGCGTTGAGCACCGTGTACCGGAAGGTTCCCACAGCGGGATTCGACGGATCGTCCGCCCCGCTCGTCACGTTCCACATCGCGACGGCCGCCGCCCGCGACGCGGGGCAGAGCAGCAATGCCATCACCGTTATCATTTTCAAAGCCCGAAAACCGAAACACCATCGTCGCACCATAGTATTCGCTTCCTCTCGTCGAGTATTCGCGTTCTGCGAAAAAGTCATACGCCAAAAAATCGAGAAGATTTGATTTCTTTTACGATATTACGCCGGGGATGTGGGAGGAGGGGGGCATCACATCCCTCGGCGAGCGTCGGTGTATCCGGTATACACAGCATGCTTTCCGGTTCGCCGTGTTTTCCGCAGGAGGAACAGCGGTATCGCGAAAAAGAGCGCGAAAGGCGACGCCGCCGCAGCCGAGCAGCCCGAGCCGCCGGAAGAGGCCGTCCGTGCCTCCGCGCGGATGGAGGCGACACGGAAGGTAACGACGCCGACCCGCCGGTTGTGATCGTACGGCCCGTTGTCCGCGATCACGTTGCGCCAGGTCATCAGTCCTTCGCCTTCCTCGTAGAAGTCGGGCGGCGTCATGCCGTCGGGGAGCGCTTGCCCCGGCTTGATCTCGAACTGTATACTCCGTTCCGGAACGACGTACCCCTTCACGGCGAGGGATCCCGCAGCGGCGTCCTCGAACTCGGCCAACGCGGCGTAGTAACGCACATGCTCCGGCCACGACGCGGTGAATTCGATCATCAGCTCGCCGTTCCCCGACATGTCCGCAAGCGGTACGTCCTCGTAGGCGAAGGCGTTGTAGAGGGTGGCGTCGATACTCGAAAGCCCTGCGGATACTTCTCCGGGAAGACCGCCGAGGTCTGACGCCAGGAGTTTTTTCACAACGAGGAAGAGTTCGCTCGAGGACGAGCCTAGAGCCTGCTCCACCGCGACGACGTCCGGTTCGCCCGAGGTTTTGCGCGGGGAGGGGGAGGCGCCCTCGGCGAATCCGGAGAGCGCCGTCGCGCTGGTTCCGGAAGCGCTGCCGATGGTGCAGGTGCCGTCCGCGGTGTAGGTGACGCCGTAGCCGGCGCAGATGTTGTCGGGGGTGTTCCCGGTTACGACGCAGCCGTTGCTCAGGCTCGTCGTTGTGGAGTAGCTGAGATACAATCCGCCTCCGAGAGCGCTGTGCGCGTTGTTTATGACCTTGCAGTTGTTCATGGAAAGCGTCCCCTTGACGCCGTTGTAGATACCTCCTGCATAGCCGCCGCTGCAGACGTTGTTTTCCACAAGACACTCCGTCATTGTCAGAACCGGCGAGTTGGAGCCGTAGTCGGTGTTGCTTATTCCTGCCGCCTTGATGCTGCCGTTCGCCGTGTTGTTGCTGACGACGCAGCGCGTCATGGTCAAGTTCCTTTGATTGATGACGCCCCCGCCTCCGGTGTTTCCGTTCACGACGCAGTTCTCCATCGTGAGCGTTCCGTAGTTGCGTACTCCGGCCCCGAGGTCGTAGGTTGAGGAGCCGAGATTTCCTCCGGTGATCACGAGATTCTTGAATGTGCAGGTTATCGACGGGGTCAGATAGAAGACGCGATTGCCCGTCGAGGTCTGCTGAATGGTCGTCCTTCCGGAGAGGGTTCCTTCGATCGTCAGCGATTTGTTGATGGAAAGCGGATCGCCGGTCAGCACAACTTTTTGTACGTCGCTCTGGAAGATGATCCTGTCCCCGTTCGCGGCGATCGATATGACATGGCGCAGCGTTCCCGGATACCCGTCGTCTTTCCCGCTCGTCACCATCAGGTTGGCGGCTGCGCTTGTTCCCGCGGTCAGCAGGAGCGAGACGAGCGCGAGAAGGAGCATTGCAGGCAGTATCTTCCATTTTCTTATCCTCGGAGGCGTTTTTTCGCGAAACATTTTTTTCGTACTCGTGTTGTCCATTTGTAAGACCTCTTTTCGTGCAATGAGGAGATCAAGCCGGGGTGCATAAGTTACGACGCTCGAAACAGTCTGTCTTCCCGTTCTCGGCGGGCGTTCCGCCTTCAAGTTTACTGGCGGCAGGTCTTGTCCGCGGTGTAGGAGCCACGGCTCTGATCCGGCGTGTTGCCGAACACCCTGGAGGAGAGCATCAGGTTCGCGAAGCCTGCGGAGTTGATCCCGCCGCCGTTGCCGTAGCCTGTCTTTCCGCCCCCCGCGATCTTCAGTCGGCGCATAACTGCGGTTTTCCCCGAGGGAACGGAGAGCACCCTGAAGTTCGCCGCCGTCTGCCTGATCGCGACTCGTTGAGAGGAGGAGCCCGCTATGGTCGGCGACTTGTTGATGACCAGCTCTTCCCGGAGCGCGATCTCGGAAATTCCGGGGGCGAAGGCAACGACGTCTCCGTCGGCCGCCCTTCCGACAATGCCTCGCAGGGTGTTCTCGACGGGAGACGAGGGGGTGTCGGAAGCGTCCGTTACGGAGAAAATCGCGCTTGTTTCAGCGCAATATTCATCCTTATGTGGCTGGACGTGCGCGGGGTTCAAAAGTCGAGCCGGAGAAAAAAAGCAGGAGAGCCGCCGCTCTCCTGCTTTTTGAAAAATACTACGGTACGATCTTTCCCGTATCCATACCCTCGCCGCCGGACACTCCGTCCAGCTCGGCACAGTCCAGTTCTTCGGCCTTTTTTTTCTTAAGTTCCTCGGATTTCAGATGTTCCTCAAGCTTCGCTCCGACCTTCTTCTGTTCCTGCGTCATCACGGATCTCCTCCTTTTGGTGTGCGGCGATCACCGCAACATTTCTCTATTCGTCTTCGCGGTTTTCTCGATAAGGACGAACGAGCGTATTTTCTTCGTATGCTATCATAAACTTTCACACTGTGTGAGAGTCAAGAGGGAAGATATCACGACCGATCGAAAGTACACGGCGTTCTCGGGCTCCCGTTCCTCATTTCCAGGAACGGGCGTCCTCTTCGAGGATGGCGAGGAATTCCCTTGCGGACGGGGAGAGCGCCCCCGTTTTTCTCCATGCGGCCTGGATGACGAAGCTCTCCTCGAGCGGCGGCGCGGCGAGCTGTTCGAGAGCTCCCTCGGCGAGGGCGTCGCGGACGTACATGAGGGGGACGAAGGAGATGCCGAGGCCGCTCCGGACGCACTGTTTTATCCCCTCCATGCTCCACAGCTCCATCGTCTTCTCGGGTACGAGGCCTCTGCTCCGGAAGAAGTTCTCGATGAAGACCCGGTAGCTGCACCCCTGCTCCGTATGGATGAAGCATTCGTCGAGCTTCCCCCGGTCGAGCGCGTCGAGCAGCAGGTTCCGGTCTTTCCCCGGAGCGGCGACGAAGATCATCTCCTCCCGCCGCAGCGGGCGCGTCTCCAGGTCCGGCGCGTTGAGCGGCGGCATGATGAGCACCGCCAGATCGCTCTCCCCGCGCAGCACCCAGTCGATCATCGTCGGACAGCACGAGTTGCGCATCCGCAGGACGACGCGAGGGTAGCGGCTCTTGAAGCGGGCGAGGGATTCCCCCAGCCGCGACACCATGACGCTCTCCCCCGTCGCCACGTTCAGCTCGCCCGATGGTTCGGATGAGCCGGACGCCAGGTTCCTGACGCGTTCCTCCAGCCGAAGCATCTCTTCGGAAAGCCCGAGCAGCTCCTTCCCCAGATGCGTCAGGACCGGTTTTCTGCCCGCCCTGTCGAAGACGGGGCCGCCGAGCGTCTCTTCCAGCGCCTGGATGTGCGCGGAAATCGTCGACTGCGCATACCCCAGCTCGTTCGCCGCGCTGGAGAAGCCGCCGCTCGTCACTATTCTGCGGAACGTGGTCAGAATTCTGGTATCCATGGCGCGCCTCCCGAAGGCCCCTTTCGAGGCGTGATATCGTTTTTATCGATGAGAACCATCTTTTATTTCCATTTTACCGATTGCACTTCCTTCTGTATAGTGGGCGTAAAAAGGAGGGGGTATCCGTGAAGAAAAATTTGAACCTCTGGACGCTCGCGGGGTTTCTCGTCGGGCCGGTTCTGGGGTCGGGAGTCGTCCTGCTGCCGCCGCTCGCGCTGGAGAGGGCGGGGACGGGCGCGTTTTCGGCGTGGGTTGTCACGCTGGTTCTGATGGGGGTGTTCGCCGGGGTGTGCGCCGCGCTCGCGCTCCGTTTTCCGGGGGACGGGGGGCTTACGGCGGCAGTGGGGGCGGCGTTCGGCGACCGGTACCGGACGCTCTGCGGACGCCTGCTCGCCGGGGCCGTCTGCTTCGGTCCGGCGGCGGTGCTGCTGATGGCGGGAAGGTTCCTCGCGGAGATCGTCCCGCAGTTCGGCGGCGAAACGCTCGGAGCATGGCTCTTCCTTTCGCTCTGCGTCGGGTTGCTGCTGCGGCGGGTCTCCTTCGCCGGAATGCTCGCCCTTGTCGGCTCCACGGTCATCGGGGCCGGCTTTCTCCTCGGAAGCCTCTACATCCTCTTCTTCCGCGAGGGCGCGACGACGCTCGCGCTGACCGCTCCGTCGCCCGCGGCCTTCGGCGAGACGCTGGTGCTCCTCTTCTGGGCCGTGATCGGGTGGGAGATTCTGGGGAACTACACGCTCGAAATCGAGTCGCCGAAGCGGAACATCCCTCTGGCGGCGGGGATCGCCTTCTGCGCGATCTGCGCGGTCTATCTCTCGATCGCCGCCGCGCTGCCGCGCATCGGGGCGGACGGCGGCATTCCGTCGATGACGGATCTGCTGACGCCCCTCTTCGGGAGGTTCGCCTCTCCGCTACTCGCGGTGTTCGGCATGCTGCTCTGCGTCTGCACGTACCTCATGGTGGTGGGAGGTGTCGCCCGTCTGGCCGCGTCGATGGCCGAGCGCGGCGAGCTTCCCCGCCTTCTCGCCCTCAGGAACAAGGAGGGCGCGCCGTACAGAGCGATAGCGGCCCTGGGGTGCGTCCACGGTGCGGGGCTGCTGCTCTCCTCCCTCTCGGTGCTGGATGTCGCCTCTCTGGTGGGTATCGCCAACGGGCTCTTTCTGCTGAACTCGCTGCTGGCGGTCGCGGCGGCGGCTCGTCTGCTGCGTTCTCCGGCCGTCCGGGCGGCGTCGGCTTTCCTGGCCGCGTGCTTCCTGCTGCTCTTCGCCCTCGCCGACAGGACGGCGCTGCTGGTCTCGGTGAGCGTGCTGCTCTTCTCCCTGAAGGAAGCGAGCCCAGGCGACCGGGTCGCCGTTTCAGGGTAACTGCTCGAAGGGGGCGCGAGAAAAGGTTTTTCCGCGCCCCCTTCGAGTTTACGGGCGTTTTTTCCGCAGCAGCAGCGGCGTCGCCAGAAGAAGGAGGAAGGGCGATGCCGCGCCCGTCGAGCAGCCGGAGCCGCCTGTCGGGGCCGTCTGCGCCTCGGCGCGGATGGACGCGACGCGGAAGGTGACCACGCCGACCGCCGGGTTATGATCATAGGGCCCGTTGTCGGCGATCACGTTCCGCCAGGTCATCAGCCCTTCGCCCTCCTCGTAGAAGTCGGGCGGCGTCGCGCCGTCGGGGAGCGCTTGACCGGGCTTAATCTCGAACCGCACGCCCCGATCGGGGATAACGTACCCCTTCACCGCGAGCGCCGCGACCTCTCGTGGAGCTTTGGTTCCCGCCGCCGCGTTTTCGTACTCCGCGAGCGCCGCGTAGTAGCGGACGTTCCTCGGCCACGAGGCGGTGAATTCCACCTCCAGCTTTCCATTGCCCGAAGTGTCTTCAAGCCGCACGTTCTCGTAGGCGAAGGCGGTGTACAGCGTCGCGTTCATGCCCGAAAGCCCCGCCGAAACGCCGCCGGGAAGGCCGCCCAGGTCCGTGGAGAGGGCGCTCTTCACCGCCGTGAAGATGCCGCTCTCAGGGTTCTTCAGGTCGCTTTCCACCGCCGTGACGTCGGCTTCGCCGCTGGTCTTGCGGGGTTGGGGAGAAACGCCCTCGGCCACGCCGCCGAAGACGACGGAGGCCGTTCCGGAGGAACCGCCCACCATGCAGGTGCTGTCCGCCGTATAGGGGCCCTGGATCTGATCGGGCGTGTTGGAGTACACCTTCGTCCGTTCCTTCAGGTTCGCTATTACCGTATCGTAAACGCTTGTTTTGTATGTGTGCACGTTGATCCCGCCCCCGCCGGCCGAGGTGTTGTCGGAAACGAGGCAGTTGATCAAGTTCACTTCGCCGCCGTTTTCCATGCCCCCTCCCGACGCTGTCGCGCTATTGCCCCGGACGGTGCAGTCTTTCATAGTTGCCGTTCCTGTTACTATGTTGATCCCACCTCCGTTGGCAGCGGTATTTTTCAGAATCAGGCATTTCGTCAGGGTGAGTTCGCCGCGAAGCTCCATTCCGCCCCCCGACGAGATGGAAGCGTTGCTCTCGATGGCGCTGTCCATGATCGTCGTTCTCCCTTCCGCGTTGATCCCGCCTCCTCTGTTTGCGCTGTTGCCGGAGATCGTGCAGAATGAAAGTGTCAGGTCTCCGCGATTCTCGATTCCTCCCCCCGTCGCGGCGCTGTTTCCCTTGACGGTGCAGTCGGTCATAGCGGCGGCGCCGATCGTGTAGACGCCCCCTCCGGAATGAGAGACAATAGTGGATAGATTGTTCCGGATCGTGCATCTATTCAGAGTCATCGCACCGTTGCTGCCGATGCCGCCGCCGCTGCCGGCGGAGCACATATTCTCCTCGACGATGCAGTCTTCCATAATCAGCCTCCCGCTGTTCCAGACGCCTCCGGAACCCGAGGCCGAATTCCCCTTCACGAGCGAATTTTTGATCGTGAGCACGCCGCTCTTCTCGTTGGAGACGCCTCCTCCGTAGTGGCCGGCGGTATTGTCCGTTATCGTGCAGTAGCTGATCGAGAGCGTTCCGTAATTGATAATACCCCCGCCGCACCAGGAAGCTCTCCCTCCTGTGATCGTCAGATAGAGCAAGTGTACTTGCTTGCCTGCGGGAATGGAGAACACTCCGGCTCCCGCCGCAGTCTGCCTGATCGTGACCCGTTCGGGGGGAAAGGCTGTTATCGTCAGCGACTTGTCGACGACAAGTTCTCCTTGGAGTTCGATCTCCTTAATATCGAACGCGAAGGAAACTATGTCTCCGTCGATCGCTCTGCCGATGATTCCGCGCAGGGTGTTCTGTCCGGGAGAGGAGAGACTGTCCGAGGCATCGGTCACCTTCCATGTCGCGGCTTCCGCTTCCCCACCGAATCCCCGCATGATTCCCAAGAGGAGGATGACTGCTAAAAGCAACGCGCCCAACTGACGCGGCGCCCCCTTTTTTTGCAGTCCCTTCATCGATTCACGATGATCTTTCATCCGTCTTTCCACCTCTTAAATTTCTGAACCGGCGTCCGCGAGGGAGTTTATACGTGTTTTTCTCAGACGCAGCAGCGGAACACCCAGAAGGAGTGCGAAGGGCGACGCTCCCCCCGTCGAGCAGCCCGAACCTCCGGAAGAAGCCGTCCGGGCCTCTGCACGGATCGACGCCACGCGGAAGGTGACGAGGCCGGCCTGCCGGTTGTGGTCGTACGGCCCGTTGTCGGCGATCACGTTCCGCCAGGTCATCAGCCCCTCGCCCTCCTCGTAGAAGTCGGGCGGCGTCGCGCCGTCGGGGAGCGACTGCCCCGGCTTGATCTCGAACTGTACTCCCCGCTCGGGAAGGACGTACCCCTTGACGGACTGCGTTCCCGCCGCACTCTCGTACTCCGCAAGCGCCGCGTAGTAGCGCACGTTCTGCGGCCAGGACGCCGTGAACTCCACCTCCAGCTTCCCCTCGCCCGATGTGTCCGTAAGCGGCACATTCTCGTAGGCGAAGGCGTTGTACAGCGTCGCGTTCATGCCCGAAAGCCCCGCCAAGACGCCGCCGGGAAGGCCGCCGAGGTCCGCGGAAAGGGCGTTCTTCACCGCCGTGAAGATGCCGCTTTCCGGGGTTTTCAGATCGTTCTCCACCTTCGTCACGTCGGACTCGCCCGTCGTCTTGCGGGGGGCCGGCGAGACCCCCTCCGGGATGCCGCCGAAGGCGACCGAGGCCGTTCCCGCCGCGTCGCCGATATTGCAGTGCCCGTCCGTGGTGTAGGCGCCGACGATCTGGTCGGGCGTATTCCCCGTGAACGTGGACATGTACATGTCGCAGGAACTCCCCGTCCGGTTGTTGACGCCGCCGCCCGAGGACGCGCTGTTGTTTTTGACGGTGACGATGTTCAGCGTCAGCTTTCCGTGGTTGTCGATGCCGCCGCCGTAGTTGGCCGCGGAGTTTCCGTCGATCGTGCAGCGGTAGAGCGTCAGGCTGTACCCCCTGTTGAGGATGGCGCCGCCGCTCTCCGCAGCGTTGCCTCCCTTGATGATCAGGTATTCGAACCGGGGGCCGAAGACGCTCGGCGCGATCGAAAAGACGCGCTTGCCCGGAGCGGTCTGCCGGACCGTCGTCGGGCTGGCCGTCCCCGAGCCTATGATGGTGAGCGTCTTCGCGATGGAAAGTTCCTCCGCGAGGTCGATCGTCATCCCCGTCGATTCGAACGTGATAATGTCGTAGTTCCACGCGTTGTTCACGGCGTGCCGCAGCGACCCCTCCGCCGGGTTCGACGGATTGTCGTCCGTTCTGGTCACCTTCCATATCGTCGCCTCCGCCCGCAGGGCGAATCCCGCCAGACAGAGCGTCATCGCCGCCGTGACGACGATTCCGTACAGATTCGTCTTTTTCATGATCCACACCTCCTGATCGAGTATCTGCGCAGTACGAGAAGCATCGGAAGGACGGTGACGGCCGGAAACAGCGCACCGTACCGGAGTCTTCCCTTTCTTTTCTTCATCGCCTCGTCGTGTTTCTCCATTGCTTCTTCCACCTACCCTTCCCGAAATATGCCGCCGCTGCATGACAAAGAAAGACGCGCCGTATGAAGGCACAAAATTCGCCCTTATGGCGCAAGCAATAATAAACCTTCACACCGTGTCAGAGTCAAGAAGGAAATGAAGATTGGAGCGCGCTGCGATATCGAAGTACGAAACGTGAAAGCGGCGGCTTCGGAAAACGGCGTGAAGCTGAACGTACGCGGGGCTCAAACGTCGAGTCTGAGAGAAAAAAAGCAGGGGAGCGGTGGCTCTCCTGCTTTTGAAAAACGCTACGGAATGATCTTTCCCGTATCCATACCCTCGCCGCCGGAAATTCCGTCCAGCTCGGTGTCGTCCAGTTCGCCGACCTTCTTTTTCTTCTTGAGTTCCTCCGGCTTCAGATCTTCATTCATCTTCGCTCCGACCTTCTTCTGGTCCTGCGTCATCGAGGATCTCCTCCTTAATAATAGTGTGCGGCGGTCGTCGCCGTATTCCCGGAATCTGCCTTCGCGGGCCGCTCGCGAAAAATGGGCGAGCGTACCCTTTCCGCATGCTCTCTTCAACCTTCGCACTGCGCGAGAGTCAAGAAATGCATAGATATTTCGATGAAATTATTCCGCTTTCATGCGTCTTCAGCGTCGTCGCATTCTCCGCAGGAGCGCCAGCGGCGATCCAAGCAGGAGAGCGAAGGGTGAGAAGCCTCCGGCCGAGCAGCCGGAGCCGCCCGTCGGGGCCGTTTGGGCCTCCGCGCGGATCGACGCCACGCGGAATGTGACCACGCCGAGCTGCCGGTTATGGTCGTACGGCCCGTTGTCCGCCACGACGTTCCGCCAGGTCATCAGCCCCTCGCCATCCTCGTAGAAGTCGGGCGGCACGACGCCGTCGGGGAGCGCCTGCCCCGGCTTGATCTCGAACTGCACGCCCCGTTCGGCAAGGACGTACCCCTTCACTGCCTGCGCGCTTGCCGCAGCGTCCTCGTACTCCGCGAACGCCGCGTAGTAGCGGACATGCCGCGGCCACGAGGCGGTGAACTCGACCACCAGTTCCCCCTCTCCCGACGCGTCCGCAAGAGGCACGTTCTCGTACGCAAAGGCGTCGTACAGCGTCGCGGACACACCCCCCGGAAGACTTCCGAGGTCCGAAGACAGGACGCCCTTCACAGCCTTGAAGATACCGCTCTCCGCGCTCTTCAGGTCGTTCTCCACCTTCGTCACGTCGGCCTCGCCCGCAGTCTTCCGCGCTTCGGGCGTTACACCGTGCGCGACGCCTCCGAAGGCCACGGCGGCGGCTCCCGGGGTGCTGCCTATCACACAGGTCTTGTCCGCCTTGTAGGAACCCCGGATCTGGTCCGGTGTGTTGCCCTGCACCCTGCAGTAGAGCATCAGATTCGTGTTGTATCCCGAGTAGATCCCGCCGCCGTTGGCTGCGGTGTTGTTCGCGACGGTGGAGCTTATCAGGAGAAGATCGCCGCGATTGTAGATGCCTCCTCCGTCCGTCGCGGCGCTGTTTCCCTGGACGGTGCAGTTGCTCATCGTCGCCGTGCCGATGGTGTAGACTCCGCCTCCGGAATGACTGTACATTGTAGAACGGTTGTTCCGGATCGTGCAGTTCTTCAGGGTCATATCCCGATTGCTGCCGACGCCGCCGCCGCTGTACGAGCACGTGTTCTCCTCGACGACGCAGTCCTCCATGGTCAGCGTTCCGCCGTTCCAGACGCCTCCGGCGCCCGACGCGGAATTTCCCTTCACGAGCGAGTTCTTGATCGTCAGCGTTCCGCCATTTTGGTTGGCGACGCCCCCTCCGGAGAAACCGTCGGTCGTATTGTCCACGATGGTGCAGTGATCGATAGTGAGCGTCCCGTTGTTGAGAATGCCGCCGCCGTCTCCGTACTCCGCCCGTCTGCCTCCCGTGATCGTCAGGTACAGCAGGCCCGCGCTCTTTCCCGCTGCAACTGAGAGGACCCTTGCGCCCGCCGCCGTCTGCCTGATCGTGACTTTTTGCGCGGAGGAGCCCTTTATAACCAGTAGCTTGTCGATGATCAGCTCTCCTTGGAGCGAAATCTCCGTAACTCCGGCTCCGAAGGAAATGATGTCCCCGTCGGTCGCCTTCCCGATGATTCCGCGCAGCGTGTTCTCGCCGGGAGAGGCGGGGTTGTCGGAAGCGTCCGTGACGGTCCACGTCACCGGGGGAAAGGCTTTCGCCTCGTTCTCCGCGTGCGCGCACCCCGCCCATGCCGCCAGAAGAAGGACGACGGCCAAAAGCGCCGGTCCGCTTCCTCCTCCCCACTGCCGCCTCTTCGTTGCTCCGTCGCACTCCTTCATTTCTCCAGCCACCTTTCCTTTATGTACTCTCCCGTCGTGACGGGAGCCGAACCTCCGCAGCCGCAGCATCGTAAAAATTCGCTGTTATGGCAAAAGACATGATAAACCTTTACACCGTGTGAGAGTCAAGAGGGGAGAACACAACTCCTCCCGAAAGATCGCGGCGTCCCGCGCATTGTTACGAGCGTTTCTTCCGCAGGAACACGAGCGGAAGCGCCGGAAGGAGCGCGAACGGCGACGCGCCGACGGCCGAGCAGCCGGAACCGCCCGTCGAGGACGTTTGCGCCTCGGCGCGGACCGACGCGACGCGGAAGGTGACCACGCCGGTCTCCCGGTTGTGGTCGAAAGGTCCGTTGTCGGCTATCACGTTCCGCCAGGTCATCAGGCCTTCGCCATCCTCGTAGAAGTCGGGCGGCGTCGCGCCGTCGGGCAGCGCCTGCCCCGGCTTGATCTCGAACTGGATACTCCGCTCCGGTACCACGTACCCCTTTACGGCGCGGACTCCCGCAGCGGCGTCCTCGTACTTCGCGAAGGCCGAGTAGTACCGTACGTTCTCCGGGTAGGAGGCCGTGAACTCGACGATAAGCTCGCCGCCGCCCGATGCGTCCGCGAGCGGTACGTCCTCGTAGGCGAAGGCGTTGTAGAGGGTCGCGTTCATGCTCGCGAGGCTTGCCGATGCCTCGCCGGGAAGGCCCCCGAGGTCCGCCTCGAGATATCCCTCGACGCTCTTGAAGAGATCGCTTCCGCTGTTCCTCAGCTCGTTCTCCACCGCCTTCACGTCGGACTCCCCGGCGGTGCTTCGGGGTTCGGGATCGCTCCCCTCCGCCGCTCCGGAGAGCGAAAACGATTTGCTCCCCGGCGCGTCGCCGACGGTGCAGGTGCCGTCCACGCTCAGCGTGCCGTACTGCCCCGGTCCGACGATCTGATCCGGAGTGTTCCCCTTCACGACGCAGCTCTGCGCAAGGGTCGTCTCGCTGAAAAGGTTGAGGTAGATGCCTCCACCGGACCCTTTGCTGCTGTTGTTCCGGACCGTGGAGCCGTACATGAAGAGTTTGTGTCCATTGAAGATCCCCCCTCCGTACGTGGCGGGATTCGAGTTCCCCTCCACCGTGCAGTTGTGCATCGTCAGCACCGGAGAGTCGTAGGGCGTCGCCGCGTTGATGATTCCGCCCGCGTGGCGACTTTGCACTGTGGACGTGTTGTTGCTGACGACGCAGTCGACCATGGTCAGATTTTTCAGGTTGTAGATTCCCGCGCCGACGGTGTTCCCGGTGACGACGCAGCGCTCCATCCGCAGAGCGGCGTAATTGAAGATGCCGGCGCCGTTGTTGTCGATGTTTCCTCCCGTGATCGTCAGATCCTTGAGCGTGGAGTCGCCCGTCACGTAGAGCACCCTCTTGCCGGAGCCCGTCTGCTGGAGCGTCGCGGGGCCCGTGATCGTCAGCGCCTTGTTGAGAAAGATATAATCGGTCAGCTCGACCTTGGCTATCGTACCATCGAAGACGATCGCGTCGCCCGCGGCGGCGTTCTGCACCGCGTGGCGCAGCGTGCCGGAGCTTCCGTCGTCCGTCCTCTTCGTGACCACCCATTGCGCGCCCTCCGCTCCGGTGTTCGGCAGCAGAAAGCAGACCAGCGCGATGTACAGCGTTCCGAAAAACTTGTTGCCCCGTTTCATGTTCGAGTCCCCTTTCATACTTTAAAAATTAAAGAACTTAAATTATCGAAGTATCTTCCTGAAACCAAGTACACCTTCCCCGTATTCTCCGGAGGAGCAGCAACGGCGCTCCGAGCAGCAGCGCGAAGGAAGAGACGCCCCCCGTCGAGCAGCCTGAACTCCCTGAAGGAGCCGCCTGGGCCTCGGCGCGGATCGAGGCGACGCGGAAGGTCACGACGCCGACTTCGAGGTTATGGTCGTACGGACCGTTGTCGGCGATCACGTTCCGCCAGGTCATCAATCCCTCGCCCTCCTCGTAGAAGTCGGGCGGCACGGAACCGTCGGGGAGCGGCTGTCCCGGCTTGGTCTCGAACTGAACTCCCCGCTCGGGGATGACGTATCCTTTCACGGATTGCGCTCCAGCAGCGCCTCCGTACTCCGCCAGCGCGGCGTAGTAGCGGACATGCTCCGGCCACGACGCGGTGAATTCGATAATCAGCTCGCCCTTTCCGGAGGCGTCCGCAAGCGACACGTCCTCGTAGGCGAAGGCGTTGTACACCGTCGCGTCGATGCTCGAAAGCCCCGCCGAGACGTCGCCTGGAAGGCCGCCGAGATCGGACTCCAGGAGATTCTTCACAACGACGAAGAGTTCGCTCGTGGGCGAGCGCAGATCCCGCTCGACCGCCGCGACGTCCGGTTCGCCCGCGGTCTTCCGCGGCGCGGGGGAAGCGCCCCCGGCGAATCCGGAAAGCGCCGTCGCGCTGGTCCCGGAAACGTCCCCGATGGTGCAGGTGCCGTCCGTGGTATAGGCGCCGCCGTAGTTGGTGCAGATGTTGTCGGGGGTGTTCCCCGTCACCACGCAGCCGTTGGTCAGGCTCGTCATTGGGGAATCGTATCCGATAAATATTCCGCCTCCAAAACCATTACGCACATTGTTTCTGACTTTGCAGTTATTCATGAAAAGCGTGCCCCTGTCGCCGTTATAGATGCCGCCTGCATAGCCGTCGATGCAGACGTTGTCATCCACGATACAGCTCGTCATCGTCAGGACCGACGGGTTGTAGCCGTCGTCTAAGTTGGCGATTCCTCCCGCTTTGCCGGACCCGTTCGCCGAGTTGCCGCTCACGTTGCAGTGTGTCATGGTCAGGCTCTTCCGGTTCGTGATTCCCCCGCCTCCGGTGTTTCCGGTCACAACGCACCTCTCCATCGTCAGCGTTCCATAGTTCAGCACTCCCGCCCCGAGATCGCTGGACCTATTGCCGAGATTGCCTCCGGTGATCTCGAGAGCTTTGAACGTGCAGACAGCGGAAGGAGTCACATAAAAGACGCATTTACCCGACGCCGTCTGTTGTATGACCACATGCCCGGATTCGGAGGCGTCGATCGTCAACTGCTTGTTGATCACAAGCTTGTCGCCGGTGAGGATGATCCTTTTCATGAATCTCTGGAAAATGATTCTGTCTCCCTCCGCGGCGACCGATATGACGTGGCGTAGCGTCCCCGGAGATCCGTCGTCTCCTCCGTTCGTCACCATCAGGTCGGCGGCGGAGCTTGCGCCTGCGGCGAGCAGGAGCAGAACGAGCGGAAGAATAAGCGCAGTCGCCAGTCGTCTTCTTCCTCTTGTCTGCATTTCTCCGTGGAATCTGTTTGTCGCTGGAGTATTTTCCATCGTCAGTCCCCCTTTTCACCTATCGCTCTTCTTCCTCGGCATGGTATCCTTCCCGTACATTGAAACAGGTTCAAAACACTGCTTCCCCTCCTGGGCGCATTCTCCCCCCCTCCGTCAAGGATGAGGAAAACCGCAAACGGCGAAGACTCGGGCGAGGGCGCTCCTCCAGCCTTCATGCGCTATCATAAACCTTGACACAGTGTGAAAGTCAACAGTAACTTTCAATCTATTCTCGGAAGCGCTCGCCGTGAGCGACCGTCTTCTTTGCACCGCAGAGGCGCCTGCGGGAGTAATCCGCAGGGCGAAGCAAAGCCTCTTCCGCCCGCAAGCCGACAGGAAGGCGATTGAGCACGCCGCACTCTTATTCGGCTTTCGGCCCGTTGCCCTCTTTCTTGAAATAGCGCAGAAGCGGCCCGCCGAAGAAGACGAAGAGAATGCACAGAATCAGGGGGAAGCAGATGGGGTCGAAGATGAACGCCCCGAACCCTCCGTGCGTTTTGATCAGCCCCACTCGCAGGTTGTCCTCGATCATGGGGCCGAGGATGAGCGCGAGGATCATCGGAGGGAGCGGTATCTCCAGAAATTCGAACAGATACCCGACGACCCCGAAGGCGACCATGATGTAGATGTCGAAGAAGCTGTTGCGGATGGCGAACGACCCGATGACGGAGAAGACGAGCACGATGACCATGACCATGTTGCGCGGAAGCCTCAGGATCGAGCCGAAGACCTTGATCCCGACGAGCCCCACGGGAATGAGAAAGAGCTGCGAGATCAGCCCCACCGCGAAGATGCCGTGGACAAGGGAGAGATTCTCCTGAAAGATCAGGGGGCCCGGGCGAAGGCCGTACATCAGCATCGCCCCCAGCACGATCGCGGTGATGGAGTCTCCGGGAACGCCGAAGACGAGCGCGGGGATCCACGTTCCTCCGAGGGCGGCGTTGTTGGCGCTCGTCGGGGCGATGACGCCCCGTATCGCCCCTTTGCCGAACTCGTCGGGGTTCTTCGCCGTCTTCTTCTCGACGCCGTAGGCCACCCAGGCCGCGATGTCGGCGCCGGCGCCGGGCAGAGCGCCCACGCACGTTCCCAGAACCGAGGATTTGATCGCCGTCCACTTGTTCCGCCAGATCAGCCGCAGCGCCCCGAGGAGCGACGCCTTCCCGGAGACCGTGATGCTGCTCTCTTTCAGCAGCGCGGGGTTGGAGACGTTCTTCAACACCTCCGAGAGGCCGAAGAGACCGACCATCGCCGGGATGAATCCGACGCCGCTCATCAGCTCCATGTTGCCGCCGGTGAAGCGCGGCATTCCGGTGGTGATGTCGATGCCGACGGTCGCGATCAGTAGCCCGAGGGCGGCGGAGACGACGCCGTTGAAGGGCTTTCCCGCGCTGAGCACGGCGCTCATGCTCAGGCCGAAAAGACCGAGCCAGAAGTACTGGAAGTTCGTGAATCGAAGAGCGAATCTCGCCAGCGGAGGGGCGACGACGATCAGCAGCAGTATGCCGATGAAACCGCCGATGGCGGAGCAGAAGAGGTCGAGCAGCAGAGCCTCCATCCCTCTGCCCTGTTTCGTCAGTTCATAGCCGTCGAGAACCGCCGCGCCGGAAGCGGGGGTTCCCGGAATGCGCAGGAGCGTCGCCGGAATATCTCCGGTGAAAATGGAGGTGAACGAGACGCCCAGGATCATGGCCATACCGGCGAGCGGCTCCATGTAATAGGTTATCGGGATGATCAGGGCGACGCCCATCGTCGCGGTCAGTCCCGGGGTTCCGCCGACGAGGACGCCGAACGCCATCGAGAGAAGCCAGGGAACGAGGATTCCCGGCCGAAACACGGCGAGCACTTCAGAGAGCATGCGCATCCCCTCCTACAATGGAAATCCGATGATGCCCCGCGGCAGCTGGATGTGGAAGACCCTGCCGAAGACGAGGACGATGAAGAGCGTCGTCGACACCGCGACAAGAAGCGCCTTGAAGAACGGTACTTTCAGGCGAAGCATCAGCAGCATGCCGAAGAGAAACGTCGCAAGGGTATACCCCAGCTTCTCCATCAGAGGAACGTACGCCAGCAGCAGGACTAAAAGCACGGGAACGTTCGCCGTTCCCCGGTTCCAGACGATTTTTCCCCCTTCGCTCCACGGAGTCTTCAGGCCGGCGATGATCTGGTACACCCCTCCGGGAAAAAGAAAGACGCTCAGAAGGATAGGGAAGAAGCCGGGCCCGGGAATTCGTTTTCCGGCGGAGACGGCCTGAGGAAACGAAAAGCTGGTCCAGAACACGCTTGCGGAAAGCACAAGAAGAATAAGGCCGAAAAAAATCCTCAACAGCTTGATCATGCGCTACCTCCTTAGCGAAAGCGCCCCGCCGGAACTCCGCGGGGCGCTTGGAAACATCGTCTGGATTTTACTTGCTCAAATAGCCTCCGAGTTCCATGACGTTCTTCAGATCGGCGTCCTGCTGCTTCGCGAAGTCGGCGAACTCCTGCGGTCCGCGGATCAGCACGCCGAAGCCGTTCTTCGACATGAAGTCCTTGTACGCGTCGGCATCGACGATCTTTTTCAACGCCTGGTACAGAACGTCGACAACCTCCTGCGGCGTGGCCTTCGGAACGGCGAAGCCCCTCCACGTTCCGGCGGACCAGTCGATGCCGAGTTCTTTCAGCGTCGGTACGTCCGGGTATGCGGGGTCGCGCTGGTCCGACATCACGGCGAGGGCGCGCAGTTCGCCGGCCGCAAGCTGCGAAGCGGCCTCGGGAAGGCTGCACGTGATCACGTCGACATGGCCTCCGAGCAGTTCGATGATCGAGGGCGCGGCTCCCGTGGTGGGAATCCAGCTCACGGAGTTCACCGGGATGCCCGCCTTGTCGAGCATGCCGATACGGGCGAGATCCCAGACGCCGCCCGCCGCAGTCCCGGAGAACTTGAACGTATCCGGTTTCGCCTTGATGTCGTCGAGAAGCTCCCGCAGCGTCTTCCACGGCGCGTCCGCCTTGACGATGACGCCCGCCGCGTCCTGATTGAGCTGGATGACATAGGCGAAATCGGCTTGGGTCAGGGTGGTGAGCCCCATCCAGTGCATCGTGGCAAGCTCGAGCGTCACCATGGTGACGGTATATCCGTCGGGGGGAGCGAACGCGCCCGCCGAGTGGCCTACGGCGCCGTTGCCTCCGGTTCTGTTGACCACGGGAAACGGCTTCCCAAGCTCCTGTTCGAGCTGGGACGCCATGAAGCGCGTCAGACGGTCGGTACCGCCGCCCGCTCCCCAGGGGCAGACCACGGTGACGCTCCGCTGCGGATACGCGGCGACGGCGGACGCCATGAAGATGCCGAGAAGAGCCAGCGCAAGGAGAAGTACGGGAACTTTTTTCATGATCTTCGTCCACTTCCTTTCGTATATGCTTGGAGACAGGTGCTTCCCGCTTCGGTTCACACGCGCGGACAGGAAATGATTCCCTCCCTTCCTCGATGAAAGATTCGATACACAGGCAACAGCGGGAAGATTCCGCCGGTTAAGTATACCTAATTTTCCGAGGCGGCGCTACGCGGAACCGTGAAATTATAGAAAGAGACATTACGCAGCGAGCCTCGGGCGTTCGTCCTGCTGTTCAGAATGGCGAAGAAGCCGCATCCGCTCGGCCTCCGCTTCTTCGCCGCCTCGCTGTTGCAGCTCACCTCGCCTTCGACTCCGGTATCCTTCCGGTTCCCGCATCGCCTCTTCGACTTCGCCGATGGCCTTGTTCACCAGATTCATCGTGGAGAGAAGCCCTATGGTGAAGGCGTACCCCGCCATAGCAGCAGCGGCAATCCCAGAAGGAGCGCGAAGGGCGACGCGCCGACGGCCGAGCAGCCCGATCCCCCGGAGGAGACCGCCTTCTCGGCGGCGCGGACCGAACACACGCGGAAAGTTACGATTCCGGCGGCCGGTTCGAGGTCGAAGGAGCCGTTGTCGGTCACCACGTTCCGCCAGGTCATCAACCCCTCGCCCTCCTCGTAGAAGTCGGGCGGCGTCACGCCGTCGGGGAGTGTTTGCCCGGGTTTGAGTTCGAACTGCACGCCCCTGTCCGGAAGTTCGTACCCCGAGCCGTCGGAGCGGGCGAAGAGCGCGTAATACCGTGCGCGCTCCGGGTACGATGCCGTGTATTCGACGACGAGGTCCCGACTCTCGACCGTCACGCCCTCGAACGTGTTCGCGTAATACAGCGAGGCGGTCATTCCCGCAAGCGAGGCGCTCGCGTCGCCCGAAATTCCGGAGAGATCCTGCGACAATGCGCCCGATACGGCCCGGAAGACGTCGCTTGCCGGGTCGGTCAGGGCGTTCTTCACCTGCGCGACGTCGGCGTCGCCCGTGATCGACCGGGGCTCGGGCTCCGACTCGCCCGAGTAGCCCGAAAAAGCCGTAGCGGACTTGTTCGGGCTCGTCCCGATCTGGTTCGTCCCGTCGGAGGTATATCCGCTGGGGGCGGAGATATTGTCCGGCGTATTTCCGGTAATTACGCATTTTTTCTTCAGCGAGAGGGAGCCCGCGGTTCCAATGCCGCCTCCGCTATTCCCGCAGGAGTTGTTCCGGACGGTGCATCCGACCAGGGTCAGCTGGGCGCCGCCGTTGTAAAGGCCGCCTCCCTTACCCTCCGGCAGGGACGCGGAATTGGATTCGATGGTGACGCTCGCCAACGTCGCCGTTTCCCCCGTGAGGCGAAGGCCGCCCCCCAGATATCCGCTGGAGTTGTTTCTGACGGCGCCTCCCGACATGGTCAGGGTTCCGGAGCCGTCGACGCCGCCCCCAATTCCGTTCGAGTCCGTGGCGTTCGATTCGATGATGCAGTTCGTCAGCGTCGCCGTTCCCGAGAAGCAGACGCCGCCGCCGTAGTACGCGCCCGTATTGTTCGTCACCGAGCAGCCGGTCATCGTCAGCGTCCCTTTGTACACGCATATGCCACCCCCGGAGTAGCCGAGACGGAGCAGCTTGTTGCCGGAAACGATGCAGTTCGTCAGCGTCGTCACGGACCCCTCGCCCGCGTCGATGGCGCCGCCGTTGCTCCAGCACTGGCCGTCCTTTATCGTGCATCCCTCCATGGTCAGCGCGCCCTCGTTCCTGACGGCGCCGCCTCCGCTCGCCGGGGAGGCTCCCGAGAGCACCAGGCTCTTCATGACGACGGTCGCGCCTTTCGGAACGACGAAATAGCGGGTTCCCGAGTTGTTCTGCGCGGTCGCGATCGTCGCCGGTCCCGTGAGCGTAACGGTCTTCCCGGGAGAGAAACAGACGTCCGCCCGGAGGTACACGGTCCGCGCGGTGTCCGCGAACCGGATTTCGTCCCCGTCCCGGCAGTCGTAGATGACCGTCCGGAGCATTCCCGTCTTGGACGGCCAGTCGGCAAGATCGTCGCCGGGGTCGGTTACGGTCCGGACGACGGCGTGCGCCCGGGACGCCGGGAAGGACAGCAATGCCGCAAGAATCGCCATCAAAACCAGAAACGTGAATCCCTTGTGACTTGTTATAGTCGCTCGCCTCCCGATGTGTTTCCATACGCATGCGTTTTGCGGACGGAATATGCGTTGTGACACGATAAGCACCGACGGATACGCCTCCGTCCCGAATACCGTGTCGTTTCCGGAGCGAATCCGCGGTTCCTCTACGCTGTTCTTCGGCATCGCAGTTCCCTTCTTTCTTTCCTTGTGGTGCGAATGCATCCGTGAAGTAGAAAAATTGCGTTTTCCGAAGAGAATAATAAACCTTTACACGGTGTAAAGGTCAAGAGGGATACGGTTCTCTTTTGAATCGTTCAGAATAGGAAAACCCGGACGCGTGAAATATACGAGGACCCGTCCGTCTACCGCCCCGCGCCGCTTTCGTACGGGATGCCGAAATCGTCGCAGATGCCGCGGACGAAGAGGAGGTGAAGGACAGGAATTTCTCTGTCGAGGAAGTCGAAGAGCAGACCGCGTTCGGGGTCTTTCGGGATCGGTTCGAAGCGCGTTATCAGGCCGTGAGGGAGTTCAAGTACCGCCTCGGTCGTTCCCAGGGCGACGACCGGTCCCCCGCAGCTGATGAAGCACTTCACGGGGCGCGGCGTGTCGTCGAAGATTTCGAGGCGGCGGCGGATGGCTTCGGCGACGCTCGGCGCGTCGACGCGCTCCTCGCTTCTGGAGGCGAGCAGAATGTCGACCGTGGGGCGCGGGTCCTCCAGCAGCGTCTCCGCCATTCGGTCTCCGGCCCCGCCGGGGGCCGCGGCCGCGAGGCGCGTCGAAAGGAGCCCTTCGCGGTTGAGGAGATCGAGCATGACGGGAAAGGTGAATTCGGGGTCGGTTCCGCCGTACATGGAGGCGCCGTAGGAGAAGACGACCTGCGCGTTCGCCCCCATGCTCTCGACGGCGCAGAGCGAGGCGAGAATGAAGCCGGGGAAGGAGGCGCTCGCGTTCACGGCCACCCAGTTCCCTTCCCCGACGCCCGCCCGCCGGAGGTACTCCGCAACGACGTCGGCCATGACGGAGCGGGCCGACGCCTGTTTGTCCGGCAGATGCCCCTGGCTGGTCGTAAGGGGCGAGAACTCGACGCCGATCAGGCCGGTTTTCTCCGGGTCAGTCAGCGCATCATACAGGCCGAGCCTGCACCGTTCCTCGTAGAGGACGGCCTCGCAGCGCGCCATCAAGCGCGCCGCCGGTCCATGCCCGATGGCGAAAGCGTCGGCGGCGGTCGCCAACAGAACGAGAAACAGCAGCGGTCGGAAAAGCTTCATACTGTCGACTCCTTGTATCTCGCGGCGGGGCGCCGCGCGGATGCGAAAAGGGCGCGGCGGCTCGCAAGCCCTCCGCGCCCTCTCTTCGGCAGGAAATGGTTACTTCGTGGAGCGCTTCGGCGTGTCGTAGCCGACGATTTCGTTCCACTCTTCGGGGTACGGCGTGGCCTTCACGTCGGTATAACCGAGGGCGTACTTGCTCAGCAGCCTGTCGCCGAGGGCCAGCCAGCGCTGGTTCCAGTCGACCGCGTGGGCGTAGGAGAAGTCGGTGATCAGGGAGACCGCGCCGTCCTTATCGCCGGCCTTCAGCATCTCGGCGGCCTTGTCCTGGATCATCCGCGCCTGCACGTAGAGCGGCTTCAGCTTCGCGTCGCGGGCGGCGTGGATCTCCTTGCGGGCGTCCTGATAGCGGAGGCCTGCAAGTTCCTGCACGCGGGTGTTCACCCACCAGCCGGACTTGGGATCATAGTCGTGGTATCTGTCGCCGATGCCGTAGAGCGGGGGCAGCTTGCTCATCACGGGCCACAGGGGCGTGATGTAGGTGGTGTCGGGCGCGCCGTAGCCGTACCAGCTGATGCCGCGCACTTCCGCGGGAAGATCGCCGCGGACCTGGGCGATATGCACGTAGGCGGTCCGCATCATGTTGACGGAGCGTTCCCAGCTTGCGTCGGGGTTCTTCTTGCTGGAATTGGCGAAGCGGATGGGGTTGCCCCAGGGGCCCGCCTGGATGCCCTTGCTCAGATCGAAGGGAGTGCCCTCGTACCAGTCGCCCTTGATGAGAAGAATGTCATGCACGCCGAGCTTCTTGTCCGGTTTGATGGACATCGGGTAGTCGTACTCGTCGGGGCCGAGCTTGAAGGAGTCGGGGGCGGCGAGCGAAAGAACCCTCCACTCGCGCCGGGTCGCGTAGAGCGCGGTGCTGGGGTAGTAGACGTCGGCGGGGCTGAAGTCCTTCATATTGACGTCCTTCTCGGCGATGAAGCCGTTTTTCACGGCGTACTCGACGAGGTCGGGGCAGTACATGACGTTTTCCTTGTCGGTCAGGTCAAGGTGGCGGAGACGCGCGCGGTTGGCGCCCACGAAGATGTGGTCGTCCGGCATGCGCCGCGCGGCCCAGATCTTGTTGCCGTAGAACTCGGCGATCCAGACTTCGTTGCCGTCGGTCAGAGGCATCGTCTCGCCCGCGTCGAACCAGCCGTACTCTTCGACGAGCTTGCCCATGATTTCGACGGCTTCGCGGGCCGTGCTCGCCCGCTCGAGCATGATGTCCTGAAGGATCCAGGCGTCCATCATTCCGACGGCGTCCTTCACCATGATCTGCTTGACCTTCGCGCTCCGCTCGTCGGTCACATCGACCGAGTTGGTCGATTCGCTGATGGCGACCCCCTTCTCGTTCATGAAGGAGTAACGGGAGAAGAAGTAGCGGAAGGTGTGGGGGACCTGCGGGATCTCGCCGATGACCTGTCCGTCGCCCTCGTAGCCGTGGGCGTCCTTCACGACGCTCCGCATCGAACCTTCGGGCCAATCGGCCTCGGGAACGATGAAGAGACGGGTGTTGGCGACCCTGGAGTCGTCGTTGTGCGTGATCATGGCGCTTCCGTCCGCGGAGGCGTCCTTGCCCACAGCGACGACGGTGCAGGCGAGAGCGGCCGAGGAGAGAAGGACGACGCACAGCATGGCGCACAGCATGGTTCTGAGTGATTTCAACACGTGTTTTTCCTCCTGTCTGAAAAAAAGATAGATGAAGCATACCGAAGCCTTTAAGCGCGCGGTGCACCGGCGGAAACGCCCCCGCCGGGAGAAGCCTCTAAGACGATGGCGTTAGTTGAGGAAGACCTTCGCCGGGTCGGCTTTCGACGGATCGTTCAGAAAGTGTCCGAGCCCGTGCTCCTTCAGGTCGGAGTAGTTCGGGAAGGAGAGTCGCAGCTCCTTCTCCGGCTCCATCAGGAAGTCGTTCATCTGCCGGATCATGGCCAGTGCGCCGGAGAGATGGCGACCGACCCTGTCCCACATGGGGCAGCCGACGGAGATGTCGTAGTCGGTGAACAGCAGGCCGTGTTCCGCCGCGGTCTGGAGGAACTCGTCCTTTCCGTCCATCATCAGCTTTTCGGTGATCTTGCCCGCTACTCTGTCGATGAACGGCTCGGGCGTCTCCATCAGGATGACCAGCGAGTCGCAGTAGTCGCCCGCGTCCCGATGACTCAACCCCCGCAGGTTCTTGGGAGAAGCCTCGCATTTCATCGGAAATTCGGTCGCGGACAGCTCCATCGACGCCATCATCGCCATGTCGAGCGCCCGGTCGTGGGCCACGTAGGTTGAGACCACGGGGTACATGAGGGAGGCCTCGTGCGCGTCGACGAAAAGCGTGATGTTCTCCTTCCGGTTCAGCTCCATGATGGCGAAGGTGAGCTGCTCCGTCAGATTGCCGTCCGGGCGGCCCGGATAGGTCCGGTTGAGGTTGCGCGCGTCGGTGTAGTCGAGATTCTGCCCCGAGGGGTAGTGGACGTACGTGAACGGGTCGGGCCACTGGTCGAGCGGCGAGGTGTTCCTGTCGCCGATTCTGTACGGCTTGGGGCCGAACGCCGTCTCCACGTGGAGGAACTTCGGATAGGCGTTCCCCAGCATTCCCACGGTGGAGGCGCTCATGTTCGCGTGGGGGCAGATGAAGACTCTCCCCTTCTCCACCTTGATGTTCTCCATCATGAGGTAGGCGGAGAGCTGCGTGGCGGGTTCGTAGGGGTGCGTCCCGCCGAGGTAGAACATCGAACCGCCGGGCACGCCCGAGTCGTAGATGTACACCGGCGTGTCCACTCCCGTCCCCTTGATGGGGGGAAAGTAGTCGCTGAGCATGACCATTTTCGTGAAGGCGTCCGAGACGACGACCGTCTCCTTCATCGTGCGCAGCTCCGTGAACTCCCTGCCGCCCAGCCACGCGAGCGCCAGCGCGAGCAGCAGCAGGACGATCTTCCGGGGCGTTTTATATCTTTCGTAGTCGAACATTCGCCGTCACCCTACTTTATGTGCAGCGCGCGCAGCAGGAAGGGAATGATCGTGTAGGCGTAGACGATGTCGTACACGATGGTCTTGCGCGTGTTGCGGGAGAACAGCCCCCGAAGGAGGACGAGGCCGCACAGTCCGGCCAGGACGAAATAGATCTGATGGACGATCTCGTTGGATGCGCGAAGGAATTCTTCCATAATCCGAAAATCCTCTCTTTCTAATACACGATGAGCCATCGGAAGTGATTGGCGTACATCAGCATTCCGAGCGCGACGAGCCCCATGAAGAGCGCGGGGACGAGGATGGCCCTGAGGAACGAGACGTACGTCCCCTGATACCCCGAAACTTCTATGGCGACCC
Source organism: Synergistaceae bacterium (assembly GCA_018436725.1). Taxonomy (GTDB): domain Bacteria; phylum Synergistota; class Synergistia; order Synergistales; family Aminobacteriaceae; genus JAAYLU01. The sequence continues at coordinate 2,543 of JAHDKT010000051.1, read as the reverse complement.
TGCCGGAGATCCTCGACGGAGGGAGGCAGTCGCCCAGCGGGAAGATGAGGCTGAGGGCCGTGGCCACGATGGTCACGTTGACGCCGACGGAGTTGAAGAGGAAGATCAGCGGCGTCCCCAGAATGATCCCGCTGCTGTAGCTGAGCGAGCCCTGCGCGAACGGGAGCACGACGAGGGCGAAGGCGTAGATCAGGTAGACCGGCAGGGTGACGAAGGTGATGGCGATGAGCCCCCGGACGCCCGTCGCGGTCATGATGTTCACCAGGACGCCGACGCTGATGACGGTCGCGAGCAGCGGAAAGACCTGCTCCGAGGTGTTGGTGAGAACCGTGTACCAGTGGCGCGCGCCCTTCCGCTCGGGCGAGGCGAGCATGGCGACGGCCGTGCTGATGATGAAGATGAGCGGGATGCCGAGCACCGGCGTCGAGAAGGCCGCGTACTTGGAGAGCAGAATGAGCACGACGAAGACCAGCAGCGGAGCGGCGATGCGGAACCAGTTCATCCGTTCGTGCGCTTCGGGAAGGGAGGCGAGCACCGTCTCCTTGTCCTTGGGGGAGCCTCCGCGCAGCAGGTAGAAGACTGTGAAGACCGTGATAAGCGCGATCGGGGCCAGAAGAGGGAACTCGAACCCCACGTAGGGCATGTTGGCCTGCGCGCACATCAGCATGACCCAGAGGTTGATCGGCGGCGCGACGGCGGCCAGCATCGACGTGACGTAGATGAAGGCGACGATGCGCGTCTCCTTGATGCCGCTGAAGCGGAGCACCGTGGCGACCATGCCGCCGACGACGAACATGGAGACGCTCCCCGCGCCGGTCAGCGCGCCGGGAATGAGCATGATGACGGCGAGCAGGAAGAAGAGAATCCACTTGCGGTCGAAGAACCGGTCCACCATCTTGCGCACCAGCGCGTCCATCGCGCCGGTGGCCGAGTAGAAGTTGATGAAGATGGAGGCCGTCAGAAAGGTGAAGGCCACGTCGAAGTAGGTGAACGTCCCTTCGACCAGGAGGCGGACCGGGAACCCCAGCCCTCCGGCGAGCGCGCCCACGACGGCTGTGATCATCATCGACAGTTCGGGCGATTTCAATTTCCAGCTCGCGAGGGCGAAGGTGAACACCATCACGGCCAGAACAAACGATGTTTCCGCGTACATCTCAGGACCTCCCGTCCGTTGAAAAGAAAAGACCCCGTCGAGAGGTTACGACGGGGTCCGGTTTTTATTTTGCGTACATTGTCTTGGCGAATGCGTTGAGGTCCATCGCGTTGTCGAGGTAGCTTACGGGAATTGAATGCTCTTCACCGAAGCGGGTGAACTTCTTGTCCAGATCGCCCTCTTTGTTCACCACGATGTGCGCGGCATACGGCAGAATGGCGTCGATGGAACGCTCGTCGGCGCTCCCCGGCTTGCCGCGGCGGGCCTTGCCCTCGATATGCGCGGCGACGACCGGGATATTCAGCTCCTTGGCCTTCTCCATGATCGCGTGCAGACGGTCGATCTCCTGATCGATCGTGATGCCGGAAGCGCCCAGCCCCTTTGCGGAGGAGCCGATGACGACGAGGATGGTCTTGTAGCCGCCGCCGGCGATATCCTCGGGCTTCGGCTCGGCGTTGTAGGTCAGCTGCTCCACGACGCCCGCGCGGGCGACCAGCAGACGCCCCATCTTGCCTCCGGGGCCCTGTCCCGCGTTGGTGATCAGCAGGGGCTCTTCTCCCTTGGGCACCTCCGCGCCGGTAACCGCCGCGAACGAGACGGACGCGAACAGCAGGCAGACGAGCAGAGAGTACGCTGCGATTTTTCTCATAACAAAGAAACCTCCTTTGGAATTATGATAAAGGAACATGACGAATTCATATCGGCGAACGATACGGCGTGTTACTTTTCGAAATAAGAATATACTTCCTTGCATTATCGCACCCAATGCACGGCACATAATGTTGTATATATCAACAACGGCAATAATATACCTCCGCCCGAGCGCTGTCAACATAGACCTGACAAGGGTGGAAGAATCAGTGTTTTAATGAATAGACTATACAAATACGAAAAGTTTGCCGCACTCGAAAACCCGTCCTTTACGCTAACGGCAAACGCTGATCTTCATTCCGATATGCCCACCTTCTTTTGATCTGTTGTGGTATTCTTTCTCCAGACGATATACGTTCGACGACTCGGGGTGATCCGTATGATTGTTCGAGGCCGCGCCTCGTTGCAGTTTTTTTCGACGCTTCTTCTTGCGCTCCTCCTTTGGAGCGGGAGCGCGCATGCCGCTGGATTCCCGCCCGCGATGATCCGCGACGCCTCCCGCGCCGTGAAGATGCTGGTGACGGAGGGGAACGGCGACCGCATGGGGCAGGGGACGGGTTTTTTCGTCACCCCCGACGGCCTGATGCTGACGAACTACCACGTGGTCGAGGGGAACAGGACGATCAAGATATGGGACGAGAAGAACCTCTACGACATCGTCCGGATCGTGGCGTTCGACAAGAACGCCGACGTCGCCCTGCTGGAGACGAACTATCCGAAGTCGTCGGTGCGCCACCTC
>JAHDKT010000042.1 GCA_018436725.1 Synergistaceae bacterium | reverse complement strand
CAGTGACACTGCGGGTATGAACCGCATGCTCTAGCCATCTGAGCTACACCGCCAAATTGGTTGCGGGGGCAGGATTCGAACCTGCGACCTTCGGGTTATGAGCCCGACGAGCTTCCTGACTGCTCCACCCCGCGATAACCTCTTCTTGGTGGGAGTGACGGGACTCGAACCCGTAAGGGCCACTGCCCGGAGGATTTTAAGTCCGCTGCGTCTACCGGTTCCGCCACACTCCCGCAAGCGACAGGAGCGATTCTACACCAAGCTCCAGATGCTGTCAATAGAGAGCGTCGATTTCCGGCGCGGAAAATAAATAACAGAAATTGCGTAAATTTACTCTAATTTGGCGGGCAAGCGATATTTCCGGAAGAGCACGCTGCTTCTCCCTTCGCCTGAAGCGGCGAGCGGAGGAATCGGCGTAGTCCCGAAGTCGTCGATTGCCCTGCGTATGGAAACAACGGGGTCGGTTCGAAGGTCGACGATTTCCGGCGCTAGTTCCCTCTGTTTTCCGAGGCCTGTCATCAGGAGAATACGCGGGCGGACGAGGTTCCTCTCCCGCGTTTCGAGTACGACTCCGCTCCTGCCGTCCGAGAGTTCCACTACCGAACCCGGCGGGTACAAACCAATGGAGGCAAGCAGAGCGCGTACGATAAAGTGATCGAATTTGCCAAGAGTCGACGCGATAACCGATGAAATCGCCTGGTCGCTTCTTTTTTTCCCTTCTCCTTTGTCGGCGAGCACGTTATGAAAGACATTGGCGACGGCGATTATCCTTGCTCCCACTGGAATGTTTTCTCCCGAAAGACCGTCCGGATAGCCGCTTCCATCCCAAACCTCGTGATGAGAGCGCACGAACGAAAGAACATCCGAATTGCGAACTCCTGCATCTCGAAGAAGGGCCTCTCCGAGAAGGGGGTGCGTCTGCGTGATCCTGTCGTCGCGGAGCATTTTCAGTATTTCGGACGAGTACCCGGAAGAGAGAATGAACGCCTTCCCGATGTCGTGAAAGAGGCCTCCTATGGTGACTGATCGAATAAAGTCGGGCCATAAAGGGAAAAGGCGGCATGCGATATGTCCCGCCAGAAGCGCCACATTGACACCGTGAAAGGCGGCGTCAAGCTTTCTTTCGGCGTCTTCTCCCAGAGAGAGCGTGATCTGGGGAATACGGCGGACTTCCGAAGAAAGGGTACCCCCGACGGAAAAAAGAGAACGCACCCCTCTTTCGCGCATCTCCCTGTTTCCGATGTTTGCGTAGACGACTCCCATCTGGTGCGCGATCACTCGAGAAAGCAACGGGTTCAGCCTGACAACCGGAGGTGAGAGAGTAGAGACGAGTCGCTGAAACTCCTCCGCTGTGACCGGTTCGTGTTTTTTTACCGGAACGCTGTCCACGCCATGTTTTTTAAGCAGTTCGATCGCGTCCGGACGCGCGGAACGCAATGTAGCGAGGTCGAGCCCCGACGGGAGAAGAAGAACTCCCGATGGAGACAGAATGTCTCCCGCCAGAATGCCGTCTTCGTCAAAAAGCCGGTTTACGGAAATCATTTCAGTGGAGTTCACACAGTTTCCCTCCTCGCGATGAAATGGTATGCGAGCTGCGCGTTCAGGGAGACTCCCCTTCAGCGGCGATGCGCGCTCGTCGTTGACATTGACACGGTAGAATGCTAGACTGCGAAATATGTTGTGATTATACAATGTAGCATGGTAAAGTCCGAGTGGCTCTCAAACGCCTTTTCACTCGCTCTCCGATGCCGAGTTGGCTCTCCGGCCGTATGCCGTTGATTGCTATTTCGGCGCGGGGCATGCGGTGCGAATACTGTTTCGGCCTCTCGAGTTTCCTCGGGCTCTCTTTGTTGCAAGGAGGCGGTGAATTCCGTGCGATGTTTTCTTGATAAGAATGAAAACCCTTTCGACCTCCCGGAAGATGTTAAACGATTTTTTCTGGCGAAGGTTGCGCGTCTGCCGTTGAACAGATACCCCGATCCGAACTATCGCGAGCTGAAAGAGAAGCTCTCCAGCTACTGCGGTTTCCCTGCGGGGTATATTCTGCCGGGAAACGGAGGCGATGAAATTCTTTGGATGGTGTTTTCGCGTTTCGTTGCACCCGGAGATGACGTTCTTGTTTTTTCCCCAACTTTTTCCGAGTACTATCGCCTTGCGGACCTGTTCGGAGCCAAGCTCCATTGTGTTCCGGCGGATCTCCGGGGTGAAGAGCCGCTTTTTGATTACGATCTTTTTCTGAAGACGATGAAAGAGCTGAAACCTTCGCTCGTTCTCCTGGATTCGCCGAACAATCCTACAGGCCGCTCGCACCCCGTTTCCTTTATCGGCGAGGCTGTGGCGCTTTGTGAATCGACAATCGTGATCGACGAGGCGTACGGTGAGTTTGCAAGAGAAACATGGCTTGCTTCAATGCGAGGGAAAGCGCTGCCGACCAACTCTCTTGCGCTGAAGACACTTTCAAAAGCATGGGGGCTTGCCGGCATACGTCTGGGGTATGCGGTGTGCGGGGAAGATACTGCTTCCGCGTTGAACGGCGCCCGGGCGCCGTTCAACGTCAATGTGCTCTCGAATGCCGCTGCCGAGACCGTTCTCGAACATGCCGAAGCTCTATTGGGAAGAGTCGAAAGCCTCAAGGTTCTTCGCGACTCGTTCGTCCGGAACGTGAACGCTCTTCCGGGGTGGAAGGCCTTCCGCAGCGATGCCAATTTCGTGCTTGTTCGCGCCGCCTTTCCCTGGGAAACAATCTCGGAATCTATCGGAGATATTTGTTTGAAACGCTTTTCGCTCTCTCCCGAAACAGAGAACTCTTCTTGTTGGTTGCGGGTAAGTATCGGGTCGAAGGCCGATATGGATTCAGTAGTTGCTTTTTTCTCTAAAATATAAAGGAGGTAGGATGCTATGACCGAAAAATGGAAGGACAAGTTGACAGACCAGCTTTGCCTTGCGCTTCTCTCGCTCAAGACCGAGGACGAAGTCTACTGCTTTCTTGAGGACGTGGCCACCATTGGCGAAATACGCGCCCTTGCGCAGCGTCTCGAAGTTGCACGTTTGCTGAGCGAAGCGTACACGTACCCTCAAATTGCCCAACAAACGGGTGCAAGCACCGCTACGATCAGCCGGGTGAAAAAATTCCTCGAATACGGCGCGGACGGCTACAAAATTGTTCTTGATCGTTTGAAAGAAACAGAGGACACCCCCCCGGTTCCCGAAGAGGACGCTCCCGGCTCCTGAGAGGCTGTTTATCTGGTCTTTGATTGCGTTGAGGGAGCCAAACGGCGTGGCTCCCTCAACGTATTACTGGGCCGAGGGACAGAGGTTCTCGCGTTTCAAGGGGCATTGTGCGCACTCGGGGTTCCGTGCACGGCATAACCCTCTTCCGTGTTCTATTATATTCACGTGACCTCCGAGGTATCGTTCAACGGGGACCCATTCCTCCAGCAGCGGCTGTATTTCTTCCGGAGGGAGCGATTCTTCAACCCATTTCATCCTCCGGCAGAACCTGGCAATATGAGTATCGACCGGGAAAGCCGGTCTCCCAAGGTCGAAAAGCAGAACACATGCAACCGTTTTTGCGCCGATGCCCGGAAGCGAGGCAAGGTAATTCCGGGCTTCAGCGTCGTCTTTTTCCGCCAATGCCTTGAGGGAATAGTCTCCGAAAGCCTCTCTGACCGCTCCCAGAATTTGGAGCATTCTTTCGGATTTCGTCTTCGCAAGTCCTGCGGGACGAATAACATCCTCAATTGCTTCTGCGGATGCGGACGCCGTACGTTCCCAAGTCGGGAATGCCGCTTTCAGAGCGGCGAACCCCTTGTCACGGTTGCGGTCGTTCGTGTTCTGAGAGAGGAGCGTGAGGACGAGTCCGTCAAGAGGTTCTTCATGGCCTAGACGGGGTTCTTCCTTTTCGTTGCCCCAAAGCTCTTCCAGAATATCGAAAACCGTGTCCACGTAAGGCGGCCGGGAACGATTGAGAGGCTTTTCACTCTTCTTCGGAGCCATCTTCCACGTCCGTAGCGGAGTCTTTACCCTTTTTGAGTTTCTCCGCTTTCTTGGCCCATTTTTTTAGTTTGTTCTTCACTTTTCGATGAATCGATTCTGCGGAAACGCCGGTGAGCGCCTCAATACCCTCGTCGATGGTTGAAACGGCCCGGATAAAGAACTTGTCGTCCCGTACTGCATCGAGCACCGATTCGTCGAGCATGAGATGACGTGTGTTCTGTATCGGAATGAGTACGCCCTGTTCTCCGGTGAGGCCTCGGTAGCGGCAGTACTCGAAGAATCCTTCTATCTTTTCGTTCACTCCTCCGATGGGCTGGATGTTCCCGAACTGATCGACCGAGCCGGTGACCGCTATTCCCTGTTTGAGGGGAACTTCGGACAGGGCCGAGAGGAGGCAGTAGAGTTCGGTGGACGAGGCGCTGTCTCCGTCGATTCCTCCGTACATCTGTTCGAAGGTCAGCTTGGCCGAGAGGGAGAGCGGCATATCCTGAGCATACTTCCTTCCCATGTAGCTAGTAAGTATCAGAAGCCCCTTGTTATGAATGGGACCGGTCAGTTTGACCTCTCTTTCGATGTTGACGACGCCCTCCTGGCCCATGAAGACGTTGGCCGTAATCCTGGATGGGTGTCCGAAGCGATAGTCCATTAAATCGATGACGGAAAGGCCGTTGATCTGACCGACCATCTCGCCGGAAGTATCGATCCGGACCAGACCGTCCTGATAGGCCCTCGCAATTTTCTCCTGGATCAAGTCCGAGCGGAAGCGCTTCTCTTTAATCGCCCGTTGAACATGTTCCCGGCGTACGGTGTCCGATTTTTCCGCCTTCGCCCACGCGGTCGATTCCACGACGATCTCCGTGATTTTATTGAACTCGGTAGAAATCCGCTCCTGATCATCTGCGAGTCTTGACGAGCAGTCGATGACTTCCGCGACTCCGGATGCGTCGAAGGGGAGCCCGTTCTCGCGCTTCAGGCAGGTGGCGATGAACTGCGCCATCTGCTTTTCAGTTTCCGGAGTTCGTTCCATGTCCGTATCGAAGTCCGCTTTGATTTTGAACATCTTCTGGAATTCCGGATCATAGTACTGCAGCAGCGCATGGAGGAAGGGCGTTCCCACCATCACGACCTTCATATTTATCGGTATGGGCTGCGGTCGCAGAGAAGAGACGGGAACGGCGCCGTACTGCTCTCCCAGATTCTCGATCGTCGCCTCGCCGGTGCGGAGAATTCGTTTCAACGCCTCCCAGGACATGAAGTTGAGAAGGACTTTCTCGGCGTCGAGGACGAGGAATCCTCCGTTCGCCTTCTGGAAGGCGCCGGGTACTATCTTCTTGAAGTCTGTGTAGAGGTATCCCTGACGACTTTCGTACTCGACTTTGCCGGAGAGGTTGTAGTATGTCGGGTTCGTCTCCCAGATAACGGGTGCGCCGTTCTCCGGATCGTTGCATACGAAGACGTTTACAGTGTAGCGAGTAAAGTCGATATCGGCGTTCTCGTCTTTCACAGCAGCCACGAACATCCCGAAGTTGTCGATGATATCTTCGGCGAGCGCGTCTATCCATCGACCGAGAACATCGTTGTTCGGAGAATGTTTTTCGTCGTCGGAATCGCCGCTCGTTCCGAACTTTTCCTTTATGTCGGAGAGATAGGGCATGATCGCGTTGCGGCATATCTCCGCCTCAAGTTTAACAATACGCTCTTTCAGCCCTTTTTCAAGATCCCGTATCTTCCGGAGTGTTTCCAGCGTCTTCTGTGATACCTCCTCCGATTTTTTCTGGAGACGCTTCTGCTCCTCTTCGGAAAGGGCTTCAAACTCCTCTTGTTGGATCTCGCGCTTCGTTTTTTCCCCGGTCTCCGATTCCTCCTCAGTCAAGGGGATGTTGACGAACCCCTGCGGAGTTCTTTTCAGAGAAAAACCGTTTTCCGCAGCCCATGCTTTGACCTCTTCCATAAGCTGATTTACTTCTTCCTGAAACTCCTTGACGAGCTGGGCCTTGGCGTCTTCATACTGGCTTTTTTCGAACGCCTTGTTTATCGCCGTTTTTAATTCTTCGATCATCTCGTCGAATGCGGTGCCCATTTCTTTGCCTTTGCCTGCGGGGAGACTGATTGCGAGCGGCTGCCCAGGGTCGTCAAAGTTGTATACATAGACCCAGTCATCGGGCGGCGTCCGCTTGCGTGCAGCAGCTCGAAGCCGTTCAAGAGCGTAGGTGGTTCTTCCGCTTCCCGGATTTCCCAGCACGACTATATTGTACCCCTTGCTCTCGACCTCAAGGCCGAATGATATGGCGGACACTGCGCGTTTCTGGCCGAGGAACTCATCCAGCGGAGCGATGTCGTTTGTCGTCGAGATGCCGAGAGAGGCGGCGTCGGTTTTTTTTCGAAGCTGTCCGAATGTAAGCGATTTGTTTCGAGCGCTCCCGGCGGGATTTTTTTGGCCCTTGCGGGAGGAGTTCGTCGTTGCTTTCGTCATGGAAGCTACCTCCAGAAATATCGATGTCGTTGTTTGTGTGCATTTTTTGTAACGCACGGAAGATGAATAGCTACCCGCTCTTTGAGAGGAAAAAGTTGATTTTCCTCAGCAATCGATCCCCTTGCGTGCGAGAACGCCTTTTTGGTACTGGTGACGGATTTCGACCATTTCCGTGACGAGGTCGGCCTTGTCGATAAGCTCCTGTGGCGGATTTCTCCCGGTGAATACTAGTTCAACGTGGGAAGGCCTGAATTCGATAAGATCAAGTACAGGAGCAAGCGGAACGAGTCCGAATGAGAGCGCGACGTTCAGTTCATCGAGGATCACGAGATCGAACTTCCCCGAAAGCACGGCGTTCCTTGCAGCGGCGAGGCCCCGTTCAGCTTCGCTGCGGTCTTCGGGGATTATCTTGTCGGGATAGACATAGTCCGGTCTCCCCGTCTGGATAAGAGTGACTCCCGGGAGAAACGCGAGCCCTTTGGCTTCGCTGTACGGCCACCCTTTCATAAATTGAACGACGGCGGATTTCCCGCCGCATCCGGCCATGCGAAGCACCATGCCGAGCGCGCTTGTGGTTTTCCCTTTACCGTGTCCCATGTACACATGGATAAAAGCGGATTCAAGTATCGGCACTGCATCTTCACCCCCGTCCCATCTATGCATTTTCCCTCCGTATGCATTACAATGCCTTCAGAACGGAGGTTTGTCAATGTTTTTTCAAACACGGATTCTGGTATCGGGTATAGTTCAGGGCGTCGGGTTCCGCCCTTTCTGCGTACGTCTTGCGCATTCCGAGAACATCACCGGCTTTGCGCTGAACACATCGCACGGCGTCGAGATGGAGCTTCACGGCGAGGAGGAGAGTCTCGACAACTTTCTCTTCCGGCTTGTACGGGAGAATCCCCCGGCGTCGTTTATCAGCTCCGTTAGAATTCTCGACGAGAGACGGGAGTCTCCTTCCGCTCCCCTATGTTTCGAAATATTGGAGAGCCGGAAAGAGACGCGCCAGACCGCTCTTATTCCGGCCGATCTCGCCGTATGCGCGAACTGCCTTGCGGAGATGAAGGATCCGGCGGATCGCAGGTACCGCTACCCTTTCATCAACTGCACCGATTGCGGACCGCGCTACTCTATTATACGCGAACTTCCTTATGATCGCCCCATGACGACGATGGGTTCGTTCACTATGTGTCCGGAGTGCGGGAGAGAGTATACGGATCCGTCGCACAGGCGTTTTCATGCGGAACCGAATGCATGTCCTGTGTGCGGTCCGGAGGTCTGGCTGACGGACGCAACCGGCGTCGAGAAGGCGAGAGGAGATTCGGCCGTCCGCTTATGCTCCACTCTGCTCGACGAAGGAAAGATCCTTGCAATCAAAGGTATCGGCGGGTTTCATATAGCTTGTACTCCCTTCCGGGAAGAGACGGTCGCGCTCTTACGACAACGGAAGCGAAGATTGCATAAACCGTTCGCACTGATGGCGTCGTCGCTTGCCGAAGCGGAGAAACTTGTCTACGTTCCCGAGGTCGCCAAAAAGCTTATGACTTCTCCGGCGAGCCCCATCGTCCTCTGCTGCGTTCGAAAAAACCAAAGCACTGCGGAGAAAGGCAGTGTGTCCCCGCTTGTCGCTCCAGGGCAGCGGACGCTTGGAATCATGCTTCCGTACACTCCGCTGCACCATCTGCTGCTTGATGGGAAAAGAGCGCTCATTATGACCAGCGCGAACTTTTCCGATGCCCCGATCGTTTCCGACAACGAGACGGCGCTTGCTTCTCTTTCGTCGATAGCGGATTTTTTCCTTCTGTCGAACCGCGATATTCAGATGCCGGTCGACGACTCCGTCGCGATGCCTCTTGGACGCTCTTTTTTCCTTATGCGTCGAGGAAGAGGGTATACGCCTCTTCCAATGCCGTTCTTCCGCCATGACGACAACGTTGTCTTCGGAGCAGGGGCGGAGATGAAAGGGAGTTTTTGTTTTTCCAGGAACGACGTGCTGCTCCCCGGCCAGTATCTTGGAGATATGAAACAGCGAGATACCGTCGCGTATTACAACAGAGCGCTGGAACATTTCGTCAGCCTCTACGAACTGAAACCGAAGAAGGTTGCTTATGATATGCATCCTCAGTATCTCTCCACGCAGATAGCGAAGAGGGTCGCGGAAACATTCGGTGCGTCGGCCGTGCCCGTGCAGCATCATCATGCGCACTTCGCCGCGTGTCTTTTCGAAAACAACGTCGAAGAGACTTCGGCGGGCATACTTTTCGACGGCACAGGATACGGCGAGGACGGAACAGTCTGGGGAGGAGAGATCTTTCTCGGCGACAGGTCGAGTTATGAGCGTATAGGCAACTTCCTTCCGTCCCGTCTTCCGGGGGGGGACGCTGCGGTCATGGAGCCTTGGCGATACGCCCTTGGCCTTCTTCATGATGTGTACGGGAAGGAAACGGCCGCGTCAATGGCTGAAAATCTCTGGAGTGTCCATGCCAGGAAGGCGCGCATGGTTCTTGACATACTCCCTTTTTCGCCGAAGACGACGTCGTGCGGACGTTTTTTCGATGCTGCCGCGGCATTGCTGGGCTGCGGGGACGTCGTTACATTCGACGGACAGGCTGCTATGAATCTGGAAGCGTTGGCTACCGGGACGCTCAAGGCCCCTTTTACAATCGACCGGCGCGAAGGGCGTTTTCTGATTGATTGGCGACCCGCAATCCGTTGGATCCTCGACTCGAAACATACTTTGTCCGTTCCCGAAATTGCCGGAGGTATCCACGGCGGCTTGGCGGATGCCGTGGCGAAAATATGCGGCACGCTGCGAAAAGAAAAAGGGATCCGTTTTGCGGCGCTTTCCGGGGGAGTCTGGCAGAATAGACGGCTTGTTGCAACGACTTCCATCCTCCTGCGAAAGCAAGGGGTAGAACCTCTGCTCCACACTTTCCTTCCGCCGAACGACGAGTGCGTCTCCGCAGGACAGACCGTGGTCGCGGCAACCTCGCATCATCCCGAGGCTTAGTCTCCGAACCAGCTGCGCGGGAGTCCGCAGTTCGACGAAGGCCTGCGGACTCCCGCGCAGCTGGTGTGCGGTTCGAAATCAGACTGTGCTGTAGTCTATTCCGCTAACTTTCGAAAGCTCCGAGAGCTTCTTGGGCACGTGGATGCTGTCGACAAAACGGATAGTACCGCTCTTGGAGCGCATGACCATGGAGCTGGTGCGTATCTGGCGTCCCTCGTAGCGTACGCCTTGCAAGAATGCGCCGTCGGTGACGCCGGTCGCGGCGAAGAAGATGTTGTCTCCCTGTACAAGATCGTGGATGGTCAGCACTTGATCGAGATCGAGTCCTCTTTTCCGGCTCTCTTCCGCATCGCTTTCGTTGCGCGCCCAGAGTTTACATTGCATGTTTCCGTCAAGGCACTTGATCGCGCACGCGGTGATGACGGCTTCGGGCGATCCGCCGATACCCATCAGGAGGTCCGCGCCTCCCTGGTCTTTGCACGTAAGAAGCGCTCCCGCGATATCGCCGTCCGGGATAAGCTTGATTCGTGCGCCGGCCTTTCTGATGTGTTCCTTGATCTCGTCGTTCCGCGGCCGGTCGAGCACGACGACTGTGACGTCGTCCATAGCCTTTTTCTTCGCCTTCGCAACGCGCGCGATATTCTCCTCCGGCGAGAGGTTGATATCGATGACCTCTGCGGCGTCGGGGCCGGTAACCAGCTTGTTCATATAAAAGATGTTCTTCGGATTGAACATAGTCCCTCTTTCCGAGAGGGCGACAACGCTGATCGCTCCGGCCAGACCGAGGGCAGTAAGCCGCGTGCCGTCGACGGGGTCCACGGCGATATCCATTTGCGGTTCGTCCTCCGCTCCAAGCTGTTCCCCGTTGAAGAGCATGGGAGCCTCATCTTTCTCTCCTTCGCCGATGACGACGATACCGGACATCGGAACAGTATTCATCATGTAACGAAGCGCGTTGACCGCCGCGCCGTCGACGGCGTTTTTATCTCCGCGTCCCATCCATCTTCCCGCAGCCATCGCCGCAGCTTCGGTTGCCCGTACCAATTCGAGAGCGAGGTTCCTGTCAGCAGCAAAAATATCTGCAGCACACATCGAGATGTCCCCCTTGAAATCAGTATTTGAACAAGGCGAATCGTTCACCCGGGAACAACTGCAAATGAAGTCGACTTGCGTTTCACTACGTACGGCGCGCCGTACGTATCTCTTTCGGACGTCGTTCCGTCGCTAATCCTCGGAGAACCGGTTGAATACATCTTCGACCCATCGGCAATAGTACTCCGGTGCAAAAAAAGAGCGCAACTGTTCTTCAGATATCAAAGCGGAAACACGCCTATCGCTCAGGAGAAGGTCGTAGAACGGCGTTTTCTCCTGCCAGCATCTCATCGCGTTTTCCTGGACTATTGCGTACGCCTCCTCTCGAAGCATCCCGAAATGCTCGACGAGTTCAAGGAGGATACGTTGACTGTACACCAGTCCGCGGGTTAATTCAAGGTTCTCTTTCATTTTTGAGGTGTCTACACGCATATTTTCCACGACGTTCTTCATCTTCATCAGCATATATGTGATCGCATGGAATGCATCCGGCCAAACGACTCTTTCCGTCGAGGAGTGGCTTATATCGCGTTCATGCCAGAGGTTGATGTTTTCCATGCCTGTGAGTGCGTAGCCCCGAAGAAGTCTGCTCATGCCGGAGATACGTTCGCAGATTATGGGGTTGCGCTTATGCGGCATGGCGCTCGAGCCTTTTTGGCGTGCGCCGAAAGGCTCCAGCACCTCCATAACCTCGGTTCTCTGAAGGTGTCGAATTTCGGTCGCGAAACGGTCGAGCGCGCTTCCGAGAAGGGCCAGAGTGTTCAGAATGTTCGCATGACGATCACGTTGCAAAATTTGGGTAGAGACGAGTGCGGGACGGAGTCCGAGAGTTTCGCAGACGCGTTTTTCCAGATCGGGATCGCAGTGCGCGTATGTGCCTACCGCTCCTGAGATTTTTCCGTAGTTGATCTGCTCCGCTGCAAGGGCTATGCGCTCACGGTCCCTCTGAAGCTGATGATACCAGTTCAGCAACTTCAGACCGAAGGTCGTCGGCTCTCCATGAATCCCGTGCGTTCTCCCGGCGCACGGCGCGTACTTGAATTCCTCCGCCCGTTTTTTCACCGAGGACATGAGATGCAGCACTTTTTCGTCCACCACCGCCAAGGAGCGTTTGAGAGAAAGGGAGGATGCCGTGTCGATTACGTCGCTGCTCGTCAAGCCGAGATGAATGTAGCGTCCGTTCGCACCTACTTTCTCTGCGACGGCGGAGACGAAGGCGATCACGTCGTGCTGTACCTGTTCCTCAATCTCGTTGATCCGTTCGATGTTGAAGTCGGCTTTCGTACATATTTCGTCGTACGCTTCGGACGGTATGACACCGCGCTCGTTCCAGACTTTGCAAACCGCAAGTTCGACCTCGAGCCATGTACGAAACTTATTTTCCTCGCTCCAGAGAGCGTTCATCTCTTTTGTTGAATACCGTTCAATCATTCGGAAGCCTCCTCGCAGCCATTTCAACCAGCCATCTCTTCCTGACGTGGGAGAGAAACAGGTTGTAGCGTCCATCCGCAAAATCCGGAAATGTGTAGTCGAAGGGAGTCCATCGTTTACCTCTGTAGCGCAGCGTTACCTCGGCGTGGATACCCCTGCCTATATAAACTCTGTGCGCATGATCCTTGGTCGAAGCGAGAACGAGCCTCGCACCGTTTACATATCCGGGATCGATATTCACTTTTCGCGGGCAACCGCTCCTGTTCTCGATGAGACACCCTGATTTTTTCCAATCCGGCAGGTCTGCCGCATCCCGAAGCCCTGCAAACGAGAGGAAACGACGGTAGAGAACGGGGGCGATGTCCGCGTAGTACTCCGTGAGCGACGAAAAAAGTGAAGGTTCGCTTTCTTCTTCCGGTGGCCCCCAGAGCGACGCAAGTTCTTTTTTTGCCCACATCCAGAGCGTCTCGTCCGGGTACAGAACCCCGGCGATCAATTTCACCGGGTAGATGAAACCTTTGATATCACTCGGAAGAGCCTTCGTCGATACAAATGTATCCAAGGAGCTTCTCCTCCCAGATGCATGCTAAGTGCGTTCCGCTCTCCTCTTCTACGGAACATTCGGGCGAGCGGATCTGCCGTACCGTCTTGCCTTTGCACTTGAGGTCCGAGATGAACGCTTGTCCGATGGAGGCCATCCACGCCATCCGTTCGGCATTACGGAGGTCCTCCGTAACATCCTGAATCAGAAAGACGGGATAGGCCACCTCCGTGAACAGATATTGCCGGCATATCCTCTTCCCTTTCTTTCCGTTCTTTTCCTGCAGTTCAAGCAGAAATTCACCGGGATGCCGTTTCCTTCGGGGGAAAGACGGAAGAATGAAGCCCCCGAGCAGTTCCTCGGCGGAAGAGTTCAGAAGAGGGTGTTTTCCGGTACAGTCGGCGAGCGGAAGCGGTATCTCCCACCATGATGGAAAGGCAGGAGTTCTATCCTCGGGAGGCGTCGCATCAGCTTCCCGAGACCGCGGATGAGAAATTTTCCCGGCGGGAACAACCTCGACCCCTGTGTCTGTGACCAGAAGCACAGGGGTTAAAGGTTCCAAAAGACGTTTCTCCAAGACGCCCGAAAAAGTATTCGAAGAGAGCAGCGCTATAGCGTCGGAGACCTTCGTATCCGCGTTGCCTCGCTCAAGAAGCGAAACTATCTGGTCTTTCGAATATACGGAGTACCCTTCGTCGCTTGCTAGGGCGCATTGTTCCACGCCATGGAGATAGAGGGAACGGAGCAGCGACGACAGGGGAGAACCTATCGTGGTGTTGTATTTGATCTCTTCTTTATTCTCGTCCGCCATTTTTCTCTCCCTCCAGAAGAGCTTGGACAAACTCTTCGACATCGAAGGGGCGCAGATCATCCTCCCCTTCGCCGAGGCCGACGTACCGCACCGGCATCTTCAACTCCTCGGCGATTGCGAGGATAATTCCTCCCTTCGCGGTGTTGTCGTATTTTGAAAGCACAACACCCGAGAGCGGGAGAATCTTATTGAAGGTCTCCGCTTGGGCCAACCCGTTCTGGCCCATGACCGCGTCCAGAACCAACAGGGTTTCGAGACGGCAGTCTCCGCGTTCTTTGTCAAGCACGCGGTAAATTTTCCCCAGCTCTTCCATCAGATTGTGTTTTGAGTGAAGGCGTCCGGCCGTATCGACGAGAAGCACATTCGCCCGGCTCGATTTTGCGGCGGAAAGCGCGTCGAAGGCAACGGCGGCGGCATCGCTTCCCTGTTGCTGCGCAATGACGCGGACTCCTGATCGTTCACCCCAAACCTTGAGTTGATCTATCGCGGCTGCACGAAATGTGTCCGCAGCCGCAAACACAACACGCATGCCATCTTTGGTCCATCGAGAGGCGAGCTTTCCCGCAGTGGTCGTCTTTCCGCTTCCGTTGACTCCCACGAGAAGCACTATCGTCAAGGAGTCTTTGGTTGCCTGCACAGGTTGCCCCATCAGAGGAACAGATGAAAGGCGAGCGGTCAGAATCTCGGCAAAGAACTTGAACAGCTCCTCGGGAGTTCCGGCGTTTCGTGCGCGGGCTTCTTTTTTCAATTGCTCGATCAGACGCAGCGAGAGCGTGATCCCCACATCTCCGGAGATGAGCACCTCTTCGAGCCGTTCCCAGAAGTCTTCATCGATTGTTCCTCCGGAGAATACGCCGGAGAGACCTTCACTCCATTTTTTACGAACACCCCGCAGGCCTTGTTTGAGTTTTTCGAAAAAAGACATGACTCAATGCGCCTCCTCTTTGGAACATGCAGTGCATATCTTACGCATCTTCCTTCTCCTTGCGCTGCTCACCCGACTCTAGACGATTTTGCGGTTTCGGGGACCGCTGTTTCTTTTGCCGAGCCCCGCCGAGGGTTGTCTCAGACCCTTCCGCCGCTTGTTCCTGAGGGCTTTTCTGTTCCTTTTGCTCTCTGTTGCCGCCTTTACCGGAGCGCCTCCTTCTGGAGTTGGAACGTCTGCCGGTCGGTTCTCCGCCCTTCTCCGGAGAAGAGGCGCTACCTTCGGTTCTTTCGGCGGGGGGGGTGTTCGGAGCTTTCTCCGGACCAGTGTTTTTTTTATGCGGACGATCTCCGGAAGAATGCCCGCTAGAGTGTTTCGCTTCCGAAGATTGGGTTTCTCCGCGTTCCTGCTGACGAACGGGCTGTGTTCCAGCTTGGTTTTTCTTGTCGGGAGCGGAAGAGGTTTTTTTTCTTCTTCTCTTTTTTTTCGCAGATTTGACAGCGCCCTCGCCTGCAGGGGCGCTCTCCGAAAGCTGTTTTTCTTTTTCAGTCTTGGGTTTGTCCATGCCGGTTGTGAGAGGTTTAGCTTCACTTTTTTTCTCTCCTGGCTGAATCGCCTGGTCGGGACGACGTTCCCTTCCTCCGGATTCCCCGGCTTTTCTCTTGGAAACGCGTGACGATTCATCGGAAAACTGGCGGGTTGGTTTTCCCGAAGAGCTTTCGAAGCCTCCCCATTCACGCGGTGCACGCGAAGGTTCTTCCCATTCGCGCCCTTCCAGGACAGTTTCTTTGAAACGCGGGAAGTCTTCGACTGTTACAAGCAGGCTTCCTCCATCAGGGCGACGAACGCGTACAGAGTCGGATGATAACTCCACACCCTCAACAACAAAGTTGCCGGAAGCGGTCCGAATTTTCGCACCGGGGTTCGGAAGCGATTTCCAGAGGAGGCTGTAGGAGGTATGTTCGTAGGACATACAGCACATGAGGCGCCCGCAAATGCCGGAAATTTTCGTTGGGTTGAGGGCGAGATTCTGCTCTTTGACCATTTTGATGCAAATCGGAGTAAATCTATGGAGCCAGTGACTGCAGCAGCACTCCCGACCGCATGGAGCTATTCCTTTTACAGTCTTCGCTTCGTCGCGAACGCCTATCTGGCGAAGCTCGATACGGGTTTTGAACTCTTTTGCAAGATCGCGTACATAAGCTCGAAAATCCACTCGCTGTTCGGATGTGAAATAGAAAAAAAGTTTTTTCTTGTCGAGGAGATATTCTACATCGACAAGCTTCATTGAGAGGCTGTGATTCCGCAGCAGCATTCTCGCCTTGACGAGAACCTCGTCTTCTTCCTCTCGTTCACGGGCGGCTGCGTCCATATCCTCGCCCGACGCAATGCGTGTAAGCGAAATCTCCTGGAGAATAGGCTCTCCTCCTTTGACCTGACCGTCCGAGGCATCGTCATTGCAGGAGGTTCTGTATCGCGCCTCTTGCTCGACAGAAAGGGGCCCGCCGAGGAGAGCTATTTCCGATCCTCTCATCGTTTCGACCACCAGCCATGTCCCCCTCGGAAAAAAAGGAGCCTCGATGTCGAGAAGTCCGAGATAACGGGGTTTACCAAAAATCGCCAAATGAATGCTCAAAAACAATACCCTCCTTGAGAGCCAATACGATAAGGTCGAGAACCATGGTGCGGGAGAGGCGTTTCGTTTGAATCAAAAGGCGCAAGCGTTCAAGCTTCGCGGCTCTTTCATACGCCTTGCGTTCGATCTCAAAGGAAATCCATGGCGTAAAGAGCATTATCAGCTCATCGACTTCAGCTTTGGCATACTTTTCAATCCATCGGACCCATTCTTCATCGGTCCGGGGCGGCGAATAACGCTCCTCCTGCCGGTGCAGAGGAAGTGAAACTGTCCACGAACGGCTCCTCAGCGTAGGAAGAAAAAGCTTTTCGTCCGACAACATAAATAGTATATGGACATACTCCGGCGGTTCTTCCGCAAGTTTTAAAAGGCTGTTTGCCGCGGGCAGCATCATTCTGTCGGCGGCGAAGAGAACAACTACTCTTTTGGGCGAGACGACAGGACGATACGCCGTTGTGTTGATTATCTCGCGGCACGTGTCGATCGAAGGCGGTTGCGAGGGCGCGCCTCCGACCACAAGATCGGGATGCTGCCCTCCCGACCATGAGGCGCACACCGGGCATCCGTCGCCTCCCCGTCCGTTGTTGCAAAGAAGCATCTTGGCTATTCCAAGGGCGATCTCGGTGTGAAAATCCTCTGCGGTCACCAAGGCGCAGGAATGAGGAAAACTTCCTTCCAGGGCCAAGCTTGCCATTCGTTTCCACGCCTCGCAATCACGCCATGACGGCCTATGTGCATTGGAGTCATCTTGTGTACTCAGAACAGGAGAGAAAAGAGACATCCTTTGATTTCCTCCATTATTTGCAGCATCCGTGTGCGTTCTCCCTCGCGCGCGAACACTATTTCGAGTTCGTCGAGCATTGATTCCGTCCTCTCGACGATAACGAAAAAGTTCCTGTCTCCTCTTCGCCACTTCATATCGCGGCGGACGCGCAACCCTGCAACGGCACGGCGCACCAGCTCCGCGACGAGTTTTCTATACTGGAGAAGAAGCGCTTCCGCAGGGAAGACCGAGAGTTTCCTCCCGATAATATCCAAGCGTTCCAGAAGCTCTCGGATTTCGGCATCCTCAAGAGACGCCGAGAAAACGGACGCGGTAGAAGGCTGACTGGTTGGAAATTGTCCGCTTTTTTTCGACGTCTTACCGAATTCGCCCCCGCTCAGTGTTTCCTTGGATGCTTTTTTTACCCTCAACGGGATCGAGACACCTCCAGGAGCGAGAAGAGCTTCGAGGAAAGAGCCTGTGCTTCTTCGGAGGCTTCCGCTCTGAGTATTCTCTCGGGCTCTCTCGCTGCGAGCGAGGAGAAACCCGTGCGGACTTTCTCCAGAAAAGCGTACCCCTCGGACTCGAAACGGTCGCGTCCTCCGCGCGAGGCGACTCGCTCCATTGCCTCCTTCACGGGAAGGTCGAGCCAAAAAGTCAAGTCGGGTTGAGGAAAAGCGCACCACTCGAACAACGATTCGATTCTTTCGGGCTGTATGCCTCTTCCCCATGACTGGTAGGCCAAAGTGGAATCAGTATACCGCTCGCACACTACGATTCCTCCATTTTCGAGAACGGGAAGAATTTCCCTTCGCACATGCTCGCATCGGTCGACCAAAAAGAGAAAGAGTTCGCTCATCGGATGAAGGAACCGGTCTTTCAGGATTCTCTCCCGTATCCAGGCTCCGCCTTCCCAACCTCCCGGCTCTCTTGTCCATAAAATAGGACGCGTTCCGAACGTTTCCTTTTTTAATCGCCGGACCAGCAAATCCGCTTGTGTCGATTTTCCGCACCCGTCGATTCCTTCAAAGGTAATGAACACGGCGTTAGTTCTCCGTTTCTCCATTGTCGGAGTTCGCCGAGCCATCGGAGGGTTTCACCGTAATCAGTTTCCTGAGAAGCCCTTCGACGACGAACTCGGATTTAAAGATCTGGAGCGTTCCGTCTTTCAGCCTGCGCTGTTTTAACTCGCTTAAAAGTTCCTGTTCTTCCTTGGATACAGGCTCCTCGTCTTCTCCGCGGCCTCTGCCGCCCTTCTGTCTTTTTTCGTAGTTGAACTCGAGGATGAGTTCGTTGTTGGTTTCCAAGGCGGACATCTCGGTAAAAAGCTGGCGAAAGTTGTCGATCGTTTTCCACCCCTGGATGATGGCCGACTGGTTCAAGGGTTCTATCCCGCCTCCTCGAACAAGGATTTCGCAGACGCCCGCCGCGTCCTTGGGTATGACGATCTGAAAAGATTTTTTTACCTGTTTTTTTCTGTAGGGACGAAGAAGAATTTCGACGTCGATGGTTTCACCGGCGGAGAAAGACTCTCCTTTCAAGTTCACCCCTTCGACGTACATCAGCTTGGGAAGAGAGGAAAACTCGGTCGTCACAGTAATGCCCAGGGGATACACTTCAGCGAACGGATTGAGAAAAACAACCTCCAGCAGTTCGCTGGTCTCCTTCAGTGCTGCGGCGGCAAGATCGGTTTCGGAAAAGAACATGTTCGTCCGTGTCCAGCCGCTGATCAACCCTCTCCCCTGTACGGTCAGCGTCAACGTAGCAGTACCCTGACCCTTCCGTCCCCATAAATCATCGATCAAACCCGTGAAGACGCCTGCCGTGAGTTTTCCCCCAAGAAACGGGTCCGGTACGACATGAAAACGCTTCCGCTCTTTGACGCTTCGCTCTCCATCGGAAAAAACGAGCGTTGCGGAAATGGAGGGTGTAAAGTAGCCGATTCTCCCTCCAATTCCTTGCGGTCTGTCCTGAGTGACCGTTCCAACGATCTTCAGAGGGCTTCCCACCTTGAATGGAGCTTCCATACTGGGAACGACATTGTGAATATATGCTCTCGCAACGGGATAATTTACCGCACCTCTTCCGAGAAAGGGGTGGGCGAAGGCGATGAATCGTCCGTCGGGGGCTATGGCGGTCAATGTCCCGGTCGCTCCTATCGTTACGTCTCCCCATGCGAGAAGCACTGTGATAGCATCTCCAGGCGACATTCCGGCGTTCATCTCGACCGGGATGTCGTCGGTGAATGCGCCGCCCGGGATATACCGTCCGCCGCCGAGAATCTTCGCTATTTCGGACGCCTTCCGGGCGCTGATCCCATCGATAAAAAGCGGAGATAAGCTCGGCTCCGCTGGAACCGGGACGACCAAGTTTTCATCATCGTCGTTCTCGGACGTCTCTTCGTCCGCCTCTTCGCTCTCTTTCTCTTCGGCGGTAGGGATATCTTTTTTCCCTTCTACGCTGCCCAGCGGCGGTGCGGGAGGTATGCTTACCGGTTTTTCAGGCCAGTTCCACACCGAAGCCATATCCTCGAAAGGTGTAACGAGACCGAGTGTATGTTCGCTGAAATTCCAGCCGTATCCGATCGCTCCGATAAGCTTGCCGTTGATGTAGACAGGACTACCGCTCATTCCTGCGGCAATACCTCCTGTTTTTTCTATGACGGGGCCGGAAGCTTTTATCATGATCAGATGACGAGGGATTCCTTTACCGGGGATCACGCTGACTATCTCCACGGGGAATCGTACTATTTCCCTCCCGGAAACGACCGTGAGCGCATACCCCTTCATTCCGGCACGCAGGGCTCGCGCTTCCAGAACAGAAACAGAAGGATTGAAAACCGATGCTTCCAACTTTTCCGCCGGGGCGAAGAGAAGAACAAAAGCGCAAATTAAAAGGCGAAACAAGATCATGGTCGGGATCCTCCCGGGCTGTATTTATTACTTCTGTCGTTTCCACCTGAGAAAACTCATTATAAAACTGTCGATATCTCCGTCGAGCACGGCCTGTACGTTGCCCATTTCGAAGCCGGTTCTATGGTCTTTCGCGATCGTATATGGATGCAGAACATATGAGCGTATCTGACTGCCCCAGCTGATCTCTTTTTTCTCGCCTTGAATTGCTAGCAGTTCCTGTTGCCGTTCCTGCAAGGCCTTCTCGAAGAGGCGGCTTCGAAGAATCTGCATGGCCACCTGCCGGTTCATGTGCTGCGATCTTTCATTCTGGCATCCGACAACAATTCCTGATGGAAGATGCGTAATACGGACAGCCGAGTCGGTTCTATTGACATACTGGCCTCCTGCGCCGCTTGCACGGAACGTATCGACTTTCAGGTCCTCCGAACGTATCTCTATTGGAACATCCTCCGCCAACTCGGGAGCGACGTCGACAGAGGCAAAACTTGTATGGCGCCGTTTCGCCGCATCGAAAGGAGAGATTCTGACCAGCCGGTGCACTCCTTTTTCGGATTTCAGATATCCGTACGCGTATTCGCCTTGAACCAGAACCGTAGCGCTCTTTATGCCGGCTTCTTCGTCCTGAAGAATGTCCAGAACCTTCGCCGAAAAACCTTCGCGTTCAGCCCAGCGAAGATAGAGGCGTAAAAGCATTTCCGCCCAGTCCTGAGAGTCGAGTCCGCCCGAACCGGCATGCACGGTGAGTATTGCGTTGCTGCTGTCATGCTCTTCGGACAGAAGCAACAACATTTGCTCCTTTTCCGCAAACTTCCGGAGCTTTTCGGCTGTCTGTTCGAACTCTCTCTGAAGGTCGTCGTCTTCATTCTCGGAAAGCATCTCTTCAAGCGTTACGATATCGCTGTACATACGCTCGACATCATTCCAGCTGTCGAGGCTTCTTTGGAGACGGGCAATTTCACGCGAGACCTCCCGGCTCTCCTCTTTCTTCCAGAAATCGGGAGACGTGGTTCGTGCTTCAAGCGTTTCTTTCTGCCGTATTATCGAATCCAGGTCAAAGACTGTCCTGCAGATCTTTTCGCAAGATCCGCAGTTCCTCCAAAACAGTAGCATTCGGCGTGAGCGCCATGCTCTCTCCTCCTTATAGTTGGTACGCATTGTATTGTACGATTTTTTATTATATCATTTCGAAGCAATCCAATCAGGAGGAAGGACGAAAAAATGATGAAAGCACGTCCGGGAACTGTGGAACTCTGTCGGATTTTAATGGACGCGAGAGGCGAAATCGTTTCGGGCGGCATTCTTTCCGGCATTCTCTCTCTCTCCAGGCAGAGCGTCTGGAAAAATGTCCGGAGCCTTGTAGAAGAGGGATTCCGTATCGACTCCATTCCGCAGAAGGGGTATGTTCTTCGAGGACTGCCCGCTTATGATCTTGCTCCTTCCTATATCGGAGCGCTCTTGAAATGTTCAACCTTCTCCCGGTCGGAGATACATGTTTTCGATACGCTCCTGTCCACTCAGGAAACAGCGAAGCAGCTAGGGAGGCAAGGCCGGCCGGAGGGAGTCATCGTTCTCTCGGAGGAACAGACGCAGGGGAAAGGAAGGCGAGACCGTTGCTGGGTTTCTCCTCGAGGAAGCGGTCTTTTCTTCTCTTTTTTCTTCAAACCGCGCCTTCTTCCGGGCAGACTCCAGCTTATCAACCTCGCCGCCGGTCTTGCTGTGAAGTATGCGGTTGAAAAGCTCTACTCCCTTAGGCTTGCGCTCAAATGGCCCAACGATCTGCTCTGGGAGAACAAGAAGATATGCGGTATCCTGTCCGAGGCGTCCAGCGAATCGGACAGAGTTCGCGACTGTTGCACGGGGATAGGCGTTAATATAGCTTCTCCGTTGCTCGATTGCAAAGAAGAAGAGGAAACCGTTCTTTCCAAAGCCGCGTTTTTAGGCGAAATCGCGGGCGATATCCATCGGGGAGAACTCGCCGCGGAAATCATATGCCGCTTCTCGGAGATTATGAACGCTATGGAATCCGATGGCGGAAGATCTCTCCTTTCGCTCTACAAAGAAGCATGTTCCACTTTGGGCAAGGAGATCACGGTGAGTACCGACGAAGGTTGCGAGATCGGCTGCGCCTCGGATATCGGAGAGAACGGAGAACTCGTCGTCATGACCAGGCAGGGGCTCGTCTCCTACTGCGCCGCGGACGTGGTGCACGCGACTCCCGGCTGAATGTGAGTTTTTGTGTTATAATAATAATTATTATTATAACATGGAGGAGAAGATGGAATGCGTTTGACGGAAATGTCCACTACGAGTGGCTGAGCGGCAAAAATTGGTCCGGCGGACCTTTCGAAAATACTCAAAAATATCCCCCTTCCTTCCGACGAGAGAATTTTCACCTCGTGGGCCTCGGGTGAAGACGCAGCTCTTTGGAAAATCGATGAACAACGAGCCGGAGTTCTAACCGTTGATTTTATCACACCTGTCGTGGACGATCCGCATGTTTGGGGGCGCGTCGCCGCGGCGAACTCGTTAAGCGATGTTTTTGCTATGGGCGGATCGCCGCTGATCGCCTTGAATATCGTCGGTTTTCCGGTAAAAACTCTGGATATGAGCGTATTGGAAGCAGTCCTTGCAGGAGGTTTCGAGAAGGTAAAGGAAGCGGGGGCCTTTCTGCTCGGGGGGCACAGCGTCGAGGACAAAGAGCCGAAATACGGTCTGGTCGTTTACGGCGAAGTCCGTATCGATTCCGTTTGGCAAGTCACAGGCGCTCGGCCCGGAGATGTGCTCCTTCTTACGAAACCCATCGGCACCGGGGTAGTTGCGACTGCCCTTAAAGCGGACATGCTTGAAGACGAACGCAGCCTTCAAGAGGCGATTCGTTGGATGTCCACGCTGAACGACCTTCCGAGAAAGCTGGATCCTGCTCTTCTTTCTCTAATACACGCCTGTACCGATGTGACAGGGTTCGGACTTGCGGGGCACTCGCTGGACATGCTCTCTTCCAGAAAATTAAATCTGATTCTGGGTATCCGGGACATCCCGCTGCTTCCCGGAGTCCTTGACTTGGCGTCGTCCGGCCTCATACCCGCCGGAACGTACAATAACCGTATCGAGTACGAGGATCGAGTATTCGACCCTATGAAACACGACGATGTTCTGATGGATATGCTTTTCGATGCGCAGACTTCGGGAGGTCTTCTTCTTGCGCTTCCTGAGGACGGAGCGGAATCGTTCCTGGTCGCGCTCCGCGATATCGGTTTTGAACTCGCCGCAGTCATCGGACGTTTCACAGATGGGAAAGGTGATATTGAAATTGTAGACAATATATAGTATCATAGCCAAGGAATATTTTCTCTTCCTCTCGGTATCGGAGGAAATACAAGGGATGTGTTTTCTTGTTGCTATCAGTAAAGTACTCCTACGGTCTCAGGTTCGTATTGAGCCTTTCTATGTTTTGCGCTATGTTGGGAATTGGGATTATCGCACCCGTTCTGCCTCTTTATGCCAAAGGCCTGGGTGCGAGCAGCGTAGCGATCGGACTCATTATCGGTTCCTTCTCCTTTTCCCGTATTTGGGGTATGTTGGTTTCGGGTGAGCTTGCAGAAAGAATGGATCGAAAGAAGCTGCTGATCGTCGGACTTCTTGTCTATGCGGCGGCTTCGGTGGCGTATACGTTCGCTTCTTCTACGGCAATGCTCATTTTCATCAGAATATGGCATGGAATAGGATCCGCCATGGTGGTCCCGATAACGATGGCCATCGCAACCGACATCGCCCCCAAGGGCAAGGAGGGCGCGTTCTTCGGATCGCTGCAGGCCGCTCTTTTCCTAGGCATCGGTTTTGGTCCGCTTCTCAGCGGTTTTTTGGCCGACTCTTTGGGTTTTTACGCACCGTTTTATGCGATGACAGCGCTTACGCTCCTCGCATTGTTTCTCGTCCTCCTCCTTTTCCCCGAGTCGTCGCCTTCACGCTCCGTAAAGGAGAACCACGGCGCCTTGGAGGCATTCAAAGGTATCGTCTCCGACCCTGAGATGGTCATCGTCTTTATATTTCAATTCTCATCGGCGATGTGCCGGGGAGTTCTTGTAATGGTGATACCTCTCTTCGCCTCTCAATTCGAACTGTCTTTGTCGCAGATAGGCGTTATAGTTTCGCTGAACTCAATCTCGACCGGGATACTTCAAAACTTCTCAGGCAGGTTGGCGGACAATATACGGAAGAACACTCTGATAATTCTCGGAGGCTTGATCTCGGCGGTGACGCTTATCGGGCTACCGAATCTGACAACTCCGTTCAGCCTGTCGGTTGCCAGCGTCGCCTTCGGCGTAGGCCATGCGTTTGCATCTCCTTCTCTTGTTGCGATCGCTGCGGCAAGAGGTAGAAATTTCGGCTCCGGAAGGACGATGGGGTTGTTCAACATAGCATTCAGTATAGGCATGACAGTCGGCCCCGTCATGGTGGGCATTTTAATGGATCTTACCGGCAACGGCATCCCCTTTTATATCCTGAGTGCGCTCCTCGTCGCATCCGCTGCGCCGTTTTTCCCGCGCAGAAGCACACGGCCTGTTTAAAGAAATGCTATCTACTTCCGAGAAGGAGTATTGCTACGAGTTTGCCGAAGTGCGGCGAGCCTGTTCCAAAGGAGAATATACTGATCATGGAAAAAAAGTAGAAGATCCTGATCCAGAGGAGGGCGTCCAAGAAAGAGAATATCTTTATTGTTTCTGAGGGTGTCTTTGAGTTTTTTTGAAGATGAGATGTCCACAAGAACCAGGGCTCTCTTGCCAAGCGCGTCAACGAGAAGAGTTTGCAGCTTTTCGAGTTCATCCCCTCGCTCCCAGGCGTTTCCCAGTGTTTCGTCCACAGAAAGCAGCGAGCAGCCAGCAGCCGTCAGCATTCCGGAAAAGGTTCCTCCAATATAGAAAACCGTCGCCCCGCTCAGAAGTCGTCTGCCGACAATGACGGTACTGTCGAGTCGAGTCTGGAATTCAGCGAGTCTCCGCTGATAGTATGGGTAGTTTCCTGGATCGAATCGTGAAAGAACAGTGAAGATTTTCTGTGCAATAAAAGGGAGCGCGGAGGGATCGGCGAAAAAGAAATCCGATCGTTTCTTGTCGAACGGAGCCGACTGGTAGAGAACTGCAAGTTCTGCCCACTCCTTGGAGTTCAATCCGAGCCGTGTCGCCTCCGCAGTGTCGAGCGCTATGATGCGCGCCGTTTTTGGAATACTTCGGGTCTGTATCTTCCGGCTGCTCACTCCGTCGTCGTTCCATATTTCGATCGGATGGACCGTAACAAAGACTCCTCCGATAAAACGAGTTACCAGAGCAAGCCAGGGAGAAGTCGTCCAGATGTCCCATGCGCTTGCAGGAGGTGTTCGGAACAAGAAAAAAAGTGCAAGCATCAGGAGGAAGAGAGTGTATTTTCTCGTCATTGCTTCATGGTCTCCTTGGAGAGATATGAAAGAGCTTCCTTTGCCGCGTTGAATTCCGCCGCCTTCCTGGAAAAATCTTGTCCTTCCCCGCCAGAAGCGCCTCCAAGAAGTACTCTGACGGAGAAAAGAGGTTCATGAGAAGGACCTGTTACAGAGAGAACCTCATACGACGGAATACCGAGTCCTTTTTCCTGTGCAAGCATTTGCAGAGAAGACTTCGGGTCCATAGGCTCTTGAGAAGTTGTACGTAGAAGAAACTCCAAATATCCTCGGATTACGGCGTCAGCGGCTTCATAACCTCCGTCGAGAAAAACTGCCCCGAAAACAGCTTCAACCGCATCCGCGTACATGGAACTGCGAAATGTTTCGCGCACCACTCCCTTGCCGGTACGTAAAAGAGCGGGAAGGCAAATATACTCCGACCAACGTCCGAGCGAAGCGCCGCAAACCAACGAAGCTCTTTGGCGCGAGAGCGCTCCTTCGTCGAGTTTTTTTTCGGAAATGAACAAAAAACAGGATACACTTAACTGGAGCACTGAATCTCCAAGAAACTCCAGTCGCTCATTGTGTTCCCGTCCTCCGTGTTCGTTCAAATACGACGAATGAAGCAACGCAGTCCGCAAAAAAGAGATGTCGTCGAATATGTATCCGATTCGGTCCTGAAGTTTATCGAGTTCAAAAGCGTACCAGGTTTCGTAGTTCATCGCTTCCTCATATCGCGAAGATGGCGCCGCGGACGTTTTGCGGCGCCATCTTCAAAACCGCATCTATTCCTCGAACCTCTGGAGTGCGATGACGCCGTTGTGGCCTCCGAATCCGAAGCTGTTCACAAGAAGTCGGGAAACATGCTTCAGGACGGGGGATGTTCCGACGACATTGACGTTGCATTCGGGGTCAAGGTTATCCATATTGATCGTAGGATGAATTACTCCCTCTTCGATGGTTTGGATTGCCGCTACGGTCTCCAAAGCGCCGGCGGCGCCAAGACAGTGACCTATCATAGATTTTGTCGAATTGACGTATGTCTTGTCGGTATGCTCGCCGAGAACGCTGCGGATCGCCATGGCTTCCATTTTATCGTTCAGAGGTGTCGATGTCCCGTGCGCGTTGATGTACTCTACGTCTTCCGGCAGCCATTTGGCGTGTGTCAACGCTTTGCGCATAGCCCTCGCCGCCCCGTCGCCTTCCGGATCGGGCGCCGTGATATGGCTCGCATCGCACGTGTTTCCATATCCGACAAGCTCGGCGTAGATATGCGCTCCGCGTTTTTTCGCATGTTCAAGCTCTTCGAGAACCAGAACACCGGCGCCTTCGCCCATCACAAAACCGTCGCGGTCCACGTCGAACGGACGGGATGCTTTTTCCGGTTCGTCCATTCTCGTAGAGAGGGCCTTCATTGCAGCGAAGCCCGCGATGCTGATGGTACGAAGCGCCGCTTCCGCCCCGCCTGCAAGAATAACGTCGGCATCGTCGCGCATAATCGTATGGTACGCCTCGCCAAGACTATGGATAGACGTGGCGCATGCGGTGACGACGCACATGTTCGGGCCCTTCGCATTATGCTTTATCGCTACATATGCTGTGGACATGTTGCTGATCATCATCGGGATAAAGAAAGGACTTACACGCTTGGGCCCCTTCTCCATCATGGTTTTAAAATTATTGAACGTGGTCTCGATGCCGCCCTGACCACTTCCTATATAAACGCCGAATTTATATGGATCCAGGCTTCCCGTGTCGAGCTTTGCATCCGCGACCGCTAAATCGGCCGCGGCGACAGCAAACTGAATGACTCTGTCGGAACGTTTGGCTTCTTTGTTGTCCATCCATTGGGAGGGTTCGAAATCTTTAATATCCGCTCCGAAAGGAATAGGACTGTCGCTCGCATCAAACGTGGTCAACGGACCAATGCCGTTTTTGCCATCTTTCAAAGCCTGCCAGTAGTCTTCTTTTCCTGTGGCGATGGGGCTGACAACTCCAAGCCCTGTGACAACAACCCTTCTCAAAACGCTTCACTCCTCCACCGCAAGGGTCGATACAGACGATGCTTCGCGGAACATCTCCGCATAAGGGGGGACGGCAACGAAGCGATCCCCCCTTCGCTTCTCGACGACCTACTCGTCCACACCGAGCTTGCTCAATGTGTAATTCATCGCCTCACCGACAGTGGTGAGCTTCTCGGCGTCTTCATCGGGAATCTCCATATCGAATTCCTCTTCGATCCCCATGATGAGTTCGACAATATCAAGGGAGTCCGCTCCAAGGTCCTCGACAAAAGAAGCTTCAGGAACAATCTGATCTTCTTCCACGTCGAGCCTGTCGATAATGATCTCCTTCAACCGAGCGAGCATTTCTTCTTTCTTCATTCTCGTTCACCCCCCTTCAATCTCTTTTTTTAGCACATGGTCATGCCGCCGTCGACGGCGATGACTTGTCCCGTTATATACGATGCTTCATCGGAAGCCAGGAAACACGCGATATGCGCAACATCTTCGGGTGTTCCGGGTCTTCCGGCGGGAACTTGTTTTAACAGGGCCTCCCTGGCCTCGACCGGCAAGGCTTCCGTCATATCCGTACCTATAAAACCCGGCGCAAGCGCATTAACGGTCACGCCTTTGGCGGCGTACTCTCTGGCGACTGATTTCGTGAATCCGATGACGCCGGCTTTCGAGGCGCAATAGTTGGCTTGACCGGGGTTGCCTATCAGGCCGACAACCGAGGCGATGTTGATTATTCTCCCCCACTTGGCCCGCACCATCCCGCGAAGAGCCGCCCTAGTGCAATAATACACCGAGGAGAGATTTGCTGTCAGCACCGAATTCCAATCTTCGTCCTTCATCCGTATCAGCAGTCCGTCCTTAGTGATCCCCGCGTTGTTCACGAGCACGGATATTCCCCCGGCACGTTCATCGACTGCAGAAAAGATGCGCCTCACGTCTTCCGGATTTGCGACATCTCCCTGTACCGGAAAGGCATATCCTCCCCCGGCGGCAATAATATCACAAACTTCCAGAGCCGCCTTTTCGCTGCTTCGAAAATTCACAGCGACATGAAACCCTTTCTCCGCTAGACGGATGGCCACGGAGCGTCCTATACCTCTGCCCGCGCCTGTAACAAGGGCGGCGCGCTGGTCCATGTCACATCATCTCCTTCAAAAGAGAGGAAATTTTTTCGAGGTCTTCAAGAACACCGCATGAGTGAGCAGTTAGTCCCTTGCGGCATTTTTTTACTAACGCTCCCAAAACCGTTCCGGGGCCGATTTCAAAAAAAGTATCCGTTCCCGAGTCGGCCATCCAGTTAACGGAGCTGTCCCAGAGTACCGGCATGTACGTCTGGTGAAAGAGCGCATCTTGGATATCCTTCACTTCGGACACTGGCAGCGCTCGCGCGTTCGAGACGACAGGGGCGGAAGGCGATTTCCAGGAGCACTGTTCGAACGCGGCAAGAAGTTGGTCCGCCACAGGACGCATCAAACGGCTGTGGAAAGGCGCGCTGACATTCAAGGGAACTGTTTTCTTCGCCCCTTTTTCCTTTGCAAGCGCCATCGCCTTCTGAACGAATTCGGTCTCCCCCGAGATGACTATCTGACCGGGAGAGTTGAAGTTGGCCGGTTGGCATTCAGTTGCCGGAGCAACCGCGGCGCAGACTTCCGAAACAGAGTTCGCGTCAAGTCCCAGTATTGCGGCCATGGCCCCCTTGCCTTCCGGCACGGCTTCCTGCATCAGCTTTCCACGAAGATGGACGAGACGCACGCCGTCTTCGAGGGAGAGGCTCCCTCCAGCAACAAGCGCAGTGTACTCGCCGAGACTGTGCCCTGCAAGAAACGCCGGACGAAGGGGCTCGCCCGCCAACTCTTCGAGAACGGAGAAAACCGCGATACTGGCGGTGAGGATAGCGGGTTGTGTGTAGGCCGTTCTCCGCAACTCCTCTTCCGGGCCTTCGAAAATTATCTTCGAGAGCGGAAAGGAGAGAGCCTCGTCCGCACGCTGAAAAATTACGTCGGCAGTTTTAAAGGCGTCTCGAATATCTTTGCCCATTCCGACTTCCTGAGAACCCTGTCCGGGGAAAATAAGAGAATACGACATTTCCATCACCTCATTCCAAGGAAAGAACTGCGGAGAGAGCGCAGGCTATTTTGCCCGCATCCAAAAACATCTTTTCAATTATCTCCGCTGCGGGAAGTATATCGTTTACAAGCGCGGCACTTTGCCCTGCCATGAGTGAACCCCATTCCACATCGCCTTCGACGACGGCGGCCCGAAGGCGCCCCGCGCCTAATTTTTCGTATTCTTCGATGGGAGCGCCTTCTTTTTCCAGTTCTTCGAAGCGGTTTGTGAGTTTGTTCTTGAGGCAGCGAACAGGATGTCCCGTTGTGCGACCGGTAATAACGTTGCTTCGGTCGCGCGCCGAGAGCACTGCATCCTTATAGGACTGATGAACGGTCGCTTCAGAAGAACAGATGAAACGAGTACCGACCTGGACGCCCTCCGCTCCAAGGGCGAAGGCTGCGGCGACTCCCCTTCCGTCTGCGATTCCACCCGCAGCTACCACGGGGATTTCAACGGAGTCGGCTATCTGGGGAATCAGGACCATTGTAGTCAGCTCTCCGATATGTCCTCCGGCTTCCATTCCTTCTGCGACTACAGCGTCCGCGCCTTGTTTTTCCACCCGCTTCGCTTGTGCGACCGATGCCACGACAGGAATGACTATCGATCCGCACGGTTTCAACCGATCGATGACCTTGCCGGGGCTTCCAGCTCCGGTTGTGATGATCGGGACGCTATACTTCTCCGCAAGAGAAATAACATCTTCCACTGTGGACGACATAAGCATTATGTTCAGCCCGAACGGCCTGTCCGTGAGAGTGCGTATTTTGACGAGTTCTTTTTCGAGCAGCTCCGGAGGCATGTTGGCAGCGGCGATAATCCCAAGACCGCCCCCATTGCTCACGGCTGCCGCTAGTTCGGCGTCCGCGACCCATGCCATTCCGCCCTGAATCAGGGGGTAGGAGCAGCCTAGCAAGCGGGCTACACGGTTTTCGCGGTAATTAAGATTCATAGATGACACCTCCGTACGTCATACCTGCTCCGAAAGCGGTAAAAAGTAACCTTTGGCCGGGATGAAGTCTCCCCAGCTTCATGTACTCCGAGAGCGCGATGAAAACGGATGCTGCCGAAGTGTTACCGTATTCATCAAGATTGATGAATACTCTCTCCGGAGCGATACCGAGCCTCTCCGCAGCTCGTTCGATAATTCTCTGGTTCGCCTGGTGAAAAAACCAGCAGTCGATTGCATCGGCCGAAAGTCCGGAGTCTTCGCAGAAGTCTTTAAGGAAGGGAGGGATGACCCTGTTGACGAATTTGAAGACATCGTTTCCCTTCATCGCGACAAAGTGCTTTTTTTGCTCGATGCTCTCCAAGGACGCCGGATTTTCTATGAGACCTCCGAGAAGCGTTATCTGGTCGTGCTTTGTGCCGTCGGCTCTCAACTCGGCGGAGAGAAAGCGTCCTTCGCCGTTCGACGGGCCGAGGAGCATTGCTCCTGCGCCGTCGCCGAAGAGAACGCAGGTGTTTCTGTCCGTCCAGTCCACAAGCGGTGAAAGAACTTCGGCGCCGATTACCAGAACGTTCCTCCAAATGCCCGAGGCGATGCCGTTCACTGCGAGGACGATGGAGTACACGCCGCTTGTACATCCGGACTGCACGTCGAAAGCGCCCGACTTTTCCGCTCCGAGCAACCCTTGGACCTTCGGAGCAACTCCCGGGAAAAGAGTATCCGGGCTGTTGGTAGCGACGATGATCATGTCGACCTCGGAGGATGATACTCCCGCGTTTTCAAGGGCCGCTCGCCCCGCTCTCTCGGCAAGTGCGCTTGTAAGCTCTCCGGCCTCGGCAATATGTCTTCTCCGAATACCGGTTCTCTCCCGTATCCACTCGTCGCTAGTCTCGACAATCTTAGAAAGCTCTTCGTTGGTTACTACTTTGCTCGGGACATACATGCCGCTTCCGCGAATGGTTACGGGTACTCCTTGAAAAAATGCCATGAGGAGACCTCCTTTATCCCAACTCTTCCCTGATCAACTCTACGCCGTTCTGCTCGACGAAATTTCTGGCCACTCTCAATGCGCTGACGATAGCGGGCGCTTTTGAACGTCCGTGGGCTTTTATAACAGCCCCGTTCACTCCGAGAAGAGGGGTGCCGCCGTGTTTCTCGTAGTGGAAACGAGCGATCAAGTCCTTCATCATAGGGAGCATGAAGAGCATTCCAACCTTCGGGAGAATTCTTTGCCCGATTTCTTCCTTCAGCATCGACGCTACCGCAGTCATAAGTCCTTCGGCGAACTTGAGCACGACATTGCCCGAGAAACCGTCGCATACGACAACATCCGCCCTGCTGTAAGGAATATCGTCTCCCTCGACGTACCCGGAAAAATTAAGAGAACTCTCTTTGATCAGCGTTTTGGCGCCCGAGATCACTTCATCTCCCTTAATATCCTCGGATCCATTGGAAAGAAGGGCCACCTGCGGCTCCGAAACGCCGAGAATGCGTTTCGAATAGATATTTCCCATGTGCGCGAATTGAAATAGATGGTACGGTTTGTTCCGTACGTTGGCGCCCACATCGAGGAGGAACGTATATTTGTTCAGCGTGGGGAGAGCGACTCCCATCGCAGGACGATCTATTCCTGAAATTCTCCCCACGACAAGAACTCCCCCTGCAACGATTGCACCGGTGTTCCCCGCCGAAACACATCCGGACGCCTCTCCCGAGCGGACCATTTCCATCGCGAGCCTCATGCTGGAATTCCTTTTTTTTCGAATGGCGAGCGTAGGGTGTTCATCCATATCGATACGCTCATCTGTATGAACGATGGAAAGACGCTTCGCTACGGAGGACGACGCTCCTTCCAGGAACGGCTGAATTAAGGACTCGGAGCCGACAAGCAGAAGCTCCAGGTCGTCGAATTCCTCGCAGGCCAGCAGAGCGGCTTTGCATATTTCGGAAGGACCGTGGTCGCCTCCCATTGCGTCAAGAGCAAGAATCAAACGGAATTCACCTCTCTCGAAACTCAAAAAAGCCTGTTTTCCGCGACGATGGCGGCAATGAATCTTCCAACGAAAATCTCTCTGTCTCCAACCTTCGTCCGCACGCTGACAATGTATTTATCGTCCTTGTTGACTCCGACCTTTGCCCGGGCAACGAGAGCATCCCCTACCCGAGCATGTCCTTTATATTCGCCTCTCATGGAGTCCACTATAACGAAATCCGCTTCAACGACCGCGATCGCGATCGAACTAGCCTGGGCGTAAATGTAATGATCCCATACCATGTCCGTCTCGCGGAAAGCCATCTCCCGACGTGTTTCCAAAACCGAAAGAGCCCACTTATTGGGTTCCAGTTCAAGCAGATCGCCCACAACTTCGCTTTGCTTCAATGAACGGAGTCTGCTGGTCGCTTTTTGCGCCATGGAGCGCATTCGTTCGCGGAGTTCCGGTACGCCAAGAACAGCTCTATCGAGACGGATAGTGCTGATGCTCGCGGTGAGAATCGTCGCAAGCTGTTCATCCGTCGCAAGAGGATTTTGCTCGATGAGTTTCAGCAACTTCTCTTGTCGGTTTTTTTTTCTCTGAGACTTGATGGAAGCCGCCCCCTCATTTACCACCTGATACTAACATCTACTCTCAAGACAAGGTAAGTATAATTGCCTTGCGGGGTGCGGTCAATAGGGTTGAAGAAAGAGAAACAACAAAAAAAGGAGGGGGCTCTCCCCTCCCTTTTTTCGACACATCAGCTTGGAGCCGGTAACCGCGTTACTCCTTCGCTTCCGTTGCGGTCTCAAGGACTTTCCTGCCCCTGTAAAATCCGCATTCTCCGCAAGCTCTGTAGTTCATGATCACTTCTCCGCAATGCGGGCAGGTGCTCAGCTCAGGGCCGGACAGAGACCGGATCCACTCCGACTTTCTTTTATGTGTACGGGCGTGGGATACCCTGCTTTTCGGCGTCGCCATTCTGCATTTCCCTCCTTTTCACTCTGTGTCCTGATCGAATTTTGTTGCAAGAAGCTTTTCAAACCGAGGATCCCTTCCTTCGGGCGTACAAGAACACGATTCCGAATTCAGAGACTTCCCGCACGTCGGACAGATACCGCGGCACTCCCGAGAACAGAGAACGCGCATCGGCAGAGAAAGAACGAGGCTTTCCCAAACCTGCTCGGAGATATCGAGGCGGTTCTTCCAGGAAGTTACCGGCACTATACGATATTCCTCGTCGGTTTCCTCGGTTGCGCCGTTACGGTTCGCGGCGGTCTTCTTCCGCAAAGAATAAAGATACATGAAATCATCCAGAATTTCAATATCTGCCGGCTCAAGACATCGAGAACATTGCGAGGAAAAAGCCGCGCGAACAAAAATAGATACGCACAGGTCATCTCCTGCCCATCGAGCCTCTGCTTCCACGCGGAGCGGGGAGATGAAACGGAAGATCTGCCCGTCATAGAGAATTTCCGCCCCGGAGGCTTCACTTTCGTCATCCGAGAGTGAAGCCGAAGATATGGACTGCTCCCATAGAGCGGTTGTCGCCGCGTCTTCGTTTCCAAGCTCCGGAGTTTCAATTTCAAAGCGCCATGAGTTCGGCTTTTCTGTTATGGGCACGTTCCTCTCCTCCCGGCGTGGCAACATCTACCGTCCGATGGCGATTTTTTTGGTATCCCGTGCGATGACAAGCTCCTCATCGGTGGGAACGACCATGATCGTCACACGGCTGTCGTCGGCGCCGATTATTCTTTCTTTGCCGCGAACATTGTTCTTTTCTTTGTCCAGCTTGATTCCCATGAATTCAAGACCGGCGCATATAGCCTCTCGGGCGCGTCCGCTGTTCTCTCCTATTCCGGCGGTGAAAACGAGCACATCTATGCCGCCCATGGCTGCAGCATATGAAGCCACGTATTTCTTTACACCGTAGTACAGCATCTCTTCGGCGAGTTTCGCTCTTTGATTGCCGGCATCCGCCGCATCTTCTATATCGCGCAGATCGCTGCTCACGCCGGAGATTCCCAATAGGCCGCTTTCTTTGTTCAGTACATGGCTCATCGCCTTGTTGTCGATGCCTTCCTGCTCGGCGAGATACGATATCAGCAACGGGTCAACGTCGCCGGAGCGGGTTCCCATAATGACGCCGGGAAGGGGGCTGAACCCCATACTCGTATCGACTGACTTTCCGCCTTTCACTGCGGCGAGAGAGCTTCCATTCCCCATATGGCATGTGACAATATTGAGCGACTCAATCGGTTTCCCGAGAATTTCGGCGGCCCTGTGCGCAACATAGTAGTGGCTGGTGCCGTGGAAACCGTATCGTCGGACCTTATATTTTTCGTAGTAGTGGTAGGGTACGCCGTACATATAGGCGTATCCGGGCATTGTCTGATGGAACGCGGTATCGAAGACGCCAACCTGCGGTATATTGGGGAGAGCCTCGGTAACCGCGTAGATACCCATAAGGTTTGCCGGGTTGTGTAGAGGAGCGAGAGGAACACACTCTTCCAGCGCGTCGATGACGTCATGGGTAATAAGGACGGAGCCGGCATATCGTTCGCCTGCGTGCACCACTCTGTGCCCTACCGCAGCGAGTTCATCGAGGCTCTTCAAGACCCCGTGCTCCGCGTCGAGAAGAGCTTCCACCACAACCTTGAAAGCCACCTTGTGATTGGATATCTCCCTGTTCTTTATTACGGCGTCCATTCCGGTCTTCGTGTGCTTTATTCGCGCGCCTTCGATACCAATTCTTTCGACGAGCCCTTTCGCAAGCACGGATTCGTTGGTCATGTCGAAAAGCTGATACTTGAGGGATGAACTGCCGCAGTTAACAACAAGAATTTTCATGAGTACTACCCCTTCCTCTCGTCTTGACCAGCCGCTTTCGCAGGTTGTATTGTTGTGCCGATGCGAAAGGAGGCAGGTCGCCATTTATGGAAATTATGTTGGTATTGTAGCCGAGTACAACCCATTGCATTACGGCCATCTTCATCATATTCGCCGGACAAAGGATGAAACGGGGGCAGACGGGATTGTTGTCGCGCTCTCCTCCTATTTTACGCAGAGAGGGGAACCGGCGCTTTTAAGCAAATG
Source organism: Synergistaceae bacterium (assembly GCA_018436725.1). Classification (GTDB taxonomy): domain Bacteria; phylum Synergistota; class Synergistia; order Synergistales; family Aminobacteriaceae; genus JAAYLU01. The sequence goes on along the minus strand of JAHDKT010000042.1, from coordinate 141,725 downwards.
GGACCGCGCCGAAAGCGCACTTCAGGCAGGCGCCAACCTGGTGCTCGAGCTACCCGTCTTTTTTTCCTGTCATAATGCCGGCGTGTTCGCTGCGGGGGCGGTCGATATCCTCGCCGCCACCGGTCTTGTTCGAACCCTCTCTTTCGGAATGGAGGAACCTGATTTCGATGTTGCACCGCTCCTTGCTATTCTAGTCCACGAACCAGTTACTTTCAAGGATACTCTGAAAAAATATCTGAATTCGGGATTTTCCTACGTAAAAGCCCGCGCGGAGGCATTGGCTTCGTTTTCGCCGGAGTACGGCGCTTTTGTTTCTTCCCCGAACAATTCGCTGGCGCTGGCGTACATGGTGCATATCGCGAGAAGAGGATACGGCATCCGCTGCATATCCGTGCAGCGTACCGGAGGAGGCTATCATGATACGGCCCTTGCCGCTTCGGACGGGCTCCCGTTTTTCGCGAGCGCGTCCGCAATCCGCCGCGGTCTTGAGAAAGAAGGATTCGAGGCGGTCGAAAGCGCGATTCCGCCGTCCACCGGAAGCGTTGTCCGCCGGTCCTTGGAGCAGGGACGATACGTTCTATCGAAAGACATTCTCTGGAGAATAGCGCGGGCGACGTTGTTGCGAACGCCGAAAGAAACACTTGCACTCTCTTCGGAGATGCGGGAAGGAATGGAAAACAGGATGCTGCGTTTCTCCGAGGAATGCGGCTCCTGGGACGAGTTCGTCGGAAAGTGCGTCACCGGAAGGTATACACGCGGACGAGTGCAAAGACAGCTCATGCACATGCTCCTCGGAATTGGGCATGATGAAAACCGAGCGTTCCAAGCGCACGGTCCTGCGTACATTCACCCGCTTGCCGCCGACGAGATAGGCGTCGAGATACTCAGAAAGATGCGGAAGACATCGCGGCTTCCCCTGAGGGGCAAACTGCCGCTCCGCGCACGGTGGCCCGAAGGGAGGCTTGCGTTTCTCGAGTCGAGCGCAGCGGCCCTTTGGGAGGGAATTGCTCCGACCCTCGATCCGGGTGCGGAGAAAAAACGCCATCTCATCACGGGCCAAGGGTGTGCTGAAGGGGAAAACGCTCTCTGAGACGGCGGAAGACTCCAGGGGGAACCATTTCATGTACTGCTCCTCCGAACTGGTATATCTCCTTGACGGCGTGGCTCGACAGGTAGGAGTATCTGGCCTCGGTAACGATGAACAGGGTTTCGATGTCTGGAGCGAGCTGCCTGTTCATCAGAGCAAGTTGAAATTCGTACTCGAAATCGGACAGCGCCCGCAGTCCCCTGATAATGATACGGCTCCGTTCCTGGCGAAGAAAATCGACAAGAAGGCCGGAGAACGAACCAACCTTTACATTGTTCAAATGACTCAGAGCTTCTCGAACCATAGCTTTCCGCTCTTCGACGGTGAACGCCGCTTTCTTCTGCGGGTTCAGGAGGACGCTGACGACCACTTCGTCGAAGAGCGCGGCCGCGCGCTCGGCGATGTAAATATGGCCGTTGGTTATGGGGTCGAAGGAACCCGGGTAGACCGCGCTTATGCTTCGTTTCATTCTTCTCCGTCTCCTTTCTCGCCGCGACTTCTTTCGGACGAAGCGGCGGGCGCGAGAAAGGAGAGCGCTGTGTCTCCGTACTCGCGGCGATCCGTAATTACATAGGTCGGTCCGGGAGGCACTTCCTCCCGGACCGAGTGCTCTATGACAACCACTCCGTCGGAGCGCGCAACTCCACCGGAAGGCGGAAAGAGGATCTCTCCGAGAAGCCGAGGCCACCCCGCGCCGTAGGGAGGATCTGCGAAGATCACATCGAAACGATGCCCTTTGCGTTCCAGCATGGAAAGCGCCCTCCGGACATCCATAGAAAACAGAAGAAATGAAGCGGCGTCGGCGAAGAGCGACCGAATTTCTCTCGCACGTCCGGGAAGAAGCTCCACTGCAACGACAAAGGATGCTCCGCCATCGGCGGCTCGGCGAGCCACTCTCCCCGTTCCGGAAAAAAGGTCCAGGAATGCGCGCCCTTCAAGGTTCCCAAGAATGCTGAAGAGGGCCCCCAGCACCTTCCCCGATGTCGGACGCACTTCTTTTATCCTTCTTCCTTCGTTCACAGGACGCGCTCCTTCTTCGAGGGCATCGTCCCTTTGGATTCGGCATAGTGCGCCTCGATCAATCCGCCCAAACCTTCAAGAGCCCCCCGAACCGAGGTGGTTAGAAATGGACTAGAGTATGGAGCTATCTTGACGAGGACATCTTCTTCACGTTCCACGATCTGGAGGAAAAACTTCTGTTCGAAGGAACCGTCTCCGGCGACTACTTCGACAAGATGCGCCCCTCCGTCGCCGGACGCGTAGCTTCTTTTATAAACCCAAAGCGACTCGCCGTTTCCTCCTCCCTGGTTGTAGAGTCCTTTTACAAAAACGTTTAAAGACCCCTTTCCGGGAACTCGAATATGCACGTCCTCAGCCCTCCTCAAGAAGATGGATCTCTCAGAATATCCCTCTTCGTTGTTTTTAACAAACCTTGAAAGAAAAATCTTCTTCCCCATCTCGAGCCATTTCCGCTCATACTTCGTCGTGACTAGGCGGGGCGGGTTGATACACCATTCGCCCAATTGCAAGGAAGGGTGAGCGGACAGAACATTCCGCACTTCCACCCCGTACCATTCCTCGTCGGTCACAAGTTCGAAGAATCCGCCCTTCCTGAGAACCCCGGAGATCTCGGAAGGGAAATCTCCGCTCGACACCCTCCTCTTGGAATGTTTCTTCTTCGGCCATGGGCAAGGGAAATTCATGTATATTCCATCCAGCGACTCTTTAGGTATACATTCTTTCAGAATAAATCTGGCGTCTCCGCAGAGCAGAGATACATTGTTCAAACCCTCTCCCTGAATTCGTTTGAGAGCGCGAAGAACGCATGAACGCGACATTTCTACGCCCCAAAAATACGCGTCCGGATTTTGTCGGGCCAGATGGACGATAAATTCGCCGTTTCCGAAGCCTATTTCGAGAAAAACTCGGGTCAGTCCGCTTCCGCGCCGGACATCGAGCGGAAGCTGTTCTTTTTCCGGCACTACTATGTTTTCACGAATATCGCTCACAATTCCAATCTCTCCTTGCACAGATTCGCAGTGGAATGCACACGATTATAGCAGCCTTCCGCATGAAATCGACAAATAGGACGAATTTGGAGCAGAAAAGGGAAATTGACCCGCGGACAGTTTATGGTAATATCAATACGTGAAAAAAATACTTTTTGGTCGTTGTTTTTTTCTTGGGTGCGGATTATACAGAATGCAAAATCCCAATCTTGTTGTAAAATAGAGACGCCCCCGCCGGAAGCCGAACGCTGATACGACGTCCGGAAATTTTTTATGCGTTCATGCATCGGTTCTTCTGTAACCAACGGCGGGAAAGATCCGTGAATAATAAAACAGGAGCGTGCTGACAATAACAGCGCCTCCTGCAATTCAAGAGGGGGTACATCAATGAAGAGAAACTGGAAAACGATGGACGGCAACACCGCAGCGGCGCATATTTCATATGCGTTTACAGAGGTTGCCGCGATTTACCCGATTACGCCGTCCTCGAACATGCCCGAAGTTATCGATGAATGGGCTGCCCACGGCAGGAAAAATATCTTCGGCAAAGAAGTGAAACTTACGGAGCTTCAGTCCGAAGCCGGAGCTGCGGGAGCCGTTCACGGTTCGCTCTCCGCCGGGTCGCTTTCGACCACGTTCACAGCTTCTCAGGGACTGCTGCTTATGATGCCGAACATGTACAAGATCGCCGGCGAAATGCTTCCCGGCGTCTTCGACGTCAGCGCGCGCGCTATCGCCGGTCACGCTCTTTCCATTTTCGGCGATCACAGCGACGTCATGGCCTGTCGCGGAACCGGATTCGCACTTCTTGCAGCGGGAAGCGTGCAGGAAGTAATGGATCTGACGACGGTTTCGCATCTTTCCGCCATCAAGGCGAGCATCCCCTTTCTCAACTTCTTTGACGGCTTCAGAACGTCGCATGAAATTCAGAAAATCGACGTGCTTGAGTACGACGACCTCGCCAAGCTTGTCGACTACGACGCGCTTGCCAGATTTAAAGCGCGGGCTATGAACCCGGAGCATCCCTTCCAGAAGGGAACAGCCCAGAATCCAGACATATTCTTCCAGGCAAAAGAAGCTGCGAATAGATTCTATACCGTTATCCCCGACATCGTTGAATCCTATATGCAGGAGATCAAAAAGCTTACAGGCAGAGAGTACCACCCGTTCAACTACTACGGGGCTCCCGATGCGGAAAACGTCATTGTTGCAATGGGTTCGGTCTGCCAGGCCATAGAGGAGACCGTCGACTATCTCAACGCTCGCGGAGAGAAGACGGGCGTCGTGGAAGTCCATCTCTATCGCCCCTTCTCGGAGAAGTACTTCTTCGATGTACTCCCCGCATCCGTAAAGCGCATCGCAGTTCTCGACAGATGCAAGGAACCCGGCGCTCTTGGAGAACCCCTCTACGAAGACATCTGCGCTCTCTTCAAGGATAAACCGGTGAAACCTCTTGTAGTCGGCGGCCGCTATGGTCTCGGTTCCAAAGACACCATCCCGACGCACATCAAGGCCGTCTTCGATAATCTGAAACTGTATCAGCCCAGAGATCGTTTCACCATCAGCATAGTGGACGACGTCACAGGAACGTCGCTTCCCGTGAACGAGCACATCACCGCCGCTCCAGAAGGGACGATCCGCTGCAAGTTCTGGGGACTCGGCTCCGACGGGACTGTCGGCGCGAATAAGAACTCCATCAAGATCATCGGCGACGAGACGGATCTCTATGCGCAGGGCTACTTCGCTTACGACTCGAAAAAGTCCGGCGGTATTACTGTATCGCACCTTCGCTTCGGCAAAAAACCGATCAAGTCCACATATCTTATCGACACTGCGGACTTCATCGCATGCCACAAACAGGAGTACGTTCATCTGTACGATGTTCTGGCCGGACTGAAGAAGGGCGGAGCCTTCCTGCTCAACACCCAGTGGACTACCCTCGAATCTCTCGAGAAGCACCTTCCTTCCAGGATGAAGCGCTATCTCGCGAACAACGGCATCCAGTTCTACGTGCTCAACGGCACGGATCTCGCCGAAGAGATCGGGCTTGGCAACAGAATCAACATGATCATGCAGTCGGCCTTCTTCAAGCTGACCAACGTCATTCCCCTCGACGACGCCGTCAAGTATATGAAGGACGCCATCGACCATACATACGGTAAGAAGGGCGAGGCCATCCTTGAGATGAACTATAAGGCGGTCGATGCCGGAGTCAACGCTCTTCACAAAATCGATGTTCCTGCCGAGTGGGCCAACGCGACCAGCGAACCGGAACTTCTCTGCGGACTTCCCGACGAGATTCCTGATTTCATCAAGGACGTCTGCATGACCATCAACGCGCAGCAGGGAGATTCTCTTCCCGTGAGCGCCTTCGTTGGAAGAGAAGATGGACACTTCCCATCCGGAACATCGGCATTCGAAAAGCGGGGCGTGGCTGTGAACGTCCCGGAGTGGAAAAGCGAAAAGTGCATTCAGTGCAATCAGTGCGCCATGGTCTGCCCTCATGCGTCCATCCGTCCCGTCGTCCTGAACGAGCAGGAACTCGCCGCCGCTCCCGAAGGTTTCGGAGCCGTCGAAATGAAGGGCAAGGAGTTCCCCGGCTGCAAGTACAAGATGCAGGTCGATCCTCTCGACTGCATGGGCTGCGGGAACTGCGCCGACATCTGCCCCGTGGGCGCGCTCGAGATGAAACCGCTCGTCTCCCAGGAAAAAGAGGTTCCGAACTGGAACTACGCTGTTACCGTCTCCGACAAATCGGGTGAGACGAACAAGTTCACCGTAAAAGGCAGCCAGTTCTCCCAGCCCCTTCTGGAGTTCTCCGGCGCATGCTCTGGCTGCGGCGAGACTCCGTACGTGAAACTGGTTACCCAGCTCTTCGGCGACCGCATGATCGTCGCCAACGCCACCGGCTGCACCTCGATCTGGGGAGCCTCGGCGCCGAGCATGCCCTACACGAAAAACGCCAAGGGACAGGGCCCCGCTTGGGCGAATTCCCTCTTCGAGGACAACGCAGAGTACGGCTACGGAATGAAGCTCTCCGTCGACGCGACTGTCGGGTACATCGTCGATGCGATGAAGTCCCTTCTTGCTCTCGATATCCCCGAGGACATGAAGGCAGTCTTTGCCGAGTGGCTCGAATCGAAGGAAGACGGTGAAAAATCAAAGGTCGCCGCAGAAAAGGTACTCGCGGTGCTCGGACGCGATATCGGCGCCGAGGGGAACAAACTGCTCTGCGAAATCGCCTGCCGTAAAGACTACCTTGTGAAAAAATCGGTCTGGATCATCGGCGGCGACGGATGGGCCTACGACATCGGTTTCGGCGGACTCGATCACGTGCTTGCATCCGGTGAAGACGTGAACGTCCTTGTTCTTGATACCGAAGTCTACTCCAATACAGGCGGTCAGTCGTCGAAATCCACTCCCACGGCTGCCATCGCCAAGTTCGCCGCTTCCGGCAAACGCATCAAGAAAAAGGACCTCGGCCGTATTGCGATGACCTACGGCTACGTCTATGTCGCGCAGGTCGGTATGGGCGCCGATAAAAACCAGCTCATGAAGGCCATTAAGGAGGCCGAAGCCTATAACGGCCCGTCCCTCGTCATTGCGTACGCACCCTGCATCGCGCACGGTATCGGGGCGGGCATGGGCAAGACTCAGGATCAAACGAAAAAGGCAGTCGAGGCGGGATACTGGCATCTTTACCGCTACAACCCCGAGCTTGCTCTTGAAGGCAAGAACCCCTTCATACTCGACTCAAAGGAGCCCAAGGCCGACTTCAAAGAATTCCTTATGAGCGAAGTGCGCTACGCTTCTCTGAAAAAGGAATTCCCGGATGTTGCTGACCAGCTTTTCGAAAAGGCTGCCCAGGACGCCAAAGAACGCTACGAGATTTATAAACAGCTCGCCGAGATGGGCAAACAGCCAGTAAAAGCGGAAGCGTAACACATCGGAAGGAGGGAGGCGACTCCCTCCTTCTTTTTTTTCGCATTTCGTTCACAAAAACTTTCTATCGGATTCGCGACCTCTGTTCTCAACATGGAAAATTTCTTCTTTACGTCCGAGCATTGACCGCAAGCGAGTTTCAATGTAGAATACCAAGGTCGAAACGGGACGTAGCGCAGTCTGGTTAGCGTACCTGCATGGGGTGCAGGTGGTCGGAGGTTCGAATCCTCTCGTCCCGACCAGAGATCTAAAGCGGGGGTATACCCCGCTTTTTTTTGTATTTGCAGGGGAGCGAACACGTGAATGGCGCACGAACATTCTTTTCGAACAAAAAAAAGCCTTGGGCAAAATTTCCTTGTAGATAGGAACATACTTCGATGTATCCTGGAACAAGCGCATATTTTACCTGAAGACAATGTGCTGGAGATAGGCGCAGGGCAGGGTGTGCTCACAAGGGAGCTTGCCGCTTCTCCGTGCGCCTTTCTCTTTTCCGTCGAAATAGATGATGGACTTGAACCCTACCTCAGGGATATCCAGCTTCTCTATCCCGGGAAGTTCGCCCTTCTCTGGGGCGATGCGCTTGTTCTGGAGTACGCTTCTCTTTCGCCTGCGCCGACCAAGGTCGTGGCGAACATCCCCTACAACATCACTACCCCACTGCTCTGGAGGCTCCTGGAACAGCTTCCGGGGATGGGAACGAGTTATTTCCTCCTGATGGTCCAGAAAGAAGCAGCAGAGAGAATAACGGCCTCCCCCGGGACAAAGGAACGATACCCCCTCGGGATTACACTTGAACTTATGGGGAGCGCCTCAAGCGTTCGAGAAGTGCCTCCCACAGCGTTCCGCCCGGCGCCGGCGGTTGTTTCAGCGCTTCTCGAGATTCGGCTCTCCGGTACGTATTCATTCCTTCCGAATGATAACCTCTGGAGAGATTTGCTTCGCAGCGGTTTCGCACAGAGGCGAAAGAAACTCACCAACAACCTCCGCTCCTTTCTTCCGTCGATTCGCTGGAGAGAGGTGCTTGATACGTCAGATATTCATCAGAACGCACGGGCGGAGGAACTGACTGCCGAACAGTGGATAGCCTTGTGGCGGTCGCTAAAAAAAAGCCTCTCCCCGGAGTGAGCGGGAAGAGGCCGCAAGAAAAAAACAGAAGAAACAGGGAGTTACTCCACCTTGTCCTTCAGCGCTTTGCCGGGGCGGAAAACGGGGATTTTTTTCGCAGGGATTTTGATGACTTTCTTGGGATCCTGGGGATTGCGTCCTTCACGTGCAGCTCTCTCCCGGACTTCAAATGTGCCGAAACCAACGAGCTGAATCTTCTCGCCCTTTGCAAGAGCGGCTTCGATGGCCTCGAAAACCGCCCCGACCGCCGCGCCCGACTCCTTCTTGTTCAAACCGGTCGCCTTCGCAACTTCTGCTATGAGTTCTGCCTTGGTCACCTTATACAGCCTCCTCGAAATATGATATAAATCTGAAACTGGCTCCGAACCTGGTTCGTTTTGATAAAGCCTTGCGGTATCCGAACCTACCGGTGCTTTATTATTACCAGCAACTGCATTTCCGGTCAAGTGAAATCTTCATTTTTCCTCCTTTCCACGCCAGAAAATACGAATCGGAGTCCCTGTAAAGTCATCCAGACCCCGCAACTCCTTCTCCATATGGTTTTCGAATGAAGGAGAGGCCAGATCCGGGTGATTCACGAAGAAGATAAAAGTCGGCGGTTCCACGCTTGATTGCGTACAATAGTAGATCTTAAAAGGCCGTCCCTTCTGGTCCGTCGGCAGCGTATCGAATGCCAGAATATCTCGTACAAGGCGGTTCAACTGCGTAGTGCCGATTCTTCTGTTCCTGCTTTCCGCAACATGCAGTACATGTTCCGCTATCTTATGCATGCCTCTTCCCGTCATCGCGGAGATGAATGCGAGAGGCGCGAATTGCAGGAATACCATCTCATCCCGGAAGCGTTTTTTCATGGAATCTCCAAGTTTCTCGTTATTTCCAAGCAAGTCCCATTTGTTGAGCAGAAGGATGATTCCCTTGCCTCTTTCGACGACCAGCGCGGCGAGCTTCTTGTCCTGGTCCGTAAAAGGTTCCTCGGAATCCATGACGAGCAGCGCAACATCGCAACGATCCACCGCCTGAAGCGTTCGAACGAACGAGTAGTATTCGATGTCTTCCTCCACCTTGCTTTTTCTGCGCAATCCCGCCGTATCGATGAAATTGAAGACGGTTCCGTTGATAGTAACCATCGTGTCAAGTGCGTCCCTGGTCGTCCCGGGGATATTGCTTACAAGCGCGCGTTCTTCCCCGGCGAGGTGATTGAGAATGCTCGATTTGCCCACATTCGGACGGCCGATAATCGCGACGCGGATTTCTCCTGTGACGTGTGGAAGGGCCTCCTCTTGCGGCAGCTTCGAAACGATGAGATCCAGCAGATCGTACAGGTAACGTTTGTGTTCGGCGCTCACGCCAATGACTTCTTCAAAACCGAGCGCATATGCTTGATAGACGTCGTCCTCGTGGACGCCGTCGTCGATCTTGTTGGCTACGACGATAACGGGCTTGCCCGACTTTCGAAGCATTTCCGCCACGTCCTCGTCCATCCATGTAGGACCTTCCCGGCCGTCGATGACAAAGAGCACGAGGTCGCTCTCGTTGATCGCCAGCTTGACCTGCGCGCGCATTCCCTCGACGAACTCGTTTTCGTCCTTTGCAAGGAATCCCCCCGTGTCGACCACCAGGAACTTCTTGTCGCGCCATTCCGCTTCTCCGTAGAGCCGGTCTCTGGTAACTCCGGGCATATCGTCCACGATAGCCTCTCGTCTTCCCAAAAGGCGATTGAAAAGCGAAGATTTTCCTACATTGGGTCTTCCTACTATCGATACTACAGGCATTGCCTCTTCCTCCCCGGTGAAGCTCAATCAATCCAGACGGTGACTTCAGGAAAACCGTCTCTGGAACAACCTATGGAAAAAAATGGAGCAAGAATTTCATGAAGAACAGATACCGAACGTACCGTTACCCAAAAATGAAGCGGAGGGTCCCCCGGATCCATCGGATAGAGGTTGTGCTCCTCCATCCGGGATATCATTTCCGCTTTATGCCGGAGCGTCGGCGCCTTTATCTCAAGAAGATACGAAAAGGGAGGCAGTCCGAGTTCCTTTCGCTCCTGGAGTTCATGACTCCAGAAAGAGCCCCAACCGCGAGCGATTCCCTTTTGCCAGCCTGTTCCCGGTCTCCTGCTTTGGAGAAGAACAACTCTTTCCGCATGATCGTCACCTCGCCACAAAGACTCCCAGACCATGGAAAACACGGTGAATTTTGCCTGATACGCGATGCTGCGCACCTCGGCGTCAACATCTATCCACCCGATGAATCCTGTGCTGACTATATCACACAAAGCGAGAGCAGCACGCGTCCCGACAACAATACCTCCGGAAGAAAGACGTTCAGAAAGCGACCGAAGCGCCGCTTTTCCCGCCGATTTATACTCCTCCAGAAACACAGCGGGTTGTTTCCCGTAAGCGATGCTCTGAGCGACGGGAAAGAGGGCTTCCAGTCCGGGACGCTTTCCGATGAGCAGATGCCCCCTGCACATCGGGCACACCTCGGGCAGCGGTCGGATACTGGCACAGCCGGGGCAGCGGAGCCGGGAGTATTTTTCCTCCCATGCCATGGCCGTCCCGCATTGGGGGCATCTGGCGGCATTTCCGCAGTCTTCGCAGGCTATTTCCCCCGCGTAGCCTTTTCTATCGAGCAACCACAATGCAGTCTTTCCGGAATCAAGGCAGAGTTGCGTCTCCGAGAAGAGGGTATTTGTCAGCGGCAGACCGTCGGCGACACCTTGAGAAGTCGCCGAGAACGCATCTCGCAGGTCGACGAACCGTAACTTCTCGCGCGGGGGACGTTCTGACGACTTTGGTTTTCCGCGGAGATAAATACGCGACGAAGGTACCCGGCCGGAGAGCATCAACATAGCGTTTTCAAGCCTGGCTCTTTTTCCCGCGAGCGTTCGTGCATTGATCAGCGGTTTCTTGTACGATCGATAGGCTCCGCTGCTCTCTTCATCGACGATGATCGTCTCGATGCGCTGCAAAGGGGCGAAAACAGCGCCGGGGCCTCCTATAATTCCTTGCGGAGTGTTCCGGCGGGCCGCAATCCACGCCGAAAGAAGCTTTTTCCCTCCCTGCGGAGGCCAGAGGATCGACGTCTCTTTCAGATTTTCCGGAAGATATTTCCAGAATGCTCCGGCCAGACTCTGTTCAGGAAAGAGCACAAGAAAAGGTCCATCGTGTTCTAAAAGTTCTAAATAGATTCTCCATCGCTCTTTTAAGTCGCACGAATAGAAAAAACGCTCTTCTTTTCGCGGGACTTCCCTTGCGTCGAGGGGCTGGGGCAAGAGGACAGGGTCCGCGGAAGAAAGCAGAGAGGACGGAGTTCCCAAACGGAGAAGTTCCCCGGCGCCGCAAAGGAAGACTCCTCCCCCCCACTCGAAAAGATCCCATAAGGCCGGAGGGAAAAGGGAAATCTCATCGATCACCGACTTTACGGCTCGAAGAGTGAAGGACGTCTCTTTTTCAGGGGGATGCTCGTCCATCCGTCGGACGAACCCGATACGTTCTCCACGCCCCAATGGTACGACGACTCTCGCCCCTATCGCCGCAGGCGACTCTACGGAGTACGTCAGACCGTGCCACCATGGTCCGGGGACGAGAACGTCACAATAGAACATGGAGGTTCTCCATTATCGGGAGGAACGCTTATGAGAGAGAACGATATTCCAGATTTCCTCTGCAACGTCTTCTTTTGATCCTGAAAACTCCGATGCGGAACCGTCGGCGCCTAAAATTCGAACAGTATTCGTATCGGTCCCGAAGCCGGACTCGGGAGCCGTTATATCGTTCGCGACGATGTAATCAAGGTTTTTTTTGCGTATTTTCTCGGTAGCATTCTTAAGGAGATCATGACTCTCCGCTGCGAAACCGATAAGCACCTGACCGTCATGTTTCCGTTCACCGAGAGCTGCCGCGATGTCGACATTCTGCGCAAGCTCAATCTGAAGAGTTGCCGAACCGCTTCGTTTCATCTTCTCTCCTGAATACTCCGCAGGGCGATAGTCGCCGACGGCGGCGGCTTTCACTATGAAGTCCATTTTCCCGGAGTGCGCGAACGCCGCCTCCTTCATTTCTTCGGCTGAAACAACCCGAACCACGTCGAAACCGGCAAGACGGGAAAGCGGTACAGGACCGAGAATCAAAGTGACGGACGCTCCTCTGTACCATGCGGCGCGCGCCACCGCAACGCCCATCTTCCCTGTGCTTGGATTGCTTAAAAACCGAACAGGATCGAGAAACTCCCATGTCGGACCGGCAGTAACAAGGATATGCTTTCCTTCAAGCGTTTTGAAGGGGCAGACCGCACGCCACATCTCCTCAAGAATGACTTCAGGAGAAGGGAGGCGCCCCTTCCCTTCATAACCGCATGCCAAGTCTCCCGAGTCTGGATCGAGTATCGTGTACCCTCTTTCCTTGAGAATCCGTAGGTTATCGGCAGTAGAACTATCGGCGAGCATGTTCACGTTCATTGCGGGGCAGAGCAGTACCGGCGCCCGCGTAGCCAGGAGGAGAGAACCGAGAAGCTCTTTCCCGCGTCCTTGAGCAATGTTTGCAAGAGTTTCTGCGGTGCAGGGAGCAACAACGACAACATCCGCCCAATCTGCAAGCGTTATGTGGGGAATTTTCCATCCATATTCTTCGGACAAGAAATCCTGTTGACGCCAGGTTCGCTTCCCTGCAAGCGTAGAAAGAACCATAGGACTGACAAAACGTTCAGCGTCCTCGGTAAGGACTACCTCGACGTCGCATCCCGCTTTTACAAGTGCACGGACAATTTCCGGCCCCTTGTAGGCGGCAATACCGCCCGTTATGCCAAGTACTATCCGTTTCCTATTCTTCCACTCGGCCATCGCTGGATACCACGGCGGGAGTCACTTCGCCGGCGGACTCTCCCGCTGCGAAGCGAACGCCAAGATCGAACTCCTGCAGCGCGGTCGAGATGAATTTTTCGTTGTCCTCTTCGAGAGTTCGTCCTTTTTGTTCGCTGAGAGCGCGGGCTCTCGCCGCAACGGCGGCTGTAAGGATATATTTGTTGTCAATCCCCTGTTTTTCTCCGAGAGAATCCAAATCATAAAACTTCATTTCTCAGCGCCTCCCTGTTCTTTCGATGCTCGATGATGATCCTTTCAAGTTCGTTCGCCGCTCTTTCAAGATCATCGTTAATAATAACATAATCGTAAAGCGATGCCTTCTCCATCTCCCAACGAGCGTTTCGAAGGCGAATTTGAAGGCGCTCCTCTGACTCCGTTCCTCTGTCGCGAAGACGTTGTTCAAGTTCTTCAAAGGACGGAGGGGCGACGAACAGAAGAACGCTCTCCGGCATCTTGTCCCGCACCTGCAACGCACCCTGGACGTCGATTTCCAGAAGGATGTCGTCTCCGGAGTCCAGTACCTCGAGTACATCGTCGCGTAACGTGCCGTAGAAATGACCGTGGACATCCGCGTGTTCAAGGAAGTCGTCTTTTTCGAGCCGTGAGAGGAAATCCTCCGCTGAAATAAATCTGTAATCGATACCTTCGCGTTCTCCGTCACGTGGTTCACGAGTAGTACACGAGATCGAGAATTTTATGCCTGAAATTCTCCGGAACATTCTTTTTCTGAGCGTACCCTTACCCGCCCCGCTGGGGCCGGAGAGGACGAAAAGACTACCCTTCGTTTGTTTTTTCATCGTCGCCCTCTTCCTCGTATCGGTTGACTATTGTCTCGGGCTGAATCGCCGAAAGCACGACATGGTTGCTGTCGGTAATCAGAACAGCCCGTGTTTTTCTCCCCTGGGTCGCATCGATAAGCCGCCCATCCTCCCTTGCCTCCTCCTTAAGACGTTTTATCGGCGCGGAGGAGGGGTGTACAATTGCGACGATGCGTTCGGAGACAAGCATATTCCCAAATCCAATGTGAACAAGTCTTCCTGCCATGACCGCATCACTCCACGTTTTGAACTTGTTCCCGTATTTTCTCAAGGATCGACTTCGCTTCGACGACCATCCACCGGAGTTCCGCATCGGCGACTTTCGAGCCCATCGTGTTTACTTCCCTGTTCATTTCCTGAATCAGAAAATCGAGTTTTCGTCCTTCCGATGTCTTTCCGCCCAGGACGGCCTTGAACTGGCGAAGATGGCTGCGTGAACGAACAAACTCCTCAGAAATATCCCACTTGTCGGAGAGAATGACAATCTCCTGGGCTATCCGGTTCTGATCGATCTCCATCGTCATCCCCTCGAGAAGGTTCGTAATTCGCGACCGCATGTCGTCGGCGGCTTGATCGCGTTTTTCCGTCCATGCCGCTTCCAAGGAATCCACAAGAGTTTCGAACGAAGCCAGATAGTCTTCCATAGCGTGAAGCAGATTGGTTCCTTCAACGGCGCGCATGCCCTGAAGATGCTCTATGGATTGTTCCAGGAGAGTTTCAAGACCTGAATTCAATTCTTCTTCGATACCTGCAAGGGCGGAAGGAGATTCGAAAACGCCGGGAAGCGACAGGAGAGATGCCAAAGAAGGAAAGTCCTCCGTTCCCAGATTTTTCGCCAAAGCCGCAAGCTGTGCATGATAATTTGAAAGCACAGTTGTGTCAAGGGTTGCCGTCCGATATTGCGGCGCCCAATGCAGCTCTACGGAACAGCGGATTTTTCCTCTCCCGAGACCTTGCCTCAGTCTTCCCGTAATGAATGGCTCCAGAGAAGCCATTTCGCGGGGCAGACGAGGGGAGATCTCCTGATATCTATGATTGACCGAGGAAAGTTCCACGGTGAGCGTTCCCCATTCAAAAGCGCGTGTTTCGCGCGTAAATCCGGTCATACTGCGTATCATCTTTGTGAAGCCTCCATTTTTTCAAGGAAAAGATCGAAAGATGCGAGCAGGTCGGGGAACCCCCGTTTTTCCAGCGCGCTTGCTGCGATCAGCTGCGAGCTTTCTATGCCCAGACGGTCAACAACCGCACTCAAAACATCCGGTGAGATCAGATCTATCTTATTCAGGACGAAAAGACGAGGTATCTCACCTGCGCCTATTTCGTGCAAGGTTTGTTCTACTATGTTCCGTACGTCTTGGACATCCGGCGAAGAGATATCCAGAACCACCGCGAGCAGATTCGAGGCCACTATCTCCTCGAGTGTTGTTCGGAATGCCGCCACCAGCCCCGGAGGAAGTTCTCTGATAAAACCAACCGTGTCGGAGAGGAGGATACTTCTTCCCGAGGGGAGATCGACTCTGCGCATGAATGTGTCCAGCGTGGAGAAAAGCCGGTTTTCCGCAACAAGAGAAGTGTCGCCGCTCAGCGCTCTCAGAATCGAGGATTTTCCGCTGTTTGTGTAGCCGACAAGAGAAACGACGGGAATTTCCATTTTCCGGCGACGGTCTCGCTGAAGCGTCCTCTTGTGTTTCATGGTCTCCAGTTTTCTGCCTATATCCCGTACTCTGCGTTCGAGCTTTCTTCTGTGCCGTTCGAATTCCGTCTCGCCCGGGCCGCGAGTTCCTATGCCTCCTCCGAGACGCGACATCTGCGCTCCCAACCCCTTGAGGTGCGGTATCTCGTACTTGCACAATGCCATTTCCACCTGAAGCTTGGCTTCCGAGGTTCGTGCTCGTTTCTCGAAGATTTTCATGATAACGAAAGGGCGGTCCCAGACTTCCACTCCCGCCGTCTTTTGCAGATTGCTCTTCTGCCCCGGGGTAAGGCTTTCGTTACATACCAGTAGATCAGCTCCGGCTGCTCTGCAAAAAAGAGCGACCTCATCCACCTTCCCCTTCCCGAAAAGCAGCGCGGGGTCCGGGCGTTCTCTGCGCTGCACTACGGTTCCGGCCGTCTGAATGTCAAGGTTCTCCAGAAGAAGCGTCAGCTCTTCGAGAAGAATCGCCGGAGCGAACTCCTGCTTCGGCAGTTCGATGGCAGCAAGAATCGCTTTTCTCATGAATGATCCCGGTGATTTTCGGGAAGCTCAGCGCCGTTCAAAGAGACGAAAACGTCGTTGAGATCTTTGAGCAGCATTTCTCTCCCATCCTTGCCGAACGGAATATACTTTGAAGAGTCGATAGTCTCGCCGAAGACGATGGAGAGATGAAGGGGCTTAACCCAACGGCTTCCCGGAGGCATCGCGTCGAAGGCGCCCGATATGAATGCTGGGATGATAGGCGCGCCGGATTTAAGCGCGATGAGCGCCACTCCGCCTTCAAGAGGTTTGAGTTTTCCATCGAGCGAACGGCTCCCTTCAGGAAAAAGCAGTACATTTTCCCCGCTCTCAAGGAGCTTCAGAAAAGTGCGGAGAGCTGTTCCGGCACTCTGGCTATCGCTCTTCCTTACAGGAATGGAACCAAGTGCACGGACCATACTGCCGAAGAGAAGCGGTTTGAAAAGCTCCTCTTTCGCGAGATATCGAAGACGCCGAGGGAAAACCGCTCCCAAGATCACCGGATCCAGGTTGCTCGTGTGATTTGCAACGACGATAACGTTCCGGTCAGGCAGCGGGGTCGTCCATCTGATGGAAAGGCGATTATAGACCTTCAATGCGATGAAGAAAAACCATTTAACAAAAAAGTAGAACACGCGCTTGAAATACGTCATCTTCCGGCCACGCTCCTTTTCCGTTCGGAGATGATCGCTGCGAGCAGCTCCGCTGCATCTTCGATGGTAAGCCCGTCGGTGTTCACCTCGATCGCCCCGTCCGCTTTCCGGAGCGGAGCGGCCGAACGCTCGCTGTCGGTTTTGTCGCGTTCACGAATTGTCAGGAGAACCTCTTCATACGAAACAGCCTCTCCGCGTTCCCGCAGCTCAAGAAGTCTGCGGTTCGCACGAATTTCGTCGGATGCCGTGAGAAAAATCTTCACGGCGGCGTCGGGAAAGACAACGGTCCCCATGTCCCTGCCGTCCGCTACAAGAGCCCCCTTTTGGCCCTGCTCGCGCTGGAGGGAGAGAAGGTGTTTCCGGACCGCGGGGAGCGCGGCGTACGAGGAGACGATGGAATCGACCAGAGGGGAGCGGATTTCTTTTCCCACATCTTTCCCGTTGAGCAAAAGACCGTTTTCGACGATTTGGACGGAGAGGTTTGTGAGAGCTTTCTCTATTTCCGTCCCTTCTTCAGGGAGTATCCCGTCGGCGTGGAGGGAGTACGCCATGACCCGATACAAAGCGCCCGTATCGAGATAGCGCATCCCGAGCCGATCGGCAACTTTTTTTGCAAGGGTGCTCTTTCCGGCTCCCGCCGGGCCGTCGATAGCCACGACGAAAGAGGAAACGCTCATTGGAAAGCTTCCTCCATCTCCGAGAGTTCAGTTTCGGCCTGGGCAACGAAGTCCACGAGTTCCGACATAAGAGATTCATAATCGGTAATCCCAAGACGCTCCAACGACTCCGGGTAAAGATAATTCTGAAGGCCGTCGGCGCCGATACCGACGCCGAGCATCAGACAGAGAGAGTTCGCCAGATGCACTACATCGACGAGATTCTGATGTTTGGGTTCGGTCAGGCTGTTCGGGGAATGATGATGAGCGACGGCGTATTTATACGGCTCGGGAAGTCCCCATTTCTCCACAAGCATGGTGCCGACCATTGCGTGGTCGAATCCGAGCACTTGTATTTCAGCTTCCAGGAAGGGTATCTGCTGCTCCTCCACCATCTTCACGATTATCCCGTATCCGAACCGTACGTAATCGTTGAGCACCACCTTGCCGATATCGTGGAGGAGACCGCCGACATACGCTTCTTCCGGCAAACCTTTTTTCGTGAGCTGCGAAATATACCTGGCCGAGTAGGCGACGGTCAAAGAGTGCCGCCACAACATGCCCCTGTCCAGGGCGTACCCTGCGAGAGGTTTGTCCATGACGGAGTAGACAGAAGCTGCAAGGACGATACTGCTGATGTTCTTGTACCCGAGGAGCGCGATCGCCTCGGCAACGCTGGAAATATCGCGCGATATGCCGTACGCTGCGGAATTGGCTAGCTTGAGCGTTCGTATCACCAGCCCCTCGTCCCTCGAGAGGCTTGCGGCAACATCCTGCGCGCTGCTGTCGGGGTCGTTCAGCTTTCGCAAAGTTTCCACTACGAATTGCGGGAACGAGCGAATTTCCTTTATCTTACCGAGAATGCGTGTTTTGATCAGTTCTCGGGATCGTTCGTCGATTCCTTCCATCTTCCGCCCTCCTCCATACCATCAGACAACCCCTCCGGATCGGATTGCATTCCACAGCGATCCTCGGGACATCTCGAGAAATTGCCCCTGCTGTAGATTTTTCAGCTCCATTTTACCAATTCTTTTGCGAACTAGCACGACCACTTCGCACCCGATTTCTGCGGCCATGCGACGCACTTCTCGTTTTATTCCCTCCGCGAGGACAACGGAGACCCATCGACCGTGCGGCTCCTTGTCGAGCAGCAGGACATTGACGGGCTTGATCAGGCGACCGTCGAGCATCATGCCCGCCATCCAAGTCTTCACTTCTTTTCGACTAATGGCGTGGTCAAGGAGAGCTTCATACCCCCGGAGGATACGCTTCGACGGGTGTAGCATCTCCTGAGCGAACTCGCCGTCATTGGTAAGGAGCAGCAGTCCCTGACTCTCTTTGTCGAGGCGTCCTACCGGGAAAAGCCGTATCTGCCGGTACTCCTGCGGGAGCAGCCCCAGCACGGTCGGGTCGTGCGCATCCGCCACAGCGCAGACAACCCCGGCGGGCTTGTTCATTACAAGGTAGCGGTTTTCCTGCGGACGGACGATCTCGCCGTCGACGCGCACATCCATTTCCGGCTCGACGCGGTATCCGGGAAGAAGCACGACCTTGCCGTTGATGCGTACACGGCCGGCAGCAATTATTTCTTCTACTTTTCGGCGTGCGCCTAAGCCGCACATCGCAAGAAATCTGTTCAGTCGCGTTGCGCTTTCCACAGCTCGATTCTCCCTCGGTTAATAAAATAGAAGCAAATCACTCGGGATCGAAAGTTTCCTCCTCCGCGGGAACAAGTTTCGGTTCGTCGGGCGGCGCCAGTTCGTCAAGTTCTTCCAGTGTGGGCAGCTCCGAAATGGAGAGGACACCGAACGTCTCGAGAAAACGCTCCGTCGTACGGTAAAGCAGCGGAGAACCCGTGCTTTTTCTCCGTCCCGCTATACGGATCATAGCGTGAGAGAGAAGCGTTTCGATGACCCTTTCGCATCGTACACCCCGAATCTCTTCGACTTCAGCGCGTGTTACAGGCTGATTATAGGCGATGACAGCCAACGTCTCCACTGCGGCTTTGCTGAGACGAATTTTCTGCGTCGCCGCAGTGTCGCGAAAACGGCCGACGATGTCCGCAACCTCCTCCGCCGACGCCATTCGCCATCCTCCAGACGACTCGATGACTGCTATGCCGTGTCCATGCTTGAGCAGAAAAAGGCGAAGGTCCTGTAGCTCCGCTCTGACGACGGAAGGGGCGACGGATAACAGTTCGGCAAGCTCGTCCACCGAAACGGGGACGGATGCGACGAAAAGGACGGCCTCGATGCTCCTCGCAATATCCGAAAGCGTTTCAGAGCGGGATAATGACGACATCATCGAACAGTGCCTCCTGCGTTATCCTGATTCGGCCCATCCTGCTCATTTCAAGGATGGCGAGAAGCGTGACGACAAAATTCGACATCGCACGGTTGGAACGGAGGAGGATCGAAAGGCGAAGCGTTCTCCCGGCAGTCAGTTCTGAGAGTATCTCGGAGATCTTTCGCTCAATTTGTTCCTCTTCAGGGAGCGAAGATGGAACGCCGCTCCATTCGTCCTCCTCGTAGAGAAGATACGTCGCCGAAGAACTCGCCGCGCTCCGCCGTTTCGATTCCCTTAAGTTCCACCAAAGACGGCACAATGCATACAAATCGCCAAGATCCAGTGAAGGTTCCCTTTCTTCTTCATCGGATACCCTTCGGAAAAAAAAACCGTCCCTCTTCTCTTTCAAAGCGGTAAGAGCGCGCGCTGCGAATCTGTAGGGACGGTATCTCGAAAGCCTTTCAAGAACATCCTCTCCGCTTTCGGAATCCGTGTCATCGCCGCTGTCGAGCGTTTCACGCCCCGGAAAAAGCGCCCTGATCTTGTTCAGGACAAGCGACGCCGCCATCAGCAAAAAATCTGAAACTACCGAGACGGAAACCTTGTTCGTGTTTGCCAGATATGC
Organism: Synergistaceae bacterium; assembly: GCA_018436725.1. Taxonomy (GTDB): domain Bacteria; phylum Synergistota; class Synergistia; order Synergistales; family Aminobacteriaceae; genus JAAYLU01. The sequence goes on along the minus strand of JAHDKT010000042.1, from coordinate 121,445 downwards.
CCCGTAAATCCTGACGACCTGCCCGACGGAAATACTGGCGGCTTCCAGCTCCCGGCTTTCTACGAGCCAACAGAGCAGATCGAACGGTCCGGAGAAACCGTCTATCTCGGCTCGGAATTCGGCGAGTTCTCCGCGGTGCTCCTCCACATCTACCCTCTCCCGAAGAATCCTAGAGCGCGGATTACTTCCTCCATTGTCAGGCTCGCGGTTTCCTCGGCTTTCCGGGCTCCGTGTCGAAGGATATCCGTAAGCAGGTCAGGGGATTTCTCGTAAAAAGAACGTTTTTCCTGGATCGGCCCCATCACGCGTTCGATATGCGCCTGGAGCTTCTTCTTACAGTCGACGCAGCCTATTCCGGCTGTTCTGCAGCCGGAGAAAATCTCGACTTTTTCCTCCTCGTTGTTGTTGAAAACCTTATGGATGTCCCACACGGGGCACTTTTCCGGATCGCCGGGATCCGTCCGACGCTCTCTTGCCGGGTCGGTGATCATCGGGCGAATCTTGTTCCACATCTCCGAAGGCGTATCGGCAATGTTGATCGAGTTGCCGTAGGACTTGCTCATCTTGCGTCCGTCGGTCCCCGGAACCTTCGGTGTGGGAGTCAGCATGATCTGCGGTTCCGGCAGGATATTGCCGAAGAAAGAGTTGAATCTGCGCGCCATCTCCCGAGTAATTTCAAGGTGCGCGCTCTGGTCTTCTCCGACAGGCACGATTTCCGCCTTGTAGAGAAGTATGTCCGCCGCCATAAGGACGGGATACCCCAAGAAAGCGTAAGTACTCAGATCCTTGTTCTGGATATTGAGGATCTGTTCTTTGTATGTAGGGCATCGCTGCAGCCATCCGAGAGGGGAGATCATGGAGAGGGCGAGATGCAGTTCCGCGTGCTGGGGAACATGCGACTGGACGAAGATGACGCATTTTTCGGGATCAAGTCCCGAAGCAAGCCAGTCCAGCAGAACTTCTCTGCAGTTTTCCGCTATCATCGAGCTGTCCGCATAGTCCGACATGAGGGCATGCCAGTCAACAATGGAGTAAAAACACTGGTACCCTTCCTGAAGTTTTACCCAATTCGTCAACGCTCCCGCAAGATGCCCGAGATGGAGCTTTCCCGTTGGTCTCATCCCACTGAAAACACGCTGCACCATAATCAAACCACCTCGAATGGAAGAATCCTCTGCGTACAAGGTTTTTTTCCGCCGCGTGTCTGTAAGCGGCGAAAAGCAATGAAAAGACTATATCACACGAAATGCCGGCGGCGGAGCATCCAAAACAACCGTTTTTTCTTCTGTCGCCCGGGAAACAGTCTCCGCAAGGGCGGAGAGAGAAAAGCGTTCCATTTCGCCGTGGTCGGCAAGGAAAAGCGAAAGGCCTGCGCCGAGCGCGTCAAGTCTCTCGTGGTATTTCATATCGGCCGTGAAAAAAGCGCCGGCGCCGCATGCAAGCGCATCGCGCCAGTAGCCGCCCCCCGATCCCCCGCACAGCGCCAGCAGGGTCAGGGGAGCTTCCGGTTCGCCGTGCAGCTCGATCCTTGAAAGATGAAGCGCGTCTCGGATTACTGCGCCGTACTCCATGAAGGGGAGAGGGCGCGGAAGCGTTCCGAATGCGCCGCTTCCCCATCCGCCTGAAGGCGAGGCAATAAGGGGGTGCGCATCACGCAGCGAGAGGGCGCGTGCGATAGTGGCGTTCACTCCGTCCGGAGAGACATCCCAGTTGGTGTGCAAAGCGAAGACCGAAAGGCCGTGCCGTATCGCGAATGCGATCTGCGCGCCGTTTCCCTCCGAGCATTCGATGCGCTTCAACGGGTGAAAAAAGATGGGGTGATGTGCGATCAGCACGGAACAGGACTGTGCAATCGCCATTTTCATAGCTTCGAGCGAAGGATCGAGACTTATGGCTATACCCTGAACATGATCCGAGCGGTTGCCCAGAAGCAGTCCGACGTTATCCCAGCTCTCGGCCCAGGCGTACGGAACCGCCTCGTCGAGCCTTCGTTCGAGTTCTGCGACGAACATGAAAAAACCCCTTCCGAAAGAAATAAAAAAACCGTTTCCCCGGAAGGAAACGGCAATGTACATGGTGGGCCTACCTGGACTCGAACCAGGAACCTTCCGGTTATGAGCCGGTGGCTCTAACCACTTGAGCTATAGGCCCTTCATGAAGCGTTGCTCATTATACGCCCGAGGAGCATGAAAAAGCAAGCTCGCGCTTCTTTTTCGAAAAAGTGGGCCTTGTCAATCCTCTACGGTAATACACCCCACAGGACAACTATCGGCCGCTTCTTTGGCACATTCGCCGCCCTCCGGACGTATCACTTTGGAAACGCCCGCATCGTCATCCATGGAAAACACCTCGGGACATACTTGCGCGCACACGCCACATCCAATACATTCGTCCTTCTCTACGGAGACACGCATGGAAGATGTGGTCACCTCCTTCCGTCAACGGGATTGTATATCAGCGGAAAGATATCGTCAAATCCCTTCTTCCTCCCACAAAGAAACTTTCGGCTGTCTCTTTTCGACCCCGTCGAGTCTGAGCAAAGCCTTGTACGAGGAAACGGCCTTCTCTTCAGGGTCCGAAGAGACGATGAAGATCCCCGTGCCGGCGACTTCCGCGCCGAACTCCTTCGCGACGAGGAGCATTCCGGCCGCCGTGCTGCCGCCGCGCATAAAGTCGTCGACGATGAGCACTCTCTTTCCTCGTGTCAGCTGTTTCGTTCCCATGTACATAGCCTTGACTTCTCCGTTTTTTGTCGGATAGTGCACGGTCACCGCCGAACCGTCGCTCGCCCTGTTGCGGAAGCGGCAGACGGCGAGAGGTATCCCCATCGCATGCGCAGTGAAGATGGCGAGAGGGATTCCCTTCACCTCGGAGGTCATGACGATGTCGGGGCGCGATTCGCTGAAGAGCGAGGCCATCGCGTAGCCTAGACGGAGCGCGTAGTGCGGATTGAAGAGGATGTCGCTGTAATAGACCAGTCCTCCCGGTAAAAAACGGTCCTCGCTGTTGAGCAGATCGATGATGTCGTTCAGAAGGCTATCCTTGATCTCCGGAGCTATACGCGGCACAAAGGATGCTCCTCCTGTTCTTCCCCTGTCGACGATGATCCCGCCCAGTCCCTCTCTGGAAAAGGCCTCGTCGATTATAGCGACGTCATCGCTGATGACGGTCTTCGAAACCAGAAAATCCTCGGCAAGAGATGTCAGCGAGAGCTGTCTCGAAGGGCATGTGAGAAATCTCGCCGAAGTCCGGATCAATCGCTCGGTTCGTTGTCCTTTCATTCATCATCACTCCAGATATAAAATTTTGCGTATCCAATGCATGTGGTTGCAGCTCCGAATCATTCTGGAAAAAGCATCTTTTTCGGAAAAAAGGCCGAAAGCCGCGCTTCCGCTTCCGGTTATACCCCATCCTCGCGAACCGTTTTCAAGGAAAACTCCGAAGAGATCTTCATACTCCGGATGTTCCTTCAAGAGCACCGTACAGAAATCGTTCGGAAGAAGGCCGTACGTCAGATTGTCTTTGAGTTTTTCAAGGACCAAGAGTCGCTCTTTTTCAGCATCTTCCTCGTCCATCGGGAACGAGGAGCCGTATTTCGCCGAGAGAAGCGAAAAAGCCCGTGCCGTGGACATTCCCCATGATGGAACGACAACGACCGAAAAAAAACGCGGCATCGGCTCAACGAGCGGCTCGACTCTCTCTCCACGCCCTCCGACGAAAGCCCATTTCCCTGCTTTCAAGAAAAAAGGAACATCCGATCCCGCCTCTTCGCCTCCCAGTTTTTCGTTTTCATCCCGTGCCGTATTCAGCCACGAAATCAAGGCGGCGGCGTTTCCGCTTCCCGCTCCGAGGCCGCTGCCGGGCGGGACGACTTTGTGAAGGCGGATACGCAGCGGAAAGACGTCCATCTTTTTGCGCGCCGTTGCAAGAACGTCTTCAAGAATATTTCTTCCGCGGATCGTCTCGCCGGTCACGAAGATTGTGTCCTTTACATTATGACCATAATCAGGTTCAATTGTCAATGATTCAATCGAAGGAAGCTCATAAAAAAGTGAACGAAGTTCGTGGTACCCGTCGCCGCGCCTTCCTGTGACTCGAAGTGTGAGATTGAGTTTTGCCGCGGACTGAAGGCAATGGATCAAGAGAAGCATCTCCTTCCTAAATTAAAATTACAAAAAGTATGCCCCGCCACGGAGATCGTGGAGGGGCATACTTTCGAACATACGCAACAGAGGCTTAATTTCTGTTTCCGGATAAAAGCTCCAACTCTACCTCGCGAGTCAAAAGCTCCGCATAGCTGAAGGAGACCTTGCTGTCCTGCGATTCGACGTAAAGTGTAAAGAGATTGGGATAGGTTTCAAGGATGACTCCTTGACGCTCCTCGACTTTGCGGCGTCCCTTGGCTGTCCGGTAGCGTACCGTCAGTCCCTTGTACAATGCCACCTGTTCTCGGATCGATCGTATTGTTCCTGCCATAAGGGTCACTCCCAGCAACTCATCATTATAAGAATGTTATCACAAATACTGAAAAATATCAAATATCACGAGGCCTGATTGTGATGGGACCGTATGCCCTCTTGGGGCGGTCCGTTCTCCCATGCCCCAGCGATACGAACGACGCTTCTTTTTTGCGCGAAGCGCTCGGCTTTCAGGGAGCCTCTTTCCTCCGAGGGAGTTTCGAGGGAAGCAGAACCCGGACCTCGCCTGCTCGCCGTGTGTAGCCTTTTGCATCTATGTATTCCAGTAGGGGGAGTATGAATTTCCTGGAGCTGTTCGTGAGATCGCGCACTCGGGCGAGTGTGATTCCTTCTTTTTCTTGAATGAGAAGATCAAGCAGTCTCTCCTCGATTTCGAAAGAAAGGAGAAATCCCGATACTATGGCTATTTTACCGGTTTCACGCATCCCTTTCAGAAGCGATGAAAATCTCTTTTCGTCCATGCCGAGCGATCGGGCCGCCTCTTCGATAAGAGGGGGCTGAAAGCCTCGATCTCTGCAAAGCGACAGCAGCGCATCCGAATCTCTGGAAAAACGCTCGTCGTCGCGGGGCGTGAATATGCTCAACCGGAGAAAGCCCTCTTCAAGGACCAGAGCGCCGCCTGCGACAAGATAATCGATGAAGGCGCGCGCTGTCCTGGAATCGAACACCTTGAGCGAATTGAGTGCGACTTCGTCGGAGAGCGCTCCTTTCTGCGAAGGATGCGTTTCATGAAACGTCTGAAGAAAAGCGGTGATCTCAAACGAGAGGCGTTCGACGCTTTTCCGTGAAAGGAAGAGCTTTCTTTCCCCCTGAAGAAAAATAGCGGCGCCCTGAAGCGTATTCTGCGCAGACGCACCGGAAATGGCCTGCGTGGGCAGAAGCCTCTCTCCGATTCGGGCCACTTCCGAAGGTGTCTCTTGAAGGAAGCGGACAGCGTCCGAAAGGTCGAGCATTCCCGCCGAGTCAATGAGGATAGCAAGCCGTTCGGCGGGCGAGTCGGATTTCATAAGCGCCCGGATACGTTCAATGCACAACGCTCTCGCGTTCCTTCCTCTGGGTTTCGAGGCAAACGGCGAGAGAACTCGTCCTCCGCCGATCGTCTCCAGTGGGCTGTATCTACGGAGAACGAATCTTTGGTCGAGCAGACAAACGACGTCTTCCTCGGCGACTATTTGTGCAGGGACGGTTTCTCCGCCCTGCATAGTGGATGATTCGAGAAGAGAAACCCTGGCCGTCACATCCGATGTTCCGATGTGAAGACGAACGCGCTGCCAGTGTTTGAGCGTCGGAACACTCCTAAGAAGATGCAGTTCGCATTCGAAACAGCGTGTCGGAGCGTAGATGTCTTTGGCGCAGAGGACATCCCCGCGCGAAATCTGATCTATCGAGACGCCTGCCAGGCTGACCGCCACCCTCTGTCCGGCCCACGCGGTCCTGGCGTCCGTTCCGTGAACCTGTACGCTGCGGATCCTCCCTTCTCTGCCGGAAGGGAGGACGACGCCTTCGCTGCCGACGTTCAGTTCGCCCCTGTACGCCGTACCCGTAATCACCGTACCGAAGCCCGACATAGGAAATGTCCTGTCGATAGGGAGAAAAAAAGGTCCTTTTCGCGGACGAGGGCGAATTCTATCGACAAGATGTCCCAGCTCCTCCCGCAGAAGGTCGATATTCATTCCCGTTACTGCAGATACAGGGACGATGGCTTTCCCCTCAAGAAACGTACCCGTGAGAAAGTCTCGTACATCCTCCAGAGCAAGCTCGAGAAACTCCTCATCCACAGCATCCGTTTTTGTGAGCGCGACAAAACCGTCCTTCACGCCGAGGAGGCCGAGTATCTCCAGATGTTCTCTGGTTTGAGGCATGACTCCTTCGTCGGCGGCGACCACAAGGAGCACGCCGTCGATTCCCGATGCCCCGGCAACCATCTGACGAATAAAGCGTTCGTGTCCGGGCACGTCGACGATACTTACTATGCGGCCGTCATCGAGCTTAAGAGGAGCGAAGCCGAGTTCTATCGTGATACCGCGTTTTTTCTCCTCTATCAGTCGATCGCAGTCAACACCTGTCACAGCCTTGACAAGCGTGGTCTTTCCGTGATCTATATGCCCTGCGGTTCCTAGAACCAGAGAGATCTCTCTTCCTTCCATTTGGTTCAGCCCCTCTCCATTTTCTCGCGCCCCGCTCCGCCCTCGCCGGAAACCGTCAGTCTTTCCGCTGACCGGAATGCAGCGAGAATACGCTCATCATCCCCTGAGAGGAGCGTTCGCACATGGAGTATCGTCTCGTTCTCTCTCGCTCCCGCTACGACAGGTGGCTCCGACCGCCTGAGAAGGCGTTGCACTCTTCCCGCGCTTCCCCATTGCTCAAGGGAGACCGCTACCCCCCATCCCGACAACGTCTCCGCAGGGAAAGCCCCTCCGCCTACGGCATCGTCGACTTCCGTCAGGGAAAACCGTCCGTCGGGGAACGCGGTTCGAAGACTGTGCAAAAGCGCTTCCGCCCTGGCCTTCAACGTATCCTTTCCGACGGAGAGCATCGCGATCGTCGGTATCTTCTCCTCTTTCCCTCTCAAATACAGCCTCAGCGTCGCTTCGAAGGCGGCGAGCGTCATCTTGTCCACCCTAAGAGCGCGATGCAACGGATAGGTTCTCAGGGCGTCCACAAGGCGTCTCCTCCCTACCACACCTCCGATCTGGGGGCCGCCGAGCATCTTGTCGCCGGAAAACGTAACGAGGTGGACTCCTTGCGAAAGACAATCTCTGACGGTCGGTTCCCCTCCGAGTCCGCAGCCGGAAAGATCTATCAGTGTGCCGCTCCCGAGATCCTCGATAAAGTGAACGCCTCGTTTCGAGGCGAGGGCGGCCAACTCCTCCCGGGGAACCGAGGAGACGAACCCCTCCATCCGAAAATTGGAGGGATGAACCTTGAGAAGCGCCGCGGTATTTTCGGTGATGGCTCGCTCATAGTCCCTCAGGTGCGTTCTGTTGGTCGCTCCGACTTCTACAAGGCGAACTCCGGAAAAAGCCATTATCTCCGGAATACGGAAAGAACCGCCGATTTCGACGAGTTCTCCCCGCGAGACAACGACCTCTTTGCCCTGGCAGAGAGCCGCGAGGGAAAGGAGAACGGCCCCCGCGTTGTTGTTCACCGCAAGCCCGGCCTCGGCCCCCGTCACTCGCCGGAGGAGCCACTCCACATGGTCGGTTCGGCGTCCGCGTTTCCCCTCTTCCAGATTGTATTCAAGAGTGCTGTAGCTCTTGGCGGCGGCAAGTACGGCTTCTGCGGCTTCATCAGCCAAACAGGAACGTCCGAGGTTCGTGTGTATGACCACCCCCGTTGCGTTGACGACGGGGACGAGGCTGTACCGGGCTCGTCGTTCAAGAACGGGAAGGGCGCGTGCAAGCGTCGTTTCCGCCGATGTCTTTTCAGAACGCCCGTCAAGAAGCTCTCTTCGTACAGCATCCAGCACTTCGGTAAGAATCGACTTAACTGTCTCGCGTCCTATCAGCGGGAAAAAATGCTCTATACCCGGCGATCCGAGAAGGATGTCCATTGACGGAAGCGTGCGCAGCGCTTCCGCCGCTTGATTGGTTGGTTTCACGACAGATCAATCACCTTTCCGCATCGCCCTGTACCGCAGGCGAACATCTTTTTTTCGGAGAAAATTTGTCCTCGAATCTATTCTACATTATAATTGGTTCGCCAGAGGGAAATACGGTGTCACTATTTCTCCCGTGTATTCCGAATGCACGGGGCAGGGAGGCGCACAGAATGGGGAAGATAGACGCTCGGGGCAGAAGCTGCCCGCAACCCGTCATGATGACGAAAGTGCATGTGGAAAAAGGGGAGACGGAGATAGAGGTCTTCCTCGACAACGCGGTCTCCGCATCGAATGTACAGAGATACCTTGAAAAGAACGGCTATTCAGTGAGAATCTTCGACGAGGAGGGGTCGATTATAATTCGAGCCTCGGTTCGTTCCGAAGTATCATTGTCGACGGACGTCCCTCCTTCTCCTTCCGCGGATTCTTCGGTATCGGCTGCCTCGGATATACCGCGCGCTCCTCAGTCCGCGCCGACTGCGGACTTTCGTCCTGCCGAGACGGCGGCCGTTCCCGCACGGTGCGCTGTACTGATAACAAGAAAAGGGATAGGAGGCGACGACGCGCTTCTTGGAGAGGTGCTGATGAAAGGGTTCCTAGGTACGATTTCTCAAATGTCTCCGCTTCCCTCGGTAATCGCTTTGATGAACGAGGGGGTGCATTTGGCGATGAAGCACACCGCATCGCTTGATCACCTGTCGCTGCTCGAAAAAAAAGGCGTCCGCATTCTCGTCTGCGGCACGTGCACCAACCACTTCGGTATCACTTCGGATATCGGCGCCGGCGTGATATCCAACATGTTCGAGATCACGGAATCTCTTTTGGCTGCCGGAAAGACCCTCTCTCTGTAATGCTTCGCAAAGCAAGGCGGCGTTCCCCGGAGGGACGCCGCCTTGCTTTCTTCGGAGACGCACTACGCTCACGGGGTATCGTTTCTTGCCGGGAGACAGGTAAGGAGGTATTCGGCGAGTAAAGAGAGAACGTCCGTCGATCTTCTGTCCGGAGAAAGGAATGCAAGCACCTCGTCGTCCGCCGGAAGATACGCTACGCGAAGATCCGCCTCGAGCCAATCCTGTTCCGCTCCCTCTGTTTCGTCGTCGAAAAGCACCATCCATCCGGGGGCCGCGATTCCTACCAGACTCCACCCGTTTCCTGGATAGGTATGATGGATCACTCCGTTGAAGGTCTTTCCGGAGCGCGATTTCCACTGCGAACTGATCCAGCGCGCCCGCTCCTCCATGGAGTCGGCGGCTATGAGCACCGCCCCCCCGGCGTCGTCCATAGAGACGTACACTCTCGCGAGCGAGAGCAGAAGTCCTTTGCAGTACGCTTCGCTTTCGTCGTCGCCTTCAATGAACGACAAACCTCCGCGAAGCGAATCCGCCACGTCTACGGAGTATCCTTTCACGGGACGGGCAGGATAAAAGCGGGAGAGCATAAGCAGAATATCCTCGACGACGTAGGAGTCCTCCGGGGTGAACCGAATCATGCCGTATTCCATCGGCAGCATCTTCCTTTCCTGGGCGCTGTTTACACTATCAGACTCCACAGAGCGTTCGCGACCCTCATCCCTTTAGGCGAGAGCGCAAGAGAGAAAGCATTCCTCACGAAACAATCGGACGGCGCGTTTTCTTCCAGAATCCGCAGGATCGCCGATAACGCATCCTCACCGTACCGCGAGGAGAAAGGTTCGAACAGAATCCCGCAGGAAGTTCGCAGAAGGAGGATCGCAGCCTCGCGCGCACGTTTCGCGGTATCGTGGGTTTCCATCTCCGCAACGGCGTGTCCACTGCGCCGCACCGTTTTGCCATAGCTTTCGAGCGTCCGTTCGTTGCAGTAGCGGACCCCCTCCGCATACCCCCATGCGCTCGCGCCGAGAGCGAGCACAGGATCGTTTCTCCAGTAGGAGCTATTATGCCTGCACTCCTTGCCCGGAAGAGCGAAGCTCGAAATTTCATACTGGACGAATCCTTTCCGGGGGAGATACCACTGGCTCCACCTGTAGAACGGATAGCCGTCGCTCCGTCCTTCCGGCGGCGTTACGAACCAGCGGCTCTTTTCGTCGATGGCGAGCTGATACAACGAGAGATGTTCCACGCCGAGAGAGAGCGCCTCTTTTACCGAACTTGAAAAGGAACGAATCGACTGCCCTGCCAGCCCGAACATAAGATCGGCGCTGACCGAAAAACCGTACCCGACGCACATGGAGAGCGCTGCTCGGGCTCGCGCGGCGTCGTGAAGACGTCCCAGCCAGCGGAGTTCTCCATCGGAGAGGCTTTGCACGCCGATGCTGATTCTGGCGACGGTTTCTTCCCTCCACAGGCGCACATGCTCTTCGGTGAGGGATTCCGGATTTGCCTCCACGCTGATTTCGATCTGTTCGGCGAGGGCGATGTTTTCGCGGATGCAGTCCAAGAGGCGTCTCCATTCAGCCGGAGGGAGCAGTGTCGGCGTTCCCCCCCCGAAATAGAGCGTCTTAGCGGAGAGTCTTGTTCCGGCCAGACGATCTCCGAAAAAACGGATTTCCGACCGCAGAAGCTTACAGTACTCTTCGATCTCACCGTATTTCGGGACCATGCTGACAAATGAACAGTAGGGACACTTTCCGGCGCAGAAAGGAAGATGAACGTAGATCGAAATCTCCTTTCCGGCGGCGGCGAGACGACGCGCAATCTCGTCCCCTGCGTTATTCCTCATCCTCATCAACCTTCAGGAAGGCGAGGAAGGCTTCCTGAGGGATGGAGACGCGACCGATTTGCTTCATGCGCTTCTTCCCTTCTTTTTGTTTTTCAAGAAGCTTACGTTTCCGCGTGATGTCGCCCCCGTAGCACTTCGCCAGCACATCCTTACGGAGCGGTTTGACGTTCTGACGGACGATCACTTTCTTCCCTATGGACGCCTGCAGAGGTACTTCGAAAAGTTGGCTCGGAATCAGCTCCTTGAGTTTGCGTACTACGGCCTGCCCTCGAGTATACGCCGCGTCCCTGTGGCAGATGAAGGAAAAGGCGTCCGCAGCCTCACTGTTGATCAGCACATCGACGCGAACCAGGTCGGAAGCCTTCAGCCCCGTATGTTCGTAATCCAGGGATGCGTACCCTCTGGTCTGCGACTTCAGCTTATCGTGAAAGTCGATGATGAACTCGGCAAGAGGTATTTCGTAGATCAGACGGACCCGGTCCGGAGCAAGGTAATCCATGGAGACATAGGTCCCCCTCTTGTCCTGGCAGAGTTTCATCACCTTTCCGACGTAGTCGGAGGGAACGAAGAGCGTCAGCTTGATCATGGGTTCGCGGACCTCGTCGATCTCTCCTATTTCAGGGAAATCGGAGGGACGATGGGCTTCGATGATTTCGCCGCTCTTCGTGGTCAGTTCGTAGATAACATTCGGCGACGTCGCCACGAGTTCGACGCCGAACTCCCGGCGAAGGCGTTCCTTCGAAACGTCCATGTGGAGCAATCCGAGAAAGCCGCAGCGGAAACCGAAACCGAGAGCAACCGAAGTCTCCGGTTCGAAGGAGATCGAGGAGTCGTTGAGCGTGAGCTTCTCCAAGGCGTCGCGGAGCTGCGGATAGTCGTCCCTCTCCACGGGGTAGAAACCGCAGAATACGACCGGCTTCACTTTTCTGTAGCCGGGGAGCGGAGAGAAAGCCGGACGAGCGTCCTCGGTGATGGTATCGCCGACGTGTGCCTCCGCGACGGTCTTGATGTTCGAGACCACGTAGCCGACCTCGCCGGCTGTGAGTTCATCGCAGGGTTCGAAGTTGGGGCGGAGCACGCCGACCTCCTCCAGCGGGAAAACGCCGCCCGTGGCCATGAAACGTATGTTTCTGCCCGGACGAAGCGTTCCGTTGACGACACGGACGTAACAGATGACACCTTTGTAGTTGTCGTATTTCGAATCGAAGATCATCGCCTGCAGGGGCGCTTGCGGATCGCCCGAGGGAGCGGGAACCGCCTTGACGATGCGTTCGAGTATCTCGGAGATTCCCCTCCCCTCTTTGGCGCTGGCGAGGATGACATTGTCGCAGTCGAGTCCGACCACATCCTCGATCTCCTTTATGACATAATCGGGCCGCGACGAAGGAAGGTCGATCTTATTGATAACGGGAAGAATCTCCAGCCCTTGCTCCACCGCCATGTATGCGTTGGCGAGCGTCTGGGCTTCCACCCCCTGCGTGGCGTCGACGATAAGCAAGGCGCCTTCGCAGGCGGCCAGCGACCGGGAGACCTCATAACCGAAATCCACGTGGCCCGGGGTGTCGATGAGGTTGAGAATGTAGTCGCGGCCGTCCGCGGCTTTGTATTTCATGCGCACGGGGACCAGCTTGATCGTTATTCCCCGCTCCCTTTCAAGATCCAGAGAGTCGAGAATTTGCTGCTTCATGTCCCGGGATTCAATGGTCTGCGTCGCTTCGAGAAGCCTGTCCGCGAGGGTGGATTTCCCGTGATCTATATGAGCGATGATACAGAAGTTGCGAATGCGTTCCTGTTCCATACAACGTCTCCTTCCACAAATAGCGGCGCTTTCGTGTACTATGCTGCCGGATTCCTTCACAGGAGTCCGGCCATTTTTTCCAGATCGGACTTACTGTTGATATTCTCAAAAGATCTTCTGAAACCAGGGAGATGGGAGAAAAACTCCTCGCCTACAGACGACACGCGAACCGAACCGTAGAATGCGGTGGTCTTCCGTCGTCCGCTCTCCAGAATTTCCGTCGCCGCCGTGATACAGGTTTTTCTGTAGAATGCATGGAGGGGTTCGTAGAACCCGCCGATGAACGGAACGATCACGGATGCGCTCTTGTCTCCGTGTTTCCAGAGCGTCCGTACAACTGACTCCGATATCCGCGGCATGTCGCATGCGCAGACAAAAATCCAGTCCGATGAAGATGCTTCAAGGCCGGCGACTATCCCTGCGAGAGGGCCGCTGCTCTTTCCTTCCGCATCGGTGTACGAGAAAAGAGCGGTCCGATCTTCGACGACACGAATACCATACAGAGAGATTATACCCGACAACACCGTCGAAACATACGGAAGTTGCCGAGAGGCGACCGAAAGAAGTATTTCCTCCGAAAAATCGCGCACTCTCCTGAGCACCTTCGACAAAAGCGGTTCAGCATCAACGGCGAGCGCAAGCTTATCACCGCCCATTCTCTTCCCCCGTCCTCCGGCGAGAATCAGCGTTGTTTTCGGAAGCTCTTCTTTCGGATCATTCACAAAATCACCTTCCTGCACAAATTCACCGCGGATATGCTGTTGACATTTTTAGCATGGCGATAAATAATGTTAGCATTATAATCCTTGGAGGTGTCCCACCTTGGAAAAAAAGAAGTTTCTTTACGAAGGCAAAGCGAAAAAAATCTACGAAACGGACGATGCGAATCTCTGTATTATAGAGTACAAAAACTCCTTAACGGCGTTCAACGCACTGAAAAAAGATTCCATCGAAGGCAAAGGCGAACTGAACAACCTTATCAGTTCAGCGCTTTTCGAACTCCTTACCGCGAAGGGCATTCCCACACACTTCATCGAAAGAGTCGACAACATTCACCAGATCGTAAAAAAAGTTTCCATCGTCCCTATCGAGGTCGTTGTTCGGAACATTACCACCGGCTCGCTCTGCAAGCGCCTCGGTGTCGAAGAGGGGAAAACGCTGCCCCGTCCGCTGGTCGAGCTGTATCTTAAAGATGACGCGCTGGGCGACCCTCTTATCACGGAAGACCATGCGGTGCTCTTCGGATGGAGTACGGAAGAACAGCTATCAAAAATAAAGGAAATCACGCTGAAGGTCAACGGCGTTCTTTCGGAGTACTTCTCCGGGTTGGGGATCATCCTCGTCGATTTCAAGCTTGAGTTCGGGCTCGACACCGAAGGCAACCTGCTTCTCGCGGACGAAGTCTCCCCCGATACGTGCCGCTTCTGGGACAGGGACACCAAGAACAGACTCGACAAGGATCGCTTCCGTAAAGATCTGGGGGATGTCCTCGGAGCGTATCAGGAGATATGGAGACGCATCTCCTCCCCGGCCGAAGAGGGGGGCGCGAAGTGATCCATCGTGTTTCCATCTTCATCGAGCTTCAGGAAGGCGTACTGGATATCCAGGGCAAGGCGGTCGAGCGTTCTCTTGTTTCTCTGGGTCACGAGACGCTCCGCTCCGTTAAAGTAGGAAAATATATTCAGGTGTGGGTGGAAGGCGAATCCGCCGAAGCCGCGCGAAGAGAAGCCGAGAGGATGTGCGACGATCTGCTGGTGAACGGCGTTATCGAGCAGTTCCGTATCGAAGTGGAGGGAGAGTAGGTGAACACGGCGGTCGTTGTCTTTCCCGGCAGTAACTGCGATCAGGACGTGATGCACGCCGTCGCGGAGACTCTCGGGACGAAAGTTCGCGCCGTATGGCACAGAGAAACGGCGCTTCCCGCAGATACGGATCTTGTCATTCTCCCCGGCGGTTTCTCTTTCGGAGACTACCTGCGGTGCGGCGCGATGGCCGCCCGTTCTCCGATCATGAAAGCTGTCGCTGCTCACGGAAAACGCGGAGGACTGCTGCTGGGAATCTGCAACGGTTTCCAGATTCTCACCGAGTCGGAGCTGCTTCCCGGAGCGCTCCTTCCGAACCGGACGCTCGACTTTATATGCAGGCCGTGCTTCTTGCGCGTGGAGAACGTTTCGAATCCCTTTACGGCCAATTTCAGCAAGGGACAGTGTGTCCAATTCCCTATAGCTCACGGCGACGGACTGTACACATTGCCCGAAAGCGAGCTGAAAACTCTCGAAGAACGCGGAGGGGTCGTCTTCCGTTACTGCTCGCCCGACGGCCAAGCGGAGGATGAGTCGAACCCAAACGGCTCGGCGAACAATATCGCGGGTATCGTCAATGAGGGAGGAAATATCCTCGGACTCATGCCCCACCCCGAACGGGCGAGCGATCCCCTGCTCGGGGGCGCGGACGGCCGTGTTTTCTGGAGATCGCTCTTCGACGCGTATCGAAAAGGAGGCCGATGAAATGGATTTTCGCAAAGCCGGTCTTCGAGAGACCGAGTACGAAGAGATCAAGCGCGTTCTGGGCCGGGAGCCGAACGAATGCGAACTTCGCATTATGGGCGTTATGTGGTCCGAACATTGCAGCTACAAGTCGACGAAGCATCTGCTGAAGCTGTTTCCGAACGAGGGGGAGCGAGTGGTTCTCGGTCCCGGCGAGAACGCCGGCATCGTGGATCTCGGCGAAGGACTGGGTGCGGCATTCAAAGTGGAGAGCCACAATCATCCGTCCGCAGTCGCCCCGTACCAAGGGGCGGCCACAGGCGTCGGAGGAATCATCAGGGATATCCTGGCCCTTGGCGCCAGGCCTGTCGCTTCATTGGACGGTCTCTTTTTCGGCGATCCCGAGCGAGCGCGAACACGAACGCTGGCCTCCGGGATTGTCCATGGAGTCGGAGGATACGGGAATGCCGTCGGTGTTCCGACAGTTGGGGGAAAAACGGTCTACGATCCGTGCTATAACGAAAATCCGCTGCTGAACGCTTTTTGCATCGGGCTGATTCCGCTGGACGAGATCGTCAGCTCTCGTACGGCGCGGCCCGGGCAAGCGGTCGTCCTTCTGGGCTCGAAGACGGGGCGCGACGGCATCGCCGGCGCCGCCTTCGCGTCGGTTGAACTTTCGGAGGACAACAAGGCGAGCAGACCCTCGATACAGATCGGAGACCCCTTCGCCGAAAAGCTGCTCATCGAGGCGTGCCTTGAAATGAAGGAGAAGAAACTCATCGTGAGCATGCAGGACATGGGCGCGGCGGGCATCATCTCCTCCTCCAGCGAAGTGGCGGCGAAGAGCGGCGTGGGAATGATACTGCACTTCGATAAGGTACCCCTCCGGGCGGAGAACATGGAACCGTGGGAGATCGCCCTCTCGGAGTCGCAGGAACGCATGCTGCTCATCGTGGATCGGCCGCGCCTGTCCGAAGTGATGAAAATCGCGGAGAAATGGGAGTTGGACTGTGCGGAGTTCGGCGAAACCGTCGAGGGAGACGAATATACCATACTCTTTCATGGAGAGCGAGCGGCTTCCCTCCCCGCGACGCTCATCGGGGACCGCTGCCCGCAGATTCACTGGCCGTCCCGACGTCCCGCCGATCTTGAAGCGCGATGGACGTTCGACGTGGAGGACATCCCTCTGCCGCAGGACTGGAACGAAGCGCTGCTCTCACTGCTCTCATCGCCTTCGCTCGCTTCGAAAGAAAGCATTTACGAGCAGTACGACTCAATGGTGCAGCTGAACACCGTCGTCGGCCCGGGGCATCCTGTGAACATGCTCAGAATCAAGGGGAGAGATTCGTTGATCGCCATGACCCTTGATGCCGATCCATGGAAATGCTCGCTCGACCCCTTCCGAGGCGGAGCCGAAACAGTTGCGCGCAGCGTCCGCGATCTTGCGGTCTCCGGCGCTCGTGCAGCCGGCCTTACGGACTGCTTGAACTTCCCCTCCCCGGAGGTTCCCGAGCAGTACTGGGTGCTTGAAGAATGCGTCAAGGGTATGGCGGAAGCGTGCGCGGCCTTCAATTGTCCAGTGGTCTCTGGAAATGTGAGCCTGTACAATGAAAGTCCAGAAGGAGCGATACTCCCGACGCCGGTTGTAGGAACAGTTGGAATCGTTCCATCTACGGACGCTACGCTTTCGTCCGGTTCCTGGGAAGAGGGCGACGTGCTCTTTCTTGTGGGCCCATGTAATCCGTCGCTCGGCGGAAGCCGCTATCTCCTTTCGCAGGGCAGGTTTGAAGGACGTCCGCTCCCCTTCTCTCCCGAGGCTGAAAAAGACTTCGTGGAACGAGCGCTGAAAACAGCGTCATCGAAGGCGGCGCACAGCGGACGGGCGATCTCTGGAGGAGGGCTTGCGGCGGCCCTTGCAAAAGAGAGCATGGAGAGCGGCGTCGGAGCGGCGGCCGCAGTGCCCGTACCCACCCGCAAAGATGTCTTTCTTTTCGGCGAGGGAGGCGCACGTGCCCTTTACGCGGTTCCGATGAGCAGAGTACCCCTCTTTAAGACGCTTTGGAGCGGCTACCCCTGCATTCCGGTCGGGAGGGCCGGCGGAGACTCTCTTTCCGTCGAAGGCGCCTTTTCACTCCCCGTTGCGAAGCTTCTGACGAAATGGAGGGGTCGTTGAATGTGCGGCGTCTTCGGCGCATTCTCGCCGGACGGGAAAAAAGTCCTGGAGGACGTGTATTTAGGTCTCTACGCGCTCCAGCACAGAGGCCAGGAAGCAGCCGGGGTCGCATGGACGAAGAGCGAGGGGGGGATTTCCTCCCGCAAGGGGACCGGGTTGGTTCATCTTGCGCTTGATCAGGCGGTTCTTGCGGCAATCGAATCCCCCTGCGCAGTCGGCCACGTTCGCTACTCGACGACCGGGGGATCGGAGATTACAAACGCGCAGCCCCTGACTGCGAGCACTTCGAAATGTCCGCTCGCTGTCGCGCACAACGGCAACCTTACCAATGCCCAGGGTCTCAAGCTGCTGCTGCAGAATCGCGGCGCGATATTCCACTCGACGACGGACACCGAGGTTATTCTGCACCTCATCGCTCACCAGCCGCACAAACAGCCGCTCGACGCCCTGCTGGATTCGCTCGTCCGTCTTCGGGGGGCGTACTCTCTCGCGATGATCGTAGGCGACCGTCTGGTGGCGGCGCGCGATCCGTGGGGGTTCCGCCCTCTTGTGCTCGGCCGCCGCGACAATATCACGTATGTCTCCTCCGAGACCTGCGCTCTCGACCTTGTGGGCGCGAGCGTGGTTCGAGAGGTCGAACCGGGGGAGGTCGTCATCGTCGGTAAAGACGGAGTCGATTCTCTCCGCCTCCCTGTCGAGCCGAAGAGAAGATTCGGGTGCGCTTTCGAATTCGTCTATTTCGCCCGTCCGGACAGCGTGATCAGCGGACGTTCGGTCTACGCGGTCCGCAAGGAACTCGGCAAGCGATTGGCGAAGAGGGCCGCTTGCCCCGGGGCGTCGCTTGTCACAGGAATGCCGGACAGCGGGACCATCGCTTCTCTGGGGTACGCGGAGGAGAGCGGCGTTCCGTACGAGCAGAGCGTGGTGCGCAACCGCTACGTGGGGCGCACGTTCATCGAGCCGACGAACAGGGTGCGACATCTCGGGGTGCGGATCAAGCTGAATCCCATTACGGAAGTCATCAAAGGAAAAAACGTCGTGGTTGTCGACGACTCGATTGTGAGGGGGACAACGTGCGAGCGTATGATCTCCATGATAAAGACATGCGGAGCGAATCAGGTGCACGTGCGGATCTCCTCCCCGCCCGTGCGGTTTCCCTGCTACTACGGAATCGATACGCCCACGAGGGTGGAACTCGCCGCTGCCCGTATGAATCTCCGCCAGCTTGAACAGGAGGTAGGAGCGGACTCGCTTGCGTACATTACCGAAGAGGATCTGCTGGAAGCGATCGGACTCCCGGAACAGAGTGTCTGCACCGCATGTTTTTCGGGAGAATATATGGAAGGCGGCGAAGAGTATGAGCCTCAGCTATAAGGGCGCGGGGGTCGACATTTCCCTCGCGGATCAGTGGGTCGATGTAATCAAGGAGATATCCCGGTCGATGCCCGGGAACCCGGATGTCCTGGGGGGAATCGGAGGTTTCAGCGGCCTTCACAGGATTCCCGGAGGGATGGTTCTGGCAGGGTGCTGCGACGGCGTCGGGACCAAAATAGAGGTAGCCAAGGCTGCCGGCATCTTCCGCCATATCGGGCAGGATCTTGTCGCCATGAATGTGAACGACCTTATTACCTGCGGCGCCCGCCCTCTTTTCTTTCTTGACTATATTGCCTGCGGCAAACTGAATATCTCCGTTCTCAAACCCATCGTCGAAAGCATCGCGAGAGCATGCTCGGAGAGCGGCTGCGCGCTTCTTGGCGGAGAGACTGCGGAGATGCCGGGAACGTATCCGGAGGACGGTCTTGATCTCGCCGGTTTCGCTGTCGGTATCGTGGAAGAGGAGAAGATAATCGACGGAAAGACGGTCTCCGAGGGCGACGTCGTCATAGGAATTACCAGCTCGGGCGTGCACAGCAACGGATTTTCTCTGGTACGTCGGGCGCTCCTCTCGGACGATTCACCATATCGGCTCGATGAATCCCTGGCGCTTCTTGACGGGGCGACACTCGCGGAAACCCTTCTCGCCCCGACGAAGCTGTATGTAAAGACTGCGCTTCGGGCTGTTGCCGTCGGAGGTGTAAAAGCGATGGCCCACATCACGGGCGGCGGGCTTTTCGACAACCTCCGGCGTGTCGTGCCGGACGGCTTGACTCTCTCTCTGAAGTACGACGCATGGCCGAGACCGCCCATATTTCGAATCCTTGCCGAAAGAGGCGTCGAAGAGGAAGAAATGCGGCGTGTTTTTAATCTCGGTATCGGATACTGCTTCATCGCCTCCCGAGAAGCGTACCCGGGGCTTCTTCGCCTGCTCGAGGACGAGGGAGAACGGGGAGTGCTCATCGGAGAGATAGTAGCATGACATCTTTCGCCATTCTTGTCTCCGGGCGGGGAAGCAATATGGAAGCGCTCGCCGAAGCCGTGCGCGACGGAAGGCTGGATGCGAGGATCGATTTCGTCGCCGCCGATTCCGCCGAGGCTCCCGCCCTTGAGAAAGCGCGAAAAAAGGGAATCGACACTTTCGTACTCCCTTATGCCGCTGAAGGGAAAAAGAAGGCAGAGGAGTTTTTGTCGGGCCTTTGTTCAACGAGACGTGTAGAATGGATCGTCCTCGCCGGCTTCATGCGCATACTCTCTCCTGAATTCGTCCGCGCGCATACCGGGCGTATCGTCAATATTCACCCTTCGCTGCTTCCTTCCTTTCCGGGGAAGGACGGGATAGGCGATGCCTGGAAACTGGGCGTCGCGGTGACCGGGGTCACGATTCACCTTGTGGACGAGGGAGTCGACTCCGGCACGATCCTTGCACAGCGACCGGTCGAGATACACCCGGAGGATACTTTTGAAATCGTGGAAAAGAAAATCCATGATGCAGAACATGCTCTATACTGGAAGACACTCTCGGAACTGTTCCGGGGCGCTCTTCCAGTTGAAAGGAGATGGTGAGAATGACAGTGCGGCGCGCGCTTTTCTCCGTCTACGACAAGACGGGGGCAACGGAGCTTGCGAAGGCGCTGACCGATATGGGCTGGGAGATTCTCTCCAGTTCGGGAACTGCGGAACATCTGCGAAAGGCGGGGCTCATCGTCACTGAGGTCGCCGATGTCACGGGGTACCCTCATATTCTGGGCGGACGGGTAAAAACGCTCCACCCGAGAGTCTTCGGAGGGATTCTCGCCCGGAGAGACAACGAAGGCGACATGAAGGAAGCGGAAGCGCACTCCATTCCTCTGATCGACATGATCGTATGCAACCTCTACCCGTTCGAACAGGCTGCGAAGCGGCATCTTTCCCTTGACGATCTGATAGAAAACATCGACATCGGCGGAGTCTCGCTCCTCAGGGCGGGCGCCAAGAACTACCGGCAGGTCGTGGTCCTGATGGAGCCTGAGGACTACGGTGTGGTAGTCGAAGAACTTCGGGCCGAAGGGGATGTCACGTCCGCTACAAGGGAACATCTTGCGATCAAGGCTTTTGCAGGTACCTCTTCGTACGACGGGATGATCGTTTCAGGGCTCAAGGAAGCCACAGGATATGCGTCGCCTTCCCTCCCCGCGAAGATACCCATGATCCTTCAGAAACAGCAGACGCTTCGTTACGGGGAGAACCCGCACCAGGAAGCCGCGCTGTATCTCCCTTCGCTGACGGAGCTTCCCTGGGAACAACTCTCCGGGAAACCGCTCTCCTACAACAACATCCTTGACGCCGACTGCGCGATGCGCGGTTGCGCCCTTCTTCAGGACTGCTGCGGAGCGCTTGTGATCAAACATACAACACCCTGCGGCATGGCCTGCGGGAAAACGCCTTTCGAGGCGTACGAACGAGCGTATGCATGCGATCCGGTTTCGGCGTACGGCGGAGTGGTCGGGATATCCAGGAAAGTTGATATGGAGACGGTCCGCGCTTTGGCCGACCGTTTCACCGATGTCCTCGTCGCTCCCGATTACGACGCCGAGACCGTCGCTCTCCTCTCCGAGAAGAAACCCGCTCTTCGCGTTCTTAAATGGAAAGGAGGCAGAGTGCTTCCCGATCAGATTACAGGGACCTGGAGCGGACTGCTCGTCCAGGCCGATGTACTCCCCCCGGTTCCGGTACTCGAAAAAGGCGAATGGATCGGCGTCCCGCGCCCCGACCTCTGGGACGACTTGCTTCTTGCGTGGAAAGCCGCGGCGATTTCAAAGAGCAACGCCATCGCCCTCGTCAAGGATGGAGAGGCAATCGGCATAGGCAGAGGGTGCTGCAGCAGGCTGCACGCTGTTGATTTCGCCGTCCGGCAGGCAGGACAGAAGGCGAAGGGGGCGGTGCTCGGATCGGACGCGTTCTTCCCCTTCACCGACGGCGTCGAACTGGCCGCCGACGCCGGTGTGGCCGCCATCATTCAGCCCGGCGGATCGGTGAAGGATAAAGAAGTCTTCGCAGCAGCAGAGCGACGGGGGATTTCAATGTTCCTCACCGGGTGGCGCACATTCCGCCACTGATGAAAGAACCTGAATCAACATGAAGAACATCCTCGTTATAGGGAGCGGCGCGCGGGAACACGCTATAGTACATACGCTCTCCCGTTCAGAAAGCGTTCGGGAAATTCATGCGGTTCCGGGCAATCCCGGGATGCTGTCTCTCGCGACAGCGCATCCTATGCCGGATATATCGCCTGCCACGATCTTTCCGCTCGTCGAGCAACACGCGATCGATCTCGTCGTCGTTGGGCCGGAGGCGCCTCTTGTCGCAGGAATGGCGGATATCTTGCGCTCCGCCGGCATCGCCGTCTTCGGCCCCGGCCGCGCAGGCGCCCTCCTTGAAGGAAGCAAAATCCACGCGAAAAAATTCATGGACAGATGGGGCGTGCCGACGGCTCCCTGGGAAGCGTGTCGTACGCTGAGCGAGGTCGAAGATGCGCTGGGAAGGCGTTCCGCTCCCTTCATCATCAAAGCCGACGGCCTGGCCGCAGGGAAGGGAGTATTCGTGACGGCGACTCGTGAAGAGGCGATCGCTGCCGCGGAGAACCTTCTTGTAAAAGAGGCGCTCGGAGAAGCAGGTCGCAGGCTGATCGTGGAAGACGCCCTTTCGGGCGAGGAGCTTACGGTCTTGGCTGTGAGCGACGGGACGGCGTACCGGATTCTTCCTCCAAGCCAGGATCATAAACGCGTCTTCGATGGCGACAAAGGGCCGAATACCGGCGGCATGGGCGCCTATTCTCCCGTACCTTGGGTCGACGAATCTCTTCTGGAGAAAGTGCGCCGCTCGGTTCTCGATCCGACGTTCGAAGGACTCCGCCGGGAGGGTGTTCCCTACTGCGGGGTGTTGTACGCGGGCTTGATGGTCGACCCCGACGGGTTGCCGCGTGTGATCGAGTACAATGTCCGTTTTGGAGATCCGGAAGCTCAAGTCGTTCTCCCTCTTTTGGAGGTCGACTTCGCGGAAATGCTCATGGCGTGCTGTGAAGGGCGGCTTGCCGACTTCCCCTGGAAGGAGCCTGTACGCTGGGCGGCGGATGTAGTGCTCGCCTCCGGGGGGTATCCCGGAGTCTTCGAAAAGGGGAAAGTGATCTCAGGGCTGGACAGTGCTTCTTCGCTCGAGAATTTTTTTCTGTTCCATGGAGGCACGGGACTCTCCGCCGACGGCAGCATCGTTACGGATGGAGGGCGTGTCATGAGCGCTGTGGGTATCGGCGTATCGCTTGAGGAAGCGCTTGCGAAAGCATACGAAGGTGCGGCGCGTGTAGCTTTCGAGAACATGCACTACCGGAGAGATATTGGGCGCAGAGCGCTTGCGCTGCAAAGAGGAGGAGAATAAAGTGTCGATGAAAACGCCTGAAGTGGGAATTCTGCTTGGCTCGAAGTCGGATCTTGCGTTGGTGAAAAAAGTGGGGGATGTGTTTTCTTTCTTCGATGTTTCCTGGGAACTCTCCGTCGCTTCGGCTCATAGAACGCCGGACGACGTTGTCGCGTATGTCCGCAACGCGCCGAAGCGCGGAATCAAGGTTCTCGTCGCCGCTGCGGGCCTTTCCGCCGCGCTTCCCGGAGTCGTAGCGGCGCATACGCACCTTCCCGTCGTGGGTATCCCGGTGAACGCGGGGAGCGTCGGCGGGTTGGACGCGCTCCTTTCCGTGGCCCAGATGCCTCCCGGGGTTCCGGTAGCCTCCGTAGGCATCGACGGCGTGAAGAATGCCGCGCTGTTCGCGGTCCGCATTCTTGCTCTTGGCCGCCAAGACCTCGTAGAAAAGCTTGAAGCGTGGTCAATCCGTGAAAAAGAAGTAGTACGGCTGGCGAGAGAGGATCTCGAAGGGGTACCGTGCCCCCCCTCGGAAGCCTTTTTGGAATAAGTGAACGAAAGCGAACGAGGGAGCTGCAGGCTCCCTCGTTCGCTTTCGTGAGTTACTGGGCAGGAATCTCGATAGCCTCTTTGCTCTCGTGAACCTGACGCCAGGTTTTTATCGGGAGTCCCCAGATCTTGATAAAGCCCACCGCTGCGGAGTGGTCGAACGCATCGTTCTCCGAGTAGGTGGCGAGCGTTTCGCTGTAGATGGACTTCCCTGATTTCATGCCCCGGACCACGGCCATCCCCTTGTACAGCCGAACTTTGACCACGCCGTTGACGTACTGCTGCGTTTCGTCGATGAACGCATTGATGGCGTCCTTCAGCGGAGAGAACCAATAGCCTTCGTAGGTAAGTTCGCCGAATTTCACCTCGAGTTCTTTTTTCGCGGCGAGGACGCGCTTGTCGAGAGTGAGCGTCTCAAGCGCTCGATGCGCGGTGATCAGCGTCATGGCCGCCGGGCACTCGTACACCTCGCGGCTCTTGAAGCCGACGAGTCGGTCTTCGAGCATGTCGATACGTCCCACTCCATGCTTACCAGCTTGGAGGTTCAATTTGTCGATAAGCGCGGGACCGTCCATGCGTACGCCGTCAAGAGCGACCGGAATGCCCTTTTCGAAAAGGATCTCCACATGTTCCGGCTGATCCGGCGCATCGTGAGGTTCGCACGTCAACGTGTAGGCGTCCGAAGGAGGTTCGTTCCACGGATCTTCAAGGATACCGCATTCGATGGAACGCCCCCAGATGTTGTCGTCGATGCTGTACGGAGAGGCATGCGTCGCCTGGACCGGAATCCCGTGCGCCCGGGCGTACTCCATCTCCGCCTCGCGGGAGAAGTGCCAGTCGCGCACCGGGGCGAGCACTGCAAGTTCCGGATTGAGCGCATTGGTGCAGACTTCGATGCGCACCTGATCCTGTCCTTTGCCGGTGCATCCGTGCGCTACGGCGACCGCTCCCTCTTTCTTGGCGATCTCCGCCATGACTTCGGCGATAAGCGGACGGGAGAGCGCGGAGTTCAGCGGATAGACGCTCTGATACATGCCGTTGGCCTTCAAAGAGGGCCAAACGAACTTCTCGACGAACTGTTTCTTGAGGTCGAGGACATAGGCCTTCTCCGCTCCGGTGCGAAGCGCCTTGCTCTTGGCCGACTCAAGATCGACAGCCTGCTGCCCTACATCGGCCGTCATCGTAATGACATCGTACCCCTGCTCCTTCAGCCAGACCACCGCTACGGACGTATCGAGACCGCCGCTGTACGCCAGGACAACCTTCCCTTTTTTCGACATCTTTATCCCTCCAGAAAAATATTCGTGCTCAAAAAAAAAAGACTCGCCCCGTTGCTACAGGGACGAGTCCGGACCCGCGGTACCACCCTTTTTGACGGATAAACCGTCCTCTCCGAACGTTTCTACTTGGCCGAAGCCTTTCTTCGAAACAGGCTCCGAGGCTCTTTTCCTCCTCCACCCGCCGGAAGGGCTCTCAGCCGTGGCCCGTCCTCTCTGTCGCTGTGCTGCGGAGTACTCTTCCTCGTCATCGCCGAATCCATTTGAATAGGGATATTATACCGACTGCAAAACATTTGTCAAGCAATCGGAAAATATTTACTTCAAGTTTATTTTTTCGGCTCCGTTCCCCGCAAGCGTTTCAAGAGAGGGGAAGTGCGTCATGTCCATGTGGATCGGAGTTACGGAGACAAACCCGCCCGCGACCGCCCAGACGTCGCTCCCCTCTTCCAGCTTGTCCTCGGGACGTCCGGAGACCCAGAAATAAGAGCGTCCGGCCGGATCCTTCAGGCGAGTGACCTTTCCTTCGTAGAGCCGCACTCCTTTCCGCGTCACCTTTATCCCCTTCAGCATCGGGAACGGCAGGTTCGGGACGTTTACGTTGAGCAGCACTCCCTCGGGGAGCGGGGATCCCCGAAGAAAACCAAGGAGGGCTGCGGCCACGGCCGCGGCCGTTTCATAGTGCTGCGCCTCGTCAGTTTCTCTGCAATTCAGGGAAAAGGCGAGCGAAGGACGCCCCAGGATGAGGGCTTCCATCGCTGCGGAAACCGTTCCCGAATAGGTGAGATCATCGCCCAGGTTCGGTCCGCGGTTGATGCCCGAAAGTACGAGATCGGGTTCCGGGATGACCTCCTCCAGACCGAGCATGACGCTGTCCGATGGGGTCCCGTCGCACGCGAACACGGTGCACTTCGGAGAATACGGCCCGGCAGGCATTGTCCATAAGCGAAGCGGTCGTGTGAGCGTAATGGCATGTCCTACGCTGCTCCGCTCCCTGTCGGGGGCCACAACGGTAACATCTTCGCCCCGTTCCGCCAGAAAGGAGGCGAGCGTGATTATTCCGGGAGCGAAAACGCCGTCGTCGTTGGTGATCAGGAGTTTCATGAGCGTTTTCCGTTCCTAGAAGAGAAGGAGGCGGAAAAAGAACATCACGATCGGCCCCATGATCGCCTGAACGACTCCAAGAGCGACCAGAATCATGAGGACGAAAAAGCCGTACCGCTCCAGCCAAAAGTATTTTTCGAGCATGGAGGAGGGCAGCAGCGGGTAGAGCAGCTTCGATCCGTCGAGGGGAGGGATCGGGATAAGGTTGAAGACCGCGAGCCCCAGATTGATAAGAATCATCAGCACCACGAACTGCCTGAGCGCTGCGTTCGCCAGAAAGACGTACGGGAAGAAGCGCGCCAGCATTCCGAAGACGAAGGCTGTCAAAAAGTTGC
This sequence comes from Synergistaceae bacterium, assembly GCA_018436725.1. GTDB lineage: Bacteria > Synergistota > Synergistia > Synergistales > Aminobacteriaceae > JAAYLU01. The sequence goes on along the minus strand of JAHDKT010000042.1, from coordinate 95,181 downwards.
CCGAGACTCCGGCGATGGAGACGAGGAGCATGTCTCTTCTTGGATTCTTAAAATACCGGGGATCCACCGGAACCGGCTTCGCCCATCCGAAACGAAAGACGAGCAACATCAGGGCGCCGATGGGGTCGAGATGATGAAGAGGATTCAAGGTGAGCCTCCCCGCTCTCTCCGCAGTCGGGTCGCCGAGCCGGTACGCCATGTACCCGTGACAAAACTCATGAAACGTGATCGCCCACAGCACTGCGGGCACACTGAGCAGTAAATCTGCAAAACCGGGCATTCGAAACACTATAGTCACTCTCCTTGTTCATTCGGACGAGCATATGCGGTAGAAGAGGCGCCGTCCGCGCGCTCCGGCTTCAGTCTCTATCAAGAAGCCCGCAAACTTGCGAAGACGCTTCTTCCGCGTACGCTCCGCCGGTTGTTCCTTTCGATGTCGTCACACCGGGAAGTGTGTTTTGACATACTCCTCCTCTTCCTCTCTTGTCCCGACTGCTCCGTCAAGCCTGAGAACGCGCAGTTTTTCAAGGATAACGCCGATGCGGGGGTTCGCTGCGTAACCGATCCGTAAAAGGTCGCCCCCCGACAGGATCGGGCGTACTCCGTGAAGCCTCGTCAGATACTGAAGAATCCGCCGCCGCACGCGCCATCGTTCGGTGGCGGCGCTCCAGAAGAGCGATTCAAGAGGGTCGTGTCCGCCGAGAAACTCCACTATTTCGGAGTTAGGGGGACTGGAACGTCCTCCTAGCGTATGTTCCGCAGTGCCCAACCCCGAGAGGCATTTTACTACAATTCCGCGTTCGGATTCAGAGAGATTCAGTCGGTCGAGCGCGGAAATCCGTATATTTTCGGAGGACTCCATCAGCAGAGCGGAGAAGAGAGCGAGCCACTGCCGCCCCTTGAAGTCGGGAAAATCGCGCGATATGCGTGCCAGAAAGGCGCCGAGCCTTCTAAATGTCCTTTTGACGCTCTCTCCTATGCGGATTCCCGGAAAGAGCACCTCCCACACGCCCAGCTCCCCCATCCTCCGCGCCGCAGCCCAAGGAAACTTCTCCCGGAAGGAGAGTTCCAGTTCGCTCCGAAGGCGGAAACCGGAAAGACGGACAAGCAAGCCTCCACGGATACAACTTCGTATCAGCCTGAGCGTATTGTCCTCCATTGTAAGCCCGAGACGCTGCTCAAGTCTGACGCCGCGGATCACTCGGGTCGGATCCTCGACGAAGCTCAGATTGTGCAGCACCTTCAGCACTTTTCGGCGGAGGTCGAGCCTTCCCCCGAAATAGTCCACCAGAACGCCGCGCGTCGACTGGTTGATGGAGACCGCCATCGCGTTCACTGTAAAGTCTCTCCTGTACAGATCGTGTTTCAATGAATCGCTGAAGACTTTCGGCTGCGCGACCGGGAATTCATAAAACTCTCTTCTGGCCGTAGCCACGTCCACCTTGATACCCCCGTCGAAGGTGATGGTCCCCGTCTTGTACCGTTCGTGAACGGAGACTCTGAACCCGTCCTTTTCCCAGCTTTTTAAGAAGCGGACCGCATCCCCCTCGACGACGATATCGAGATCAAGATTCTCCCTTCGCAAAAGAAGATCCCGGACAATACCCCCGACGATGAAAGCGCGCATGCCCAGCTTCTCGGCTCGCTCCCCCAGGAGGGAAAGAATCCGATTCTGCGCAGGAGGAAGCTGTTCGTCGAGCTGACGGGTCACGTCCTCCATCCATGGCAGTTCGGGCGTTGTCTCACGTTCTTCTTTGGGGAGTGAAAGCGGGTAGAGCGCCTTGACAAGGTCCGTCCTCGTAATGATGCCAACCAGAAGCCTTCCGTCCACCACGGGAAGCCTGCCGATGCTGTGCGTGGCCAACAGACGGTGTGTCTCGCGTATGGAGGCATCCCGCGGAACCGTGATGATCCCCTCCGTCATGAACTCCCGGATCAGCGTTTTCCCGAAACCGTGAAGATGCGCCTTGTCGAGGTCTTTTCTGGTTATAAGTCCCAGAATGTTCTTCCCCTTCACCACGGGAAGCGATGAATGACCGTAACGGAGCATCGCTCTGTAGGCGTCGTCGACAAGGGAATCCGGAGGAACCGCCATAACCGGAGAGGTCATGATGTCTCCCGCTGTGAGCGAGGGTTTCACCGCGTTGCTCAAAAGCTGTTCCATTTCTCTGACCAGAGGCATCGGTTTGGCATTGTGAAGCGTCACGGACGCGGCTTGGGGGTGTCCTCCGCCGCCGAGCGGCGCCAGAAATGCGGCCATGTCGAGCACATCCTCGGAGCTGCGGCCTACAAGATACGTGCGCGAATCCATCTTGACCGCAGCGATTGCGATATCGGCGTCGAAATAGTCGCGGAGGCGGTGGACGAAAAGGGAGAGTCCGTCGACGTACGATGGTGCGGAAACGGCTGAAAAAACGGCCTTCGCTCCGTTGACGAAGCGGACCCATGCATTTTCAACGAGTGCATCGAGTATGCGCCGCTCGGGCGCGGAAAAGGTCATCTCGATAAACGAGGGAATAGAAGCGATGTCGCCTCCCATCTCCTTCAAGCGGGAGAGCGCTGTAAAATCTCTCGCAGTAGTGCCGCTGAAGGTAAGGCCGCCGGTATCCTCGTAGATCCCGGTGGCGAACAGCGTGGCCTCGTGGGGAGCGATCGGAATGCGTTTTTCGAGAAGGATCTCCACCATCAGCGTGGTGCATGCGCCGACCGGTTCGATGGCGAGCAGTTCTCCGTCGATATCGTCGTTGGAGGGAGGATGATGATCATAAACATGGACGGCGATACTCTTCTTACCAAGCAGCGCCGCGAACGGACCGATTCTCGAACGCGATCTGGCATCTACGACGATGAGCATTGTAATCTCGTCGAACGAGACCTTTCTCGGTGTGAGGACGGTCCATCGAGAGGCGTTCTTCTTCAGAAACTCACGGACGGTTCGGCCTGCGGAGCCGGACAGGCAGAGTTTCGCGTCGGGGTAGAGCTTCAGCGCCGCCACCATGCTCGCAAGCGAGTCGAAATCGTTCCCCATGTGGCTCGTTATCACCTTCACGGACGAAGTTCCTCCGACAAAGCAAGCCTGCGCGCCCATGGAATGCGACGCATCCGTTCGATGTACGGTCCCCGCGCCGCATCCATACAGTGCGGCTGCGAGAGCAAAGGAAACCAGTGTTCCAGGGTAAAGAACGAGAAGAACCACCCTTTTTCGCAGCGGTCGAAGGTCTCGACGGGAGAGCAGAGACATTCGGCCCCTAATCGTTCTTTGTGAAGGTACTCGGCGTACCGTCTGGCGTCTTCGATTTTCTGAAAGAACACGGAGCTGCGGACAAGCGCGCTCGACCTCTTGAACAGTTCCGCATGCCGAAACGCAAGAGAGCGAAATTCCTCGAGTGTCCCCGAGTTTTCCAGAACCACGGCAGCGCGCCGGCGTTTTTCCTCGGAAGGGAGCAGAAATGATTCGCGGCGCGGAATCTCGGTGTCGTTCCACCCTCGAATGCTGTTCCGAAGCATCCGGAATTCGTCCGAAGCGGTCACATACACGCTGACATCCACCCACCAAGGAAGTCCGCTCTCGAAAAGAAGAGGTATTTCCGCGACGACCCAACCGTCCAAAGAGGCCGTTCTTCGCTCCATCTCCATTCGGACCAGAGGGTGCAGAAGATCGCAGAGCCAGCGGTACTCCGTCTCGTCACCGAATGCCCTGGCGGCGACGCGGGAAGAGAGCACGACGCCCTTCCCGTCGACGATGCTCTCTCCCCACCGCGAAACCGCCGCAGTGATGATCTCCGGGCGGCTCCAAAGCATGCGGACGATCTCGTCGGCGTCGACGACGGATGCGCCGGCTTCCCTCCAGAAAGCGGTCAGCGTCGATTTACCAGCCCCAACGTCTCCTGTTACCGCTGAAACCAACATATGTTTTCTCCTCCTCGCCTCTGTCGTCCACTTTTTTGAAGCGGTCGGGGATCTCCCAGAGAAAACGGGACAGTCCGTTCCGGAACGTCGTACCGAAGAGGCGGCGCGAACGGGCGCCGGAGAGATAGAGTCGTTCCTCGGCGCGAGTCATCCCTACATAGCAGAGTCGCCGCTCCTCCTCCATTCCTTCCCGGTCTTCAAGGCATTTGAAGTGGGGAAAAACGGCCTCTTCAAGCCCGACGAGGAAGACCACCGGAAATTCAAGGCCTTTAGCGGCGTGCAACGTCAACAAGTTGACGGCGTTTCCGTCCTCAAGATTCAGTGTTTCGAGATCGGTAAACAGCGCCGCTTCCGCGAGCATTTCCGAAAGATCGCCTCCCGTAGGAACTATAGAGCGGAGTTCGCGGATATTTTCGACCCGTTCTTCCCACCCTTCAGGATCGTCGTTTCGGAGCACGGATTCGTAGCCCATCGTGTCAAGAATATACACGAGAATATCGTTCAGGTCATCCGACTTATGCAGAATTCGGGCCAAATGCCCTGCGAGCTGCTGGAAGCCCTCCCCCGCCTTCCCGTCGATCGTCTTCCGAGAAGACGCGGAACTCCAAAACTCCTCCGGGGAGACTGGCGCGGAGGATTCTATAAATTGGAATACTTTTTCGAGGGACTTCTTCCCAAGACCGCGCGCCGGTATGTTGGCGATTCGTGAGAGCGAGACCCTGTCGTAGGGGTTGACCGCGGCGCGCAAGAACGAGAGAACATCCTTGACCTCCTTGCGTTCGTAAAACGCCGTTCCCCGTACGACGCGGTAGGGAAGACGGCTTTCAAGGAATTTCTGCTCATACACGCGGCTCATCGCGTTGATCCTGTAGAGTATCGCAATATCGCCGAAGCCATACCCCTCCCGTTCATGCAGCCGATGAATCTCCGAAACAAGGAAATCCGCTTCTTCGTACTCGCTCTTGCCCAACAGGGTGTAAATCTTCTCCCCCATGTTGCGCGCAGTCCAGAGATCTTTCTTCCGCCTCGCCGAGTTTCCCTCGATAAGCGCGTTCGCTCCGCCGAGGATGTTCCCGGAGGACCGATAGTTCTGGTCGAGTACAACCACCTTCGAAGAGGAGAAATCTTTCTCGAAGTTCAGAATCATTCCCATGTCCGCTCCCCGCCAGCCGTAGATGGACTGGTCCGGATCGCCCACCACCATAATCCGGTTGCGGTCGCCGACGAGCTTTCGTAAAAGAAGATATTGAGGGCGGTTCACATCCTGGTACTCGTCCACAAGGATCCACGAAAGCCGCTCCTGCTCGCGCCTCCGCAGCTCCTCGTCCCCGGAAAGGAGCTGTAGGGGAAGGAGCAGCAGATCGTCGAAATCGACCGCGTTCTGGCGTCGAAGCGCCTCGTTGTATGCGGTGAAGATGTCGCCGTAGACCCCTTCCAGCAGCGGAGACTGGCCCGACGATGGAAGGCGGCAATCGTTCTTCACCGTCGAAATTCTGTCGAGTATCGCGGCGGCCTCGAACTGCTTCGGGTCCAGGTTGAAGTTTTCGATGATCTCCTTGACCAGGGAACGGCTGTCGTTTCTATCGAAGATGGCGAATCCCTCTCGCAGCCCTGCGGATGGAAGCGCGGCGCGATTCCGGAAAAGAAAACGGAGTCCGAAGGAATGGAAGGTACATACCTGCATATCTCCGCCACTTTCCCCAACAAGGGAACGAACGCGTTCCTTCATTTCGTTGGCGGCCTTGTTCGTGAAGGTGACCGCCAGAAAATCCCAGGGTTTGGCGGCGCCCGTGGCGATAAGGTACGCAATTTTATGAGTGAGAACTCTTGTTTTTCCGCTTCCGGCCCCGGCGAGCACCAGAAGAGGACCGTCGCAGTACGCTACGGCCTCACGCTGCCGAGGATTCAATTTTTCCAGCAGTTCACGCTCCGCCGGCTTTACCGCCGCAGTCCGAAGTTCCGACTGTTCAGCGGACATTCGCTTTTTTCTCCTTCGCCTTCAGTTTGATGAAATCGATCCATCGGGCGATCCCCGCGCCGGAGAGGGAGTCGACTTCGAACAACGGCGAAGAGGGGTTCAGCTTGCGCACATCCTCCGAGAACATCTCCATGTCGAAGGAGATGTGGGGCAGCAGGTCCGTCTTCGTCAGCAGCACAGCTCTCGCAGTAGTGAAGAGGTAAGGGTATTTCAGCGGTTTGTCGGCTCCTTCCGGAGTGCTCAGCACCGCGACCTTGAAATCCTCTCCGAGATCGAACTCCGCCGGGCAGACGAGATTGCCGACGTTCTCTATGAAGAGGACGTCCAGGGTATCGAGCGGGAGCGACTCCATCGCCCTCTCGACCACGTTCGCCTCCAGATGACACCCTCCTTTGGTGTTGATCTGGACGACGGGGACGCCGAGGCGGGCCATCCGTTCCGCATCGCGGTCGGTGGCCAGATCGCCTTCGATCACCGCCATCGAAAGGCCGGCCTGCGGCGCGGTTTTCTCCAGCAGAGTAGTCTTCCCGCAGCCGGGAGAACCGATGATATTCACCATAAGTAGCCCCATACGGGCGTTTCTTTCCCTGATGGAAGCGGCGAACTTTTCGTCCTCCGCCATAACGGACTGTTGCAGCGTTATAATCTTGTTCATGATTCCTCAACCTCCACCGAATGAATTTCCAGCTCCATCCCTGCTAGCGTCTCCCTTTTGAAAGAACCGCAGAAGGGACAGGTCCCGGAGTCCTCACGCCATTGATTTCCGCAGTCGAGGCATCGCCACTCGAGTGGTACCTCTTCTATTTCAAGGATCGCTCCTTCAAGCGCGGTGTCTTTCACAACGGTTGCAAAAGCGAATTCGAGCATTTCGGGAAAGACTTGGCGAAGCGCGCCGACCCGAAGGCGGATTCTTTGCACTTTCCCCCAGGGTTCATTCGCACACATTTTCAAAAGAGCCGATACTATTGCATCGGCAAGAGAAAGCTCATGCATGTTTTTTCCTCTTTCCAGAAAAAAAGGACCCTTTCGGGTCCTTTCACATCGACGGTTGACGGACGTAAATTCCCGGCAATACCCGCTCAGTCCGGCATAAACCCGGAAGTGCATACACTCCCGGATTGGATCTGCGGCTTCGCGGATCCGAGGGAAGCCCGCTGCGACTGAAAATCACTCCGAAGGTTCGAGAAGGCCGTATCCGCCGTCCTTCCGCTTGTACACTACGTTCACGCCGCCGGACTCCGCATTCTTAAACAGGAAGAATTCGTGCCCAAGAAGGTCCATCTGCATCGTGGCTTCCTTTGCGCTCATAGGACGCAGAGGGAAGCGTTTCACCTTCACGATTTCTTCCTCCGGAGGGATAGGGAGTTCAGGCTCCGCAACCGGAATCTCGAAGGAGATATCGTGTGTCTTCAGCTGCGCGCGGTCCTTGAGGTAACTCTTGTGCCGTTTGATCTGGCGCTCCAGGTTCTTCAACGCCTGATCAAATGCCTTCCTCATGTCGGAATCGTTTTCTTGCCCTCTCATGATTACCCCGTTGGCGTTGGAGGTAATTTCGACAGTGTACATACCCCGTCCAAAACTCACCACGATCTGGCTGTCGATGATACGGTTGAAAAACCTCTCAAGCTTGGACATTTTGTTCTCCATGTAGTCCTTGAGTTCGTCCTTCATTTCGACGCCGCGGGTCACGAAACGTATGTCCATGCAAATCCCTCCATTCAGGCTCAGTAGTATGGTATTATTCTAGCACCGGCCGGGGAGAAGGGCAACAAAGGCTTTCACCCGCCGGCGCAGAAATGGGGTATACTCTACAGAAGCCATTATTTTTTGTAGGAGGTATAATGTGATGTACATTTCCGTGAGAGCCCGAAATATGGAACCTTCGGCGACCCTTGCAGTCACGGCAAAGGCAAAAAGTCTGAAACGGGACGGGAAACCCGTGATTTCGTTCGGTGCGGGCGAGCCCGATTTCGATTCGCCTCCCTCCGCTCTGCGCTACGCGGAAGAGGCTATGAAGAAAGGGCAGACGCATTACACCCCGGGCACCGGTATTCCGGAGCTGAGAGAAGCTGTCTGCGCCTATTACAAGGACCACTTCGGCCTGGAATACAAACCTGCCGACGTGGTTGTTGGCGCGGGCGCCAAGCCGCTGCTCTACGAAGCGCTCGGCTGCCTTCTCGATCCCGGCGACGAAGTGCTTGTCTTCACCCCGGCGTGGGTGAGCTACGTGGAGCAGATCCGCTTTTTCGACGGGAAAGAGGTGCTTGTCGATACCAGTAAGACAGACTTCATACCGCGGATCGAGGATGTCAGAAAAGCCGTCACACCGAGAACCCGCGCCATGATCATCAATACCCCGAACAATCCGACCGGCGCGGTCTACGACGAGCGGTGCCTTCGGGATCTCGGCAAACTCGCCGTTGAAAAGAACATCGTCATCCTCTACGATGAAATCTATGAACGTCTTGTCTACGGCGACGCCGTTCATCATCAGATATTGAATCTTGTCCCCGAGGCGCGCGAACACACGATAATCATCAACGGCGTGAGCAAAGCCTTCGCCATGACAGGCTGGCGTATAGGCTACGCCCTCGGACCGTCGAGCATCATGGGGTACTTGGGCGATCTGCAGGGGCACATTACTTCCAACGCCTGCTCCGTCGCGCAGTGGGCCTCCGTCGGTGCGCTCAAGGAGGCGGAACAGGATGTCGTTGCAATGCACAAAGCCTTCAGCAAGCGCCGCGACCTCATTGTGGAGCTGATGAAGGAAATGCCCTATATCTCCTTTACTGAACCCAAAGGGGCGTTCTACGTGTGGTTCAACGTCGCGAAAGCTCTCGGCAAATCCTGGAAGGGGCAGGCGCTCGCCGACGACGCGACGTTCTGCAAAGTCTTGCTGGAGTCGAAGTACGTCGCTCTTGTACCGGGGAGCGCGTTTATGGCGGACGGCAACGTGCGCATTTCCTACTCGAACTCCGAGGAGGAGATACGTGAAGGGATGCGCCGGTTCAAGGAATTTCTGGGCGAATTGGAATAATCTCCGTCGGAAAAGCGAGTATACGATACGGCGCGCTCACTCTTCGGAGCGCGCCGAATTTGTGTGGTTACGCTCTGAATGCCTCGGGGTTCACCAGATCGACAGGCCGGCGTCCTTCAAGTGCCGCGAGCACGTTCTCCGCGGCTTTGCGGGCCATTCCCTCTCGCGCTTTGATTGTCGCGCTCCCAAGATGCGGCAGCGTCGTCACGTTCTTCAGCGTAAGGAGCGGTTCGTCCAAGGGTACCGGCTCCTTTTCAAATACATCAAGCCCCGCCCCTCCTATCCACCCTTCGGAGCATGCTTTGAAAAGCGCCTTCTGATCAAGCACGGGGCCTCGGGAAGTATTGATCAGGAATGCGGTCCGTTTCATCGCGCGCAGTTCCTCTTCACCGATCAGCCCTCGCGTTTCTTCGTTCAGCGGACAGTGAAGCGAAATGAAGTCGCTCGCCGCGAGCAGCTCTTCCAGAGCGACTCTCCTGGCGCCGAGAGTTCGTTCGATCTCGGGTTTCGGAGACCGGTTGACGTACAGAATCTCCATATCAAATCCCTTTGCCCGCCTGGCTACGGCTTGGCCGATCTTCCCCATGCCGACGATACCGAGCGTCGAGCCGGAGACATCCGATCCAAGCAGAAGATTCGGATGCCATGTGACCCAATCGCCCGAACGAAGGAACTCGTTCGCCTCCACTACCCTCCGGGCGCTCGCCAGAAGAAGCGCGAAGGCGATATCGGCGGTGGCGTTCGTCAGAACGTCTGGAGTATTGGTGACAAGCACGCCTCTTTCTGTCGCCGCTTTGACGTCGATATTGTCGTACCCTACCGCATAATTACCGACGACTTTGAGCTGCGGACAGCGAGACAGGAGTTCCTCGTCGATTCTATCCGACAGAGTGACCAGCAGTCCGTCCGCAGTCGCGCCTTTTTCGAGCAGCACGCCGCGCTCGACAGGACCGATTTCCTCCCAGACTTCGTATTCCACCCGGCCGTTCAGTAAAAGAAGTCCTGCGTCCTGTATTCTCCGAGATACATACACCTTTGGAAGAGACACTGAAACACCTCCCTGCGACAAGGGGCGGAGTGCTTCACCGCCCCTTGCGTTCAGTAACACGAAAGAAAATTACTCCTCCATTATTTCCTTCTCTTTCGCTTTAAGCACCTCATCGACCTTCTTGATGTACTCGTCGGTGATATCCTGAACTTCCTTCGTATATTTCTTCAGATCGTCCTCGCTGATTTCGGAGTTTTTCTCCTTCTTCTTCAGCACATCGTTGGAATCTCTGCGGAGATTCCGAAGAGCGATCCGTCCTTCTTCAGCATACTTTCCCACCAGTTTCGTCAATTCGACACGCCGTTCTCTCGTAAGCTCAGGAAGATTGACGCGGATGATCTCTCCGTCGTTCTGAGGGGTAACCCCGAGAGATGAAGCCAGAATGGCCTTTTCGATGAGTTTCAGCGCGCTCCTGTCGAAGGGAGCGACGGCGATCTGGCGTCCCTCCGGAACGGAGATGGTGGCGATCTGCTTGACCGGGGTAGGCGCTCCGTAGTAATCCACCTTGATGTCGCTTACGAGGCCGGGGTGGGCGCGTCCGGTCCGGATAGCCAGAAACTCGTTCTTCAGGTGTTCAATGACCTTGTCCATTCGTTCTCTCAATTCTTTCAGCTCAGTTTTCGGCATTCTGGAATTCCTCCTTCGGTACAGAATATATCCCCGCTCTGCGGGGATTGAACAGTGTGAAATGCAACACAGAGCGAGAAAAATTCCGGCGGCGCTCCTCGCCGGAAACCAACGCCGATAGGCCCGCCTCAACGAAATACTACGGCGATGCGCTTCTACTGCGAGACCAATGTGCCTATATCCTTGTCATGCACCAGAAAATCCTTGAGGTTCCCCTTCTTCAATATATTCAGAACAACAATTGGTATGGCGTTCTCCATACAAAGAGAAAAGGCCGCCGCATCCATCACCTCGAACTGACGCCGGAGAGCCTCCATATATGTGAGGCGGTGCAGCAAAACCGCGTCAGGATGTTTCTTAGGGTCTGCACTATATATACCATCTACTTTCGTTGCTTTCAACAGGCAATCGGCCCCCACTTCGGCGGCACGCAGCGCTGCGGCCGTATCCGTGGAAAAATATGGAGATCCGGTTCCCGCCGCGAAGATCACGACTCTTTCTTTTTCCAGGTGGCGCAGAGCCCTTCGCCGTATATAGGGCTCCGCCATCTGCCGCATTTCTATAGCGGTCTGGACACGGGTAGGCACACCGAATTTTTCGAGAACATCCTGAAGACACAGCGCGTTCATTACAGTGGCCAGCATACCCATATAGTCGGCTTGCGATCGCTCGACGCCGAGAGTTTCAAGTTCGCGGCCGCGAAGCATGTTCCCTCCGCCGACCACCATGGCGACTTGGACACCCGTACGGGCAACTTCGACAATCTCCTCGCCGATACGCCGTACCGCGTCGAAATCAAAACCGAATCCATGATTTCCCGCAAGAACCTCTCCGGAGAGCTTCAATAGAATTCGTTTGAATCTCAAAGAAATTCCTCCCCTTCTCAAGATTTCGGGCATGAAAAAGGCGAGGCATTCAGCCCCGCCTGGTGTGAAAGTTCGCTATTCTCCGATGGAAAAACGGGAGAAGCGTCTGACGACGATATTCTCGCCGAGTTTCGCGATGACCTCGACGATGAGGTCCTTGATTTTCTTGTCGCCGTCTCGGATCCACGCCTGTTCCAGAAGGCAGTTGAGTTCGTAGAACTTGTTTACCTTTCCGTCCGCGATCTTGTCGACGATATTCGCAGGTTTGCCCTCTTCCAAAGCCTGCTGCTTATAGATTTCCCGCTCTCTTTCAAGAACGTCGGAGGTGACTTCCTCTGAAGAAAGGAATTGAGGGGCGGCAGCCGCGATATGCATACACAGTTCATGTCCAAGATTCTGGAATTCATCGGTTTTGGCAACGAAGTCGGTCTCGCAGTTCAGTTCAAGAAGAGCGCCAAGCTTGCCGTTCGTGTGGATGTAGGAGAAGATACGTCCGTCAGCAGCGGTTCTGCTCGCTTTCTTGGCGGCCTTTGCAAGCCCTTTTTCGCGGAGATAATCTATTGCTTTTTCGACATTTCCGGCATTCTCGACGAGAGCGTTTTTGCAGTCCATCATCCCCGCGCCTGTTCTTTCACGGAGTTCTTTTACAGCGCTGGCGCTAATTTCCATAAAAATTGCCTCCCCTTCTGGTAAAAAAACTATCCTCGCTCCGCGAGGAGAAATCCCCTTGTTAATCTGTGAACGTCCGGCCTCATGAACGGAAAGTCCTTGGAGTTTCTATTCACGACGCCGAATCAAGGAAACCGTGTGCTGAGAGCACACGAAGAATCGACCCAACAGAGCGTTGGCGCCCTGCCGGGTCGGCGAAAAAAAAGATTTACGCCTCTTCGGCGGTATCGTCGTAGACTTCGTGCAGGCGTTCCTTCACGGCGATGATGCTGTCGTCGTGCACTTCCTCCCCGGACTCGTTACGAAGAATCACTCCGGCGTCGGAGTCCTCTCCCTGTCGTCCTTCGATGAATGCGTTCGCCATGAGTCCCGCAACGAGTTTGATGGCGCGGATGGCGTCGTCGTTACCGGGGATCGGGAAATCGATCATCTCGGGATCGCAGTTGGTGTCGACGATAGCTATCACAGGAACACCCAGTTTTCTGGCTTCGAGAACGGCGTTTTCCTCTCGTCTCGGATCGATAAGGAAAATCGCGTCCGGAATAGCCTTCATGTTTGTGATGCCCTTCAGATACTTCTCCAGTTTTCCCAGCTCTTTGCGAAGGAGAATTACTTCCTTCTTGGGAAGATTGGACCAGTTGTCCTCGTCTTCCATCTTGCGGAGTTCAACCATCCGTGCGACGCGTTTGCGAATCGTCGGGAAATTCGTGAGAAGCCCGCCAAGCCAGCGCTGGTTGATGAAAAACTGTCCGCAGCGCTCGGCTTCATCTTTTATGGTATCCTGAGCCTGGCGTTTGGTTCCGACGAAAAGAAGCGTGCCGTTGTTTCTTGCGACCTCGCGAACGAAGTCGTACGCTTTCTCCAAGCCGCGGACGGTCTTCTGCAAATCGATGATGTACACGCCGTTCCGTTCGGTAAAAATGTACGGCTTCATCTTGGGATTCCAGCGACGCGTTTGATGACCGAAATGAACTCCGCACTCCAAAAGCTGTTTCATACTTACAACTGCCAAAATAACCCCTCCTGCAAAATGGTTTTTCCCTCCACAAACATCATTCGGGGCGGAAACCGCTTTCAAAAAAACGGCACCATCCTCCCCATCAGTCTGTGTGTGTATTGAGGACCGAGAAAGTATATCACAAAGATCTGTTGACCAGCAACCGGTCACGAAGTACCATATACCCCGTATGCACATCATTGTAAAAAACGATAGGGGGCATATACTGCGATGGCAAAAGATTCGCTCATTGAAAAGCTCGAAAAGCTGCCCAAGGATAAGAAAGCGATGTTGAACCGTCTTCGTCGCGTCGAAGGTCAGCTTCGAGGTATCCAGAGGATGATCATCGAGGAGAAAGCCTGCTACGACATTCTTCTCCAGCTGTCGGCAGCCAGAAAGGCCATGCAGAAAGCTTGCATCGAGATACTGAAAAATTATCTCCACAAGTGCGTCCATGAAGCGAAGGCGCCCGATTTCGACAACCTTGAAAAGCTTATCGAGGCTCTGATAGAGATATCCCCCTCGAAAATCGCTCTCACGGAAAGCGAAGAGGAAACGGACGAAGAATAATAATACGGCTGCCTGCGGGAAACCCAGTTTCCCCGTGGCGCCCGGAGAATTCTCCTTACTGCTGCTCCCTTCCGGGCCTGACAGGGTTCGGAGGTCTCCGCCGCACGGGACTGGATTCCCCGCAGGCAGCCGTACGTGCCGCTTTTCGCAGCGCAAAAGATTATAACACGGCTACAATAACTTCGCCAGCGGTTATTTCAACCACTTAGCAAAAAGCACGTCGAGGTCTCCACGCAGTTTCGCGTCATTCCAGAGGTAGTGCATGATCTTCAGGAATTCGGGATCGTCCTGCTGAATGAAAAAACCCATGAAACTGATCTTCGTCAGCGGTTTGTCGGTAAACGCCCCGTAGAGCCTGTCGTCCTTCCTTGAATAGACAACGGCCTCGTAGACTTCGGTGATCATCGCGTCGCCCTTCCCTTCGGCGATCATCGCGGGGATTTCGGCGTTGTGCTGATGCACGACGATCTTCGCGTTTTTGAAGTTCGCGTCTACGAACTTCTGGTTTGTTCCCCCGGGATTGACGATGACGGTGGTTTCCGGAACGTCCATGGCCGCAAGCGACGTAAACTTGTCCTTGTCCGCCTTTCGGATGATAGCGACCTTGCCGTTGGGAGCGTACGGCGGCAGAAAATCTCCCTTCAGCATACGCGCCAGGCTCCGGGTGATACCGCCTACGGCGACGTCGAATTTGCCTTCAAGATAATCCTCGATCAATTTCGGCCAGGTTGTGGGAACATATTCCACAGCCACTCCAAGTTCCGAGGCGAGCAGTTCTACAAGATCGATGTCGTGTCCCTCGTACTTTCCCGTACTCTTGTCGAGCATGGAGAACGGCCTGTAGTCTCCGGGAGTTCCCACCCGAAGCGTCTTCGTTTCCATGACACGATCGAGCCTCGGTCCCGCCGCGACCTCTCCCGCAAGCGAAAGAAGAAACACCAGCAACAGTACGCTCAATACGCTCATCACTCTTTTTCTTCCGTTCATTGCTATCCCTCCGTTCAATATGTTGTGTCTCTTTCAGCCCTTTCTCATGGGCGTGCTACTTCGTCAGCATATTTTCCCATAGACGCGGATCGTCAGGATGCACCTCAATCGGTACCAGAGGTCCCTGGAGAACGATGAAGGCTCCATCGTCGGCCCACGGATTCTTAATTACCTTTGCGGGAGACCAAAGGGCTCCCTCCTCCTCCAGCGTATCCCCGATCACCGGAACAGGGTTCCCCTTCAGCTTGTCCACTAAAAATTTAACGGCGAGCGCGGCGGAGTCGTACGCGGGCTGAGCAACGGCTCCAAGCATCTTCCCTTTTTTAATAAGGTCGATCCCCTCCGGGCCGATGCAAATCCCGGAGATACCGTAGTCGGCGGCATCCAGTCCGGCCGCTTCGATGGCCGCTACAACGCCGGGTCCCATTATATCAGGTGTCTGCACATATATTCCGACGATCTTGCTTCCGAACCGTGTGAGCAGATCGGAAGTCACGGCGTGCGCATCGGTATTGTTCCACTTTCCCTCCCCCTGCGCGATTGTAAGCTGCGGATATTTCGACAAAACGGAGTTGAACCCTTCGGTACAGGCGTGACTGAACATATCCGCCTTGTCGCCCAGGATTTCCAGAACGACGCCTTCAGGAATCTCGCCGTTGTTCCTGGACTTGATTCCTTCCATGAAGAGTTCGGCTGCTCGGGAGCTGGACTGCGCCAGGTCGAAAGAGAGGAAAAAGTCGACAACGCCTCCCTCCGGAGAGGTATCCAAAGCGGCAACGGGTATTCCGGCTTCGTTCAGACGGAGTATGCCCGGAACAAGTGCGCGAAGGTCCACGGCGCCGCCGAGGATGAACGCATCTATCCCCTGAATCATGAAGGTGTCGATCAGCTCCATGATTTTCATGGAGTTCGCCTCGCCGTCTCGGATCATGATATCCACACCCAGCTCCGCCGCCTTTTCTTCCGCCGCTTTGATGAATGCCTGTATATACGGAGCGGAAGGTTCCTTTATGATCATTCCGATGCTGATTTTTTTCTCGGCAGCCGGAGCGGACGCAGAGAAAATGAAAATTCCCAGAAGTACATAGGTTACCGTGCGAATGAAACGCTGCATGCAGATTCCTCCTCGTTGTTTGAGATCAAAATCAAGATACGTGGACGTCGTGCGCTCTCCTCCCTGGTATCACCCTTTCATGCTTGATTGAGCTTCCGAAGCTGTTCTTCACGCAGCAGTCTGCCCCTGAGAGAAACTCGGAACCGATCCATCAGTATAGCCAGAAATATCAGTGTTCCCTGCGCGGCGTGAATCAGAGTGACCTTCACTCCGAGAAGATTGAGTGCGTTCGAGAACATTCCCAGGAGAATTGCGCCTCCGAGCATTCCGAATGCAGACCCTTTCCCTCCGCTCATGGATGTTCCCCCGAGAAGCGCTCCCGCGAAAGCAAGGAGCGTCATGCCGGTACCCATGGTGTTCGAGACGGAATCCTGCCTCCCCGCGGTCAGCATTCCTGCTACGGCGGAGAGAAGTCCCGCTATGACAAACCCGACGATCACCATCTTGCCGGTGTCGATTCCTGCAACGAAACTCGCACGGGCGTTGCCTCCGGTCGCCAGGTAGTTTCTGCCGAATACAGTATGTTTCAGCAGAATATGGAAGAGAAGATAAATACAGAAAGTGACGGGGATGGCTGCCGGGAGATTACCAAGAGCCGGGAAGCGCGCTTTCCCGATAAAAGAATACACCGGATCCAACGGAAAGATTGACAGCGGAATCAGAAAGAGAACCATCCCCCGCAGGATGATGGAAAGAGAGAGCGTCTGCATGAAGGCGTTCATCCCCAGTTTCGCCACGCAGAAACCGTTGAAGTAACCGATGACACCTCCCAGGGACAGTGTGAGCAGAATTGCCAAGTACGGACTGCTCAGCGTCTCGGGGAACCATTTCGTCGAAGCCAGGACGACTACCCCGGGAGCAAAAGCGAGGACCGCGTCGATCGAGAGATCGAGATTGCCGCTTACCAGAACGAAACCCTGTGCGAGCACGAGCATGCTCATTATCGTGGTATGGTACAGAATGTTCACTATGTTGTTCCACGAGGCGAACGCCGGAATTCCCAAAGCACACGCACTGAAAAAAAGGAAAAGCATCAGCCAGATGATGTTGTCCAGAAGAGCCAACTTGATTTTCAAACCGCCCGACATTCTTCGCCACCTCTTTGTTCCTGAAATCCATACCCCTGCATGTCCATAAAGAGACTTTTTTCATCGAAATCTTCCCGTCCGTATTCACGAACGGGATTCCCTCTGTACAAGACAAGGATCCTGTCGCAGACGTCCAGCAGATCGTCGAGTCCCGGCGACGTAAGAATCACCCCGGCATTTTCCCGAAGCGGGCCGTTTACGAGAGAAAGGATCGATCGCTTCGCACCTATATCGACGCCCCGCGTCGGCTCGTCCAGAAGGTAGATCTCCGGTTCATTCGACATGATGCGTCCGATAACGACCTTTTGCTTGTTTCCTCCCGAAAGTTCCTCAGCGTTCTGCTCCATAGAAAAAGCGTGAATCTGTACGTCCGAAAAGATCTCCGCGGCTCTCCGGCGCGCTTCGCCCCATGCGACGAAACCGTTGCGTGAAAACTTCGCAATACTGTTGAGCAGCAGGTTATCCCCGATGCTGAACGTCCGGATTATTCCCTCTGACTCGCGGTCTTCGGGAAGGTATGCCACCCCTTCGCGAAGAGCCTCCGAGGGCCTGCTGAATGCGACTGCTTTTCCCTTGAGCGACATTCGCCCGGCGTCCGCGGGTTCGATTCCGGAAATCGCTTTCAGCAGTTCCGTCCGTCCGCTCCCTCGTAACCCGGCGATACCAAGAATTTCTCCTCTGCGAAGAGTGCAGTCGATATTCCGGAAAGCCCCCCAACGAGTCAAACCGACGATACGAAGAATTTCCTCTCCGAATTGATTTCTTCGCATTCCGGCCGAAGGAGCCGCGGCGAACGACTCCCCCACCACAAGTTCCGCGAGAGATCGATGATCCAATAAATCCTTTGTCCGCGTCTCAACGACGCGTCCATCCCGCAGCACGGTCAGGCGATCGCAAATCTCGAGAAGCTCGTCGATATGATGGGAGATGTAGAGTATCGCCTTCCCCAACGCCTTCAGGTCCCCGACGATTCTTTCGAGAATGCTCCCGTCGTTTCTACTGAGCGATGCCGAGGCTTCGTCAAGCACCACTATCTTCGCATCTTCGACCACGCATGCCTTCAAAATAAGAAGAAGCTGCCGCTCGCTGAGAGAGAGATCCCTCGCCTGAAGATCAACGTCGAGAGCGAGTCCGAAGCGGTCGAGAACCCGGCGGGCATCCGTTCGGAGTTTTCTCCACGAAACGAAACCGGCCCTATTTTCCAGTTCGCCGAGGAAGAGGTTTTCGGCAACGCTGAGATCGAGTACGATTTCCGGTTCCTGAGGGACGATGGCAACACCTTCCCGCTTTGCTCTGGAGCGGCTGAGTGAAGAAAAGGGGCGCCCGTTCAGCACGATACTTCCTGACGTTGGTTCCACCAGACCCGAGAGAATTCCGACGAGTGTCGACTTTCCGGCGCCGTTTTTTCCTATCAAACCGTGGACTTCTCCGGGAAGCGCTTCGAAGTGCACATCTTCGAGCGCGATTGTTCCCGGGTAGACCTTTGTAATCCCCTCGAGCATCAGGACGGAATTGGAAGGGGGTTTTTCCATTATCTACCCCGCAACTCCGCGGAGCGTTTGTGGCCGAAAAGTCCTTCCATATCCGCGAAGTCCGCGCACGGACCAGCGAGAGCAGCCGCTCCCTCGGCGGTAATCTCCTGGAAAGAACAGACACGAAGGAACGTGCCCACATAGACGCCGTTTGAAAAGCGAGCGCAGCGGACTGTCGGCAGGATATGATTCGGTCCCGATGCATAATCGCCGAAAACGACCGGCGCATACTCGCCGATAAAGAGAGAGCCGAAATTGACCAGACGGGAAGCGGTTGTATGGTTATCCGACGTCATGACCTGAAGATGTTCGGGAGCGATTTCATTAGTAATTGCCACAGCTTCGTCCAGAGAATCCGCAAGAAGAACGCGACCGTTGTTTTTCCAGCTCCGAAGCGCAAACTCCCCAGTAGGAAGAAGCGGGGCCTGCGTTTCGATAGAGGACATGACCGCTGCGGCGAGCGAACGGCTTGTCGTCACAAGGACCGTCCATGAATGAGGGTCGTGTTCGCAGCGCGCAAGGGCGTCGGCCGCGACCCACTCGGGATTCGCAGACTCGTCGGCGATGATGACCACCTCGCTCGGACCCGCAAGCATATCGATCCCCACAACGCCCGAAACCTGCCGTTTGGCCTCCGTAACGTACCTGTTTCCAGGGCCGACGATGATATCGACTCCTTGTATCGTATCGGTTCCGAAGGCGAAAGCGCCGATCGCTTGCGCTCCGCCCATGCAATACACCTCGTCCACCCCTGCGATATCCATAGCCACAAGGACCGCCGGGTGAATTCCGTTCCACGCCTTTCCGGCCGGGGAACATGCCGCTATCCGCCGTACTCCGGCAACCTTTGCCGGAATGGCGGACATCAGCGCCGAAGATGGAAGAGGATATCTCCCCGCAGGCACATAGCAGCCGCATGATTCCATCGGAAGAAGACGGTGTCCCAATGTCACGCCCGGCGAAATCTCGTACCGAAGCTCCTGCATACACTCTTTCTGCCGAAGCGCAAAGTTGCGTATTCTTTCCGCAGCGAATGTAAGCGTCTTCACCGTCGAGGGCGACACCTTTTCGTAGGCGGCCCGTATCGCCTCTTTCTCTACCCGAAGAGAAGAAGGGCGAAAACCGTCGAACTTCTCCGTGTAGGCGATAACTGCTTCATCACCGCTTTCGCGGGTATTCTTCAGGATGCCGCCGACAACAGACTCAACCGTACTGTCTTCCTCCTGAAAAATTCGTTCCGCTTCCTTGAGTACTCTCACTGGACATTCCTCCTGATCAGTAGCTCCTTCAGAAAAATGAAAGGGAGCCCGTTACCGAGTGTGCGAAGATATCGGGCATCCCTCTGTTTTGTTAGCTCGCGAGCCAGCCGCCGTCTACATAGACGATCTGCCCTGTCAAATAATTGGAGGCGTCGCTGCAAAGAAAAATCAGCGTTCCGAGAAGATCCTCGGCGGTACCTACACGTCCCGCAGGAATTCGTTCTTCGATCCAACGACGGTGTTCCGGATCCTGAAAGAACGGCTCGGTCATAGGGGTGCGGAAGTAACCCGGCCCAATCGCATTCACCTGAATATTGTATTTCGCCAACTCTATGGCCATCGTCCGGGTGATCTGCACCACACCTCCCTTGGCGCCGCAATACACCGAGGATTGCGCCAGACCGATGGCGCTTCCGAGCGATCCAATATTTACAATCTTTCCTCGACGCTGTTTCATCATGATCCTGGCCGCAGCCTGAGCGGTGAAAAAGACTCCCCTGAGGTTGACCGACATGATCTTGTCGTACTGCCCCTCCGTAACGGAGACGAAGTCGTTGATCTCCTCGACTCCCGCATTGTTTACTACGATATCAAGTTTTCCGAGGCGAGATACGGCATCCGAAAACAGCGCGTCCACTGCACCGGGTTGTGTAACATCAAGAAACAAACCTTCTGCCTGTCCACCGGATGCTCGAATCGCCTCCGCTGTTTCTCTCGCATTGTTCTCGTTCACATCGCCGCACAGAACAATCGCTCCGGCGGATGCCAGCCCGAGCGCATACCCCTTTCCGAGACCCCGAGCGGCCCCCGTAACAACGGCGACCTTCCCGGCAACACTGAACCGATCATAAAAATTCATTGAATTCGCTCCTTGGCTGTAGTTCGAACAGTCTGTTCTTTCGCTTTCTTGCGAGAGGAGAAAACAGATGTCTTGATGATGCTTCATCATGATAGCATAAGCTTTTCACATTGCAAGCGAGGGGAAGGAAGAAAGGAGCCTTTTGAGAGAACCGGGCTGCTGAAATCGTTTGTCGTGTATAATACGGATAAAAGGCGGCTCCTGCCGCGCAAAACTTTCTCTACTCCTAGGAGGAACGCTCGTGCAGTGGACGGCATTTTTTACCTACATTCTCATAACATGCAATACGCCTGGTCCGAATGTGGTTCTCGCTATGAACACCGCGAGAATACATGGATTGCGAAAAACACTTCCCCTGATTGCGGGGATGATTTCGGGACTTCTTCTCCTCATGACATTTTGCGCCCTCTTCAATCTGCTTCTTGCACGTCTGCTGCCCGCATTTCTTCCGGTGCTCAGAGCAGGCGGAACGGTATACATTCTCTGGCTCGCCTGCAAGATCGCTTTCCCCAAACGAAGATCCGGTGACAACGCAGAACCCGGCGATGCGCCTCTCTTTCGGCACGGTTTTGTTCTCCAGTTTCTCAACCCGAAAGTAATTCTTCTGGGCCTGACGACACTCTCGACGTTTATTCTTCCATGGACAACATCGAAAGCATGGCTTTTCGGCGCCGGCGCCTTTCTTACGCTGGCGTGCAGCAACGGTGTTATTCTCTGGTCTCTTCTCGGGGCGGCGCAAAAACGACTGATGACACGACAGGGACGTTTCTGGGATTTCTTAATGGGCGGATTGCTCGCCTGGTGCGCGTTTTCGGTTTCGGGACTGAAAGAGCTGATTCTCTAAAACCTTCTTCCTTGAAGGGGAGACGTTTTTCATTTCGGGAAAGTCGAGGTGAGTATGATGTTCGATCTATTGACTGACTGGCAGCTTTGGGTGGTTCTGGGATTCGCCCTCCTGATTGTTGAAATGTTCACTCCCGGATTCGTACTCGCATGTTTCGCCCTCGCATGCGTACCTCCCGCAGTAATGACGTACTTCGGTGACTTCGAACTGCGTACCCAGCTCGTTGCCTTCGGCATCGCCACACTTTTGATCTTCTTCTTCATGCGGCCTGCCGTACTGCGGTTTTTGTCGAACAGAAAAGAATCGCGTACATCGAATGCGGAAGCGCTCGTAGGACGAAAGGGCATTGTTGTAAAGACTATTTCCGCAAACAGTACGCGAGGCGGATACGTGAAGGTGGATGGGAAAACATGGTGGGCTTTCGGCCCGGAAGGGATCGAAATCGGGGAGGGGGCAGCCATCGTCATTGAAAAAGTACGAGGAGCCAGCTTGGAAGTGCGCCTCGATGAGAGCGATTCATCCGGAGATGCGTAATTTTTCATGAACGGCCTTTCCCGAAGGATGAACGCCGGTAGTTTTTTAACAATATATCCGATTCTACGAGGAGTGAAGAAACCATGAGAGAGATCCTTTTCGCAGGCAATGTGGGGAACACAACTGTGGTCATCTTCTTCGTTCTGTTTACCGTAGTCCTGGTGATGTCGGGAATCAAGATCGTTCCTCAGGCGAATCGCGTTATTGTGGAGCGTCTAGGAAAGTTTCATAAGATACTCGAGCCGGGGATCAACTTTATATTCCCCGTACTCGACAGGAGAAAATCCACTTCCTGGCTCGTCGGAGGCGAGATACGAAATACAACGCTCATCGACATCAGGGAGCAAGTTTTCGACTTCCCGAAGCAGAACGTTATCTCGCACGACAATGTGGTCATGGAGATCAACGCGCTTCTGTACTTCCAAATCAACGATCCGTTCAAAGCCGTGTACGAAATAGCGAACTTGCCGCTGGCCCTGGAGAAGTTGACGCAGACATCTCTCAGAAGCGTGATGGGAGAGATGGATCTCGACGAAATTTTCAGCAAGCGCGCGGAAATCAACGAACGTCTTCGGGTTATCCTCGACGAGGCGAGCGACGCATGGGGCGTCAAGGTGACAAGGGTGGAGATACAGGACGTCAACCCTCCCGCAACAGTGCAGGCCGCGATGCAGCGCCAGATGGAGGCGGAACGCTCCCGGCGCGCCATGGTCACCGAGGCCGAAGGAAAAAAGACCGCCCAGATACTTGAGGCCGAGGGGCACAAACAAGCCCGTATCAATCGTGCCGAAGGAGAGAAGCAAGCGGTAATTCTCGATGCCGAAGGACGCGCATTGGCAAGGATACGTCTTGGAGAGGCCGAGGGAGAGGCCGTCGGAAAAGTAGCCGGAGCGGTGAAAAACGCGGGAGGCGATCCCACGCAGTACCTCATCGCGTTGAAATATATGGAAACGCTCGCTGCGGTTGCATCTGGCAACGAGAACAAGACCGTTTACCTGCCCTATGAAGCAACGGCGATTCTCGGCTCGCTCGGCGGTATAAAGGAGCTTTTTTCGAAGGAACAGCCGCGGCCTCTGGCCTGAAATTTTCTCTTCCGCTGAAGAGAAGGAAAGGAGTTTTTTTCGGACGCCTTTCCCTCTCTTCACTTTATACCGTATAACGAGAAAAAATCTCCCTCCGGGCGAAGCGCCGCGCCGACTGCCTCCGCCCGTTCATCGGGGGGAGCGCCTCCAAGTATTTCGAATCTCAGCCATGAAGAATAAGCATGGCGGAACGAAGATTCCAGTTCAAGCATAGGCCGTGCTCCGCGGCTTCCTACCAAATCCGCCCACATGTTGAGAATCCTTCCGCTTGAATCGGTTCCCCATCTGAACGACCCGAACGCGTTCAGCAGATGCTCGAAAGGGCGTTCACTCGTAGCCGAAAAAGGAAGAACAAGACAATCGCCTGTCTTGTCGTATGAACCGACGGCGCTCCCCGGAAGGAGGAGCACCTCGGGAAGTCCCCGAGAACGAACCCTCTGGGTCGCAAAAATACCCCTGTCCGCGGAGAGTATATTGAAATATGCGTTCTCGAAATCGTTTTCCGAAGCCCTTTTCTTTTTTTTCGAATCGTGGGCATCTTCGTCAAGCAGCGCTCTGTCTTCGTCTATTTCGGGGAGGACAAGTGGCGAATACCCTATTTTTTCCGAGGAACCGTCGAATGAGAAAGCTTTGCACGAACGTTCAGCGGCAGCATAGATTCTGTCAAGCTCCTGTTTTAAAATTTCTAGAAGCGATTGTCCCGGTGAAAAGTGTGTTTCGTTTGCTTTTTGCCGTAGCACTTTTTTCCTTCTCTTGATTTCCGCCAGACTTTTCCTGCTGGAGTAGAGGATAAGCGATTCAAGAAAGAGCGACTCTATGCTTGAAAGCAATCGTTCGACGACAAGATCGCTGCCATCCTCGTCTTTGGCGATACTTTTCATCCGGCGAAAGCCTTCTATTAATTTTGGAAAGCTCGCAAGTTTTTTCCCCGCTTCATTTTGCTTACGCTCCGCTTCTTCCGGCGAATCCTCCTCTTCGGCCTCCGGAGCACGGAAACGCATAACCGAGCGCGCTGCCGTATCCAGCGACTCCAGAAAGTATCGCGCGAGCATCTCTGCGCGCTGCTTCGGCATAATAAACAATCCACCGTCGGAAGTAAGGTTTCCCAGGGTGCTCAAAAGAAGCGGCAGCATCGTCCGTATTCTGCTTGCTATAGTTTTCATCCTGTTCTCGGAGGCAAGAACAGCATTGAGGGAATAAGAAAAAATAGCTCCTTCATCCTCGTCGGCAAATGCACGCCGTGAATCCTCTACCCACTCGGAAAGAGTTCGTACAACCAAAGCCGAACTTCGCCGAAGGGGAGAAGCAACGTTGGAAGGAAGCCATATGCCCGAGTCGATCAACATCCGCTGTTTCTGGGTGAGAAGCATGGATTCGTCGTCCACGAAACGTCGTACAAGAAACCTGTGCAGCGATGCCATCCGTTGCGGCGAAGGCAGCACAGATAAATCCCTTGTGCCGCTGAAAAGTTCAAGAGCAGAAGAAGTGGCCCGATGTTCCTCCGGAAGAGGGACCCCGCTTAAGCCAAGCATCGCACAACTCCTCCCCGAAAAACAGCATTGCGAACGGGGGTGAAATACGCTTCCGTACGCATATGATACACCTCCGGCTTCTGACGACTCTGTGTTGAGGATACATCAGAGCAGGCAAACGCACAAGGTGACAATCGCTTTTTAGAAGAGCAGTTTGAGAAATCTAATGGGATATTCGCTGGGTGAATAAAGAGAAAGGGAAAAAAATGGCGGAGAAGGAGGGATTTGAACCCACGGAACCTCACGGTTCAGACGCTCTCCAAGCGCCCGCCTTCGACCACTCGGCCACTTCTCCGCTCAACGGCAGGTATTATACCATAGTTTTTCAAGTTTGCCAGACCCAAAAAACTTTTTATTTGGCGGAGAGGGTGGGATTTGAACCCACGGGACGGCAAGCCGCCCAATTGATTTCGAGTCAATCGCCTTCGACCACTCGGCCACCTCTCCGCACGAGAAAGTATTATACACACTCTCGTTCACCTTGCCAAGTCTCTTTTCAATGAGTTTATGTTTTTTCTCCTTCGCGTCCAATCGCTTTTATGACTCCTGCTCGAACTCCTCTTTCGTGAATTCCGCCAAAAAAAGTATAATTGCACAGGAGTCCTTCCCAGCGAAGACCACGTCGAGGAGGAGCAAACCATGGTATGGAGGATACTCAATCACACTGCGGATGCGGGATTGGAAATAACTGCTCCTTCGTGGAGCGATGTTTTCTCGCAGGCTGCGGAGGCCTTCTTCTCCATCTGTTTGGAAGAAGCGGCTTTCCCTCTCCATGACAGAGGAGGGACGTTTTTTTCTTTGAAAATGGAGGCGTTGGATCTTGAAGAACTTGCTGTTTCTTGGCTGAACGAACTTCTTTATCTACTGGAAGTCGAAGGAGCCGTCTTTTATTCCTCGGCTCTTTGTGTAACGAAGGATCCGGTTACTCTCACTGCCGAAGGCGTTCTTGTCTCCGGTATGTTTCGCCGCATATCCGTAAAGGCGGCAACCTACGGAGAGATACTTCTTCGGAGCGAACCGGAACCGTTTCTTCGTATCTATCTGGACCTCTGACGGGAGGTGTGTTTGATGCGCAGCTTTATCGAAAGGCTCGACGATACGCGTATTTTGCTTCACCCCGGGGTTGTACCGGGGATGCGTGTGCCCGGGATGATTTTCGCGGACAGATACATCGAGTCGATGCTTGACGCCGATAATACATTACTTCAAATCGCCAATGTAGCGACGCTCCCAGGCATCCTGGGCTACAGCTTTGGCATGCCGGATATTCATTGGGGGTACGGTTTTCCGATAGGAGGTGTGGCTGCGTTCGATCTCGACGATGGAATTATCAGTCCAGGCGGCGTGGGGTACGATATTTCGTGCGGCGTCAGGCTACTCGCTTCCCGCATTTCCGCAGAGGATATGCTGTGTACGGTAGATAAACTTCTCCCCGCCCTCTTTTCCGCTATTCCTTCCGGAGCGATCTCCGGCGGAGGAAGAAAACTTTCCTATAAAGAACTTGAAAAAGTGCTGGAAAATGGAGCGCGATGGGCTGTAAAAAACGGCTTCGGGACGGAAAAGGACCTTGAACATACCGAGGAAAACGGCTGCCTGCAAGGGGCTCTTCCTGGTGCGGTTTCGGAGCGGGCAAAAGAACGAGGGGCGACACAACTGGGGACGCTCGGATCCGGAAACCATTTTTTGGAGATTCAGGTTGTCGATGAGATCTTCAGCACCGTCGACGCCTCCCGGATGGGGCTCGCAGTCGGTTGTGCGACGGTGATGATTCATTGCGGAAGCCGGGGGCTTGGACATCAGGTGTGTGACGACGCTTTGAAAACGATGCGTAGAAAGATGGGGCGCTATGGAATCTGCGTACCGGACCAGCAACTCTGTTGCGCACCGTTCAGGTCCGAGGAAGGTCAAGAATACCTGGGAGCGATGCGGGCGGCGGCAAACTTCGCCATGGCGAACCGCCAACTGATCGCCGATTCCGTCCGGCAGGTTTTCGAACGTTTCTTCCCTCGCGAGCACCTGCATACGGTGCGTGATATCAGCCACAATCTGGCGCATATCGAAAAGCATCGGTGGGAAGGACGGGATCGTATTGTCTGCGTTCATCGAAAAGGTGCGACTCGGGCTTTTTCAGGACAGCCCGTTCTTATCCCAGGCAGTATGGGAACGGCCAGCCATGTGCTTCTCGGAACGCGTCTCGCTGAAGAGAGAACATTCGGATCGACCTGTCACGGTGCGGGACGTATGATGAGCAGAAACGAGGCTGTGAAGAAGTTTGACGGAGGAGATCTCCTTCGCGCTCTTTCGGAAAAAGGAATAATCGTTATGGCGGAAACCGGACGCACTCTGGGAGAAGAAGCGGCGGAGGCTTACAAAGATGTTGCAAGTGTTGTCGAAGTAGTTCATCGGACAGGTTTAAGCCGAAAAGTAGCGAAACTGCGGCCGATTGCAGTGATGAAAGGATAAAAAAATCCGTTTCAGCGCTTAATAGGGGCTATTGCGGACGATTTCCTGCGACGACACGGTTTCGCCCCCCTGTTTTCGCTTCGTAGAGCGCACGGTCCGCTCTTGCGAAAAATTCGGCTGCGCTGTCCTGAGCCCCGAGAAACTCTTCGACCCCGAAACTTGCGGTCAGGTATATGAAAAGCGAGTTCTCAACTCCCCCGTCAATATGGAAGCGGGTTTTTTCCACGACATTCCGCAGACGTTCCGCTGTTTGCAGCGAATTCCGCAGATCGGTTTCGGGCAAAAGAACGCCGAACTCCTCTCCCCCATAACGCACGGGAAGATCTTCTGCGCGTACTGTTTTTCGCAGAACCCTTGCGAACTGGCGAAGAACCTCGTCTCCGACGTCGTGGCCGTACGTGTCGTTCACATTTTTAAAGATGTCGATATCGCAAAGGATTAGGGAAATCGGGCGCCCTCGGCGAACGCTTCTTGTTATTTCCCGCGATAGCGATTCGAAAAAACTCCTCCTGTTCGGCAATCCTGTGAGCGCGTCGGTTGTGGCGAGGCGAAGAAGTCGCCGCTCCTGGCGCTTTCTGAGAAGGTACGCCGAGATCATTTTTGAATACGAATGAAAGAGAAGATTCGCCGTGTCGGAACACTCTTCATCTTTATGCGTATTGATGGCGAGTGTACCCCAGAAGCGACCTCCTTCGAAAAGAGGATAGAAAAGAAAGTACCCCCCTTCCGAGGCGGGAAAGAAATCTTTCAACGACGTTGTATCGAGGCGTCCTTTGACGACTTTTCCCCGTGTGAAGTCAATGAGCCACTTTCGGGGAATATCGCTTACAAAAATTAACTTTCCTTCTGTCGTTTTGGCGATATGCGCAAGACCCGGGGCGGCATACTCAAAACATATGTCGACTGATCGGCGCCGGGATGAGGCGAAGGTGCTCTTCAGGAGAAGAAGTCTTCGGGCATCGGCAACTTCCAGGAGTGTACGGCACGTATTTCGCAGCACATCATCTCCTTCCTCTTCGGAAAGCAGCATGCGGGATGCTTCGCTGAGAAAACGCTCGAATTCGAAGCGCTCTTGAAGTTGCTTGCCCTGAAGACGAAGGCGGCGCTCCTTCTTGAAAAAAACTACGAAGCCGGCGCCGACGAGCAACAAAACAACCGCCGTAGAAAAAAACGTCCAAAGAGCCCATTGTGGAAAAAAAGTAAACTCATCGTCGTAGTACCAGCGACGCAGCAGCATCGGCAAAGGCGAAAGCGGCGAAGCGTTCATCTCGGCGAGTTTTTTATCCAGCCGCGCCAGCAGCTCCGCGTTCTTTCCACTGGTCGTAGCGAAAAATATCCTCGATGTGGCGAATATAACCGGGCTTCTACGGAAAGAGAGCCGTCGTACCTTGCCCAAAGTCGCGAGCTGTTCCGCGGAACACACATCCACGACTCCCGAACGGAGCATCTCCAATGCCTCGTCGACTGTTTTTGTTTCCACTATCTCGTACCGAATCCCTATACCGTCCAAGATACGCCGAAGTTCGGAAAGTGCGAAAAAGCCGGCCTGCATAGAGATCTTCCTTCCTTCGAGATCCCGAAATGTGAGTACTTCCAAGTCTTGGCGGGTGAAAAATGTATACCATGTAGCATAGTGATGTTCCTTGCCGAAATCGAATAGTTTTTCCAAGCGAGGTGTGGGGGCCATACTCAGGAGGTCGATTTCTCCGTTTTGAAGCATTTGTACAAGTTCGTCGCCCGGCGCCTCGACCAAAGAGAGACGCCATCCTTCGTTCTGAGCGAGGAGTGCAAGAAGATCCGGCATATATCCTTTGTATATGCCATTTTCATCTTTGAAGAAGAAAGGGTGGAGCTGCACCATTCCGTACCGAACACTGCGGTTTGGAGCGGAGGAGAAAGACGAGATTCCCACCACATAAAAACCCTGCGACGGGTATATGAAAAAACCAAGAAAAGAGATCAGACAGGCGACAGAGAAAAAAAGACAAAACGTTGTCCTATAATATCGTAATAATGTGGATCGAAACGTGGCAAATATCAAGAAATGCACACCCCTTTGGAGAGCCGGGAAAAAAGCTCCGACAGAAACCGGATCAATATCCTTTGGAAGAAACACCGACAAATCACCGGTAGTACTTTACTATCGCAAGGAAAAACGTTCATCGAAGAAGAGGTGTTCGATAACGCCCGAGAGAAAAAAAGCAAAGGTAATCATTTCTCTGTGAACTACTCTTTTAAATATTATATGAAGACGAGAAGAAAAAAACAAGAGGAATTCCTCTAAAAAGAGTCGCTTTGATAGGTATTAATGCTCATATCACATCGCGCGATCCCGATGAAAGAGTAGAAAGTATTTTCATATTTTAATGCAGCATGCACTCTATAGAGCGGCGGTCGTCAACCGACCTGTCGCTTTTTTCGGTGAAATAGTTCTCCTCGGGAGTTTCCGGCGGTTCTTCGAAAGTCTCGATGTCGAACGCCAAAAGTAATTTCGACGTTGTATGCCGTTGCGGTAGCCGGAAGAAGTGGTTAACTCAGAAACGAATGACAACCATTTGCAGCGTCACCGAACAACCTTACCTATTTTTCGAGAGCGGTGCGATATGGACATGAATAGAATGGCTTATCTTCTTCGCGGACTATTTCGACGAGTCAATCGGTCACTTTTTGGAACATACCGACAACCCCGACGTGAACACCGCAGCGTCGGTCCGAACCCTTGAACGCAGAGGAGGGGGATACTCCGAGGTAGAAATATTCGACCTCGGAGTATCCGGATGCGACTTACCCCCCTCTTCGAGGGTTTTTTTGTTGTTCTTCCGTTCGGTTGTCAAGGTACATACTGCGTGGGGGTCGGTCTACTGGTAGAGGCTTTCCGCGCATTCGAGCAGGCGGTAGCCTTCCGGGCTGTCGGCTACGCCGTCCAGGAGATCGAGGAGGCCGAGTCGCGCTTCCCTTTCCGGTATCGACCGAATCCGGTACACCGCTTCCTGGTCTACCCTTCCGCTACGACAGGCTCCGCCGTCGCGTACCACGCCCCCGACCGCCGGGGCGTGGTAAGGTTTACCAGATCGTCTACGGTGCAGAAAAAAAATCGAGATAGCTTCAACAGGGTGCCGGCGTCTGGACTTCGCCTCCCGGTTTCCCCGCGAGATACAGTGATAGCCGAAACTCCGATGATCGAGGCGAAATCCTCCCGACTCATACCAGTCGCTTTGCGATTAATTGCTATACTTCTCATTGGAATCATTCACTCACCTTTTTTCTTCGCCCACAATAATAAGCGTAGAGCGCCTATTTTTTCAATGGGCCTTAAGAACCAACATAAGCGTTATTCGACTATCTCATTATCACGATGCGCGCATACACAAATTAGGCGAACTATGCATAATAGAGGCATGGTTAAAAGAGTGAAAAAACCGGAGAATGTTGCCCTTGGGAAACGTATTAAGATCGCGAGAGAAAAAGCAGGCCTCGTACAGGCTGATTTCGCTCGCGAATTTGGTGTGTCCATAATCACGGTATCTCGCTGGGAAACAGGTGCGCAGGCGCCAAACGACAAAACCAAGAGACGGATTGCGGAGATATCAAATACGACACTCGCCTACCTCCTTAGCGAGACCGACGATCTCGTTCCTGTACATCATGGCGCATGTCCCATGGACACAGGGTCTATCAGCGTATTTGCCGAAAGGTTGGAGGCTGCAAGAAAGGCGAAAAAGCTTTCTCAGGAGGAATTAGGAAAAGCTGTTGGATTGTCGCGCTATCCCGTGATGGACTGGGAGGCCCATCGTAAGACTCCCGACATTCAAATGGCTTCGCGCTTGGCCGAGTGTTTAGAAGTCTCTCTTTTCTATCTCCTCGGTGAAACTGATGATCCGACTTTCTCGTGTCCTGACGGGAACCCTTTTGATAGAGCACATAAGTCCGTCGATGAGACATCTCCTCAAAAAATGCACAACATCGACCTTCTGACATGGATTCCCGTCATTTCTTCGGAGGTCAAAGTCAGCGCGGGCACCGGGAATTGCTGCGAAGAAATTGTGTGGGAAGAGATCGACCGATTCCCCCTTTTCGACGGCAAAATCGCGGCGCTCTACAGCGACAACGGTCTGCTTTCGATCTATGTGGATGGAGATTCTATGGAGCCGCAGATACACGACGGCGACCTTGTGATTTTCAAAAGGTCTCAAGAGTGGGTATCCGGCAACATCGTCGTCGTTTGTCTGGACGGCCGTCTTATGGTTAAGGGGATCGTGAAGGGACCGGAAGGAGAAACCCGCCTACGTTCCTTGAACAAGGAGTACGAAGACATCATCATCGGCAAGGCGTCCTTTTTCCTGGTGTACGGTCGCGCCCTCAAAATTGTCCGCCAATGGGACCCGAAACCGGTGTTGTGATGTGGTAGCAGAGAGAGCGCCTCTCAAGAAGTCAAAGAGATTTGCTTAAAACAAAGAGGAATATTCGCTATGAACAAAAAGATGCAACTCCTCTTCCTCGCATGCGTCCCGTCGGTCGCCGTTTTCGTCGTGTACATGTTCTTCGCCATTGGCAACACTCCCCAAGGCACCGGTGCGCCGACGCCTGCATCAACGCACCGAACACGTGGGAAGTGTACTCGTTGGCGGACGCTAAGAATGCCTTTGGAGCGACATCGCGGACATGGTATCTAGCCGTCATGCGCACTAACGGCGACAAGTGGTATTCACAGTCGCTGGAGATGGAATGATGATCATCGCCTTCCCGCGCCTAGAGTGGCCGCCAAGCGGCAGATGAGGAGCTGGAAGTAGAAGCAACCATCAAGAATGCGGAAGAGTTTCTTATTGATAAGGAGGAGAAAAACGAATGAGGAAGATGCTTCTCGCGATCACCATATCCATGCTTCTCTGTACAACAGCACACGCCGCAACGTTGTATACGACCACGATAATGGAGACGACCATACGGGAAGTGCAGGATGTAGTTCTCGAGGTAATGACCGGGAAAAACTTCTACATCGACGAAGTGGACTCTCACAAGGTCGTGGTAGGGAAAAACTTCGGAGATGGTATATGGGTAGTTTCCACGTTTTGCAAGGTGAAGTTCAACATGTTGGAGCGCGACGGCAACGTGAAGTTGATGGTTACACAGACCGATACCACCGGGCACATGTCCCGCCAGCGCCCTATAGATCACCTCGTACCGTATATTCAGGAGATCAAGAATAAGATCGACGGAACCCCGATGTCGCAAATCGCAAGCGAAGCGGTGAACCAGTTGCCCGGATCGGGTAACGTGCGTGAAAAAGCCCTTGGAATTCGATTGGGGGCAAAGCTCGAAGACGGGACCGTTGTCATCCGCGAGATAGAGGCTGCCAGCATCGCAGCCGACGCCGGACTTGTGGCGGGCGACATTCTTCTCGAGGTCAACGGAAGGTCGACAACAACCTTCGATGTAAACGCTCTTCAATCATACCTTGCGAACAGAGCAGCTCAGAAATCGACGATTTTTTTAACCTTCTCAAGAGATGGGAAGCAGGATATGATCACTCTCAAGGAATAATATAGATGAGTCTCGAAAAAGGCAATCCGATAGGTACCCGCTTCATCGGCGAAATTACCAACAATTCCGGTAAGAACTATGAGCAGGCCGTGTTCAAGCTGAGCGTTTACGATGCTTCGGGGAAGTTGCTCGACGTGCTTCAGTTCGTCATGAACGGTTTTCGTAACGGCGATACCGATACTTTCGAGGCGATTTCCATGAAGGAACTCCCCTCCCCGGACATCTCGAAGCTCAAGGTAAAGTTCGAGATGGGAATGTAGAAGAGGAAGGAAAGAGGGGGGAGAAAGGCACGCTACACAGTCTTTCTCCCCCCCCTCTTTCCCTTGTGGTTCGATAGATTTTCCCTAAGAACGCGGGATCATGTCAAGCGAAGTAGGTATAACCCCTTCGATTGATGTTGTTGGGCATGATTTGCGAGGTGCTCCTTTCTCTTGAACATTTATGTCGATGTTCCCATTGTAGTCGTTTTATCAAATCCTCGGAACGATCTCAACGCAAAATCATCAATAGCCAGAAGATCCCAATCCTTGCTTTCTCTCTTCAGGAGGCCTGTGAGAGGTTCCTAATGCCACTATTTTCCTTGCTTTCATAACCTCTGTTGCTTTTTCACCAAACCCCGACGCCGTGACGTTGCCTTCGAGCACATCTTTATAGTGCGAATAAAATGACGAAGCCCTCTTGAATAACTCACTCCATGTTATAATCGTAATACCTTGCATTGTTTTAACGGAGCCCCATGAACCTTGCGGTATATTATGCGTTCCTCCATAAATCAATACCGCTGAGAGATTCTGATAGGATTTCTCCAATGTAGCCTTATAGGTAAGAAGGCGAGTTACATCCTGCATCTCAACAGCATACGCCGAACGCTTTAACTCTACAATCACATGCTTTCCTTCGCCCGTCAATGCAAGAAAATCTATACGCATTGCCTTAATATCCTCTGAATACTCTTTTGCTTGGTCGCCTAAAAGTTTTCCCAGCGTTTTTTCTTCTACGTAGACCTGCCACTCTGGATTGAAAAGCCACGGATTCCCCGCCATCAAATCGTGCATATTATCGTTCGTTAGCGATGACGCAGTTTCCGGAGCATCATTAGCTATCATACTTCCGAGTTTTGCTACTATAGCGAGTCTTCCTGAGATAATTTCAAGCAAGGCCCGACTTTCCAAAACTTTCCAATCAAGTATTTTCCGTAAAATCATAGAAAGAGCTTCGGGGTCATCTTGGACGGATTCGAGATCACCTAATATGCCATGAAATTGCTTAAATTCATATGCCTTAACGAGTCCACTAGCCAAATCACGAGTCCCTTCATCTTCGAAGTTGTATTTCCCTCCCAAGATTTTTAGAAATCTTTTTATTTCCTTCTTGCTGATCGTATCAAGAGATTCAATGCGACTATTCAAATCCGGGTCGCTCAGGACAGCCTCCTCCAGTTTGCTTCCCTTCATATCCGCGCATTCTCGTAGAATCTTTCTCGTTAATCCTATTCCCCATTCACGCAGGGGGTTTAAAAAATCTCTTTCCCACTCCAATTCCTGACGATCCGTCGATATAACATCTCCTTCTGTATCACAACTATCGACGTAATCGGCTAGAATCTCTCCAAAAACATATTTCGTTGAATGTTGCCCAGAGGCACTGCTTTCCACATTAAAAAAGAAAGGTGGGGACTGAGCGGTTCTACCATTGGCATAAATGACAAACCCTTGCATTTCTTTGGAACCAATCGGAGATTTCGCAAATTCGTACCGATAATTTACCTTGCGTCCGTCTCTTAAGATATGCGTATCATATTTTTTTTCTATTTCAGCAGGATAAGAATATATTGTTTCTATGTCTGGCTGGCTTAAAGGAGTACCGTTCACAAATATTTTCATTCTTCCCCTCACATTCCGAGAAAAGCGTCTGCTTAAGGTCTCCTTCAACCCGTCTTCGTCGAGAGGAGTGGCATGCTTCAATCGAGACAAGTGAACTAAAGTTCCTGTTTCGGTCCATGTCTCATCCAACGGTTTTTCGTTAGTTTCCCATGAAAAGTGTACATCTGTCACATCGCCTGCAGTGGTTATTAATTGTCCTGAATCCATAGAAAATATTATCTGTTCCCCCAATCCCTTTCCCTTCCACGTAGTGATGGTGATAGTATCAGCCATACCAAACCCGGCAAGTTTGCCAATTCCCTTCCGTCCCATTATTGGTCTTGAGTCAGAGTGACTTAGCACGTTCGCTCTCCTGTCACGCCCGACGACCATATAGCAATCCCTAATGGCTTGTTCGTCCATTCCAATCCCGTCGTCTTTGACGATTATAGCGCTAGTGGATTGCTCGTAATTCTCTCTTGAAGGAAACTCAATCCATACGTTATTGGCATTTGCGTCCCATGCATTGGCAACCAGTTCAATCAAGGAAGGTGCTCTTTGTTTGTACATCTGAGAGCCTAAATGCTCTATTGTCCGCCCGAGTATCTTCATTCTAAAAGGATTTCTTTCGTTCATTCCCCGCACTCTCCTTTTCACACATAAGAGCTTTTCTCACCTCCAACGCATGAGCCTCAATGAAGGGGGGAGGTAACGCATTGCCTATCATTAAAGTTACTTCTGTTTTATTACCCACAGGAAAATAGTAGTTTTCCGGAAATCCCTGTAGAATCGCTGCCTCTCTCATCGTTATTGGCCTATCCTCAATCGGATGAAGGAAGCGACCCTTGGATGGATTACAACATCCGCTTGTTATGGTAGGAGCCACCTTATCCCATGCCATACGACCATATACATCCTTAAAACCATCACACTTTTTATGACAATCCAATTTCATCTTTTCAGGCAAATCGCATCTACTGCCGCCATCATGAGGAATTTTACGAATGATATCCAGTATTCTGTTTGAATGATGACTTAAGCGATCATGCATAGGATCTCCGCTAGTTCCAGCTTTGCGAAGGTGTCCTATTGCATCGCGGACTGTCCTTTTGATTGAAGAAGACTGGGCATAGAAGATGGGAAATCCCCGCCCGGCCATAAAGATAAATCTTTTCCTTCTTTGAGGAACGCCGTAGTCTTCAGCATTTAATATGCGTGGCATCCCAACATATCCCAAACGATGCAAAGTTTCCGTAAATTCAAGGCATACCGATTCTTTCCCGATACCTGGAACGTTTTCCATCATTATTGCGCGAGGAAGCAAGGCTTCGACAAATCGGAGATACTCTCTTATTAAAAAATTTCTTGGATCGGAAATATATTTATTCCCATTTTTTGTGCGCAACGAAGAAAATCCCTGACATGGTGGACATCCAGCTAAGAGACTTAGCTCTCCAGGTGACAGGGAAAGTTTGTTCATGAAATCTCCGGTGTCTATAGAACGTATATCATCTTGCCAAACCAATACCTCAGGATGATTCGACCTATACGTTTCGACAGCATTTGTATCGATTTCGACAGCGCCTATTACTTCAAAACCAGCTTTTTTAAGCCCTTCGGTCAACCCACCGCATCCGCAAAATAGATCGACTGCCTTGGGAGAAAACATGATGGACATTAACATGCGCTCCCTTCGTTTCTCGCTTAATATCATGTTTTATTCTACACTAAAAAAGCTTTAAATCCCTTGACCGTCGCTATTTCTGCGCATCGAGCCAGTCGGCCCACCATTGCATCATTTTCTTTCGTTCCGGTAGATACTCGGCGTGGTTGTACGCCGCGCGGATGGAGTCGCTTTCCGCGTGCGCGAGCTGGCGTTCTATCCAGTCTCTGTTCCACTGGTGCTCGTTGAGGATGGTGCTGGCCATGGATCGGAATCCGTGCCCGGTGAATTCGTCCTTTCCGTACCCCATGCGCCGGATGGCGGCGTTCGCCGTCATGTCCGACATGGGGCGGTCTTTCGTTCGAATCGCGGGGAAAAGCCACCGACAATCGCCGGTGTGCAGTGTCAGTTCGCGGAGCACGGCAATGGCTTGCCGCGAGAGCGGAACTATGTGAAGGCGGGGAATTTTCATCTTCTCGGGAGGAATTTTCCATTCTTCCCGTTCGAGGTCGATTTCCTCCCATTCGGCTTTCCGCAGTTCTCCGGGGCGGACGAAGGTGTACGCCTGGAACTTCAGCGCGCATCTAACGATCGGAGACCCGTTCAGATCGTCGATGGCGCGCATCAACGCGCCCACTTCGGCGGGGTCGGTTATTGTGGGATGATGGGATGTTTTGACGGGCATCAGGGCGCCGCGCAGGTCGGCGGATACATCTCGTTCGGCTTGGCCTATGGCTATGCCGTATCGAAAAACCTGGCCGCATATCTGCACTATTCTATGCGCCAGCTCTTGAGAGCCCCGCTCCTCTATCTCGCGTGCTATGGTGAGAAGATCGACGGGAGAGACGGCGCGGATGGACTTCGCGCCTATCCGTGGAAGTACCAGGCGCTCCAGGCGTGAGACGGTTGCTTTGATGTGCGGCGGCTTTCGTATCGGAGCGACCTTGACTTTCACCCATTCGCGCGCGACCGATTCAAACGTTCGTCCGGAGGTTTCTTCGAAGGGGTTCTCCCCCACCGTGATTTTTCTTCGGATTTCGTCCCTCATGGCCCTTGCATCTTTCAGCCCTACTATGGGATACTTGCCCAGGGAGCGCCGATATTCTTTCCCTTTCACCACGACGCGCATTCTCCAGAACTTTTCTCCCGTCGTCATGACTTCGAGAGAAAGCCCCGCTCCGTCCTGTTCCTGGTAGCGCTTTTCCCTGGCTTGAAGTCGCCTGATCCCGGCATCCGTCAGCATTCGCATCGCCTCCACGGACACAGAAAATCTTGAAAATGGCTGTGTCCGGATTTGTATCCGTCTCTTGGTCGAATTAAGGTGATTTTAGTCGAATGAGAGTGTAGGGTCAAGGGATACAAAAAACCGTCGCTACAAGGGATTGGATGTATCCCGAACAGCGACGGTGAAGGATTTGGTGCCGGGGGGGGGACTCGAACCCCCACGTAGTCGCCCACGGCGGATTTTGAGTCCGCTGCGTCTACCATTCCGCCACCCCGGCAAGCACTGCGGTATCTTAATCGAAAAAAAGGTTCATGTCAACGGAGATAAAGACTTTTCTCGGACAAAGGCGAAAAAATCGTCTTTCAGCTTCTTTCCCCGGGTACCCCCGCTCGCTTTCTTAAATGTGCGCTGGGCGGAGGTTGGCATATGCGCCCCGTCGAATCGAAAGAAAACCGAAATCCCTCTGAAGCTCGGCCGGTGACTTGTACCGCGCTCTCTGCGATGTTTCCGGGGTTGCACACTCCAATGAGCGATTCAGTCGGGAATTCTTCCCAAGAAACGAAGTATTCCGTCCAAAATGGTCAGAGGGTGTGGCGGGCACCCAGGAATGTAAAGATCCGTAGGTAGGACGGCGCCTTTTCCGATAAGGCACTCCGGTCTGTTCGCAAACATGCCGCCCGATATCGCGCACGCCCCCGTTGCGATGACGAACTTTGGAGAGGGGATCGCGTCGTAGGTGTCTTTCACGGCGTGCTCCATGTTTTCCGGAACAGGTCCTACCAACAGCAGAGCGTCCGCATGCCGGGGAGACGCTACGAACTGCACTCCGAAACGTCCCAAATCCCAGGCGAGCGTGTTCAGAACGTTCGTGTCCGCTTCGCATGCCCCGCAACCACCCGCGCTGACCACCCGAATAGAGAAAACGCGGTTGAAAAGCGAAGAAGCGTCGGGGTTGGTCGCTCGGAGCGTTCCAGCGTTGCCTTCGACGATAAGATCTCGTTTCGAAGACGAAGCCATCCTGTGATTCTTTCCGAAGGCGATAGCTCCGTACGGGCAGGCATGTTCGCATTCACGACAAAAGACGCACAATCCCAAGTCGAAGGCAGGGTTTTCAGCCGGGCGCGAAATCGCGTGCGTGGGGCACGCGATGAGGCAGGGGGCGTTACAGGCCGAACAGCGGGAGGTATCCACTTCGGGCAACCCTGGGAAACGAGCGGGCAAGGAAGGAGGCGGACCGTCCGGATAGGACAATGTTCGATTCCCTTGTTTGAATCGAGTACGAATGATGTTCATAAGCATAGCATTGCCTCCGTCGTCTTTTTTTACAGGTCGAACCCGCAGTAAGAGAGATTGAAGCTCTTGTTACAGAGAGGAAAATCCGAAATGCCTCTGTTGCGCATGGACATGGCCAAGGCGAACCAGTTATGGAAACTTGGATCCACAATTTTATAACGGGAGAGCGCCCCCGTCCGGTCGGTCGCGGCCGCGTGAAGAATCTCGCCGCGCCATCCTTCGGCAAGCGAGACGACGAAACTCGAAGGCTGCAATGGGAGCGTAGCGTCCTGAAGAGGCGTGTCGGGCAGCGTACTCACATGTCGTTCCACATAGTCGAAAGAGCGTTCGATCTCCGCGCTTCGTACGGAGGCTCTTGCGAGGACATCGCCCGTTTCTTCGCATTGGACGGGGATCGAATGAAGCGCGAACCCTCCGTACGGAAAGGATGACCGTACATCTCTAGCCAAGCCGCACGCGCGGGCTGCGGGACCGACGAGTCCGAAGGCTTCGGCGTCGGCACGGGAAAGCGCACCGGTTCCTTCGAAACGCGCCATGACCGTCGGAGTCTCCCAAAGCAGCGAGACGGCGTCTCTCGTATCGTCGCGAACAACCTGTAACTGATCGAGAATGTGTCGGACGATGGACTCGTCGATATCCCACGATACGCCGCCGGGACGGATAAGTCCTCGGGAGAAGCGGTTGCCGCAGATCGACGCGGTCATGTTCAACACATCACCACGAATTCGCCCGCAGAACGACATGGTAGGCAAAAAACCAACATCTCCCGCAAGCGCTCCAAGATCGCCGATGTGACAGGCTGCTCGTTCCAGCTCCTGGGCTATGCTGCGGATCATCGCCGCCCTCTCCGGAACACGGGGGCGCCCCGAAAGAGCTTCGACTGCGTTACAGTAGGCCGTGCAATGCCCGACGGTGCTATCCCCCGAAACCGACTCGACCATGAGGCGGCGCATCGACGGCGCGGCTTCAAGAAAACCTTTCTCTATGCCCCGGTGCTGATAACCCAGGGAAATTTCAAGATGGAGAACGATCTCTCCGTAACACTGGAAACGAAAATGTCCAGGTTCGATGATGCCCGCATGCACGGGACCGACCGCGACTTCGTGAATTTCCGATCCCTCTACGCGGAAGAATTCCATATCGCCGATACCCGGTCCGCTCCCCTCTTTTCGCGGAAAGCGAACGGGTTTGAGCCACGGGTGACCGATGGGAAGTATGCCTGTTTCTTCGGCGATCTCTCTTTCGAAAAGATGAGCCTGCATACATTCAGGGGTCAGAGCAGGGTATCCCTCCGAATCCAGGATGCCTGCGAGCGCGCCGATTTCCCCTTTTTCATCGTCCGCAAGCACGGCGCACAAAGCCGAACGGCTTTCTAGAGACAGGTGAAACAGAGCCGCTAGCCGATACCCGTCGTGTGTTCCCCGTAAAACGGCATCCCGAAATTCCTGCACAGGATAGGCGGGTACGGACGGAAGCGGGACAGCGTATCCGTTGCGCAAAGTTCGATAGGATGTCATCATAATTCATGCGCCTCCGATCATGATGACCGCCGCGCGTTCGATAAGACGCGCCAAGGGGGGCGGCAGCCAAAGGCCAAGCAGCAACGCGAGGCTGCAAAGGATTATGGGCGCGATATCCTGAATCCCTGGCCGTATCCGCGTCTCCACGAACGAGTGCGACTCCGGGGGCGCTCCGAATGTCATATGGATGACGATACGCCACATGCCGACGAAAATAATGCCGAGCGCCAGAAGAAACAGCCCGAGAATACCCCATCGCGCTTGCGAACCTATTGCAAGCATGATGGAGAACTTGCTGACGAAGATTCCGAATGGGGGAAGTCCGCTGATCGCGCAGAATCCTGCAAGCCAAAGCAGGCCCGTCACTGGAGAGACGCGCAGGATGCCGGTGACGGACTTCGTGGACTTTGTACGATAGAGGCTGAGGATATTTCCTGCGACGAGGAAAAGCAATCCTTTGGTCAAGGAATGATTCAACGAATGAAAAAGAACGCCGAATCCCCCCCCTGCTCCGACCGCCATTGCGAGTATACCCATATGCTCGACGCTCGAATATCCGAGCAGACGTTTAAAATCCCCCTGCTGGAGGATGAACCACCCCGACATGAAAAGCGAGAGCAAGCCGAAGGTGAGAAGAAGTCCTCCGCTGTACTCTCCGACGCCTGCCTGCAGCATGATCGTGTTCGTCCTCAGAATACCCAGAAATGCGCAATTCACCAAAGTGCCGGAAAGCAGCGCCGATATCGGCGAAGGGGACTCGCTGTAGGCGTCGGGCAGCCATGTATGCATGGGAGCGAGCCCCATCTTCGTTCCGTATCCGACGAGGATGAAAGCAAATGCGATCTTGAGCCAGACCGGATGCAGGAGATCGGCTCGCTCCGCCAGCGCATGAAACGTCAACGGCGTCGATTGGGTCGCGGCGTCGAATGCGGTCGAAACGGCGAGAGCGGTATTGCCGACAAGGGCAATGGCGATTCCCACCGAGCAGATCAACAGATACTTCCACGCGGCTTCAAGCGAACGGGAGGATCGTTGATAGCTGATCAACGGCGCGCTGGCCAGCGTGGTTGCTTCGAGCGCCATCCAAAACACCCCGGTATGGAGGCTCAGGATTGCAAGGGTCGTCGTACCGAGCAGCAGCAAAACGCATCCTGCGAAAAAGGCTTCATGCGAAAAACGTCCCGCCCCCTTCTCAGGGTTTTCATGCTCACGTAAAAAGAGATTCAAGGCGAAAGAGGATACAGTGAAAATAGCGCTTGTGCTTAGAAGGAAAAGCAGAGAAAGTTCATCCGCACCAAGCCAGCGATTCGTCGATAAACCCGATTCCGAGGCCAGGATTAGAATCGAACATACAAAATGGAAGCAGGGAACGCACACGAGAAGAAAGCGGCGGGCACGCCCTGACTTCATCGCCATGCTCGCCAGGCCGGCGGCGAAAGGTGTTAAAAGCAGTATCCATAGCATTTCGTAATCAGTCCTTCAACTCTGAGAGTCTGTCGATATCGATATGTTTGAATTCCTGCCGGATGTGCAGGATAATGACGCTCATGACGAAAACACCGACAAAAACGTCAAGTAAAACGCCAGCTTCGACGATCAGCGGGCTGTGAACCGCCAGGGACGGAGCAAGCCCAAAAATTCCGTTCTCCATGACAAGGTATCCTATTGCCTGTGAAATGGCCTTTCTACGAGCTACTATCAGAAAAAGACCGGTGATCATTGAAAGCAACGCGGCTGCGATCGCCGTCGGATTGACGCCGCCGCCAGGTAGGGGGAGCTGCACGACTCCCCAGAATGAAAAAGCCGCAGCGCCCAGTCCAAGGAAAAGAGAGACGCGATAACCGACGAACGGTTCGATATCTCTGCGGATTCCTACGGTGCGAAGTGCGCGAAACATCAACAAAGGGAGAACGAGACACTTGACAAGCCCGGAGACGATGAGAAAGATCCAAGACTCCGCCGTGATCCCTCCATCCCGGAGCAGCGCGGACAGGCAAACGGTCAGAAAAGACTGAGCTGCCGCGCCTCGTATCAGGCTCCCCATGCGAGAGGATGCAAATAGTCGAAGATTGACGAGCAACAGCAAAGCGACGAAAAAATGATCGGTCATGGTTTTATTTCACCACCCACATTATCCAGAGTGTCGACATGACGAAAGCAATAGAGAGGAGCTGAGGAACGCGACCCATTTTCAAGCGGGCCATCGACGATTCCACAATACCGATACACACCGCCAGCGTCGCGAGCGAAAAAAGCGAAACGAGCGAATCAAGCCAGAACACCCCGAAGCGGACGGGAAAGATAAGCCCCGTGATCAACAGGCCGAGCGTCCAGAGCTTCAACGCACCTGCAAATTCGATGAACGCAAGGTCGATGCCGCAGTGATCGAGGATCATGGCCTCGTGGATCATGGTTAATTCCAGATGCGTCGTCGGATCGTCTACTGGAATACGCGCGTTTTCACTTAAAAAGACGATCATGAAAGCTGCAAGAATGAAAATAAGCGCAGGCATGTTCGCTTCCAGGAACACCGAAGCTCCTATTCTACCGTAGATGTCCGTGAGAGAAAGGCTTCCCGTAACAGCGCCGAGACCGGCCAACCCCAGGAGAAGCGTGGGTTCGCTCAACGCCGAAAAGAACGCCTCCCTGTTCGCCCCCATACCCTCGAAGCTCGAACCGGTATCGAGAGCGGCGAGGATAGTGAAAAAACGTCCGACTGCAAGCAAGTATGTCAGCAGGAGAAAATCTCCTTCAAAGCGGAAAAGCGCCGGACCGCCGCCGAAGGGGAGAAGGCAAATCGCACCGAAAACCGTTACAAGGCCCGCGACCGGCCCGGCCCGAAATATCCAGGTGGTTGTCGAGCTATAGACCGCGCCTTTTCTCAGAAGACGGGCCAGCGAAAAGTAGGGTTGCAGCAACGGGGCGCCGCGCCGTCCGGATATCCTCGCTTTCGTCCTGTTGATGATCGAACGTAGAAAAGGCGCCAGCAATAGCGCGAACGCAATACCGCCGAGAGAGGCGAAGATATCTCTGGTCATAGCAGACTCCAGCAGAGAACGGAGATCAGGGCGAGGAGCAGATAGAGTACGTAGACGTGCGTTCCGCCAGTTTGCAGACGCTTGACGCGCAGCGCCATATGTCCGACGAAGGTGAAAAGCGGTTTATAGAAGAATTCTATGAACACACCGGGCGTATGGGTCGCGAAGGAGGATCGTCCCGGTAGATATCCTTCCGGCCAGTCGCCGCTAAGTTCCGTACGCAGCAGTAATTTAAACGCCGCGATGAGAGGTTGCGAAAAGGAAGAGCCTGTATACTGCATGCGCGCCGTTCCGAGAGGGTATCCGCACCCCCAGGTGGGGCCGGAGGTTACGACGCGTCCCTTGAGGAGGTGGTTTCTTAACCGGTGGAAAGCGAAGAACAACACGAGCAGCGCGAACGACGCAAGAGAAACATGCATGTAGTTCAACGCGGCTCCCCGTAAAAGGGATGTCTCGGCGACGATCAGCGCAGCGGGATGGAGGGTGGACGCGACCGGCGCAACCAGTAGAATCAAGAAACTGCCGCCAAGTCCGAACGCTACGCAGAGTGTACCCAGAATGAACATCGGGAAGAGCATTGCAGGTTT
The DNA here is from genome assembly GCA_018436725.1 of Synergistaceae bacterium. Lineage (GTDB taxonomy): Bacteria > Synergistota > Synergistia > Synergistales > Aminobacteriaceae > JAAYLU01. The sequence goes on along the minus strand of JAHDKT010000042.1, from coordinate 51,457 downwards.
CGGATCGACGACTGGATCAGCATGTTGCCGGCGCGGCAGACCAAGGAACGTCGTCCCGTAAGCCTTCATGAAGCACATCGCCGCCAACCCTCCTGTGAGGGCCAGCGCGGCTATAACGACGAAGCCTCCGACGCGCAGGTCGACAAATGGTAATTCCTGCGGCAGCACGCTCCAATAGGATGAAAGATATATTAAAAACTCTCCCACAAAGCCGTTCAGGGGAGGCAAACCGCAAACTGCAGCCGATGCCAGGAGAAAGACGCCTCCGCTGCGCGGCATGAGCTTTTGCAGCCCGCCAAGCAAGTCTATCTCCCTTGTTCCGGTAGCATGCGTAACGGCCCCTGCGACAAGAAAGAGGCACGATTTGAAAAGCGCGTGATTAAGTACGTGCAGCAACGCTCCGGCCATCGCGATCTGTGCGGCCGGTCCCATGGAATATGTTCCGAAGACGCCCATTCCGATCCCGAGACAGACGATCCCGATATTCTCCACGCTGCTGTACGCCATGAGACGTTTGAGATCGTGCTGCACGAGCGCGAAAAGGGCACCTCCGACACCGGAAACCGCGCCGACGCCGATCAGCGTCCATCCCCACCATCCGGGCCACGAATCGGCTAAAGTCATGATACGAAGCAAACCGTAGACGCCGGTCTTGATCATCAGACCGCTCATCAGCGCCGACGCATGGGACGGAGCCGCAGGATGAGCTTCCGGCAACCAGACGTGAAGTCCGAAAAAACCTGCTTTTGTACCGAATCCGATAAGGGCTAAAATGAAAACTACGTCCGCCACCCCGCCAAGCCCTACGAAATCGCGGAAATCAAGAGAGCCGCATCGACTTCCGAGAAGCACGAACATCGCGAAAAGAAAGGCGGTTCCCAAATGAGTCGCCGCCAGGTAGAACCAGCCGGCTCGCTGAACGGAACGATCCTCGTGTTCGAAGATCACGAGAAAGAAAGCAGCGAGGGACATTATCTCCCAAGCCAGCAGAAAAGAAAAGATATCTGAAGCCAGAAGAACGAAAAATATACCTCCGGCAAGTATTTGAAAGAAAAAACCGTTGATACTGACTTCGAACGGACGCTTATGAGGAAAGTACCCCGTCCCGTACCAGGTAAGCAGAGGAGAGACGATGAAGAGGGCGAGAGCAAACCATCCCGAAAGCGGATCCAAACGCATCTGAATCGGGGCGAAGAAAGAACTCCACGAGATACTGATGTTTATTGAAGCTCTCGATAAAAGAACATTCAAGACGGGAACAAGGCCGAAAATGGCGGCGAGGGTACTACAGAGAGGAGCAAGCATCGTGCCAGATTGTGGATATGAACGCATCAGAATAAAAATAACACCGGCGAATACGTAGAGCAACAGGCAACCAACAATAAGAAAGGACACAAGAAAAGCCTCGCCTTCTACAAAAAATTCGGAACAAGAAATTCAACTCAATTTGATGAGATTATAGTCTTCCACAGTTCGTTTGTCACTACTTTCCGTTTGTTTTCCCGAGACGATGGCGGCAGCTTGGAGAAGGGGAAACACCTCGAAATAGATACGGCAGTTGTTCATGCATTAAGTTGATAAATTAAAAAAAAGATGAGCAGTATAACGAATGTTATATGTTCGCTCCACAAGACTCTCCGAACATTTCAACATTCTTCCATGTTTTTAATAGATATGGTCCCATCATTCTGGTCCCCTCGACAGCAGGGACAATAAATTGCAAAACATAGAAAAGAATGTCAAAGCATCTCTTCAAAAGAAAGGTAATCCACCCCGGCCAGAGACTCCACATGATGGCGCAACTCATGAAGGATCGTCTCCTCTATCTCGTCGATCCATTCCTCTCTCGGTGCCCCCTTCAGCTCTTCGGCAAACGTACCGTAATAGAGATAGACCGTATTTCCCATCAACGGGTCTTCAACGTACTCCCCCATAAGGACGAACTCCCCGTCCTCTTTCTTTTGTCTGACGATGTTTACTCCTCCGTTGAGCTGCTCGAAGAGCTTCGGAGGGAGGCTTTCGACCACTTTTTCTGCAACCTGACAAAAATCGTCATACGTCAACTGAACATCGCTCCCTCAGTGCGAGATAGTTTTTTCTTTATGTCTTTTCTCTCCCGATGATTCCGATGCCATACACTCTCCCTTGAAACACCCTCCGAGTGTATAATGTAAAGCGAGCATTAAATCAAGGAGGTTGAACAGCAATGAGCAAACTGATTATACGGCATTTCACCCCCGCCGCCGATTCCGGCGTCCGGTGCATCCCCTGCGAAGAGACTTCCGCATACCTTCAATCGATGATGGAGAACCTTGCGCCGAAACTTGCCAACCTTGATATTCAATTGGTCCTTCAAAGCCTGGAAATGCATGAGATCACACAGGTCAACTGCGGCAAACTGAATGCGATTTCTTTCTTCGGTCCGGAATTGGGAATCGAAATGGAGCGGCCCCTCGAGGAGATTCTGAGCGCGGCGATTTCTTTCGAATCCTGCGAGGGATGTTCTCTAGCCGATGGCAGCCCCTTTGCGATGCGGACGATCAAGACGGACGGGGCCTCGTTCCAGACTCTACCTCCCGGCGTTCTCTCCGATGCTCTGATACGTGTGGTGTTCTCCTCTATGAGCAGTTGCGGCAGCGGAAACTGCGCCTCGTGCGCGGGCTGCGGCGAACACTGAGAAAGAGCGGGTGGCGAGCGTGAGCGACGTCTGGATCACAACAAAGGGCGGCGACAAGGGAGAAACCAGTATAGGCAACGGAGAGCGGGTACCAAAGGATCATCCCCGGGTCGAAACATACGGTACTCTTGACGAGTGCCAGGCGCATATCGGTATGGCGCGTTCCTTGTGCGAGTATCCGGACATCCTAGAATACCTGTGCCTTCTGGAGAAAGAGATGAGTCTTTTGATGGGGTATATCGCCCTCTACCCCGGCCTGTCATGCCCCGATGTTGCCAAGCTTGAAGAGATCACCGGAGTTGTCGGGAAAGTAACGGGGAAAACCTTCCGTTTCGTCCGTCCGGGCGACTCCACTCCCGGAGCCGCGCTCCATGTCGCTAGAACGGTCGCCAGGAGAGCCGAAAGGATCGCGGTCAAGCTGTTCCGCTCCGGAGAGCTTGCCGAAGATGCGTATCAGTATGTGAACAGACTCTCCGACGTCATCTACGCGCTCTCTCTATGGTACGATCATCTCGAACGGCAACGCAGAGGAGAAAAGAGTACCTGCGTCTGACGCAGAGCAGAAAACAGGGTTTTGAAAGTACTTCCCATGCAGTATAATGGGTACATTGTTCTGCATGGGAGGTCGTTATCTGTGGAAAGCAACACATTATCGCCGGCAATGAATCAGGGGCTTCGGCAGATTGTCTACGAAAAGTTAAAGGAAGCGATCGTCGACGGCACGATCAAGCCCGGGTCGAAACTCTCGGAAATCGAACTTGCCGAAAGAATGGCGGTTTCAAGAACCCCTGTCAGGGAGGCGATACGCCAGCTCGCCCAAACGGGTCTTGTCACTCTGACCCCAAGGAGAGGGGCTTATGTGACCATGCCTACACTCAAAGACGCTTCGGACCTCTACGAACTACGGACCGAACTGGAGATTCTGGCCGTGGCGAACGTATGTACCCTTGAACTTTCCAGCGAGCAGAAAAAAGAACTTCTCCGTTTTCGCGATGTGTTTTCGGCCATGACGAACCAAACAAGCGCGGGAAAGTACGTCAGCGAGGACAAGGCCTTTCACGCGATGATCTACCGATCGGTGACCAACAGATTCCTCGCTTTGATGCTGCACAATATTTCCGACCTGATTCATCTGTGCCGCCCCTTCTCCGTTGAAAACTCCCCCATCACGAACTTCACATGGGGGCATCTCGCCATTATCGACGCGCTTCTGACGCACGACATCGAAAAAGCGAAAGAAGAAACCCGAAAACACATAACGATAAGCAAGGAGAGCCTTCTCGCTTTTTTAAAGAACCGGGCTTCGATACGCGACGCGGATACTGAGGAGCAGCCATGACATGGACATATATTCTATATAAAACACTGGGGGCATTGGCCACGCCGCCGGGAATCTTTATTTTTTTGACTTTTAGCGGCGCTCTCTTTTTTCTGAAAAGGAAAGAACCTGTCGGCACACGGCGCCTCGGCGCTTCGTTTTTTTTGTTGTTCCTGTCTCTTTCTCTCTATCTCTTCTCTATTCCTTGGAGTGTCAGGGCTCTTCTTTCGCCGCTCGAGGAATCTTTTTCGTTCGATCTTCCTTCGCCTCGGGGACAAAGCGTAGTGATGGTATTGTCCGGAGGTGTATGGTCATCGGGCGACGCGCTGTATATGAGCGCGGAAACACTGCAGCGCTTCGCGGCCGGAGTGCGTGCGGCCGACTCTTTGAGATGCCCCCTCCTGTTCGCGGGAGGATACCCGGGCAGGGCATCAGAGGAGCAAATCCTACGGATGGTTCAGCGCACCGCACGCGACCTGAAGTTCGACGGGCCGCTGCTTGTCGAGGGTAATTCGCGGACAACATGGGAAAACATGAAGCTCTCGGCGCCGTTTCTGCGCACTGTTCAAGCCGAGAATATCGTTTTGGTGACATCCGCCTACCATATGCATCGTTCTCTCGACTTCGCCCGGCGCTTTTTTCCCGGACACAGCATTCACCCGTACCCTTCGGGCCGTCTTTCAGAGGCCGGCCCGGTCGACGCGATGGAATTTCTTCCTTCTTCCTCCTCTTTCCAGTATCTATCAGCGGGAATCCGAGAAGTCGTTGGTTTGCAGGTATATCGCCTCTTTCCCGCGCAGGGTTACTGAGGACTCATTCCGAGGGGGCGCTGAACCGCCTCCAAAATTTTTTCAAGCGATCCCCTGCAGTTTTTTCCGTTCCTAGTTCTCCTGGAAAATAAAAACGTCTTTGTTCCGTCATATACTGCTGAGGAACCCAGTGCCGGGGGTCGTCGTGCGGATAGACGTAGCCGTTCCCATCAGGGCGGAGATGGAAGGGGACGCTTTGGAGGTCGCCTCCTTCGATTGCTTTCATCGCTTCGCTCACGGCTAGATACGCGCTGTTGCTCTTCGGAGCGGCGGCAAGAAACAAAACTGCTTCCGCGAGAAGAATGCGCGCCTCGGGCATCCCCGTCATTTCGACGGCCTGCGCCGCAGCGGAGACCACGAGGAGCGCCTGCGGATCGGCCAGGCCGACGTCCTCGGCGGCGGAAATGAGCAATCGCCTGCAGATGAAGCGCAGATCCTCGCCCCCGGCGAGCAGCCGTGCCAACCAATAGATCGCCGCGTCGGGATCCGAGCCGCGGATACTCTTGATAAGCGCCGATATCACCGCGTAGTGGTCGTCGGATGATTTGTCGTAGCGCACCGCCGCAAGAGGCAAGGTCTCCAAGACGAACTCCTTTGTGAGCGTCGAGCCGCCCCGAGCCGCCGCTGCGGAAGCGATGAACTCCAGCCGGGTAAGCGCCTGCCGCGCATCGCCTCCGGCCATCGCTGCGAGAGCGAGCAAGGCGTCCTCTTCCGCATGAAGGGAGAGCTGCCCAAGTCCTCTTTCCGCATCCGTTAGAGCCCGGTTGAGAAGCGCTACAAGATCTTTTTCGCCGAGAGGGTTCAACTGAAAGACGACCATCCGGGAGAGAAGCGTCTTGTTGATCTCAAACCACGGATTCTCGGTGGTCGTCCCGACAAGGATGATATCCCCTTTCTCCACCGAAGGGAGCAGCGCGTTCTGTTGGCTTCGGTTGAAGTGGTAGATTTCGTCGACGAAGGCGATCGCGCTCCTCCCCGATTGGAGCGTTTTGAGATTCTCCGCCTCCTTTACAAGGTCTCGGAGTTCGGCGACTTTTGCGGAAACAGCGTTGATTTCGAGTATCTCTCGTTCCGTTCTGGCCGCAATGAGACGGACAAGCGTCGTCTTTCCGACACCGGGAGGACCGTAGAGAATGCAGCTTGGGACCGTGGAATTCTCCAGGTTTTTTCGCAGCGGGGCGTTTTTCCCCAACAAGTGATCCTGACCGAGAAACTCATCAAGAGTCCGCGGCCGCATTCTCTCCGCCAGAGGAGCTTCCCATCGCCGGGGCGGGATCACTTCTCTTCGCCCCCCGGAAATGCTTCATTCTGCGAAAGAAGAAGAAAACCTTTGGTTTCTCCGATGAGACGTGCAATCGGGAAACGAGTGTTTAACAGGTGCGCGACGACTTCTTTTACCGGCTGATCCAACCAGACGGGAGACAGGCCGGGAAGATTGAACCATTGGATCGGAGCGAGCATGGAGTCGCCTTCGATGTGGAAGTTGAGAAGACCTTTCGAGGCATATTCAAGGCAGAGTAAAAGTACATCCTCATGGGTAGCGGCGATGGATGCAGCATATCCCGCAAGCGTGGCAAGACGCTTTTCCCCTCCTGCGAGAGAGGCTAGGCGCCGATATTCCCACGGAATGAGGTCCCCGGGAGTTTGGAGAAAGGCAACAAAATCCGTAAGCCTGTCGAAAGAAACGTCGGCCCAGTGTCTCCACTCCGCCTGAGGGCGCTGAACAAGAACCGCCCGCATTCCTGCACGTCTGGCGCCGACAAGGTCGTAGACAAAATCGCCAACCATCACGCAATCGGCAGGGAGCGCATCCAAGGAGTGCGCAGCACGCCACAAAGCCTCGGGAGCGGGTTTGACGGGAGGGGTATCCCTGCTGAAAAGCATCGGAGGAAGAGGCAGTCCGGTGCGTTCGGCTGCAAGAAGAATGGAGTCGGAGCAATTCCTGGAGACCACGCACCAAGGAATATCATGGCGATGCAGCCAGTCCAGGAGTTCAAAAGCCCCGTTCACCGGCTCCGCTGCCTCGGCGCCGGCCATTTCTTCATCGTAAATGTCTTTTTTCAGGGACTCCGCGAGCGAGGGAGGGAGCGTAGCAATTGCCTCGAAAAGAGGAACAAATCGTCCTTGAAAATATTTTTCGCGAATAGGGGCGAAGTTCAGTTTTGTTTCGGCAAGTACACCGTCCCAGTCGAGTACGAAAGCTCTGCAGGATGCGGGATTCCAATAGTGCGAGCGACGCTGTTGCAGCACGAGAAACTACCTCCTCATAAAAAGACAGGGGCGCGGGTCTTCCCCGTCCCCTGTTGCAGAGCTTCCCCGCAATGTCGTGTCATGAACGTCTTGACCCGTTCCTATAGCAATGGGGCCTGCTGAACCTCAGTTTCGTCATCGCGCGAAGCGACTCCTCCACCGGCCCAAACTGGCGGCCCCGCAAGGCGCGAGTGTTGGCTCAAGACAAAAATCATGATCACGAGCACCGCAGGGACTCCTTTTTGCTTGATTCATATTATATCACAAAAAAGGCAATCGCCCATAAACGGGCGATTGCCTTGAGAGGAAAAAAAAGAAATACTCAGTCGATTTCCGTCAAGCCGTCCTTGAAAATGAAATAATAGAAAACGGCGACAAAGAGAACGCCACCGACCATGTTCCCTATGGATACGGGGATAAGGTTGCTCAAATAGCCGCCGATGCCGATATTGGCGATAGACTCTTCGGAAAGACCCGAAGCTGTTACTGCGGCGGGAGTCCCCTTGAGAAGCATAGCGAGAGCCATATAGTACATATTTGCAATAGAGTGCTCAAATCCTGCTGCAATGAATGTCATAATCGGGAAGAAAATAGCCCAGATCTTGTCTACGATTTCAGTAGCCGCCATAGCCATCCACACAGCGAGCACAACGATCCAGTTGCAGAGAACTCCGCGGAAAAAGGCCTGGCTGAAAGGAAGTTCCATTTTTGCCGAAGCTATTTGAAGCGCCCGTCCGCCGACGGCATTGTCGGCGAGCCCCGAGAAGTAGATAAGTGCTGCGATGAGGATACTGCCAAGGAAGTTCGCCATATACACCCAACCCCAGTTACGGAGTATTTTTTTCATCGGGGTGCAGCCCGCTAGATATCCCAATGGCATCATGCAGTTCCCTGTAAAGAGTTCAGATCCACTGATTACGACAAAGATCAGCCCGGTGCTGAATACTGCTCCGGATGCAAGCCGGGTAAACCCGCTGCCCAAATACTGCGTCATGTCGTGAGAGACGACGGTCATGAGCCATCCGGCAAAGGCGATGTAAGCCCCGGCAAGCATTCCCATGAGGATCATTTGACGTACGGAGAGATTTCCTTTGACTTTTGAAACGATGCATGCCAGTTTTGCAATTTCGGCAGGCGATTTCACACTATTCCCTTCTTTCTGTTTTTCAAAGCGTATTGTATTGTGATATCTCCAGAGGCGAACCGAATTTTTCCGGGTTGCTCAAAAATGAAGCTGAGTTACACCGCTTTCTCCACTTTTACCGCGTTGACTTTGAATCCCGGCGTCTTCGAAACAGGATCGATCTTCGCCGAGGTGAGTATATTCGCCGAGGCTTCACTGAAGTGGAACGGCAGAAAAAGAGTGCCGGCAGGAACGCGGTCGGTAATTTTCGCCGCAGCGCAGACTTCGCCTCTTCGAGAAGTCACCTTGATTTTTTCACCATCTTGTATATTCAGTGCTTTTGCGTCGGCCGGGTTTATCTCTATGTACATCTCTTTGATAAACTCGCCCGGAGCGCTCCGCCTGGTCATGCTTCCCGAATGATAGTGATAGAGCACTCTTCCGGTAGTGGCTATAAACGGATACTCTTGGGTCGGCCATTCCTCCGGTTTCTCCCAATCGCATGGTGAAAAGTCAGCTTTGCCTCGCGGAAAACCCGTAGTGTACAAGATGGGCGTTCCCGGATGATCGCATGTCGGGCAGGGCCATGGAAGCGCGCCGCCTTCAAGGCGTCCGTAGGTAATACCTGCGTACGCCGGAGCAATCTTTCCGATCTCGTTGAAGATCGTCTCGGGGGAGTACATATCGTTCCACGGAGCGCCAAGGCGCTTTCCTACCGCAAGCAGAATCTCCCAGTCGGGCCGCGCTTCTCCGGGCGAGTCTACGGCCTTGCGGACTCTCTGGACCGACCGGCACGTGTTGGTGAAGGTTCCGTCCTTTTCGCCCCAGCTTGCCGCAGGAAGGACCACGTGTGCGAATTCTGCGGTCTCCGTCAGGAAGATATCCTGTACTACGAGGAACTCGAGTTTTTTCAGCGAGTGGCGGACGTGGTCGGAATCCGGTTCGGTCACCATGGAGTTTTCGCCCATGATGTACATCCCCTTGATCTTCCCTTCTCCGGCGGCATGCATCATTTCCACCACTGAGAGGCCTGGCGTCGCAGGAAGGTCGGTACCCCAGACGTCTTTGACCTTCTGCTGCGTCGCAGGAAGACCAACTTTTCGATAGCCGGGAAGCACCTCGGGAAGGCAACCGGTGTCGCAGGCGCCCTGCACGTTGTTTTGTCCGCGAAGAGGATTGACTCCGGTACCTGGCCGACCGAGCATGCCGCAGAGGAGCGCCAGGTTCGCGACGGAACGCACGTTGTTCGTTCCGTTTAGGTGCTGCGTGATCCCCATTGTGTAGAAAATTGCGGAGTTCGGCCCCTTCGCATACGCACGCGCGGCATCCTCGATGAGTTCGGGGGCTACGCCGGCGATCTCCGAGACGTACTTCGGAGTGTACTTTGCCACGGTCTCTTTCAGTTTTTCAAAGTTGTTGACGTTCTTTTCAATGAAATCGGGGGCGTGAAGGCCGTCGCGAATGATCATGTGCATCAGGCCGTTCAAAAGAGCAACGTCCGAGCCTGCTTTCTGACGGATATAGATGTCGGCGAACTTGGCCATCTCTATCTTCCGCGGATCGCAGACGATCAAGGTGCAGTTTCCCTTCTTCTTTCGCTCTTTGATGAAGGAGCCTATTACCGGGTGGTTTTCGGTCGTGTTCGAGCCGATGATGAGAATCGTGTCGGCCGACTTGATGGATTCGAAGCTATTCGTCATAGCGCCGCTGCCGAGGGTCTCGCCGAGACCCGTCACTGTGGCGCTGTGTCACAGATGGGCACAGTGATCGACGTTGTTTGTGCCCATCACCTCCCTTGCAAGGCGCTGCATGAGGAAGTTTTCCTCGTTCGTGCAGCGGGCGGAGGCAAAGAAACCGAGCGCGTCGCTTCCGTACTTCTCCTTGATTCCTCCAAGCTTTTCAGTTATAAGAGCGAGCGCCTCGTCCCAGGAAGCTTTGCGGAAAGTGTCTCCTTCGCGGATAAGCGGCGTAGTCAAGCGATCTTCGCTGTGGACGAACTGCCAGGCGAAGCGCCCTTTGACGCACGATCTTCCCTTGTTGAGAGCCGTAGGGCTGGAGTAGTTCGTTGTAACATTGGCGATTCTGCCTGTCTTTTTGTTGACGTTGATTTCCAGCTCGCACCCTACGCCGCAGTAAGAACAAACGCTCTTGACTTTTTCAAGATCCCAGGGGCGTCCCCGACCCACTGCGGTCTTTTCGTAGAGAGCACCCACGGGACAGACCTGGACGCACTGGCCGCAAAAGACACAGTCGGACTCTTCCATCGGCGAGCCGACGGGAGGTTGAATCGACGTATTGATGCCTCGCCCCTGGAAATCGATGGCGTGGTAGACTGCATGCTCTTCGCACACGCGGACGCAGCGGCCGCAGAGGATGCATTTATTCAGATCGCGGACGTAGAAGGGATTGGCATCCTCAAGCTTGTGGGAAGTGTTCGTATCGCCTGGATCCGCGAAACGTGAATACTTCACCCCCAGTTCATAGGCAACATCCTGAAGCTCGCATTTGCCGTTGCTGGAGCAGGAGAAGCAATCCAGCGGGTGGCGGACAAGGATGAGTTCAAGCACGGCCTTGCGGGCTTCCATGACTCTCGGAGTATTCGTGTGCACAACCATCCCCTCGTTAAGAGGCGTGGTGCACGAGGTGAGGAGCTTGGGATTCTTCTCGGCTTCCACGAGGCAGATACGGCAGGCGCCGAACGGACTGATCGCCGGATGATCGCAGAGCGTCGGAATGTGAACGCCATTGGCCCGTGCGGCCTGGAGGATCGTCATCCCCTGTTCCGCAGTGATCGACTTCCCGTTGATGATCGCATTTATACCTGCCATTTTTTAATCCTCTCCTATCCGTTGACAACGGCCCCGACGGGACAATTATCCATACATGCGCCGCACTTGATGCACTTTTCCTGATCGATGACATGTACTTCCTTCACCTTGCCGGAAATACAGTGAACAGGGCAGTTCCGGGCGCACTTCGTGCACCCGATACACTTCTCGGGAGTGATTGTGTAGCTCAAAAGGCTCTGGCAGACACCCGAAGGGCATTTCTTATCGAATATATGCGACTCGTACTCATGCCGGAAGTACTTCAGCGTCGTCAGCACAGGGTTGGGCGCGGTACCGCCGAGCGCGCAAAGAGACGCATCCTTTATTTGGTTGCCGAGATAGAGCAGCCTGTCGATGTCGTTCGGCTCCCCCTTCCCCTCAGTGATACGAACGAGGATATCGAGCATCTTCTTTGTTCCTTCCCGGCAAGGTACGCACTTCCCGCAGGATTCGCGCTGGGTGAATTCGAGGAAGAATTTCGCCGTATCCACCATGCAGTTCCCCTCGTCGAGAACCACAAGTCCGCCGGACCCCATGATAGCGCCCGCAGCTGTGAGCGATTCGTAGTCCACCGGAAGATCGAGATGTTCCTCGACAAGACAGCCGCCGGAAGGACCGCCTATCTGGACGGCCTTGAACTTCTTGTCGCCGATGATGCCGCCGCCGATTTCGAAGACGATCTCGCGGATCGTGATTCCCATCGGCACTTCAACGAGACCCGTATTCTTGACCTTTCCGGTGAGAGCGAAGACTTTGGTTCCCTTGGACTTCTCGGTTCCCAAGGCGGCGAAGCATTCGGCCCCCTGAACGATGATCCTCGGCACGTTCGCCCAAGTCTCTACGTTGTTGATGTTTGTCGGCTTGCCCCAGAGTCCTTTAACGGCTGGGAACGGCGGACGAGCCCGAGGCATGCCTCTTTGCCCTTCGATCGACGCCATGAGCGCGGTCTCCTCGCCGCAGACGAAAGCCCCGGCGCCTTCCTTGATATGAAGGGTGAAGCTGAAGTCCGTTCCGAGGATATTGTCGCCGAGAAGGCCGTACTCGGTGGCCTGCGCGATGGCGGTCCGGAGGCGCTTGATAGCCAGGGGATACTCGGCCCGGCAGTAAATATAGCCTTCGTCGGCGCCCATGGCATACCCGCCGATCATCATACCTTCGATGACTGCATGCGGATCGCCCTCGAGTATGGACCGGTCCATGAACGCGCCGGGATCTCCCTCGTCCGCGTTGCATATGACATACTTCTTGTCGCCGGGAGACGCCGCGCAAAAACCCCACTTCATTCCTGTCGGAAATCCGCCGCCGCCGCGTCCGCGGAGGCCGGATTTTTTAATCTCGTCGATAACCGCGGCAGGATTCATCTCAACAAGGCACTTTCCAAGAGCCTGATAGCCGTCCCTGGAAATGTACTCGTCGATATTATCGGGATTTATATAGCCGCAGTTGCTCAGCACGATTCTATGCTGCTTGCCGTAAAAAGGAATCTCCTTGTAGTGACGGACTTTCTGAGCCGTAAGAGGTTCTCTGTAGAGCAGGCGTGTGACTATCCGCCCCTTGTAGAGATGCTCTTCGACTATATCGGCGACATCCGCGGGCTGCACCCGCGAATAAAACGTTCCCTCAGGGTAGACCACGACGATGGGGCCGAACTCGCACATGCCGTGACACCCCGTAGCGATGACAAGGATCTCTTTTTCAAGACCTTTTTTCGCGAGTTCCTCCTTGAACGCGTCAAGCACCTTCGTAGCGCCGCCGGAAACGCATCCCGTCCCGTGACAGATGAGAACGTGTGCGCGGTATAAAGCCATAACCCGATCCCTCCGCGCCTAGTCGGCTCTGCCGTAGAGCTTCTCCTGCACGATGCGACCGTTCACGACATGCTCGGAAACGATCCTGGAAACATCGGAAGGCGTAACTGCGCAGTAGGTTATTCTTGGTTCCCCCGGACGAATAACGTCCAGAAGGGGCTCGTTCTGGCACATGCCGATACACCCCGTCGTCTCCACGGCGACGTTGTGGAGTTTACGCACATCAAGCTCCCTGAGCACCGCATTCATGATTTCGCGAGCCCCTGCGGCGATTCCGCATGTCCCCATTCCGATAATGATCTTGACCTTGTCTTGCTCAGAACGCGCGGATGTCAAATCGGCCGTACTCTCTTTGATCTTCTTGAGATCATCGAGACTTCGGACTTTCTTCCTTTCCTCTGCCATTCCTTTTCCTTCTTCCCTTATTATTGAATATTATTTCCCCAAATAGAGATCAGCGATATTTTCCGCGATGTACTCCTTTATTCCAACGGCAAGGGCCGGGTCCGTGAACGGATTCCCACCTCCGAGGGCTTCTTTCAATTCGTCGCTGTCCAAAATAAACGTGCGTCCGCCGACTCTATGCTCATACTTCCAGGAAACATTTCCATAACCTATAAGAAGCGTAAGCAATGTCGAAGGAATATCTCCTGCGGGAGGGGTATCGACGCACTGTTTACAGAACGATGCAGAAATGGTTGTCCCCTTTCCCGGAGCCGAATCGAGGTGAAATTCGCCGCCGCAGAGATCGGCGAGCTGTTTCAGAAAAGGAAGCCCGAGTCCCACACGACGCTCCGTCCGTGTGGTAAAAAACGGGTCGACGACTACGCGGGCGGTCGTCGCGTCCATTCCCCTTCCGTTGTCGCGAACCGTCAGGCGAATAAACTCTTCATCGTCCTCGAATTCGACGGTTATCGCGTCGGCTCCTGCATTGACACCGTTTTCCGCGATGTCGAGAATATGGTGAGAGAGATCTTCGAGCATGATCAGGCGTACGAATCGAGGAACTCGTTCAAAGACGCTTCATCGTCGGTGAGTCTGCCGTGGGTATCGTCGTCGATCATCACTACGGGGGCGAGGCCGCAGCAGCCAAGGCACGCGACCGGTTCAAGAGTGAAACGCAGATCCTCCGTAGTGCCGTTCTCTTTTACATCGAGCATTTTCATGATTTTGTCCATGATCTTGGCACTCCCGCGAACATGGCATGCGGTACCGCGACAGACCCGAATAATATGCCGTCCTCTGGGCTTCAGATGAAACTGGGTATAAAACGTCGCCACACCATAAAGCTCCGCGATAGGAACGCCCAATTCTTCGGAAACCGCTGCCATTGCCTCCCTGGACAAGTAGCCGATCTTTTTCTGCGTTTCCTGAAGCACCGGAATGACACCGCCGCGTTTTCCCTTCCATTGAGCGGTGATCCCCTGTACGACGGAACGAACATCCTCCGTTTTTTCCACAATCATTGCCGGCCTCCTTCCATACCAGAAAAAATCAATAGAAAAATAAATAATTTGATTTATATTTTAAATTCGCCTTGATTGAATTTTTATCATGTAAATATTTTTTAATATTTACATTTTCATATATTAAGATGCTTTTGAAGGAAAAAATGGCGTGATCGGCTTGATTCTATCATGAACCGACATGAAGAAATCGTCCTTCCGAAAGAAGCTTGAGCGAAGCCTTAATTCTCTCTTCTTTCGAAAGAACTCCCCAGTCCGTTCTGCTTTCAAGCTTCACCATGATATCTTCGGCCGCATCGGCTATCCCCAGAGCGTCCGCAAGCACGAGCATCTTTTCCGTATTCTCGGAGGGAAAAAGAGATGCGGCCAATCCCAGAAGAATCGTTCCGCCCGCAAGCCAGTTCGCCAGGTTCGTATCGCATTCGGTCAGCCATGCATCTTCGAAGAGCATAGCCAAGCTGTAACTCTCCAGCTCCTCCTCATCGGCGTCATCCGTCGGCTCATTGTAATATCCAAGTATATGAAACGGAACGTCCGGATCGGCTGAGAATGCCTCCCATAGAGCTCGGTAGGCGGGCATCCCCGCTCCCGAAATCTTGAATGCGGCGATCGCGCGACTATGCAGCATTGCAGGAAAAGGCTCCGGCTCCTTCAGACTTTCTTCGAGAACTCTGCCGAATTCGTTCATTTCAAGAAGAATACGATAAAAAAGAGTCTTTCCCAGGGTCTGTTGTTCGGGATCGTACTCCATAAGAACCCGGGCCATCTCAAGCGCCTTCTCGTTCTCTCCTTCGGAGAAATACGAAAACCCCAATCGCTGAAGGGCAGCCGCATAGAGCATTCCTCGATCGTCATCCAGAAAAGCATCACCTTGCGGAACAGGATCCGTCTCCATCTCCTTCTCCAAAATTCGGCAGGCTCGCTCAAGGAAAGCAATCTTTTCGGCGGAATCTTCCGTTACATCGGCAAGCAGGACAAGCGCCTCGACGTTCTCCTTGTCGTGCTTCAGAACCTGGCGGGCAAGGCGCTCCATCGTTTCCGGATCATCCGTATTGTATGCCTCGTCCAGCAGCGCTTCAATGCGATCCGTAGTGTTCATGGAAATCAATCCTCCGTTTTTCTTATGTGGACATCGTTATCATCCGAGGAGTTTAGCGCACGTTTTTTTTTCAGTCAAATTTTCATGATGTACAATGTGAAGGAGCTTTCAAAACAACGCTTTTGATCAGGAGGAGAAAAAATGACAAGGTCTCGCGTGTATCTCTCCCTTGGCGCGCTGTGCGCCGCCGTCGTGCTGTTCTCGGCGGGAAGCCCCTCGTTCGCGTCCACTCCCAAAGGAAGAATTGCGGATTCGATACGTATTCTTCGTGAGATGGCGAAACAAGATGACGCTGCGACAATGGGCGATCTTATTGCACAAGGAAAGGGAGTGGCACTCTTTCCTTCGGTGGTGAAGGCTGGCCTTGTCTTCGGCGGCCAGTACGGAGAAGGTCTGGTACTTCGCCGTGATCCCGCCACGAAGAGGTGGTACGGTCCGTCTTTCGTCAGCGTGACCGGCGCCTCGTGGGGTCTGCAGATCGGAGCGCAATCCATAGCTCTCGTGCTGGTGATAACCAACGAGCGAGGGCTTGACGGTTTCAAGGGGAACAATGTAAAACTCGGAGGCGATCTCGCCGTCGCCGCAGGCCCTTTGGGAAGGAGAGGAGAGCTGGGAACCGACTACAAGCTCAAAGCCTCTATCTACAGCTACTCGATGACGAAGGGGTTGTTCGCCGGGCTTTCTCTGGAAGGAGCGGCAGTCAATGTAGATAAAAACGCGAATCAGGTCTACTGGGGAAAACCCTACTCTGCGGAGAGCGCATTCAACACCGTCGCGTCGAAAAACGAAATAAAGCAGCTGATTCTTGAGCTGGAAAAAGTGATGCGAAGAGCGAAGTAGGCCTGAAAAAGCGGCGGGCGGTGTTCTCCACCCGCCCGCCGCCCGTTACGAAATCAGATGATCAGCTTCCCTCCGCCTTGTCCTTTGCCGCCCATCCGGTTAAGCTGCTGCAAAACAGCGGGAGAGGCCACGTCGATTTTGGGTTTCTGAGATTGCTGCTTCGCCATAGCCTCCTGGAGACGACGTTCGTACTCCTCCATTCCTTTTTTGAGGGAGGCGACATCCCCCTTGATCCACTGGAGTATTCCGTCGGCGATTGTCTGGACGATCTCGTCGGAAGGTTCTTCAGCGATTGCGCCAAGTTCCTTCAGCATAAGATGCTCTTCCTTGATCGACTCCACGATATCCGCGTCGGTAAGGATGCCCTTTTTGTACAGAACGCGGGCTACGATGTTGAACTTGCTCTTCGAATTCTCATCGTTGATCGCGAGGCTGTCCACCCTGGCGAGCAACATGGAGAGAATTTCATCGAGACTGACCTGCATCGGCATGGCCATTGAAAAGCGCCCCTTTCCATAGAAATTTCGAGTAATGATTGTACCACATCAGACATTGAAGCGAATTTCGATCATATCGCCGTCGGCGACGATATATTCCTTTCCCTCCAGTCTGAGTACTCCTTTTTCGCGGCACTTGGCGAGGGATCTGTCGTGCGCGATAAAATCGACGTAAGAAACAACCTGCGCCCGTATGAATCCGCGGGCAAGGTCGGAATGGATTGTCCCTGCGGCGTCGACCGCAGTCTCTCCTCCGAGGAGCGTCCATGCCTTGACCTCGTCTTTTCCGGTGGTGAAAAAGGAGATAAGGCCGAGAAGAGCGTAGGCTTCCGAAATAAGCCTGTTCCGTCCGGACTCGGCGATCCCGAGTTCTCCCATGAACTCTTTCTGTTCCTCTTCCGGAAGCTCCGCGAGTTCCATCTCCATTTTACCGAAGATCTTTACCAGTCGGATTTGCTTCTCGTGTGCAAGACGACGAAGCGCTTCAAGTTGAGGCATGGAGTCGTCCGTTTGCGTCTCGTCGAGGTTTGCAACAAGGAGTTCCGGCTTGAGAGTCACAAACGCGAAACCGCTGAGAAGACGAAGTTCCTCCGCGGAAAGGCCAAGCTCCCTCAACGGTCGTTCTTCCAGGAGGCAGGTTTGACAACGTTCCAGCAGATCTTTTTCCGCCGTTTCCGCTGGAATATTTTTCTTTTTCGCAGCGAGACGTGAAAGCCTGTTCTCTATGACGGCAAGGTCGCGGAAAATAAGCTCCATTTCGACGATATTCCAGTCCCTGACGGGATCGACCGTGTCCTCGGGGTGCGGCACATCCGGATTTTCAAAGAGCCGGACAACATGTACAAGGGCGTCGGACTCGCCGACGAACGAAAGAAAAGCGTTCCCTACACCCTCTCCTTTGCTGGCATTTCGGGAGAGACCGGCAAGGTCGACGAACTCGACGGTTGCAGGCGTTATCTTCTTCGGCTCGAAAAACTCCACCAGATGGTCGAAACGTTCATCAGGAACGTTGACCATCGCCTTATTCGGATCCGTCTTTCCGCTCGCGTACGCTTTCACCTCCGCGCCTGCGCGGGTAACTACGTTGAATACAGTGCTCTTCCCGCTGAGAGGAAGACCGATAATTCCGCATTTGAGCATTTCGCTCCCTCCTTTGCTTCGGAACCGCGTTGTGTAACGATCCCGTAGTGCATTATACCCGTTCCTCACGGAAAGAGAACAATCGCACGGTTTGAAAAAAGAGCGATCCTGTTTCGCAAATTTCTGTTATCATTGAATCCGGCTATTTATACCAACCACCTGAAAGGGGAGGTTATTCGAGATGAAGACGGGGGTTCACATCGTAATCATTCTCCTGCTATTGATACTGTGCGCTAAGCGTGACGCCGCCGAGGCCGCTCCGCCATTTTCGATTCACCGTACCGACATGTACCCTTCGGGCGCCCGAATCGTCTTTTCCGTTCCTGCTTCGGAGAAGGTACAGTTTCAACTGCCCGGAACTTTCGACATCGCTTCGGTACGCCCCTTAGCTTCAGAGGAAACGGTAATACATTCATTTGAAGCAGTGGAGGTATCTCGTCAGGAGTGGATCCCTCCGGTACTCGAAAAAGCCTTCGAAGCGATAAGGGAAAAGGAGAGACAGCGTGCCATCCTCGCAGGGAAAATATCGGCTATCGACCAGTCGCTCGAACTTCTTTCCGCCCCGCTGCCCAAAGAGTTGAAAGGTTCCGAGGTCGCGGATTATGTGGTGTCGGTTCGCAGCGTACGAGAAAAAATGGAACTGGAACACGCCGTGCTTTCTGAATCGCTTGAAGAACTCCAAAAAGAAATTGCGGTCTTACGAAGGGATTTTGAATCGAAAATGCCGTCCGACTCGCAAAAAGCGATCAATGTGACGGTTGTTCTCGAAGGGAAAGGTCCTGTTTTCGTCGAAGCGTTCTCAAGACATGCCGAATGGAGGCCGTTTTACAGGATGGATCTCTCAGGGGAAACCGGAGAAATCTCGGGCGTTCTTTTCGCCCGTGCGCGCCAAAAGACCGGTCTTCTTTTCGAGGGGAACGTACATTTCCATACGTCGATGCCCTCCGTTGCCGTATCGCCGCCCGAATTAAAACCTCTCGTGGCCGATTTTGCCCCGGAACAAAAGGAAAACAGACGCTACGCCATGGATGGAGCGCTGCCTATGATGGCGACGATGGCGGAGGCGCCTGCCCCCGCGCCAACACCTCCGGCTATTGTGCAGACGCTTACCGATCTCTCCGCACAGGCGGAAGGCATTCTGACGGGGGATAATACATTCGCCGATTTCAATCTCGGCAGCTTTCTTTTGAAATCCGAAACTTCTATCGTTTCGGTCCCGGCTCTTTCCGAACAGGGATGGCTGGTCGCCGAATCCAAAGGTCTCCCGCTCCCAATCCTTCCTGGATCGGTGGAGCTTTCGGTCGATGGTCATCCCTCCGGGAAAACAACGCTTCCGGAGCACGGCTCAGGTTCGGATCTCCTGGTCGCGTTCGGAAGGACTCCCCGTGTACACGCATCCAGAGAAAAAATCGTCTCCAAGGAAGGAAGCACCTGGACAGGAAGAGGACGGCTTGAAGACGGCTATACCATAGAGGTATCAAACTCCATGCCCCACACCGTCACTGTTGCTCTGAGGGATCGCATTCCTGTTTCTTCGAGGGAAAACATCTCCGTCGAAACACTTCGTATCGATCCGAAACCGGAAGAACTCACGGAACAGAACCTCCTTACATGGAAACTTTCTCTGGCGCCGGGCGAAAAACGTACTGTACAAGTTCTCTTCAGGCTGGGATACCCTTCCGACGAGACGCTGCTCTTCCGTTGAACCGGCCCCGCTGAAAGCAAAAGAGCGCCTATGCGTCACAAGGAGAGAAAAATAATGACCAGGAGGTTCCCGGTATGATTGTCTGGGCAACGCTGCCTCCCTTGATCTCGCTGCCTCTGTCGCTGATCCTTGTGGCCTTCGGTAGCGAGATGCACAAAGTTTCCGCAGGAGCGCCGCTTTGGGTGCTCCTGCTTCTGCTCTACTTCGCGCTAACCATGATGTATGTATTTTCCATAAAAAACGGACTCTATACGCAGATGACGCCATTGCAGATGGCGACTCAGGGAATAATGATATGCATCGTCTCGATGGAAGCGGGAGCACCGCCTATTCTTCCCTGGGTGGGGGTTGTTATCGCTGTTTCCGGTTTTTTTATGATCATCCATTTCTTCATGCACAGACAGACGCCGCGCTCTTCTGCCGCGGAACAGGCCCCTGTATCCGCCGATACGGCCGGCGGAGCCGGGACGAGTCCTGAAACAACTCCCTTCCCGCTGGTGGTTACCGATGACGAAGGCGTTATTGTGGAGGCCAACGCCTCCTTCAAAGATCTTACCGGAGATGCGCTGGCAGAAGGGAAAAGCGTTATGACTTTTTTCACTCCCGGCGAGACCGAGGGAGTGGTCGGAGGAAAAAAACACGCAGTCTTTCAAAAAGCAAAGGATGGGCTTTTTCATTTTTTGCTTATCGATAATCCACCGCCTGTTAAAAGCACAAAAGTCCAGGAAACATCATCGGGAACAGATCTTTTCGACCCGAAGACCGGGCTCTATTCGAGAAAGTACGCTCAATTGCGCATCAAGGAAGAACTGAGCCGGGCAAACCGTTATCGTCGATGGCTTTGCGGCATCCTTCTCAAAGTAAACTGCGCCTACCTTCCCGGATTGGGTAAACAGCCCACACTTGAAGACACATTTCTTGTGGCGTATGTGCAGTATATCAAGAACACGATCCGGGAAAGCGATATGGGGTTCTTCATGGGCGAGCGCGAGATTCTGCTCCTGCTCCCGGAGACGCCGCAGCAGGGAGCTAAGGACACCGCTCTTAAACTTATCGATCTCCCTGAACCTCTTCTGGAAATGACAAAGGACTACCCGTTTGCTACGGAAATAGAATACGGATTTCTCTATTACAGCGGAAACTATCCGTTGGTTTACGATCAGTTTATCCAAAAACTTTACTCATCGCTTGGAGGGAGTACCGAATGATTCGCACAATGGTTTTCTCGGGCAGGCAGCGTTTCGCAAGCGCGCTTCTTTTCCTTTTTATTCTTTTCTACGCAGCGCCCGCGCAAAGCGAATATCGGATCGAAACGGCTCTCGCATCAATGACGTTGGAGGAGAAAGTCGGACAGACCATGCTGATATTCTTCGAAGGAGGCGCCCTCTCGGAAAACCTCAGCATGTTTGTTTCCGAGCTAAAGGTAGGAGGCGTCATACTCTACTCCAGCCGCAACAACATCGAGTCGGTCCAGCAAGTCGCCTCCCTGAACGAGATGATACAACGGACGGCGCTTGCCTCCGGGGTGCGCCCGCTTTTCATCGCCATCGATCAGGAGGGCGGGCTTATCGCCCGTATACGCGAAGGGGTAACGCTCTTTCCCGGAAATATGGCGCTCGGGGCGACGGGCGACCCGTCTCTTGCGAGCCGTGTAGCTTCCGTCATGGGTGAAGAATTGTCCAGCCTGGGTATAAACATGAATTTTGCTCCTGTAATGGATGTGAACAACAACCCTTTAAATCCGATCATCGGCGTACGTTCTTTCGGTTCCAACCCGCTGAACGTCGCCCGTCTGGGCACGGCGATGATCGAGGCATTCATGGGAAAAGGGGTTTACCCATCCGCGAAGCACTTTCCAGGGCATGGAGATACCGAAGTCGACTCTCACACAGGACTTCCGATCATTAACGTATCCCGGAGCCGCCTTGAGGCTGTGGAGTTCCCTCCCTTCGAAGCGGCGATAACGGCAGGAGTTCCAATGGTGATGACTGCTCACGTCCTTGTTCCTTCGCTCGACGAAGGGAACCCCGCAACCCTTTCTTCCTCCATCCTGGGAATGCTTCGTTCGGAGATGCGCTTCGAAGGTCTTATTGTTACCGACTCCATGGGGATGGAAGCTCTCAAGAAAGAACGAACCATGGAAGAAGCGGCGATCGAAGCATTCAACGCGGGCGCCGATATTTTGCTTTTCGGAGCGGACAGAGGCCATAAGGAGACGGAACATTTCGGCATGTTCAAGGCTTTGCTGGAAGCATGCCGGACAGGAAGGATACGGAGCGACCGACTCGACGAGGCCGTAGGAAGAATTCTAAAAGCCAAGGAGTCTTTGGGGCTTCTTCATGAAGGATGGAGACCGCAATTCACCCCCCGTCTTTCTCCTGAAGGGGAGGCAACCGCAAGGGAAGCGGCTCGACGGAGTATAACGATCGTCCGTGACAGGGCGGATACGCTTCAAACCGTTCGCGATGGGAAAAAGAGACCTCTTCTTTGGCCAAAGGAGCGTATCGCCGCTGCACGCATCTTTACGGAAGCTATTTTTCCGGTCGACCTAATAGAAATACCGGAGAGACCGAGTGAAAACGAAATCGCCGCTGCTCTTCTGCGAATTGGCGATGCTGACAGGGTTATCATCGCGGAGTACGACAGTAAAAGAAACCCGGAATGGATGGAACTCGTCAAGCGCACTGGCGAGAGTCGCACACTGCTTCTTTCGCTCCGTACGCCGTATGCTCTTTTGTCGCTTTCTTCGCTGGCTGGGGCTGTCGTCTCATACAGCGACAACGCCCCGTCTCTACGCGCTCTTGCCGATGTTCTCAAAGGAAACGCCCCTGCGGAAGGAAGACTGCCGGTCGAACTGCCGGGCTTCGAAACACGCGCAGGAGGGTGTCAAGTAGTCTCCGGGTTGTAGTTACACTGCAAGCGAAAGACGAACCTTTGCAGGAAAGGAAGCTATTGCCGCGGAAACGGAGCTTGGTTCCGAAAGAAACCAAGCTCCGTTTTCATTTTTATCCCATACAAGGGAAGGGGTGCAGCATCCGCTGCAAAGAGGTGCGTCGCAGTACCAGTTTCCGTTCGCGTCTTTCATCCACATATCGAAGACCTCCTCGTGAGTTTGTATATTTGGCAGCGAGTGACACTGTTTCGTTCACGAGGATGTTATACCACGACTTTTTCCATTAGTCAACACCCGTTACATATTTCTCATCAGAAAAACCTTAGTTCATTTTCTCGAAGAGAAGTTTTTCGCCCGACGGATCCCGAAGGAGCGGAACCGGCATGCAGCATGTAGGGTATGTCTCTTTGCCCGCAATTACTTTCAGAAGAAGCCGTCCTACGGTAACCCCCATTTCGAATGCAGGCCATTCAAGACTAAAGAACCCTTCGCGCCCCGGATCTCCGGGGAGGACGCAGAGACATCCGGAATGGATTGTTTCCGTCTCCGGAGCGCAATCGTCGAAAACCCCGAAAACATCCTCGGTATCTGCGTCTGTGTCTGCAATACTCTCCGAGAGAAAGGGAAACAACGGGGAGAGTCCGGAGGCGAGACGAAGCGGACGCCCCGAGGCGATGAATCTGAGCCTCGAAATAGTTTCCTTTTCTGAAACAAGAACAGCGGGGAGTCCTTCGATTCGGAAACCGACAGTTACAGCGGGTATTTGAAGAAACTGCGCGGGGGAAACTATTTTTCCCTCTCCGCTTCCTGCGAAGAGAATGCAGTCAACGCGCCGGGATGTGAGCGAGCCGGACAGCGCATCCCAATTGAATCCAGGCATCTTGAGAAGAAAATCCATTCCTGCTTTGGCGAGCACCCGGTTCACTCCTGAGAAAAAGAGCGGATTGAACCATGGCTTGAGCTTTTCGAGGACAATCGCGACAAGACCGGTTCTGCCCCCCGAAAGGCCGCTCGCGGTAAGATCAAGGCGATACCCGAGTTCCTTCGCGGCGTTCCATACTTTTTCGCGCGTCGCTGAAGAAATGCGGGAATCGCCTTTCAGAGCCCGGCTCACCGTAGCTTTATTCACACCGGCGGCCCTGGCTACATCCTCCATAGTCGACTTTGTCACGACGTCGTAGAACTCCCTCTACACATCGAAACAGGAACCGCCGATGAACTCTCTGATGATGGAGTTGTTCGGTATGATCTCCGTCGGGACCATGGGAACAAACTTGATCATCGAGAGAATGCGCTGGGCTTCTCCATAAACTGGAGAACTTTCGGGAACAGTGTGCAGGATAGGATCGACATAGGCACGCAGAGCGGACAGTTCGTACGGCAGAGAGGAATTGAACATGACATCGGCGTGCTTCTGGTATGGAAAAACAAAATGCATGCTCCCTCTGATGACTTTGGGCCACATCGTCAAGGTGGCTTCGGCCGAATGGCCTCGTGTTCGTGCGTCGCGTACAAGGCGGCGAAGCAGGCGGTTGTCGGTGGTGCTCGTCCTGTTGTGATTATCGAAGTTAACTCCAGTGAGCGGCGAAACGAAAATACCGTACATCTCGTCCTTCGGCAGAGCGCCGGTCACTCTATCGTTCAAGCCGTGAATTCCCTCCATGATCAGGATATCTCTCGGACCGAGCTTCATTTTCTTGCCGGGTTTTTTCTTTCCCTCGATAAAATTGAACTGCGGTGTGACAACCTCTTCTCCCGCAAGAAGACGGCGAAGATGCTCCTGAAGCAATTCAAGTTCAAGCGCCTCGACAACTTCGAAGTCGAGGTTTCCGTCCTCGTCGCGCGGAGTATCTTCACGATTGACGAAATAGTTATCCATAGCCAGCGTAACGGGATTTCTGCCGCATACGAGAAGCTGTATTTTCAGCCGTTCAGAAAATGTGGTTTTTCCCGACCCGGAAGGACCTGCTATAGCGGCGACCTTCACTTTCGAGCGCGAGGCGATTTCATCGGCTATTCGTCCGAGTTTCTGGGCATGGAAAGCCTCGGAAATCAAAATGACCTCCTGTGTTTTCCCTTCCGCGACTTTCTTGTGCAGGCTGTCCATCGTCCTCAGATCGAGCACTTCCAGCCACTTTGCGTAGTCCAGGAAAACACCGGAGAGATTCTTGGAGGCGCGGAAAGGTGGGAGCGACGACGGATAACTTATGGTAGGGAACTGCAGGACCATTCCGGGGCCGAGTTTTTTTAAATCGTAAAGTTTAAGATAGGCGGTCGATGGAGCAAGCGGAGCGTAGTAATACCCATACATGTCGGCGCAGCGATAGAGTTCGACAGGATCGACGGCTCCCCACTGAAAAAGTCTGGCGACTTCCCCGCTCCCCTGCCGGTCGAATATTCTCCTGGCTTTGTCGAGCGGGACAACTTTTCGTATAAAGGGAAGATCTTTTCCCACAAGATCGTCCATGGTCGTCTTTATAACTGCAAGATCGCCGTCGGAAACAGCTCCCTCGACGAACTCCCAGTAGTACCCTTCGCTGATGGAGTGCCGGAGCACGATGTCCTTCGCGAGACCGCGTTTACACGCAAGAACGAGCAGGAAGCTCAGAGAGCGGCGATACACCTCCATCCCTTCAAAGGAGGAAGTGTCTATGAACTCGACGCGGGCGTTGTCTTCGATGACCCAGTCGAGGGAGCGAAGGTAGTTGTTTACTCTCCAAGCAACGATGTTTTTCTCTTCACCGTCGGGGAGACTTTCGGAAAGAACCGATTTTCCCGTAACGGGGACGTCGCTTGAAAAAACAGGGCCGTTTGTCACTTCAATGGTGAATGCCATAGTGCGTCCTCCTTCCTTCGAAAAAACGAGTTGCGCTGCGTCTGAAAGTAGATTATGCTTATATTACCATACGGAACGCCCGAAGGAGATACTCATGGAAAATGTAAAAGGCAAAACAAAAATATACGATCAGGTAGTCGATAGAATCAAAGACCGTATCTCCAAGGGAGACATGCCCCAAGGGTCGGCTTTGCCTCCCGAACGCCAGCTCATCGACGAATTGAACGTCAGCAGAAGTTCGTTGCGCGAAGGGTTCCGCATTCTCGAGATGATGGGATTGATCGAGAGCATTCCCGGCAAGGGACGCTTCGTGAGGACCTCTCGAAGCGACGGCGGAGCGACCGGGCGCGTTCCGCTGCAGGACGAAGCCATATTGGAATTGATCGAGGCGCGCCTCGTTCTTGAACCGGCAATCGCGGTAGAAGCCGCGAAACACGCATCTCCCTCCGACCTCACGAGGATTCGCCGCATTCTGACGAAGACGGGAAAGGACGTCGAATCTCTCGAACACCGGGCGCAGTGCGACTACGACTTTCATCTCGTTCTGGCCGAGTCCACGCACAATTTCATCTTCGTGAACATCGTGAAGATGACGTTCAACCTCATCATGGCGACTCATGAGCGAATCTACACTCTACTGGACGACAAAGAGATTTTCCTCCGGGAACACGAGGATGTTTACGACGCCATAGTGGTTCGGGATCTTGATCGAGCCGCGAATCTCATGTCCGACCACGTTCGGCGCGTCTACCGAACGATCCAGAACGGTATTGCGATGGAGGGCGTCGCCGCGGTGGAGAAGGGGTAACGGCGACGCCGAAGAGGTCAATACGTCCAATAAAAGTCCGGAAGGCCTTCATCGAGAAGGCGGCGGCGTACATCCGCGGAAATCTTCTCCAGGTCGCCGTCGGTTTTCCCTTCGCACCTGGTAACGATCACGGGTTGGGTATTCGAAGCGCGAACCAGGCCCCACCCTTCCGGGTACAGAATTCGAACGCCGTCGACTGTAATGGCTTCATGCTCCTCGAGCGCCTTGTCCCGAAGCGAGGCGACCACGTCGAACTTCTTCTCGTCCGGGCAATGGATACGCACCTCGGCGGTGCTGGGATAACGGGGTACGTCATTAAGAAGCTCCGACAGTGTTTTGTCGCTCGACGAGAGAATCCGCAGCAGTCTTGCCGCGGCGTAGAAAGAGTCGTCGAACCCGAAGTATTCATCCGCGAAGAAAAAGTGCCCCGAGAGTTCCCCTGCAAAGACGGCGCCGATCTCTTTCATCTTCGCTTTGATGACGGAATGCCCCGATTTCCAGAATAGCGGTTTGCCGCCGAGCCTCAGCGTTTCGTCGACAAGCGACTGGGAACATTTGACTTCCACGATGACGTCGGCGCCGGGATGTTTGGGAAGTATCTCCCTCCAGAAGAGGGCCATGAGAATATCTCCCCATATCATCTCTCCCCGTTCGTCGACCACCCCTAGGCGGTCGGCATCTCCATCGAATGCAATCCCCACGTCCGCCTTCTCTCTGCGAACCGCATCCATCAGAGGAAGAAGATTCTCACGTTGCTGAGGGTCGGGGTGGTGATTGGGGAACGTGCCGTCGGGCGCATCGAACAGAGAAACGACTTCGCACCCTAACGTTTCCAAATAATGACGGATCATGATTCCTGCGGTCCCGTTGCCGCTGTCCGCAACTACCTTAAGTTTTCTTGGTCCGAGAGAACATTTCGAAAGCAGCATTCGGATGTACTCGTCGCGGATGTCGGCTTCGGAAAGGGAACCGGGGCGCTCCACGTCGAGAAAATCGTCGTCAAGGATCATCCGCAGAATTTCCTGAATGTCGTCTCCGTACAACGTTGCTCCTTTGAACGCGAGCTTGAGTCCGTTCATGTCCTTTGGGTTGTGGCTCCCCGTGATCATGACGGCGCCGCCGACCCCGAAGTGGAAAATACCCCAGTAAAGTACGGGCGTAGTGACCGTTCCTATTCCGATGACATCCACACCGGTCCGCAGCACCCCTTCTACAAGAGCGCTCGAGATCCGATGTGTGGAAAGGCGGACATCGCCTCCGACCACAATTTTGCGCACTCCCCGACGAACAAGCCATGTTCCGAAAGCTCGCCCTATGGCGGAGACCACATAGTCGGTCAGATCGACATCCGCGACACCGCGAATGTCGTATTCACGAAAAATTGTTGGCGAAATATGCATTCTGCCTCCTCCTTTTGACATGCTCACCCTTGCCGTCAGCACGCTCTCGCTGTATTATCGATATGCTTGCGCGTCGACGTCTATAATCAAGGCACAAAAACCAAAAGTCAAGAATCCGTTTGCGTTTCGCAAAAAGAAAAGGGTGTGCTCCTCGTGAATGAACTCGTTATTATTGCTCCTATTGCCGCAGTGATCGTCCTCGGCAAGATCCTCGGCGAAACAGGTGCGATCTCGCCACAGACTTTCAGAGATACGAACAAAATCCTCTACTGGATATCCATTCCCGCTCTCTTGCTCCGTCTCACTGCTCGGGCGGATCTCGCCGCGCTGGGAGGCTGGAATCTCTTTCTCGCGGTGTACGGAACCTATATACTTCTCCCGTTCTTCGCCTGGGGTATCGGCCGATTTTTCAAGGAGGAGCGGAAACGTCTCGCGATATCCACACTCGTTTCGATGAGGTCGAACCAGGTTTTCATGGGGATACCTGCCGTGTCCATAGCTATGGGAAGCGCCGGGCTCGAAGCGATGTCGCTCTTCCTTGCCATGAGTCTGGTAGGATATCACGTGCTTTCGATCACTTCGTCTCAACTCGTTCTCTCCGGAGGTCTTTCGCCGCGCTCGGTCATCGCTACTTTTTTAAAAGTAGTGCGCAACCCTATGGTCTGCGCGTGTCTTGCAGGTATCCTCTGTTCCTTTCTCGGGCTCCGACAATTTCCTGGATGGATCGACGTTACGCTGAAAGTTCTTGGCGACATAGGAACCGGACTCGCTCTGCTGGCTCTGGGAGCGAGCATCAAGGTTACCTCCGCGCGCGGTCTTTTTCAAACCACTTGGAGAGACTGCGCCATAAAACTCATACTTCACCCTTTGATCGTCTACATCCTTTTGAGCATCCTCCCCGTGGAGAAGTCAATGATGCAGGTCGTCGTCTTCGCCTCGGCAATGCCCGTCGCCGTCAATTCTCTGGTTGTCGCCCAAGGGATGAGTATGGACGAAAAATATACAGGAGAGCTTATCGCCGTATCGACGATTCTTTCGGTTTTCTCGCTCCCTATTTGGATTCGTTTATTAGGAATCTGAAACTCTTCGGCGCCATCAGGAAGAACGCTTCCACAAGAGCAGACCGTTTTCGACCACAGGAGCGAGCAGCGCGTTTTTCCGCAGCCAGGTCAGGTGCGCCGCTATGGCGGCGCTGTTGAGAAGGAATTCCGTGATCGACATGGAGAGACCGAAGCGAACTCCCACTCTCCGGACGATTTCATCCTTCCCGACAGGCTCCGAACAGCATTCGAGCACCGCCTCGCTTACTCGCAAGAGACTCTTCCTGTTGGCTTCCGCAAGAGGACGAATATCCTCCGTAGCCTGAGCATGGCTCGGAACAAACCAGGCAGCCTCCTGACGTTCAAGGAAAGCAAGCGTATCAAGCGCGGACTGCACGTCGAGCACGAATATGATGTGGTATTTTTCCAGCAACGCCTCGGAGAAGATCGCATCGGCCACGAAAAAAACATCGTCCGGCGTGCGCACGCCTATCATTTCAAGGAAATGCCCTGGAAGGGGTATTGCTTCAAGGCCGCTCTCGTCGAAAACACCGGGACTTCGGATCAGGATATCCACCGAAGACGGTTTGGCTTGAAGAAATCTGTTGGATATCTCGGCGAAAGGAAATGCCGACCAGAGCATCAAGGGTTCCATAAAAGAATACTCCATGATCGCAGCCTCAAGGGGAGTCGCCGCGACTGCGCATCCTGTTCGTTTCCTCAAAAAAGCGTTTCCACCGCAGTGATCGGCGTTCGAGTGCGTTCCGACGATACAGCGAAGTCTCTTATTTTCCGATTCAATAAAACGCGCAAGTTTTCGTCCCGCATCGTCGTCGAGCCCGCTGTCCACGAGCCACACATCCTCCCCCTTTTCGAAACACCCGACGTTGACCTTGCCGGGGAAAAAAAACGTCGAGCCCCTTAGGTTCCGTTTCTCCACATCATCACTCCCTTTGCGTCTTTTCCATATTCTCTCGTGAAGAAGAAATGTTTGCAACCCTCTTGCATCGTAGAAGAAATACGCTATAATGTAAAAGAACATTGGTACGTACCAAGAATGCATAATGTATCGTGTGCAGATTTTTGCAAGGAGGGTGTCTCATGGAAAAAGCGCGCAAAGAGATCCAGGGGAAGATGGTTCTTTGGGAGACGGGCGAACAGGATGACCGGTTCGACGAAGTGATGTCCGATATGAATCATGCGACGTACAAGGCGGGTTTGGATCAGTAGGAGCCGCTCTTCGTTTCGGAAACATCTTCACGCCGGCATCCGCCGGCTTTTTTCATTTTTTGCGGACACGCCTTCAGGTGGAGTATAATATCGGAACCTATCGGGAGGTGAGAGGTGTGTCCAATAACAGCAACGACATTTCATCATCGCGTATTCCCGCCCTGGAGGTGCGGGATCTTCGAAAATCTTTCGGCAGCGTATCCGTTCTCGAGGGCATCTCGCTTTCCGTCCGTGAAGGAGAGGTACTTTCGGTTATCGGACCGAGCGGTTCCGGCAAAAGCACGCTCGCCCGCTGCGTCTGCCGCCTCGAGGAAATCGATGGCGGGAAAATTCTGCTTTACGGAGACAGGATCGACAACGCCAGACATGCGAACCGCGATATCGCTCGTCTTGTGGGAATGATATTTCAGCAGTTCAATCTTTTTCCTCATCTTTCCGTTCTTGAAAACATCACGCTGAGTCCCGTCCGTATCCTCGGAATTCCTCCGAAGGAAGCGGAGGAGAGGGCAATGGCTCTTCTACAGAGAGTGGGTCTCGCCGAAAAGAAACATGCGCGTCCGAACGAGCTTTCCGGAGGACAACGACAACGGGTTGCAATCGCACGCGCACTTGCGACGAACCCCAAAATAATGCTCTTCGACGAACCGACCAGCGCTCTGGATCCGGAACTCGTCGGGGAGGTTCTGGACGTAATCGCCGACCTCGCCCGCTCCGGAATGACAATGATGATAATCACCCATGAGATGCTCTTCGCGAAAGAGGTTTCGGACAGAGTTCTCTTCATGGATGCGGGGAAAATTCTGGAGCAAGGCCCTCCGGAGGCGATTTTTACTTCTCCGAAGGTACCGCGGACACAGCTGTTTCTTCAACGAATGCTTGCGCATGTCGGCAAAGAACTCGTACAGTCGTCCTCCGAAGAAGGGAGGTGCACCAATGATGCTTGATTTTTCTGCGATTACCCCGTATTTACATATGTTGCTCCGCGGAGCCTCTATTACGATCCAAGCATCTTTCCTTTCGCTGCTTTGCGGCTCCATTCTCGGCATACTCGTCGGGGCCGTCAGAGTCGCTCCCTTCGCTCCGTTGCGCGCTCTAGCCGCAACATATATTTATATAATCCGCGGCACGCCGCTGCTTATTCAGCTTTTTCTCATCTACTTCGGGCTTCCATCTCTCGGGCTGAACCTTCCGGCGTTTACAGCCGGCGTCATCGGTCTGACCATAAACTCTTCAGGGTACGTTGGAGAGATAGTGAGGGGAGGGATCGAAGCGGTTCCCAAGGGACAGTGGGAAGCTTCGAAAGTGCTGGGACTGTCGTATTTTCACACGATGCGTTTCATCATTCTTCCTCAGGCGATCAGGAACATGCTTCCAGCGATCGGCAACGAATTCGTCACATTGATCAAAGAGTCGTCTCTGCTCTCGACGCTTGCTATTACCGAGCTGACTATGGTGGGACAGCAGGTCAGAAGCGTAACGTACGCGTCTTTTGAGACATTCATAATCGTAGGCATCATCTATCTTGTAATGACAAGCATCACCAGTTTTGCACTGCAATATATTGAAAAAAAATGGACTGTTGCATAAGCAGTATTGCCAATAACGGTATTCCGCCGGCGCCGTTCCTCCGGCGGAATACCGTTATTCTTTTTTTCTCATGAAATTTCCTTCGCCGTATTTCCCGAACTGATTCCTCCCGTCATCGAGGCCTGATGACCGAAGGATGATCGCTCAAGATCGGCGGCTATCCCGTCCAGAAACCCCCAGGTTGCCATGACGATCTCACGAATAGAGAGCTTTCTCTTTTCCCGCATCTCGTTCCACAGCGGGATCGGAAGGTAGAGCCAGATTCGAAACGCCGCGTCGTCGCTGCCGAAATCGGAAAGTATGAGATATCCCGCTTTGCTGTAGAGAACGACAGGTCGCGAGGACTGCGAATTCATCCTCTGGAGATCATCGACGGAAAAAGCGAGGCTCTCCATATCTTCTATGTCTTTTCTTCCGGGCAAATCCATCAGTGAAAACCAGATGCGGGGAGTCTGAATCGTCTCCTCGAAGACGTCGGGCGCTATCTTCAGCCATGTCTTTATTCTGGAGACCCCTTCGTAATCATTTCTGGATAGTGCGAAACGAATCGCCCAGTACGCCATCCGTGCCGTCGTGTCCTTGTCCAGTGATTCCTGCATTGCTCTTTCGTTTTTCAAAAAATCCTCGTCCTGAAAGAGTGCGTCCTCTCTGAGAAGCCCGCGGAGAATGAGCATCGCCGGAAGATGTTCTCCCGGCGGCGTCATCTGACTGCGCAGGCAGGCTTTCAGCCGGTCCACCACCTCTTTGGTTATGGTGATTTTCTCCACGTCACCGAGAGAAATGCACTTCGGCTTGTCGTCGTAAAGAAAAATTTCTTCCGTTTCCTCAGTACCGAGTTTTCCGATCGTCCAGTGTTCATAGGTTTTCAAAGAGACTGTGCCGAGGATAAAACGGTTGTAAGGAAGGAGGAGAAGGACCCTCGGGGACGAGACATCGGGTACGCCGGCCACGTGCATATCGTCGGGCAACTGGGCCAGATTTCCTTTCGACATAAGCTCGAATATCATATACATCCCCCCCTTTTCGATAAGAGTAACATCATTTCAATGAAGCATCAAGAGAAGAATTCCGGCTCTTTCTTTTCTATCATCGTTTCATTCCGTATACCGAACATCTCCTATCTTTTCAAAAGCGCCATCGCCGGTGAAGCCAGAGCCATTGCTCGGGGTTTCGAAGAATCATCGTCTCAATCGCCGTGTTCATTCGTTCCGTATTCTCTTGAAGGGCTTCATTTCTGCCGAGTCCCTCCGCCATGGGAACTGGCGGGGAAATGATCACTTTATGCCGAAAAGGAGCGAGCCGGTACGAAACAACCGGAACCACCGGGACACCCGCCAGATGGGCCATCGCGGCAGGCCCCCCCGCAGTGTAGCAAAAATGCCCTAAAAAACGTGTACGGATTCCTGTTATATTCCAGGCCTGATCAGGGAGAAGACCGAGAAAACCCCCTTTTCTCGCAAAACGGACGGCGTCTTTCATCACAAAATGTTTTTCAAATGTGCCTACACCCATACGGGTTCTGTAGGCGGAAATCATCTCCGAGAGCTCTCGGTCGTCCGGGTTGCGAACAACCGCCGTGAGAGGGTATCCGGACTGGGCCAGCCATGCGGCAAGAAGCTCCCAGTTCCCGACGTGTCCGGTAATAATGATCGCGCCGCGCCCGGCCGACTTTAATTCGTCGAGTATCTCTTTTCCCTCGACGATCTCCACCCAATCAAGGACCTGTCTCGGGTCCCGCAGAAGAGAGAGATACTCGGCCACCATCCATGAGATGTGTGTATACACCTTTTTTACTGTGTCGCGGATCCATTCTTGCGAAGCCTGAGGATACACCATCCGGAGATTCTCTTCCGCCACGCAGCGACGGGGACGGAGAACCCGCAAACCTGACGAAAAAAAAGCCGCCACGCAACGAGCGCGCCACCCCGGACGGCTAAGAGAAGCAATAAGATTCAGTAGCGTAGCCTTTCCTTTCACTTCTCCCCTCCTCCGAGGGAGAGATAGAGGTTTTTGAGCTTCTTCGCTCCCTTTTCAGGAGGGAACGAGTCCGTCACGCTGCGTCGTGCATACGCGGAAGCGCTTCTCCCTCCCTCGCCAAGGGCTGAGCGAAAGGCGGTCCGAACATGCTCGGGATTTTCCGAGGTCAAGTGAACGTATCCGTCCTTCCCAAGAGCTTCGTCCATCAACGCGGAACGTGCAGCGACGGACGGAACACCCATAAGCGCGGCGAAGGCGGCCAGCAGAGCAAGCGAAGGAGCCGGGCGAGGAAGAACCAGGATGCAGTTTCCCGAAGCGAGGAGTTTGATCTCTTCGTCCGGCGCATCGTCCAAAGCACGGAGAAGGCTTGAGAGCGCTGCGGCCGATTCCGCAAAAACAAAGCTCTCGTCTTCTTTTCCTCCTGCAAGAAGAAAAAGCGGAGACTGCGCTTCTTCGAAGGTTTCTTTTCCCTCTTCGGCGCTCCAACTCATTTTGACTTCAAAAGCGGGCGGTATATACGTCTCCCCGGAAGAGCAGACTGTCGCCGAGAGAACAGTCGGATGACCTTTCCACGCTGTCGAGGAGTCGAAACGCGTATGGATCGTCCTGGAACGGAATCTGATGAACTTCCACCAGGAAGGAGGCGCGCCCCAAAGATGCCACAGTTTGCCCTTGGTCCCCACGATCAGGGCTCTTTCAGTGGCATTCAGAGAGTGCCACGAAAGAATACCCGGAATTCCCAGCGACTCCGTCCCGCCGCCTGAAAAGGCGCGCACGTCGGCGCCCTCCCGCAGAAGCGCTCTGGCAAGGGTTCCGACGACCGCGGCTTCCCAAGGGCGAAGCGACTCGCTTATATACCAGTAGCAATCCATCTGTTTCATGTGCATCCTCCCCTCTCTTCCGCGCCTATTCGAAAAGAATCATGAAGAAGCGCTTCTTTCCAAGGCGAATAAAGAGGTATTTCCCGGCGAGAATATCTTCCTCGGAAACCGACGCGTCTTCCTCTGTTATTTTGACACCGTTTACAGAGAGTCCACCGCCTTTTACAAGGCGCCGCACTTCGCTCTTGGAGGAACAGGCTCCGGCAGAGGCAAGTATATCGGTTAGCATGGTCGGAAAGGCTCGCGGCGCCGCCCCCGACGGCACTTCGCCCGCAAGAGTATCCAGCATGACCGACGAAAGCTCTCGCGGTTCGAACGTATCCCCGAAAAGAATGGCGCTCGCTTTTCTGGTCATTTCGGCGCTCTCTTTCCCGTGAACGATTGAAGTAACTTCGAACGCCAGTTTCCTCTGCGCTTCGCGGCGCTCCGGAGAAGCGGTATGCGTTTTCATGATGTCGCTGATTTCTTCGAGAGAAAGGAAGGTAAAGAGCTTCAAGAGCTTTTCTACCGTCTGATCTTCCGTGTTCACCCAGAACTGGTAGAACTTGTAGGGAGATGTCCGGGCCGGATCGAGCCAGACCGCTCCCTCCTCCGTTTTCCCGAACTTCGTGCCGGACGAGGTAAGAAGCAGAGGTTGCGTCGCCCCGAAGACCTCGCCTCCCGTTTTTTTTCTCACAAGATCGATACCGGAGATGATATTGCCCTGTTGGTCGTTCCCGCCCATCTGCAAACGGCATCCGAAAGTCTGGAAAAGATGCAGAAAGTCGTAGGCCTGCAGAAGAACATACGAAAATTCCGTATAGGAGATGCTCTTTTCGGGGTCTTCCAGGCGGCTTTTCACATATTCTCTTGAAACCATGGCGTTGACCGAAAAATGTTTTCCAACATCCCTGAGCACTTCAAGAAAAGTAAGGGCGCCAAGCCATTGGGAGTTGTTTATCATCACAGCGGATGACTCGCCGCGATCAAAATCGAGGAAACGGGCAAGCTGCTTTTTTACGCCTACCATGTTTTCCTGTACCTTTTCAATGGTGAGGAGATTTCGTTCTTTGCTCTTTCCTGAAGGGTCGCCGATCAATCCTGTGCCATCGCCTGCGAGAGGTATGGGTCTATGGCCGCAGCGTTGGATCCACGCCAAAGCCATTATCGGAATGAGGTGCCCTACGTGAAGACTGTCCGCAGTGGGGTCGAATCCGACGTAGGCCGTCACCATCTCTCTTGAAAAAAGATCGCTCAATTCCTCTTCGTTGCTGCACCATTCCACATGTCCTCGTTCTTTGAGAACATGAAGCGCATCTAAAAACATGTTTTTCCCTCCTGCTGGTCTAAAATGAATCCTGACTTGTTAGCACAAGATCGTCTTGTTCCGGTTCATCGCCTGCCCGTTCTCCCGTTGCTCTCCATTCGAGAAAGCCCTCCCCTGGTACAGGCATCACCACAGTAAGAGTTCCCAAACCCTCGAGGGCTTTCGCTGCCTGGAAGAGAGCATTCGGGCTCATTCTGAGATTTTTGCCCATTTTCTCCGCCATCCTGCCCGTCTTGGCAAGATTTTGCAGGGCGGAAGCGATCTTTGGTATATCCAGATACGCCCAGAAAAAAACGTTCTCTCTATTTTCAAGCGTCGGAGCATACTCCCGGAGCGGACGAAATCGTTCATGGCGCAAAGCGTCTCTGTCGATCAAACCGAGCTGAAGTATCCGGAAGTTCGCAGCAGCGAGTATTGAGAAGGGAATCGCTGTGGTGCCTCCCATCGGGAAAGCGTCGATTTTTTCAATACCGGGAACCAACGCGCTCCACTCTCTTTTCCAAAAGCGATCGACAAACGCCTCACCTCTCCACCCGCGTTCAGGGAGTTCAAGCAGAATCCCCGGGAGGGAGAATACGAGAAACTTGCTGCTGCCGCAGAGAGAAAGAATGCACGGGCCAGGAAGCACCTCGCGGAACAGCTTGTCTCCGTTATCCCAGTGCTCTCGTAGATTCCCGAATCTCTCATGGTCGAAAAAAGCCGAAATTCCGTCCGGGATATTGAAACCCGCCGCCGCAACAAGGGGTTCGGGGAAAGAGTGCCCGTCATCCAAGCGCACGCTTCGCAATCCCTCCACGAACGAAGGTGGGAAAATTTCCGACAGTCCTTCGATTCTCCACTCCATTCTCCCTTCGGAGGCCTCCTTACGCCATGCAGCCGAAATTATCAGATTTCCTTTCGTCGCAGGCAACCCTTCCATGGATGCCACTCCGGAGAGTAAGCCCCCGTCCGAAAAGAGGATATGATTAGGCCATCGCTGTTCTATCTTCCTGAAGTTGTCGATAGAATGCGTTTGCTTCTCGAGCGCCACGATCATTCGTTCGACTTTTTCCTGGGAGGAAGCAAACAGAGAAATTCCTCCCCGGACACCGAAATGAAGCGGTAGCGGCATACCGTTTCTCTGCACAACGAAAAGCCCCGGAGATGTTTCATGCAGGGAAATATCCCGCAGTTTTCCGGCTGCCTCTCGTGGGAATCTTCCCTCGGCCAACGCATGCGTCGTCTCCTGCTGCAACTTTGCGGACATGAAGAAGTGAACGGAATTTCCCTCCCATGTCAGCAGAGCGGCAGTCTCTCCCGCGCTCTCAAAAAGAGGAGAAAGAACGCTCAGCGCTTTAAAAGCACGCGTCCGTCTTCCTCCTATTTTCGCCGCCGTCCTCGACAAAGGCAAAAATTCCTCGGTATTCTTGCCTTCGAAGTAGAGAAACAGGGCGCCGTTCGCAGGCTCCGGAATTGCCGAGAACGGATGACGTCCCTCAGGGCCCCGATCTCCGTATAACGCCATGATGATGAGCAGAAAGAAAGCGGCGATAAGAACGCCGGAAGAAATCAGGCCTTTGCGCATGCGTCACCTCCGTAAGAGTCCGGGAGAACGCTTCGTTCCCCCGGACATGCTCGCGATTACGTCTTCGAATGCTCGTTTATTTTCTCGCTCGCCGTTTCAAGGAGAATCCTGCTTGATTTCAAAAGAGAAAGAATCCCCTCTTCCTGTATTGGCACGGAACGGTTTTGAAGCCCGGAAGCAAGCGTCAAAATTTCCGAAAGAAGCGTTGAAACCTCTTCTCTTCTGAGCACTACCGGCTGTTCCGCGACGTGGAGAGCTTTACCCGCACCATTGGGTTCAAGCTCGATCTCCTGTCCGGCGACAGGAACAACGCCTTTCATTCCCGCCCCTGAAAGCGTTTCGGAGAGCGCCAGGGATGATTGAGGCTCGCCGTGCGTAATGAGGAAGAGGGGCGCCGTTGAAAAATTGCGGGCCCACGAAAGCAGGTCGTCACGATCCGCATGCGCGGAGAAACCGTTGATGGTGTGTATGCGCGCCTTTACGGAGACATCCTCTCCTGCGATCCGAAGGTTCTTCTCTCCGTCGACTATTCTCCGGCCGAGCGTTCCTCGAGCTTGATATCCGACGAAGACGACATGGTTCTTCGGATTCCAGATTCCATGCTTCAAATGATGGACGATGCGTCCTCCATTGGCCATGCCGCTTCCGGCAACTACCACCGCATTCCCTACATCGTTGATCGACTGGGATTCTTCGACGCTTGATACGTATTTGAGTCGCCCCGGAGCGAAGGGGTCCTTTTCTTTACTTACATATTGCTGAATCTCCGAAGAAAGAAGGTTCATGTGTTTTTTATAGATCTCGGTGGCTTTTACCCCCATGGGAGAATCGAAGAAGATGGGAACATTGCCGTCCAGTATCCCTTCGTCCTTTAAGAGAGCCAATTCGTAGAGGATTCTCTGAGCACGGTCAACCACGAAGCTGGGTATGAACACTTTCGCTTTGTCCTTCAACGCCGTAGAAAGAACATCGCGGAACTCATCCCTGCTTTCGGCGTTGCTTTTGTGCAGACGATCTCCGTAGGTCGACTCCATGACCACATAGTCCGCCGATGTGATTATAGCCGGGTTTCTTTCCATGACAGTCTGCTGGGGACCCAGGTCGCCGCTGAAAACGACCTTTACTTGCTTCCCGTCCTCTTCAAGCCAAACTTCAAGGATAGCGCTTCCGAGAATATGACCGGCATCTCTGAAACGAACCGAGATGCCGGGAGCTACGGGAAGTTTATCGTCATAGCTTGCCGCGGAGAGCATCTTTATCGCGTCGTCCACATCGTCGCGCGTATACATCGGTTTCACGGGATCAAGGCCTTTTCTGGAGTTCTTTTTCGTTCTCCATTCAGCCTCTTCCTTCATAAGGTTCGCGGAGTCGTACCAGAGGACCTTAACCAGCTCCAGCGTAGGTAAAGTAGCCCATACTTTCCCCTTAAAACCCTCTTTGACCAGTAGAGGTATTCTCCCCGAATGGTCCATATGGGCATGCGTGAGGAGCACGGCATCGAGCGAGTGCGCGGAGAACGAGAACGGCTCGCGGTTCTTTCGCTCATCGTCCTTGCCCTGGAATATGCCGCAATCGACCAGGACGCGGCTGCCCCCGCACTCCAGAAGATAGCTCGAGCCGGTAACTTCTCCGGCGGCGCCTATTATTTTCAGTCTCATAGTTTTTCCCGTTCGGGATATCCCCCTTCCATAATGGGAACCATTTCATTATCCGAGGGAAGAACACACCGTATCAGCGCGCCCTCCCCTTTACGGGAGCGCACTTCAAGCCTTCCCCCGATCAGCGTCATTCGTTCGAGCATGTTTGCCAATCCCCGGTGACCTTCCACTCGAAGCGTCTCGTAGTTCACTTCGAGGTCGAATCCGTCGCCGTTATCCTCCATCTCGAAGATCACATTTTCACCGTCCCTGAATATATTGACGCGCATTTCCTTCGCTTTTCCATGACGAACGGAGTTGGATACTCCCTCCTGAAAGATGCGGAAGAGCGAAAGCAGTTTTTCACGTTCAATCTCCAAAGAATCATCTATCTCCATCACGATGCTTATATTGAAATGGCGGGCAAGGCGTTCGCTCAATTCAGTCATGGCCTGTTCGAGTCCGAGATCGATCCAGGGAGGAGAAAGCTCGTCGCACATTTCCCGAAGCTCGCGTACCACCAGGTGCGCGGTCTCCTCCGCGAGAAGAAGGTGGTCTTTGACTCCCTCCTCGTTTCGGCACATTCTTGAAAGACGAACTTGCTGTATCATCGCCGTGATATTCTGAAGCGGTCCGTCGTGAAGCTCCCGTGCAATCCTGGATTTCTCTCCTTCCTGGACTCTGACGATATCGTTGACATACCTGTTGCGAAGGTGCGTTCGTTCTACCGCCGCACTGGCGAGTTTATAAAGCGCCTCGCGAAGGCTGCCTATCTCTCCGACGGCTCTCGGATCGGACGGGCCGGGAAGATCTCGCCCCCAACTGAGGCCTTCAAGTTCGGCGACAAGGCGGCGGAGAGGACGTATTAGCCATCTCCAGAGTGCCCAGAGGGCAAGGAGAATGCAGATCGCCATGAGGACGACAAGAATAGACCAGAGCATACCTCCTCTGGCAAGGGGACCGAGCAGCTGCTCCCATGCAACAGCAGCGATCACAAAACGCTCCCCCCCTCTGACGGGATATACCGCCAGTGTGTACAGGTCTCCGTTCTTGTCTTTTATCTCGACCGCTCGCCCGATCGGTATGTTCGGACGCCAGACCGCGGCTATATTCGCTCCGGGAGAGGAAAAGAGCAGTCTGCCGTCCGCGTGAAGCACGGCGACCCATCCGGGAAGGGACGGTCCCCAGGTAAAAACCCGAAAACCGTGTATCCCCAGCATATTCAGTTCCATTCCCCATCCTAGAGGCTCGCTAGCGATAACTCTTGACGCCACATTTTCAGCCATCTCCTGAACATAGGATCGTGCCACGGAACGGATAGCCCATTCATGCTGGAGTATCCCTATTCCGGAGACTAAAAGCACTGCGAACGAAGGG
Organism: Synergistaceae bacterium; assembly: GCA_018436725.1. Classification (GTDB taxonomy): domain Bacteria; phylum Synergistota; class Synergistia; order Synergistales; family Aminobacteriaceae; genus JAAYLU01. Next base: position 11,361 of record JAHDKT010000042.1, on the reverse strand, counting down.
AGCATGAGGGCGAAAATAATGAAGAGAAGGAGGTGCCTTCTCATTCAAGCAGTTCCTCCAGGGTTACTACCCCGTATTTCAGCGCCAGCAAGAGCGCCTCCGTTTTGTTTTTCGCGCCCAGCTTGTCGTAGATCGAAGCGAGGTGGGTCTGAACGGTTCGCTCGCTGATAAAGAGACGGGCCGCGACCTCCTTGCTGGAAAAACCTTTCGACGCCAGAATGAGCACCTCTCTCTCTCTGGCAGAGAGCTGTTCCGGAGAAAATTCCCCGTCCCCCATCGCGGAGGCTACTTCGGAGTCAAGGTAAAATCCGCCTTTAGCAACGGTAATGATTGCTCTGGTGATCTCCTCCGGTGTTGCCGTTTTCAGAATGAACCCCCTTGCGCCGGCTCGAAGAGAGGCAAGAACATACTGCTGGGCATCGTACGAAGTCAGCATTACAACCGCCACAGGTAGCCCCGACTCCTTGACCCGCCTGGCAACGGCGACACCATCCTCTCCGGGCATCCGAATGTCCAACAGCGCTACATCGGGGCGTATCTCGGAAATCAGCTTCCACGCCGTCTCCCCGTCCTCCGCCTCACCCACCAACTCCACGGAAGACTCCTGTGCAAGGTAGGCCGATATGCCGGCTCGCGTCAACGGATGATCGTCGGCAAGAAAGACTCGTACAGGCATACTACTCACTCCTTTTTCCCCGGTTCGGGGGATCTGTATTCCGTGAAATATGGTATCAACGAGGAAATACTCCGCACATCGGCAAAGACGCGGAAAAGCGTTGTTTCTCAGGCCTCCGCCGCCGCTCCGAGTCCAAGCTCCGGTTCGATCCGCCTCATGGCGAAAATAACCCACTCGATGACGGTATCCAAGGACATCGGAATCATTTCCGCACCTTGAACTATCAGCTCGCGATTCACCCCTTTCGCGAACGCTTTGTCTTTCCACTTCTTCTTAACCGACTTTACTTCGAGATCCCGCACCGACCGGCTGGGGCGTACCAATGCGGCGGTCATAACAAGCCCTGTGAGTTCGTCGACCGTAAACAACACCTTTTCCATGTCGGTCTCCGGCTTCACGTTCGAACATATTCCCCATCCATGAGCAAGAACCGCCCTTACGATCTCCTCGGGATACCCCTCTTCGGAAAGCCAGCGCGCCCCTTCGATCGTATGGCGCTCCGGAGTATTCTGCATTTCCTCCCAGTCGATGTCGTGAAGCAGCCCTGCAAGTCCCCATTTTTCGACATCGCCGTTCATCTTTTCCGCGAAATATTTCATCGAAGCCTCGACTGCAAGAGCATGTTTGATGTGCCCCTCGTCCTTGTTGTGCTGTTTCAAAAGGTTCAGAGCGTCTTCCCGTGTGTAGTTCATTCAGATTCGATCCTCCTTGATTTTTCGACCGGCATGAAAATCTCTTCAAACAGCGCCCCCGCGGAAGCGAAAAATTCGGAAGAAAGACACGTTACCTCCATCGAAGCTTGAGACCGCATCTCTCGCGCAAGAGCGTCGGGGTAAGGGTGAATAAAAACCACCCGGATTATACCGGCGTTTATGATCGCTTTCGTACAGAAGGAGCACGGTTCATGCGTACAGTAAATGTGCCCGCCCGCCGTGCATACACCGGTTGCTGCGGCTTGAGAGATCGCATTCATTTCCGCATGGGAACCTCTGCACATTTCATGCCGTTCTCCGGAAGGGATGGAGAGGATGGCGCGAAGACACCCTACGTCCGCGCAGTGAGGCAGTCCTTTCGGGGCTCCGTTGTATCCGGTGCTGACGATCTGCCTGCCCCTGACGACGACCGCGCCGACTCTTCGGCGAATGCAGGTGCTCCTCGTTGCGGCGACGCACGCCATCATCATGAAGTACATGTCCCACTCCGGTCTTGAAAAACTCATGATCCGCCTCCTTGAACCTTTTTTTCGATTATAACACTCGAAAAGCCTCTCCATAGGGCGCGGAAGAAGAAGTTCCCCCCAAGAAAGCATGATATGATATTCTTAGCGGATTGTATCCGTATCTTGTGCGTGGAGAGGAGTTTCAGATGCTTCCTTCTTTCCGAAAACTGGAAAAAAAAGTTCTTTCGTGGTGCGCCTACGATGTCGGCAATTCGGCATTCGCCACAACGATCATGGCGGCGATCTATCCTGTTTACTTCCGTGAGGTGGCCTCGCAGGGGCTTGCCCCGAACCTTTCGACCGCCTACTGGGCCTACACGGCGTCGGCGGCGCTTTTTCTCAGCGCATTCCTTTCCCCTTTGCTCGGAGCGCTTGCCGACGTTCAAGGATCAAAAAAACGCCTTCTCGCTCTCTTTACCGGCCTCGGAATCTTTTCGACCGGAAGCATGGCTCTGATAGGCCCGGGCGACTGGTTGCTCGCCTTACTTCTCATGGCGGGAGGCACAGTCGGCTTTACTATATCCATCATTTTTTACGATGCCCTCCTCCCCTCTCTTGTACCGCCGGAGCGTGTGGACATGGTATCTTCGCAAGGGTATGCTCTGGGGTATCTCGGCGGCGGCGTTCTGCTCGCGATAAACTTCGTATTTATCGCCCTTCTTCCGGGAACGCTCGGAGCGCGACTCTCCTTCCTCTCCGTGGCATTCTGGTGGGCAGGGTTTACAGTACCGGTGCTGCTCAATGTCGCAGAACCGCCCGTCGAATACAAACGCAAATACACTGCCGAAGCGCTGAGGGGCGGCGCAGCGAGGCTCCGCAGCACCTTCAGAGATATACGCTCTTTCCGCAATCTTTTTCTCTTTCTCGTTGCATTCTGGTTCTACAACGACGGTATTGGTACCATCATTCGCATGGCTGCTATCTACGGCTCTCAATTGGGTATCTCCATGAACCACCTTGTAGGAGCGCTCCTTCTTACGCAGTTTGTCGGCATACCGTTCTCTCTCGCCTTCGGTACGCTTGCATCGCGAATAGGAAGCAAAAAGACGATTCTCACCGGTCTTTACTTCTATCTTTGTCTGATAATCGCGGGAATATTCATCAGCAAGCCGTGGCACTTCTGGGGACTGGCCATAGCCGTAGGGATGGTTCAGGGCGGAACACAAGCAATCAGCAGAAGTTTCTTCGCTTCGATGATACCCCCCGGACGCACTGCCGAGTTTTTTGGCTTTTACGATATTTCCAGTAAATTTTCAGGCATACTCGGACCTGCGATTTTCGGCATAGTTACGCAAGTGACCGGATCAAGCTCACTGGCGATCGCTATTCTCTCGTATACCTTCATACTCGGCATTCTCATTCTTAGGAAAGTACAAGGGTGATTCTCAGCATGCGCGCGCTCTCATTTCATATTCTATGCCTTGTTCTCTGCTTTTCCCCCCTCTTGACGTGCGGGTGCGCCGAGGCGAGGGCTCCAGTCTATTCCGGGAACAGAATGGTACATACGATCGCCATTACATTCGACGACGGGCCGCATCAAACACTGACGCCAGAACTCCTTGCCATGCTGGACACTCTCGAGGTTAAGGCGAGTTTTTTTCTCGTCGGAAAAATGGTCGACCGCTACCCGGCGCTTGTCCGAGAGATCTTCGCGCGCGGGCATACCGTAGCAAACCACTCATACGCGCACAAAAACTCTTCGCTTCTTTCTCCGGAGGAGTTTGCGGAGGATATCCGCCGTTGCAACGAAGCGATTGAACGGATTATTCCCGCCCGCGTACGTTTTTTCCGTCCGCCCGGCGGCAATTTCACGAAAAACGTACTCGCGATGGTCGAAGACGCGGGATTGCACACTGTCCTCTGGGATATCAACAGTCGAGACTACACGGGAGTATCGGCCTCCAGAATGAGTGCGCGCATTATTTCAAAAGTCGCGCCAGGTTCTATACTGCTCTTTCACTCCGGAGTAACAACAACGATCAACGCCCTCCCGGGAATCGTCGCCTCTCTAAGGGAAAAGGGGTACGAGTTCGTGACTCTCGACGCAATGCTCTCGGAGTATACCGCGTATCACCACGGAGAGATGGTAACCGAGTCTTCCGAGTCCAGTGATCAGCCCTTGTAAACGACGTCCATATAGAAGGAGATGAGTGAATTGGCCGGTTTCCTTGTAATTTCGACTGGCGGCACGATAGCTTCCAGAGCAGGTTCAAACGGTCTGGTCCCTTCTCTTCCAGGCGAAGAACTTCTTTCGTTTGTCCAAGGAGTTGAAAAGTTCGGCGAAATTACAGTGCTTGACCTTCTCTCGAAGGATAGTTCAAACATGTCCCCCGAGGATTGGAAGATGATCGCCTTGTGCCTTCGTTCCGAAGAGAAGAACTACGACGGATTTCTCGTTCTTCATGGTACCGACACGATGGCGTATTCTGCGTCAGCCCTTTCTTTCATGCTCCCCGGTTTCAAAAAGCCCGTCATCCTGACGGGTTCGATGGAACCGATAGGCGTTCCAGGCTCCGATGCGGAGGGAAACATCGAGGGGGCGTTCGCCTTCCTCTCCGCGCTTCATGAACGAAAGCAGCAAGGAGTTTCGATAGCCTTCCATGACAGGTTAATTCACGGCCCACGCTCCCAGAAGATTCTGAGCCACGAATCCACCGCATTCTCCAGTATCAACTACCCGCATATCGGATACAGGAACAATGGTATAATCACTATGGAACATACTCCGCTTCTCCAAAAGAATTATCCTGTCGATGTGAGTACGCAAAATTTGGAGACTTCCATTTTTCTCGTGACGCTTTTTCCGGGGTTTCGCTCCAAGTATCTTTTCCATCTTGCCGACGCGGGGCCGAAGGCCATTGTGCTTGAAGCGCTCGGTCTCGGCGGAGTCCCCTATCTTGGGGAAAACCTGCTCCCGGCGATCGAAATGTGCCAGAAGCGCAGTATTCCTGTGATCATTACTACGCAGTGCGTCTACGGGGGGGTTGATCTCAGCGTTTATGAGGTCGGAAGAAAGACGCTCGACCTAGGCGCTATTTCCGGGAAGGATATGACAAGGGAGGCCATTATCACCAAACTAATGACGATACTACCAGGCGTCGAAGGGGGGAATCTGGAAACCACCCTTCATTGCAATTTCTGCGATGAAATCGAATGAACGAAATGTGCCGAAGGGGTTTTATTTCTTTGTGTTCGTTTTCTCTTGACAAAACTCGAGGAATGAATTTTCGCTCAAATCTTTTCTAATGCCGAACCGTGTGAGGACAAAATCGTATTTTGTCGGGTCTTCCGGGAGGAGCATACGGAAAAGGCCGGTCACCTCGACCGAGGTCCTCAAATCGGGGTGTTTGCGGTCGGTGAAACCGAGCGAAGAGCATATCCTGAACATATGAACGTCCATGGGGAGCAGGAGATCCCGCGGGTGCGCCGCCTTCCATCCGCCAGGATCAACATCGTCCCGGCGGACCATCCATTTGAGAAAAAGAAAAAGCCGTTTGCACGCGCTTCCGTCTCGTGGAGAGGGTAGAAGAAAGCTATTCCCAGCAGGGCTCCTTTTCCTTATCTTCTCGACGAAAATCGACACACCTTCAAGGAAATTCTTGTTCTTTCCCATGGAATAAGCGAAAAGTTCCTCCAGGGTACCGTATTCGCGCAAAATGCTCCCCATCCCGCATATCAGGGAGGCTATCTCCGATCCTGTCGTAAAACGATGACGGAAGAAAGACGTTTCTCGCTCGACGACCGACGGGGAGGCGTTTCTAACGTACTCGGCAGGCGAATGCCCGAGCACGCCGAGAAGGCGGCGCGCGTTGCGGAGAATCATTGCTACACGACCATAAGCAATACAGGACACAAGAAGAGCCGCAACCTCTCTGTCCTCTATACGAAGGAAAGGGTATATGGTTTCCAGGGGATCGGGAGAGACGAACTCGCGCCGGTTGTACCGAGCATACACATTCTCAAAATAAGGGAGAATACACCGCAGTACACGAAGTCCGGAGGATTCTTCCATGTTCTGATCCCCTTGAAGCACAACGTTAAAAAAAGACACGCTTTCGCGCTCCCTCAAGAACTATAGAGGACGGATGCGGTCCCTTTCCGGAACGAAAAAAAGTGGATTGTCGCACGAAACGGCGCGGGCGTTTTTTAAAAAGGCTCACAAGATAATCCTGTTACCTGAATATGCCTTCGTTTTCTCCCCGCGCACTTCACTTAACCTCGTTGAATATAGCGGAAGGGGCGTTCGAAGGCGATTTCCCCTTTTTTACCCTATGATAGTTCGCATAGGTCAGAGGGACTCCTTCTTTGAAGAGGGAGGCCTTCTCGACCTGGCCGATAAAAACTTTATGCGTAAAGACATCCTGAACAGAAAGCACCTTCAGTTCGATCCCTGCCAAGGAATACTCCGTTACGAGCGGAAGGCCCCCCTCTTCGACTTCGTACCGGCACTCGCCGAATTTGTCGAAATCTCTTCCGCAGCGGAAGCCGAAAACCCCTATGAATTTCAAGGGAACAGACTCCTCCAGGACGGATATGGAAAAGCGCCTGCTCTTCTCCACCAGTTCGGTAGTGTAATTGTCTTTGTGGAGGCATGCGGCCATGCAGATCGGGTCCGCAGTGAGCTGCATGAGCGCGTTGATGATCTGCCCGTTGTACTTGCCTTCGTACCCGGTACTGAGAATGTACACACCGTAGTTCAACGTAAAAAGCGCTCGCGGGTCGATCCCGTTACCCATAGAATGTCCTCCCTTCGTCTACCTGCAATACGGGCAGGAGCCTGAGGCTCCTGCCCGTATAATACCACAAAGAGCAACGGAACGCCTGCGGCGGCGGCTAGTCGTCCTCTCGGTCTCCCAGTTCCCTGTCGATCATAAGAAGACCATGCTTTCCTTCGCCGATCATCTCCAGCTTACTGACGATTTCATCCGCGTTCGCCTCTTCTTCGACCTGCTCCGTAACAAACCACTGAAGCAGCGCCTGACTCGCGTAGTCTTTTTCCGCCACTGCAAGATCCATCAGATCGTTGATACGGCGTGTTACATACTTTTCATGTTCGTAAGCGACCTTGAACGCCTCCAAAGGAGAAACCCATTCCGTTTCCGGCCCCTCGACCGGCTTGTAAAGCACTCTTCCGCCGCGTTCCATAACATACGCGGCAAACTTCATCGCATGCTCCACCTCTTCCTTCGACTGGATGCTCATCCAGCGAGACATTCCCTTCAGGTTCATAGAATCGAACCAAGAGGACATCGAAAGGTATATATACGCGGAGTAAAGCTCCGCGTTGATCTGATCGTTTATCGCATCTTCAAGTTTTTTGCTGATCATCTTTACTTTTCCGCCTTCCACAAACCGTGTATGTTGCAATATTCTCTACTCTTCTCAGGAGTGAATCCGTCGAAGACAGCCTCGGCAGTTTCGCCAGGATTCAGGAACTTTCTGCAAATCCTCTCGCCGGCCATTATTTCAATGAACTCGATGTAGTGCTGCTCCGTCATAGGATGAGGCACACTGCCTACCTTCACCTTGTTGCCTTCGACGACAGGCACATGTTTCTCCGTGGCCGAATCCGCTGTCTGCTCCTCGAGGAGTTTCATGGGCTGACCGCAACAGACGAGGTCTCCACCACCAACATGAAGGAGTTCCACGACATTGCCGCAAAGTTCGCACTTAAAGATGTCCAGCTTCTTCATTCAGCATCCTTCCTCCTTTGAAATCGATTTTTTTCTTGAAAACGGCTTTATTATAACACCTTCCGGTTCGATTCTCATCCTCCCGGCTCCCAAAAAAAAGAGTATGCTCTATAATAGAACATACGAAGAGAGCGGCGCGACATTGGCTCACGTTCCCTTGCATCCCGCTCGTTTCTTCGTCCGCGGCAGGATCGGCGGAAAACTTATGCCGGAAGTCCGTGGAACACTTCTTCCTAAAAAGAGAGGATGAACCTCTATGCAGTCTCGATCATCAACGTCGCAACGCGTACTTCTCGTCCTTCTGCTCGCGTGCTTTTTCTCGGGCTCCATATCGGAAGCGGCTTCAACCCGTCATATAGTTCTGCTTCCAACGTTGAACTATACCGAGTACGAAATCTGGGAGAGTAAATTCTATCCGGTGAACGTTCTCGAATCGAAGATGACGGAATACTTGGCTTCTCTGCTCAGGAAGCATGCTTTTACGGATGTCTCCATACTGGACGAAACACAAGCCGCGCGTTGGAAAGACGACCCTTACGCCAGGCAAGGCGATTTCGCAGTTCAGATGGAACTTTATTCAGTACTTGCAAAAGAGCGTGAAGTCCTGGGCTCTTTCGAAAAAGGAGATGTCTCTTTGAGGGTTCGAATTTATAGCGCCGGCGATGCTGAACTGGAGACATCGTTTACCTCTTCCGGAAAAGATCAACGCTATACGTTCGATCCCGGAGACGATCGTCTCTATTTATTAAATACACGAACAAGCATTATAAATATTTTTTACAAGGACGGCCTTGATTTTCTCCGTCTGGCACCACCATATAAAGGGCAAAAAATGAGCCGTCCAACATGGCAGCAGTTTTCGAGCACCCCATATTGGCAGGCTTTTAAAAACGCAATCACCGGTGTCGCAGCGGGCATTGCCGATATGAGGGACGGAGAGCTTGCAGTTATTGGACGAATCATTGCCCCTACGGCGAATTCGACAAAACGAAACCGGGAATACATAATAACTCTTGGACGACGCGACGCGCTTGCACCGGGCGACATCCTACAGGTCGTCAGAGGAGATACCTATATCACGGTGGATCCGGAAAATCCGGTAGTCGTCCTGCCAAGGGTCGTCGGCAACGTCCGAGTAATTAAGACAATGAACGAACAGGCCATAGTTCGCTTGCTCAATGAAAAAACGAAAGATCCCGTTCAGCTGAACGATCTAGTGACCGCTCCTCCGTACGGGACAAAAAAGGTGGCGCCGCTGCGATGAAAAAATGGATTCTATCTTTTCTTCTGTTGTTTTTTGCGCTTTGCCCGGAAACTTTCGTCGGGAATCTTTTTCACTCCGCCCATGCAAACGGAGTGATTGTTACTGCGCCGGAAAACACTCCTCCGAAAAAAGCCGCCCCTCCAAAGAAATCCCCCGTAAAAAAAGAGGCGCTCCCAACTCCTCCCCCTGCTCCGGAGATAGAGGAAGCGATCAAACCAACCCCTCTTGACGAGGCTCTTATTCTGATGGAGCAGCGTTTCTTCACCAAGGCCACCGCTCTCCTGGAGCAGATTGTACTACGCGAGCCACTAAATGCGCACGCATGGTACGTACTTTCCAGAGCATACGAAGCCAGAGGTTTGTTTCCTAAAGCCCAACGCGCCTTCCGAAGAACACTGGAAATTGATCCTGCTTTTAATGAGCTGTCCAGGTTCTTAGAGTACCCGGCGGAAGGTAAAAGACATCCATTATGGGACCCGAAGCGTCCTGCGAGAATAGAAGAGATTCCCGTAGCCATCGATGGTTTTACCATCATGCCTCCGACAGAAATGACTATACCCCCTGTGAGTCCTCTCCAGCCGCCTGTTCAGTATACGTCACCGGTACCCGCCGTATCTGCGCAGCCTCCGCTGTTCCCATCGTCCCCGACGGAGCCCCATACCTCTATTTCCCGCTCTTCAGGCGTGCCGGTGCGGGTAGTTCAGCCTGGCGCGACTCCCTATCATGATCCGGCCGACTCTCCTGAACGCTCTTTAGAAGCCTCCGTGAGTGCTGACGCTCGACTAACGGTTAATCCGCCGCTTCTTGATTCTTCCGTTCCGGCATATATCCCCCCGCCTGCTTTACCTGCGGAAGTGAATTTTTCCTCGCCTGACATTCTCAGCGAAGGCGTCGTACCTGTCTATACTCCGCCGCCTCCAGGGGTGGAGCTGCCCCGGTAGATATTTTAAAGCAGTAATAATCGCATGCGCTCAAGAATCATAAAAAAGGAGGATGGTTACAAATGAAAAGAACGTTTACGATACTTGCTTTTTTTCTGACACTCACAATGCTATCTGCTTCTATCGCCACAGCGACAACCTACGTTGTGGAACCTGTTCTCGTTGCGCAACCAGTTTATGCCGGAATGTCCTTCTATGTCTATCGCCCCTATAACATGCCTTCCGGGTGGTTTGTCACGTTCGATGGTTATCCTATTACGAGGACAGCCGCAGGCGTTTGGGTCTATGGTTCGTACAACGGAGCAGCCCTCCTTCCCACCTCCTACGTCGTCGGTTCGATCCACCCTCAATCGCTTCCCATAGTCCAATACGTGCCCTCGGCAGCTGTTTCCAGTATGCAGCAGATACAGGTTACCCCGCTCCCCCCGCTTCCACCCTCTCAGCCCCTTCTCGGATACCCTGTACCTGCTGCAGTAACTATTCCCCCTACATACGTACCGGAATGGACAACACAGTCTAGCTTTACTTCGATAGGTACCTGGAATAAGCTTGTCGACCGCATGGGAATTCTTGAAAAACCGAGAGTTCCTATAGCATGGAAAGGCGATCGTCCAGAAGCTCTTTTTGTTTGGACCGGTAAGAGCTGGTATCAAATCCAGGCTCGCCCCGGTATTTCTGAAAAACCATCTGAAATGATAAAAGAACACCTCTACGCTCTCACCCGAATGGTTAAGAACAACGCGTTCGAATGGAAGGACGCAGATACTGCTCTTCTTGCAAATCAAGCTGCTGTTTGGGGCTACCTCTGGATGGGCAGAATAGCTCCTTCAAACTTCTAAAATCCCTTATACAAGGAAGCATTATGAGAAGAAACAAGTAAAGGAGGTATTACAATGCATTGTTTTAATAAAAGGAATATGTATATGTTTCTTTGCATACTTTCATTTTTTTTACTGCCAGCCTCTTCCGAAGCTCGGTATCTACTTGTTCCTGCACAAGCGCCTGCTATAATCACAACCCCCGACTATGTAGATCCCTTCCAAGCGCCTTCGCCTTCCGCACTCTCCGGTCAGCTTTTTCGCTCAAAGGAGGGATATCTTTTTAGCTTCGACGCTACGGGAAGAAGAGTCTATCACATGTATCCTTCGTATGTACTTGCCCCTCGCGGAGGAAGTGTTTCCGTACACTACATAGCCGCTCCGCTCGTTTCAGTGCATCCCGGAGCAGCCCTCTTTCACGGTCCTGCCGCTGTCCTCGGCGGGCAACCCCCCGCTTACTACATTCTGGTTCCATAACATTAACCAATATTTTCCCGTGATTCATAATCAGAAACGTTCTTTCATCCTGGAAAATGTACCGAAACTTTTTCAGCCTAAACGAAGAGCCGCGCACGAGAGAAAATGCTCATGCGGCGGCTCTTCGCCGTAAAGTACGCCGGCGCGCCGACCGGGAACCGGCGGCGGTCGAAACGACGATACGCGCGAACGCGACGAAGCCGTCTCGGGGATATGTTCCCCGGACGGCTTCGTCGCGTTTTTCAAAAAGGATTTCCGGCGGCGACCTGCTCT
>JAHDKT010000124.1 GCA_018436725.1 Synergistaceae bacterium | reverse complement strand
GATCTTTTCCCCTCGCTGCTTCGGATGGCCTCCCCGGCGGGGCGCATCGGACTGCTCGGCTTCTCGAAGGAGCCCTCGCCGTTTGTGCAGCTCGAAGCTGTGCGAAAGGAGCTGTCGATCTTCGGCTCCCGGCTCAACCGGAACAAGTTCCCGGAAGTCATCTCCTGGTTCGAGGAAGGTCTTGTCGAGCCGGAACTGCTCGTCTCGCACCGCTTCCCGTTCGTACAGGCGAAGGAGGCAATGGAGTTCATTCAGGAGCACCCCTCCGAGGTCTGCAAAGTGATTCTGGAGTTCTAGAAATATCAAGCGGGAATGAAGACGTCTTTCGGAGTTGTGCCGAAGGGCGTCTTTTTTTATGCGTTTCTTCGGGGTTGCCTGCGAAAGAGAAAACGAGGATAATCAATCATGCAGCGTATGCTTTCAACCGGAATTCTATTTCTTTAACGAGGAGAGTTGTGTATGAACGTGTTTGCAAATATGAAAACCAAAGGAAAGATTTTAGTACTTGTGTTCGTTATGGCCATTCTGCTGGGCGCTGTGGGGTACACGGGGTACCACTTCAATAACCGGAGCGCGGAAAGTCTTTCGGAGGTGTACGAGGAGAATTTGCTCCCGATCACCTGGCTCTTCGACGCCCTGGTTCAAGGGCAGGGTATTCAGAGCGACGTTGCGCAGATATTGTTGGCGCACGATGCGGAGTCCCGGGAGGAACTGGAAGCAGATATCGTGCGGCGGGTCGCCATCGTCGACGAGCACTACGCCAGGTATGGAAAGCTTCCTCTCGACGCCTTCGAGAAAGAACATTTCGAGCTCGCCCTGAAGGCGCTGGCCGACTACAGGGTCGCCTGGCGCAAGTCCAAGGATCTAGCCGGCGCCGACAGGGGGTACGAAGCATACCAGACGTTCACCACTGAAGTGAACCCGCTCTTTAACGCATACCAGGCGGAGATTCGCTCGCTTGCGGAGCATGAGCAGAAGAAGGCGGACGAGGCGAATCGGCAAAATACCGCCGAGACAGTCGCCGCATTCCGGATCATCGCGGGAATTGCCGTCGGCGCAGTAGTGCTCGGCGTGCTGCTGGGGCTCTTTATCGCGTCGAGGATTGCGGGCGCTCTGAATCGGTTGAGGGCCGGCATCGAACAGTTTGCAACGGGAGACCTGACCGTGCGGTTTGACGCGAAGGGGAGAGACGAGGCCGCAATGATGGCAGGTGCGCTCTCCGACATGGCTTCGAAGTTGCGGAGCGCGATGCAGTCCATCGCCGGAGCATCGGAGAAGCTGGGGAGCAACGCCGAAGAGTTCTCCGCCCTCGCCGAGGAGTCGAACGCGGGCGTGGAGGAGTCGCGCGCCGGTGTCGACGACGTTTCCTCGCAGATGGAGAGTTTGGCCGCCGCTTCCCAGGAGATCAACGCCTCCGTAGAAGAGGTGGCGAGCGGCGCACAGTCCTCGGCGCAGAAGGGGACCGAAATGGCGAACGAGGTGGAGGAGGCCAGACTTGCCGGTGAAGATGGAACGAAAGCCGTCGAGAAGGTCGTCCGGAGTATCACGAAGGTCGCCGAGGACGCGAAGAAGTCGGCGCAGGAGGTCAAGAGCCTCGGAGACCGCGCCCGCGAGATTCAAAACTTTGTCACGCAGATCGGCGGCATCGCCGACCAGACGAACCTGCTTGCGCTGAACGCCGCCATTGAGGCCGCGCGCGCCGGAGAGGCGGGACGCGGTTTCGCGGTGGTTGCCGAGGAAGTACGTAAGCTCGCCGAGGAGAGCAACGAGGCGGCGAAGAAGATAGCGGAGCTGGCCTCGGGAATCACGAAGGATCTGGACAGCGTTGTCGCCTCTTCCGAGGGGAACGCGAAAGATTCTGTGGAGTCGAGTAAGCTTGCCGAGGAGACGCGGACGACGATCGAGCGGATGATGGAGGCGCTGTCGCGGATCTCGATGGCGACGCAGGACCTGGCTGCCGTGTCGGAGGAGCAGGCCGCGTCGAGCGAGGAGATCGCGGGAGCGGTGCAGAATATCGCGTCGCGAGTGAGCGCCGCCGCCGCGTCGTCGGATATGGTGCGCGGACAGATGGCGGAGGTCTCTACGTCGGCGGAGCGCGTAGCGCAAGGTTCGGAAGAGCTTGCGGGTCTTTCCGACGAGCTGCGGAAACTCGTGGGCGCGTTCAGGTTCGACGGCGGCGGCGAGTCGAAAGGGCTGGTCCCGGTGAAGGGCGGAAAGCGCTGAGACCGATGACCCTTCCGCAGGACTGAGGCGTTTCCAAAGGCTTTTCGGAAAGGCAGAGAACGAACCGCGGAGAAAGCGGTTCGTTCTCTGCCTTTTTTAGAGCGGAGCGCAAGCCTGAACTGTGTGGTTTTTTCGTGTCCGCAAGCCAGAAAGATCATTCTGAACGCGATGATCGCACGTGCTCGACGAACGGTTTGTATCCTCCAACGGCGCGCGGCGTCCGTTTGTTGACATTGAAACAACCGATGTTTTATGAAAAAATGCATTGTACCCGGAAGATACTCTCGCGGTAGCTGATACACTTTTGAGGCAAGCCGTCGAGCGGTTATTCCCGGAAAGCGATTTCCAGCGATTCTTCGTCCATCCTTACAGAAAGCCGGTGAAACGATGAACAACCCACTTTTCCGTTTGCACGCGCTCTTCTCCGTGTTTTTTAAGATCTTGTGTTTTGCGCTGCTGCTTATCAAAGCCCCGCAAGCCGGCGCCGACGCTCATATTCATGAAGAATTCGCGTGGGAAACGCTTCCGGTGCACACCCTCTTCGAGAATCACGGCGCGCCCATGATGCTGGTCGACCCGGAGACGGGCGTCGTTCTGCACGGCAACAGGGCGGCTAGGGAATTCTACGGATACTCGGACCTCCGCGGCATGAATATACACAGTATCAACACCCTGTCGCCGCAGGAAATTCATACGGAGATGGAGCGCGCACGCAGCCGGAAAAAGAACCACTTCAACTTCCTGCACCGACTTGCGGATGGATCCGTGCGAAATGTGGAGGTCTACTCCTACTCTGTACCGGTCGGGGGGAAGGATGTGCTTTATACCGTTCGGGCCGGTGGAGATATGGCACCTTCATCGCGACGGCACTGAATTTCCCATGCTGATGAACAGCGTGCAGATCGGGGATGAAAACGGGGCGCCGCTGTGCATCGCCGCTTCGGCCGTCGACATGACCGCGTACCATCATGCGCAGCAGAACTACCGGACGCTCTTCCGCGAGATGCAGGACGACTTCTCCCTGCACGAAATGCTCTACGATCAATCGGGCGGGGCTCGGTCTGTCCATATGTAAACGTCTTGTACAGAAGATGGGAGGTTCGCTGGATGTGGAGAGCATTCCCGGCGAGGGGAGCAGATTCTTCTTCACGCTGCGCCTCGAGTTCGGCGCAAAGATTCCGGAGGAGCCTCTTTCGACGCTCTCGCAATGCGGAAGGGGACTTCCTCCGGGAAGAACGAAGAACAAGCCTGTTATTCTGATCGCCGAGGACGATAAGCTGAACATGAAGATGATCGTCGCCATCGTCTCGAAGCTGGCGCCGGCGGCTTCCATAGTGCAGGCCGAGGACGGCGAACAGGCCGTCGCGCTCTTTCGGGAACACAGACCTGATCTCGTTTTTATGGATCTGCAAATGCCGGTGAAGGACGGCCTCCGGTCTGCCGCGGAGATCAGGGCGATGGAAATGGAGGACACTCCCGAAAGAGAGCGATGCTGCATTGTCGCTCTGACGGCCGATGTCCTGCCGGAGACCAGGGGAGTGTGTCTTGCGGGCGGTATGGACGACTATTTGACGAAGCCGGTGCGCAGGGAGGAGATCAAGCACGTAATAGAACGCTGTCTTGGAATATAAGAAGGAGTTTGGGGGAAACTTTTACTTATAGGCTGGTCTTTTCATATCCTTCGTTCCGGTGTAGAATAAATTAATTCATTTATATTATTCTGCGCGTGCGCGCTCTGCGCCGTCGGGGGGTGAAATGAGGAAATACGTTCAGCAACGAACCGTTGTGGATTGCGGCAGTGAAGAAGGGAGAGGGGAAAGAACATGCGGCTGAGATTGCAGGGCAGGATAGTGTTGCTTGTTGCGGGCGTAATGCTTATGGTCTTTATGGCGATTATTGGTGGCACAACCTATTTAAACAGAAAAGACAGTATGGAACAGGCGCGGCTGCTTGCGATGAGCCGTTCCTCCGAGTTTGCGAACCAGGTGCAGGCGCGGCTCAAGGTGGCGTTGGACACGGCCCGGACGTTGGCGCATGTTCTGGAGGGGCTGACGCAGGGCGGCGCTCCGGACCGGGCGCAGGTGAACAGCGTTCTGCAGAGGACGTTGCGAGGCAACCCGGAGTTTATCGGCGTCTGGACGTGCTGGGAACCGGACGCCTTCGACGGGCGCGACAAGGAGTTCGCCGGGAGCGAGGGGCACGACGCAAGCGGGCGTTTTGTCCCGTACTGGTATCGGAAAAACGGAGATGTGGCGTTGGAGCCGCTCGCAAGCTACGACGTCCCCGGAGACGGCGACTACTATCTGCTGGCTATGAAAAACGGGCGGGAGACGATTCTGGAACCGTACGAATACGAGGTAGGGGGGCGAAAAACGCTGCTTACCAGTCTCGTGGTTCCGGTCGAAGTGAACGGGAAACGCGTCGGTGTGGCCGGAGTTGATATTTCCATGGATGATATTCAGAAACTCGTCGCCGGCCTAAAACTCTACGAGACGGGATTCGGACGCCTTGTTTCGCATGGGGGCGTTGTTGCGAGTCACCCCGACGCAAAGCGCATTGGAGATATGCTCGGAGAGATCCGTGTGCCCGGCGGGGACGATGTGCTGCGCCGGATTCAAAAGGGAGAGTCCTGGTTCGACGAAGCATGGTCCGAAGCGTTGCAGAGCATGACTTTGAAAGCCTACGCGCCGGTGACGATAGGGAGCACCGGGACGCCGTGGAGCTTCGGCACGGTGATGGAGGAACACGAGGTCATGGCGGCCTCTCAACGTCTTTTTATGATGACGATTCTGTTCGCGCTTGCGGGGGGGCTTGTCGTGGTCGTCGCCGTTCTGTTGATCGCCAGGTGGATCGTGAAGCCGCTTCGGCGCGTCGTCCAGCTGGCGCAACGGGTGCAGGGGGGCGATCTGACCATATCCAGAGACGAGTTCGGTATCTCCACGCGGGACGAACTCGGCGAGATGGCCGACGCTCTGGCGGAGATGGTGGCAAGGCAGAGAGAGTCCATTCGCTCCATCGCCGCGGCGGCGGAGAAGCTGGGGAACAGGGCGGAAGAATTCTCCGCCGTGGCGGAGGAGACCAACGCCGGTGTCGAGGAGTCGCGCGCGGGGGTCGAGGACGTGTCCTCGCAGATGGAGAGCCTCGCCGCCGCTTCGCAGGAGATCAACGCTTCCGTCGAGGAGGTGGCGAGCGGAGCGCAATCGTCGGCGCAGAAAGGAACCGAGATGGCCGGGGACGTGGAGCATGCGCGGCTCGCCGGAGAAGAGGGCGTGCACGCGGTTGAGAAGGCCGTTGCCAGCATCGACGGCGTCGCCAAAGACGCGGAACGTTCCGCTCAGGACGTAAAGGAGCTTGGAGCGCGCGCGAGAGAAATTCAAAGCTTCGTCACGCAGATAGGGAGCATCGCCGACCAGACGAACCTGCTCGCGCTGAACGCGGCCATCGAGGCCGCGCGAGCAGGGGAGGCCGGGCGAGGCTTCGCCGTCGTTGCCGAAGAGGTCCGCAAGCTGGCCGAAGAAAGCAACAAGGCCGCCGAGCAGATTGCGGCGCTTGCCGCCGGAATTACCAAAGATCTGGACAGCGTGGTGGCGTCCTCGGAACGGAACGCCAAAGATTCCAGGGAGTCCAGCGGACTTGCCGAAAACACGCGCATGACCATAGAGAAGATGATGGACGCTCTGTCGCATATTTCAATGGCGACGCAGGACCTGGCGGCCGTGTCGGAAGAGCAGGCCGCGTCGAGCGAGGAGATCGCCGGAGCGGTACAGAATATCGCTTCCCGCGTAAGCGGCGCGGCGTCGTCGTCGGAGATGGTGCGCGAGCGGATGTCGGAAGTGACCGCCGCGACGGAGCGCGTATCGCAGGGATCCGAAGAATTGGCCGGGCTTGCCGAAGAGCTTCGGAAGCTGGTCGGCGCGTTCAAAATCGAAGGAGGCGACCTGCCGAAGGGCCTTGTTCCGCTGCAGGACAGTAAAAGAAAGACCCGCTGAACGAGAAAGGGGAGTTTTCGGAAGCGTTCATTTCCGGAGACTCCCCTTTTTGTACCTTTTTATATTTCTACGGAGGAAAGGGTTGATCGTGCATGTTGAAGAAAATGAAGATCGGCGGGAAACTCACCCTTGCATTCGGCGTTCTGCTGCTCATATTCGCCGGAGTGGGCGCGATGAGCTGGATGAACATGAGCGGAGTGCAAAAGGAGGCGGAATCGCTCGCGCAGGAGTACGTTCCTGAATTGGTGATCGCGGCGGATGTCCGGAACACGATCCAGGACATGATGTACGAGGTTCGCGGCTACGGCTACACGTACCAGAAGGAATTCCTCGACGCGGGGCGCAAAGCCGCGGACGAGGCGAGCGCGGCGGTGAAGCGGGCGGCCGACCTTGCCGCGAAGTACCCCGATCTCAAGGTGCTGAAAGAAGGGGCGATGAAGTCGGAGGTTGCGCTGAAAGAGTACATGGATCTTGTCGGGCGCACGGAGGAGAGCGTCAACGGTATCGACGCGGCCCGAAAAAGTGCGGACGACGGCGCCCGGACCTTCTTGGAGAACGCCCAAGCGTTTCTTCGATCGCAGAACGAGGCCATGCACAAGGAGATCAAGGAGGGCGCGGAGCAGGAGAAGCTCGAAGAGCGCCTCGAAAAGATCACCCTGATCAACGACGTCATCGACGCGGGAAACGGCGTCAGGGTCGACAACTTCGCGGGGCAGGCTACTCGCAATCTAGTCCGCATCGAAGAAGGTGTCAAACGTTTTACGCACATTACCGCCTTGATGAAGGACATCCGAGCCCGCACGCGGCAGCAGAGCAACATCGACCAGCTCGACGCCATTCAGAAAGCCGCGGACCAGTACAAAGCGGCGATGGAAGAGTTCGTTTCCAAATGGAGAGAGCTTGACACATTGGCGGCGCAGCGCGTCACGGCGGGGCAAAGCATTCAGACGCTCGCCGGTCGGGTAGCGCAGGCGGCGGCGAAAGAGTCTCTTGCGATCGCCGACAGGGCCGTTTCCAGTCTTGCATCCACCATCCTCGTCATCCTGATCGCCACGGTCTTCGCGGTGCTCCTCGGCGCGACGATCGCCTTCGCCATGACGCGCAGTCTGACCGTCCCGCTGAAGCGCGTGGCGGAGCTCGCCGGAAGGGCGCGCGACGGCGACTTCACCATCGAACGGGAGGACTTCCATATCACCAACCGGGACGAGCTGGGCATGATGGCCGACGCGCTCGCCGAGATGGTGAGCAGCCAGCGCGAGATGATCCGCGAACTCAAAGAAAAATCGGTCCACCTCTCCGCCATTTCCGAGGAGACCGCCGCCTCGACCGAGGAGGTCACCAGCACCACCAGCGAAGTGGCCGAGAGCAACGCGAAGCTCGCCGAGCAGACGCGGGGAGGCCGCGCCAACGCCGTCGAATCGTCGCAGGTGATGCTGGAAATGAGCAGCCTTATTCAGATCGCGCAGAGCCTTGCCTCGAACGCGGATAAAAGTTCCAAAGACATGGCGGATGCCGCCTCGGAAGGCGGCGAGACGGTGCTCAAGACCATAGAGCGTATGGAAAACATCAAGAATTCCGTGCAGGAGACCGAAGAACTGCTGACGCAGCTCGACGCCTATTCGCAGCGTATCGGCGTGGTGGGAGACACCATCACGGGATTGGCGGACCAGACGAATCTGCTGGCGCTGAACGCCGCGATCGAGGCGGCGCGGGCCGGCGAGGCGGGAAGAGGGTTCGCGGTTGTCGCCGAGGAGGTGCGCAAGCTCGCCGAGCAGTCGCAGCAGGGAGCGCATGAGGTCGCGGAACTCGTGTCGAAGATCCTCGACGGGACCCGTTCCGCGGTGTCGTCGATGCGGAAGAGCCGGGAGGGCGTCGAAGAGGGCGTGACCATAGCGCATGTCGCCGGAGACGCGCTGGAGCGCATCCGGAACGCCATCGGCAGCTCGATCGAGGATATCCGGAAGATCATCACGACCACCGACGAGGAGGTCGCGAAGTCGGTCAAGGTAATCGCGCTGATCGACGCGACGGCGAGCGTGATGGAGACGACGGACGACCACGTGCAGAACCTCGCCGCGTCGATGGAGGAGACCGCCGCGGCGATGGAGAACGTGGCCACGGGCTCGCAGGAGGTGAGCTCCACCGCCGAGGATCTGCGGGAGATGACGGAGCGCTTCAAGGTGGAAAAGGACGAAGGCTGGTTGAACCCTTCGGAAGCGCGCGGGACAGACAAGCTTGCGCTTCCCGGCCGCTGATCCGGGCGTTCCGCTTTTTACGGAACTGTACTGAGGAGAGGAACGGCGTTTTCGAAGAGAGCGCAGGGCGTCGGGGACGCCGTTCCGAATCTGTATCGAACGACAGGAGGAAGAAAAATGGCTGAACAGCAACTGGTCGTCTTCGGGTTGGGCAAGGAGGAGTTCGGCATCGATATATCGCGGGTGCGCGAAATCGTCCGGCTCCAGAACATCACGACGATCCCGCAGTCGATGGACTTCGTGGAAGGAATCGTGAATCTTCGCGGACAGATCGTTCCCATAGTGGACCTGTGCAAG
>JAHDKT010000019.1 GCA_018436725.1 Synergistaceae bacterium | reverse complement strand
GCCTTCTTTCGGAAGATGTTCGGGAAGTCCGGTGAAAATCCGGCGCGGACCCGCCACTGTAAGCCTGACGAAGCCACCGAGCCACTGGAGCGAACCGGCGCAGCACTGCGTACGAAGGGTTCCGGGAAGGGGTGGGGGAGGATGAGGGCGAGCCAGGAGACCGGTCTTTCGAAGCAGCGGGAAGACTCGCGAGGAATCGAGGCCGCCGAAGTGTTTTCCCCCCCTTTTCCGGAAGTAACGATGGCGAAGGTTGTGGAAGAAGATCACTGGAAGAGGGCCGTTTCCTGTCTGGAACGGTCTTTTTTATTTTCTCCGCCGGAACGGCGCGGCGGTGTGCGCTCGTTTCCTCCGGGGGCTTAGGCGTCCGGGGAGCATTTTCCCGGCTATCGTCCCACGGGAGGGGTAAAGGATGAGAAAAATGAGTTATGCTGTCTTCGTGTTCGTTGTGTGTCTGACCGTCCTGTTTTCAGCAAGCGCGTTCGCTTCGGAGCGTGCGAAATCCGAGGGAAAACAGGGAATATTGCTCGTCGCCTTCGGGACGTCGGAGCCCGACGCCCGCTCGGCCATCGACGGCATCGTCGGGGCGGTGCGGAAGGCCTTTCCGGACGCCGAGGTCCGGATTTCGTACACTTCGAACATCATCCGCCGGAAGATACTCAAGGAGGAGGGGCTCGTCGTCGACACGCCTCCGATAGCGTTGGCGAAGATGCAGGACGAAGGTTTTACGTCGGTCGTCGTGCAGTCGCTGCACATCATCTCCGGCGAGGAGTTCCACCAGCTCGCCGGGGTCGTGCGCGCCTTCTCGTCCCTGCGCGGGAAGTACGGCTTCGAACGCCTTTCGCTCGGCAGACCTCTGCTCGACAGCATGGAGGATTACATGAAGACGGTCGACATGCTCAAGGCGAAGTACGCATCCTTTGCGGCCGATGGCGGCGCGGTCGCCTTCATGGGGCACGGCACGCACCACGGGGCGAATGCGGCCTACAGCAAGATGCAGCTTCTCTTCGACGAGGAAGGCCTGCCTTTCGTCATGGGGCTCGTCGAGGCTTTCCCGGATATCGAGAGCGTGAAGCGGCGACTGAAGGAGCTGAACCCGTCGCGGGTGACGCTCGTGCCCTTCATGGTGGTGGCCGGTGACCACGCGAAGAACGATATGGCGGATGCCGACGACCCCGAGTCATGGGTCAGTGTCCTCAGGGGCGAAGGGTACGCCGTCGAGCCTCTTTTGAAGGGACTCGGAGACGGCGAGGGGCTGGCGGAACTCTTCATCGACCACATACGGGAGGCTCTGGAGAACAGGTGATAACGAAACGCGGCCGGGGAATTCCCGGATTTGACCGAGAGCGCCGCCCCGGCGGAGTGGCTATTCGGTATGCGACGTTCCGGTGAGCGTTCGCGGACGTGCTGTGTTTTTCTGGGGCTGCTCCTCCTTCTGGGGGGAGCGGCCCTGTGGCGTCTGCTCGCCGGGGACATGGAGATACCTTTTCCCGGCGCGCTCCGGATTGTTCTTGGATTCGAGCATGCTCTCACCCCGCAGCAGGCGCTGGTCATCCGCGCCGTCCGGTTGCCCCGGCTTCTCGCGTCGCTGGGAGCGGGCGCTTCGCTCGCGGTGTCCGGAGTGGTGCTCCAAGGGATTCTGGTGAACCCTTTGGCGGAACCGTATACGCTCGGTATCGCCTCTGGGGCGGCGCTCGGCGCTTCGCTGGGGATCTTTCTCGGCGGCGCATGGATTCCCGCCGCCGCTTTCGCCGGGGCGCTCGCGGCTCTTTCGCTTTCGCTCCTCCTCGCCTGGCGTTCGGGGGGATTTTCGCCGTTGCACATGGTGCTCTCGGGCATCGTGATCGGCTCGGTACTCTCGGCCGGGGTGACGCTGCTCAAGGCGCTCGCCGGGGAGAGGGTGGCCGCGATCGTCCTCTGGCTGATGGGAAGCTTTTCGGGGGCTTCATCGGAAGGAGCGTTCTCCGTCGCGGCGGGGGCCTTCGCCCTCTTCGCGGCGGCGTGGTGGTGGGGGCGCGACCTTGACGCGATCTCCCTCGGAGAGAACAGGGCGGTCTATCTCGGGGTGGAGGAGCGCCGGATCAAGGGAACGCTGCTCGTGCTCGCTTCGCTGGCAACGGCGCTGACTGTGGCTTCGCACGGCATCATCGGCTTCGTGGGGCTCGTGGGGCCGCATCTTCTGCGGATGGCCCTGGGACCGTCGCACAGAGTGCTGCTGACTGCCTCGTTCCTTGGAGGGGCTCTTTTGCTCACGGTGGCGGACGGCGTCGCCCGGTCTCTCGGCGAGCTACCCGTAGGCGTGGTGACCTCGCTGGCCGGAGGGCCGGTCTTCTGTTGGATACTGCTTCGAGGGAGGGAGAGAGTATGAGGGGATCTCCAAGCGTTTCCGGGCGGGGAATCCAGCTTGATCGCGTGTGCGCGGGGTACGGCGGGCGCCGCGTGTTCGACCGCCTCTCCGCCGAGTTTCCGTCCGGCGCGCTGACGATGCTGCTTGGGCCCAACGGCAGCGGGAAGAGCACGCTGCTGCGCCTGCTGGGGGGCGCGCTTCCGTTCTCGGGAAACGCGGTTCTGGCCGGACGTTCGCTCCGTCGTCTCTCTTCCGGGCAGCGGGGGAAGCTCGTCGGCATGGTCTCCCAGTCGCCGTCGCTCTCCTTTCCCTTTACGGTCGAGGAGGTCGTGCTCCTCGGAAGGCTCCCTCACAGAAAATTCCTCTCAGGATGGACGACCGAGGACAGAGGGTGCGCGATGGAGGCCGTACGTGAAATGGAGCTCGGCGAGATGCTCTCCCGCAGGGTGTCGTCGCTCTCCGGGGGAGAGAAGCAGCGGGTGCTCATCGCGCAGGTGATCGCGCAGCAGCCGGAGGTCTTCCTTCTCGACGAACCGTCTTCCGCGCTCGACCCCCGGCACACGCTCCGGCTCTTCCGCTTCCTCCGGAAATGCGCACGCGAGGGGGCGACGGTGGTCGCGGCGGTCCACGACATCAATCTCGCGGCGGAGTACGCCGACAGCGTCTGCTTCTTGAAAAACGGGCGCATAGAAGCGTTCGGGGATGTGGAGGAGGCGCTCAACGACTCGGTGCTGTCGTCGGTCTACGACGTTCCCTTCGCGTCGTTCGGCGCGGATCTCCGCGAGGACGGCCGGTGGAGAAGAGTATGGCGCGCCGTGTAGCGGGCGTTTTCTTCCTTCTTCTTGCCCTGTGCGGCATCGTCCTCTTTCCGGGGTTCGGGTGCGCCGGCGAGATCGAGATCGTCGACGACGCCGGGAGGACCGTCGTGCTTCCCGCGCCGGCGGAGCGAATCGTCTCTTTCTACGCCGGACACAGCGAGAACATCCTCGCCCTCGGGGGAAGGGGCAGGCTTGTCGGAATCGCGGAGGGCGACGACGAGGCGCTCTTTCCCGGCATACCCCGCCTGCCGATGCGCGCCGACGCGGAGCGAATTCTTGCGCTTGCGCCGGACCTTGTGCTCGTCCGCCCGCTTGCGGAGAGCATCAATGAAGGCGTTTTCAGGACGCTGGAGCGGAGCGGCGTTCCCGTGGTTTCACTCTCTCCGCCGATTCCGGTGACGATGGACGCGTACCTTGAGCGCCTCTCCGCACTGCTCGGGGCGGAGGACGGCGTTTACCTCTGGAAAGAGACGCTCGCTCTTCTGGAGGCGCAGACTCCCCCCTTGGATGTCTCACGTCCGCTCGTTTTTCTGGAGACCTCCGGGAAGGGGCTTCGCACCTGCGCGCCCGACTCCTGGGCGGCTCTGCTGCTCACGCTCGCCGGAGGGGTGAATGTCGCGGCGTCCGCAGATCCGCTGCGTCCCGGGAGTCCTCTTGCGAACTGGGGGGAGGAACGTCTCCTTGCGCTGGCGGAGGAGGGGTTGGACGTCTACATCGTCCAGACGGGGGCGATGAATCCGGTCACGGAAGCGGACGTCCTCTCCCGCCCGTGGATCGCGGGCCTCCACGGAGCGGAGATCGTCCTGCTTCCCGAGGAGGACGTGAGCCGTCCGTCGCTGCTGCGTATGAAAACGTCGGTGGAGATGCTGCGTGCGGTTTTTGAACGAGGACGGAGAGAAAAGGATGAACTACCCGGAGCAAAAGATCATATGCTCTCCGGGGACGAGGAGGAAGACGAACGATGAAATTCTGGGGAGTGGGCCTCGGCCCGGGCGATCCCGAGCTGATGACGCTCCGGGCGCTGCGTATTCTGAAGGAGGCGGACTCCGTCTTCATCCCGTTTTCGGAGAAGGGGAGGGAGAGCGTGGCGGGGCGGATACTGGAAGCGCATCTTGTCCGCGAGACGCTGCCCGTCCATTTTCCGATGATTCGCGACGACGATGCGCGCGATGCGATATTGCGCGAGGAACTCGCGCGGCTTCGCCCGCGATGGGAGAACGCGGCCTCCGTGGCGCTGCCCGTCATCGGCGATTCCGCCCTCTACGCCACGGCGGCCTATCTTTACGACGCTCTGAAGCGCATGGCGCCGGATGTCGAACTCGGCCTTGTCCCGGGAGTTTCGGCACATTCGTTGGCCTCGTCGCGCGCGGGGCGTTTCTTGGCGCTGGGGAGCGAACCGCTCTCCGTCGTTCCGGGAACCGCGCCGCTCGCGCGGATCGAAGGAATGCTCGCGGCGGCGGACGCTGCGGTCCTCTACAAGCCGTCCGCGCTCGGAGAGGAGCTGCGATCACTGGTGGAGCGCAGCGGCCCTTGGAGAACGATGCTTCGGATCGACAGGGCGGGGCTTCCCGACGAGCGGATTGTGGAGGGGGAAGAGGCGCTCGTTCCATCCTCCGAGTATCTGAGCGTGGTGCAGCTTTTGCGATGGCGCTGAAGCCCTGTTTTCTCGGAGCCTATTTCGTCTCGGGAAACGAACGGATTCACCGGGAGGAAGAGAGCCCTGATTTCTCGGAGGGGAGCTGCATTCGCAGCGCGCATCTTCGAAACACCCTGCGCACCTCGTTTTCCGGGCGGCGGCCGCAGAGGGGACTTTCTTCGTGGTAGGCGCTGCGGACTGGCGCGGGCTTCTTTATGGAGAACTGCTGCTCGTGGTCACCGTGACTACGGGACTTGCTTTCGGCAAGCTGCTCCTCGCAGCCTCCGTGCCGGAGCGCGTGATGCGCTTCCTTCTGCCGGGGGCGGACGAGCGCCGTGCCAAGGGAGGACTGAGTCCGGATCTGCTCTTCGCCATAGCGGTGAGTCTCGGGTCGTCGAGGGCGGGCGCTGCCATCGTCGCCGAGGCGCAGCGGGAGGGCCGGCTCTCGCGGCGTGAAGCCCTTTTCGGGACGCTTCTTCAGTCGTTCCCGGGGTACGTCAAACGGTGGATCGTCTCCTTCCCCACGGCGTTGGGCCTCGCGGGAGCCGCAGGCGCCATTTATTCGGTGGCCGTGCTGTTGCGGAGTTTCTGTCGTTTCCTGTTCTTCGTCGCTCTTCTGAGAAGAGAGTCGACGCGTGAATCGCGGCAAGGGAGAACGAGCGATGTTCCCTGTCCTTCCTTCGTTCACGGCGACTCCGCTTTTGCGGAGATCCCGGACAGCGCTCTTCCACAGCAGGAGCACGAAAAGGGGGCTTCTCGGAGAACGTCCCGAGGTCCGGCCGGCAATCGGGGAGGCGCTCTTCCGCTCTTCCGGACGCTGGCGCGTACTCTGCCGCTCGCCTGTTCGGTCTACGCGCTGGCGTATCTGCTCTCGCCGTCGATCCAGGCCTTTCTTCAGGAGAAGGGCGCCTCCTTTCCCCTGCTGTCGAGCGCCGGATGGACGGTCGCCGCCGCGTCCTTCGCGCACGTCAACGCGGCGCTTGGCGTGGCGGGAGGCGCGATCGCCTCGGGAGCGCTCTCCACGGCGCAGGGGGTGCTCGCACTGCTCGTCGGGAACATGCTCGCGGTGCTTTCGAGGGTGCTCCGGCAGGATCTCGCCTTCTGGCTCGGGATCTTTCCGGGGCGCATGGTCCGCTCGCTCTTCGTATGGAATCTGCTCACGCTCGTCGTCACGATGGCCGTGACTGTCGCATTGGCCGCCATCCCGGTGCTCAGAGGGTGGTAGATATGGTGTTTCAGGGGAGGTTTTTGTAATGATGAACAGCTTGGAACTCTTCGAGCGGGCGAAACGCACGCTCGTCGGCGGCGTGAACAGCCCGGTGCGCTCGTGGCGAGGAGTGGGGGGAACGCCGCTCTTTTTTCAGAGAGGCGAGGGGCCGTTCCTCCGCTCGGTCGACGGCGGACGGTATACTGACTACGTTTGCAGCTGGGGGCCGCTGATCCTCGGACACGCTCATCCGGAAGTGGTCGAGGCCGTCTGTGCCGCGGCGCGGGAGTCGACCTCCTTCGGCGCGCCCTGTCCGAAGGAAGTCGAACTTGCCGAGGAGGTACGGCGCGTCTTCCCCTCGATGGAGCTGGTGCGCTTCGTCTCCTCGGGGACCGAGGCGGTGATGACGGCGCTCCGTCTGGCGCGCGGTTTCACGGGGCGGGAGATCGTGCTGAAGTTCGACGGCTGCTACCATGGGCACTCCGACGGCATGCTGGTGAGCGCGGGGAGCGGCGCGCTCACCCTCGGGAAGCCCGACAGCGGCGGCGTTCCGGTGAGCACGGCTTCGACGACGCTCGTCGTCCCGTACAACGATCTCGAACGGACGAGCGAGGCGTTCGGCCGTTTCGGCGACCGAATCGCCGCAGTGATCGTCGAACCGTGGGCCGGAAACATGGGGTTGGTACCCCCGATACCCGCGAACGGTTCCGAGGAGGGATTCCTGGAGGGGCTGCGGAGGTTGACCTCCGCGCACGGCGCGCTGTTGATCTTCGACGAGGTGATCACCGGCTTCCGTGTTCCGGAGGGGGGAGTGCAGCAGCGAACGGATGTGACGCCCGATCTCACCTGTCTGGGGAAGATCATCGGCGGCGGTCTGCCCGTCGGCGCGCTCGGCGGCAGGCGGGAGATCTGCGAGCATCTTGCCCCGCTCGGGCCCGTCTACCAGGCGGGGACGCTCTCGGGCAATCCGCTCGCGATGGCCTCGGGGCTCGCGGTCCTGCGTGTTCTGCGGCGAGAGGGCGTCTACGATACGCTGGAGGAGCGGGCCAAACAGCTCGCGGAGGGCATGGCGGGAGCGGCCGCGAAGGCGGGGATTCCGCTCTCCGTCTCGCGCTTCGGTTCCGTACTCGGTTTTTTCTTCGCGCCGGAGCTGCCTCGCAACCTCGCGGAGGTGAAGGCGACCGACGCGGCAAAATACCCTCCCTTCTTCCACGGAATGCTGGAGCGGGGGCATATGTTCGCTCCGTCTCCCTTCGAGGCGGCGTTCGTCTCGCTGGCGCATACGGAGGAAGTTGTCGAACGGACGATAGCGGCGGCGGCTGACGTCTTTTCCGCTCTCTAATCCGTCGAATATCTGGAAACACGCGAACGCCCCGCTGCGTGCGGGGCGTTCGTCGTCGGCGTTTGTACGGAAGAAGGAATCGGCTGCCGCGTCAGCGTTTCAGCAGCCGGGCGACATCGACCGCCGCGTAGGTGATGATCAGGTCGGCCCCGGCGCGGCGCAGCGCGAAGTGGGCTTCCAGCAGGCCGCGCTCCTCGTCGAGCGCTCCGGCGGCCATGGCGTGCCGCAGCATCATGTACTCGCCGCTGACGAGGTAGCAGGCAAGCGGGAGCATCGTCGCCTCCCGCAGACGGGCGAGAATGTCCATGTAGAGCAGCGAGGGCTTAACCATCAAAATGTCCGCCCCCTCCTCCTCGTCGAGAAGCGGCTCGCGGATCGCCTCACGCCAGTTCGTCGAGGGCGCCTGGTACCCGCGTCGGTCGCCGAACGAGGGCGCGCTTCCCGCAGCCTCGCGGAAGGGACCGTAGAATGCCGAGGCGAACTTGGAGCTGTAGCTCATGATGGGCGTCGTCTGGAAACCGCCGTCGTCGAGCGCCTTCCTGATGGAGGCCACCTGTCCGTCCATCATCGCCGAGGGAGCGACCGTGTCGGCTCCGGCGCGGACGTGGCTCAGGGCGATGCGCCCCAGCGCCGCGGCCGAAGAGTCGTTCTCGACGCGCCCGTCGGCGGTCAGGAAGCCGCAGTGGCCGTGAGCGGTGTACTCGCACATGCAGACGTCGGTGATCAGCTGGATCTCCCTGCCGTAGCGCTCTTTGAGGAATCGGAGCGCCTGCTGGACAGGCTGGTCTTCGCGCCATGCCGTGCTTCCGTTCGCGTCCTTCTCGGTGGGGAGGCCGAACAGCATGAACGACTTCACGCCCGCTGCAATAGCTTCATCCGCACCCTCGTAGAGGCGGTCCACGCTCCAGTGGTCCACGCCGTACAGGCCGGAGATCGGCGTCCGTTTGCCGGAGCCTGGAACGACGAAGAGCGGGAGGATCAGCTGTCTCGGTTCGAGGGAGACCTCCCGGATGCTCTCGGCGAGCACCCGGTTCTCCCGGAGTCGGCGCAGCCGCGTTCGCGGCGGAAATGCACAGGTCATTTTTTTTTCTCCTTATCGACAGTGTGGATGAGTTTTTCGCATGCATCGTTCAGGGGTACGAGTTTGTTCTGCACGACATCCCAGACGAGCGGGAGGCTTACCGAGAAATACGCGTGCGACAGAACGTTGCGCAGGGCGACAACCTTTCGCCATTCGATTTCCGGTGCTCGTGTGCGGAGTTCCTCGGGGAGATGCCCCGCCGCCTCGCCGATTATCTCAAGATTTCTGATGACGGCATCCACTGTTCTCTCGTCCTGTTCGAAAGCGTCGAAGTCCAGATCGCGGGTATATTTCAGCACTTTCTTGATCGCTTCCGCGATGTCGTCCAAGTAGAGTCCGTAGTCTCTAGGCATAGAGGGCCTCGCTCTCGATGGCCGATTGTATCCTGGGTTTGACGGTATCGGCCATCACCAGGTCGACAGGGCGCTCAAGGATATCCTCCAGGTAGAATTTCAGATCCATGTAGTTGTCGAACGTCGGCTCGGAGAACTCCACAAGGATGTCTACGTCGCTGTCGGCATGGTCATCTCCTCTGGCGAAGGAGCCGAAAAGGGCGATCTTCGTCACACTGAAGCGGGATGCAAGCGCTTCCTTTTTTTCGACGAGAATCCGCAGAATACTGTCGCCGGACGATACAGCCATTTCGTTCCCCTCCTTTCGCCCTGTTCTGCACGTTGCATGTCGTTATCGCTGCCTCTTTTCCACATTCTTTCAGTAAAATATTGTACGGCTTTCCGTATCGTTATTCAATGAGAGATCGCCCCGATTATTCTTTACGCAACGACTCCAGCGCGGCGACGAGGCCGTCGAAGTCCGCGCTTCGCATCACGAGCGGCGCTCGCCCGAAGAAGCGTTCCACCGCTCTGCCGCACGTCTCCCCCCACGCGACGAGCGCGGTCTTCGGGCGAGGAGGCGGGGCGCTTGCGCTCCACGCCGCGGCGAGGGCGGCGCTGCCGAAGACGAGAGCGTCGAGCCCGCATTCGTCCCAGAGCGCCTCGTAGGCCTCCCAGCCCGGCGGGAGCGAGGGGAGCATCCTGTAGGCGGCGATGTTCTCCGGAAACGCGCCGACCGACCGGACGGCTTCCTCGGGAAGAGGGGATCCGGCCTCGTTCCTGAAGAAGACGACGCGCTCCCCCGGACGGACGCGGGCGGCGAGCAGCGCCGCGAGCGCCTCCGATGTCGAGGGCGAGGCGACGGCGTCGGCACGGATGCCGAAAGAAGCAAGCGCTGCGGCCGTTCCCTCGCCGATGACGGCGATGCGGCCCGATATGCGCCTCGGATCGATCCGGCGCAGCAGGATCGCCGCACCTCGGGGGCTGGTGAGGACGAGCCAGTCGGCTGCCGCAAGTGCGCTCTCCTCTCCGCTCGTGTTAAGCTCTTCCAGCGAAAGCAGCGGAAGGCTGTACGCGTCCGCGCCCAGCGACTCGAGCGCGCGCGCCGTGGTCCAGCTCTCGGGCGAGGGGCGTACGAGACCGACCTGGAGTCCGCGCAGAGGCCCCCGCTCCGGCGAGAGGCCAATCCCCGCAGTCTCTCCGAGCGCGACGATGCTCGGGCTGGGGATGTTTGGCGAGTCGGCGGAGGAAAAGGAGACGAGCCGGGCCCGACCCCAGCCGCCCCAGGCGACTGCGGCGCACGGTTCGTCGGGGGGCATTCCCCCCTCCAGCAGCAGGGGGCGGAGCTTCGTCCACGACGACGCTCCCATGTAGATCGCCTTGGTTCCGCGAAGTGCCCCGAACGTTCTCCATGCATCGCCGTCCGGTTCCTTGCCGTCCGCGCTGTGCCCGGAGATAAGCGTGACCGAGTCGGCGGCGCCCCTGTGCGTGGGAGGGATGCCCGCGCTCCCCAGTCCGCCGAGAGCGGCCGTGATGCCGGGCGTGAAGGTCCAGGGGACTCCGGCGTCTTCGAGCGCGAGCGCTTCCTCGCCGCCGCGTCCGAAGACGAATGGGTCGCCGCCCTTGAGCCGGACGACGCTCTTCCCCGTTCGTCCCAGCTCGACGAGGAGCGCGCTGATCTCGCTCTGTTTCGGCGAGGGCCTTCCCTTGCGCTTGCCGACCGGGTGGAAGGCGCACGCCGGGGGGGCGAGCTGAAGGAGGTCGGGGTGGATCAGGCTGTCGTACACGACATGCTCCGCGCTTTCGAGAAGCGCTTTCCCCTTCAGCGTCAGCCAGAGCGGCCCGCCGCACCCCGCGCCGACGAGATGGACCGTCATCGGAGATCGCCTCCGGCGAGAGCGGCGGTACAGACCGAAGGCCTCCCGGCGCGTTGAGCGCGTTCTTCCTTCCCGGGGGGAGGGGGAACGGCGCACGCCTTCAACAGCCGGGCCGCTCGCGGTTCATTCCGGAAGAGCCCGCCGAGCGAACGCCCGGCGTCCAGCGCTTCTTCGTCCGTCCTGACCGTTCTCTCGAAGGTCAGTGTTACCGAGTTTCCGCCGTCGCACTCAAGGATCTCCGCGCGCAGCACCATCGTCTCCCCGTGAAGCTCCGCGAGCGCGGCGAAGGGGACGTGGCAGCCGACGCCGAGCGTTCGAAGCAGCGAGCGTTCGGCGATCGAACAGAGGTGCGTCCTCCTGTCGGTGATGCGTTCGCCCAACGGGAAGAGCGCGCCGTTCAGGGGCGCTTCGAGGGCGATGATTCCCTGGCAGGGTGCGGGAAGAAACGGAAGCGGCGTCGTGTTCGGCGTTTTGATATCAAGGCGGTCGAGCCCGGCGCGCGCGAGGACGATTGCGTCGTAGAGTCCGTCGTGCAGCTTCTGGAGGCGGGTGGCGACGTTTCCGCGAAGCTCCCTCACGGAGAGGTCGGGGCGGAGACGCAGCAGCTGGGCGCGGCGGCGGGGGCTCGAAGTGCCCACGACCGCGCCGCGGGGAAGACTCTCCAGGTTTTGCTCCTCGCGGCAGAGAAGCAGGTCCTCCACCGGGTCGCGAGGGCAGACGGCGGCGATCTCCAATCCTTCGCGGCAGCATGAAGGGAGATCCTTCAGGCTGTGGACCGCCCCGTCGCCCATGCCGCGCAGCAGCGCCTCCTCGATGCAGCTCGAAAACGCTCCGGAGCCGCCGAAGGAGCAGAGGGGGCTCACAGTGTCCCGGTCGCCCTTGGTGGAGACGCGCTCGATGTCGACGTCGATGCCGAGAAAACGAAGAGAGGATGCGACCCGTTCGGTCTGAACGAGGGCGAGAGTGCTTCCGCGTGTGAGCAGTTTCATGAACGGTCTCCTTCCAGAGAGTGCCGCAGTCGGCGCTTCAGCGCGGCGGAGCCGGCCGGAGAGCGTCCGCCGCTGGCGACGCCGACTGTGTACCAGTGGTTTCCGGCGGGAGAGGGTACATCTTCCGGAAGCGCCGCGACGGAAGATGCAACGCGGAACTGCGCGGCTAACGACCAGGTCCCCAACTCACCGGCGCCGCAGCAGTTCACGAGGCAGCGCGTCCCCTCGGCGAGGTGGAGAACCGCTTCCGATTCTGAGCGGGAGAGCGCGAGAAGCGCGAAGGCGTGCTCCTCGAAGTCCCGCCGTTCGGCGGTTCTCCGTTCCCAGGCGACGCCCCCTTCCCGAACGATCGCCTCCAGCTCCGGGACGATCTCGGGAGAGACCAGCGTCACATCCATTCCCGCTTCGAGCAGCGTCCGGATTTTGCGCAGTCCGGTCTCGCCGCCGCCGACCACGAGTATCGGTCCTGCGGAAGCGTCGAGACAGATCATAAGGGAGGCTCGCTCCCGGGAGCGGGGCGACGAAGCGTTACACATCGTCGGACTCCTCCAGCTCGCCCGCGAGAATCTTCCAGAGCCTTCGGGCGTGCGGGTCCGACTCGGCGAAAGCGGGGGAGAGGAGCGCCTTCACGATGCTCCACCCCATTCGGCGGAGCGTCTCCTCGTCGGTCCCCGTCCGCTTCGAGGTCCGCTCGGCCCTGTCCGCGACGATCCGTTCCGCCCTGAGGAGGACCAGTCGTTTGTACGTCTCGCCAGAGAGCGTTTCAAGCTCCGACATGACCGAGACCGCAGCGTTCGTCGCCTCCTCCTCCAGTCTGCGGAGCTTCTTCCTGTAGCGCTTCGTCGCCTCCTCCGCCGTCCGGGCGAGGTCGTCGAGGGCGACAAGGCGGGCGTCGTCCTCTTCCGCGGAACGCGCGACCTGCGGGGGCGAGCCGAGGTCGAAGACCTGCTGTCCCGGTCGCGCATCCTCCATGGAGAAGAGGGGAACGGGGGAGCCGGTGCAGAAGAAGATAGCGTCGAAATGCCTCGACTCCTCGCGCCACTGTTCCCAGGGCAGCGTCGCAACATTCGGGCCGGATTCCCGCTCAAGGCGCGGCGAGAGGCGGGAGAACAACGCTTCCGTGCGATCGGGAGTCCGGTTCGACAGGACGAGCGAACCGACAGCCGGTTTGAGGGTGCGGGGCGTGGCCTCGCCGTCCGTCGCAGTTTCGGCATCCCGCTGCGGCGAGCGTGAGAGCGGCAGTGAAAGAAGCAGTCGGGAGGTTTCTTCTCCCATCTCGCCCGCCCCGAGGACGAGGACGGCAAACTGTGCGGACGCGGGAGCGAGCATATCGACCATCAGGCGCGGAATCGAAGGCTCCATCCCCGGATGATAGCAGGTCCGCAACAGCTTCGCCATCTTGAGGGAGCTTTGGAAGAGGCGATGGAGCCACGGGCCGCAGAGGTCGTTTCCCTCTCCGTAGCACGCCTTGACCTGCGCCGCGATATGCGACTCGCCGCAGGCGAGGCTTTCCAGCCCCAGGAGGACGCGCAGTAGGTGGAGGGCGAGTTCCGTCCCGGTATAGACGCGCGCCTTCGGGTGCGTCAGTTCGGACGGCGTTTCGGCGTCCGGCGGGAGTCGAAAATAGACCTCCGAACGGTTGCATGTGGTCAGCAGAAGGCCCTCGAGAATGCGCCCCTCCTCTTTCAGGGCGCGGAGCAGGTCTTCGCTCCATGCCGAAGCGCGTTCCGCCGTGTCCGCCGCCGTGAAGTCGAGCCCGATGCAGACGAGCCGCGTCATTGCGCAGTCTCCTCTTTTTGCGCGTCCGCTTCTCTTCGGTAGCCGCGCCTGTCGAGGAGAAGCCCGGCGATTTCCTCCACGGAGTTCCCCGGAAGGAGGATCAGCGTGCGCATGTCGAGGCGGTCCGCGGCCAGTTCGGCGATCGGCAGCTTCTGCACCGAGGGCGCGTCCCGTCCCGCGTCGCGGACCAGGTACGCCGTTTCGTACCCCTGCGCCGAGAAGACGCGACGGACCTCGCCGAGCTTCTCTTCAAGGTCGCGCTTCACGGGGTTGTAGAGGGCGACGGTCAGCCCGGAGAGGGCCGCTCCTTCGAGGGCGCGGAGGACGGCGCTCCACGGCTGGAGATAGTCGGACAGAGAGAGCAGCGCGACTCCGTTGACGTAGGGAGCGCCCAGTAGCGCCCCGGCTGCCTGGGCCGCGGTGACGCCGGGAAAGACTTTCGCGGGAACCCTGCCGTTTGCCGTGCGCAGCGCGAGACCGGCGAGGCCGAAGAGGACGGGGTCCCCCCCGGAGAGGAGCGCGACGACGTTCCCTTCCTCGGCGAGCGACACCGCGCGTTCCACCCGCTTCTCCTCCTCGCCCATGGAGTACCGTTCAATACGCTTCCCATGCAGCCACTCCTGCGGGAGCAGATCGACGTAGAGGGCGTAGCCGACGATCGCGTCGGCCTCCTCCAGCGCCTGCCTGGCGTCGATCGTGACGGAGCCGCCCGCTCCCGGGCCTGTGCCGATGATGAAGAGCGCGCCGTGCTTCGTTCTCGCCTCCAGGCTCGCTTCCTTCGCAGCATTCGATTCCGCGCGCCTTGCGGGATCGAACGGCTCGCGGCGCGGTTCGGCGATCGCGAAGGCGACGGTGACGCCCTCGGTCGCGATCCGTCGCCCGAGGAGCTTCCCCGCCGAAGCGGCGCACGGTTCGGCCACCCCCGGAAGATCGAGATGTTTCGTCGCCGCGGAGGCGGAAAACGTCTCCTCCATGGAGAGGATTACCTCGCGGGGAACGACGAGCAGCGGGACGTCGAGAGACGCGGCCAGCTCGATCAGGCCGGGTTCGTCCATCTTTTCCTCGACGGTACGGATCTCCCGGATCGCTTCGGGAAGAAGCGCCTGGGCGCGCAGCGCCTCGTTGAGGACGGAGCGGAGCGTCTTGGCCGAAGCCCCTCTGCGGCACCCCATCCCGGCGACGATACAGGGGGGGACGAGCTGCACCCGTTTTTTTGCGGTGGAGTGCGCCGCGCGCGGGGAGATGAGGAGCGCGGCGTTCGCCTCCTCCGCGGCGGCGTACTCGGCGGGGAGCGGAGGCAGCAGCTCGGGGACGTCGGTCCAGAAAGAGAGAGCGCCCGTCTCGATCAGCGCGCCGTTCGTCGCGGCGAGCGCGTCGCGCCCGAGGAGGAGCCATCCCCACCGGGACGCCAGCAGGTCGGGCGCGACGAGCCCCGCCCGGTCGCTGCTCGTCGTCAGCAGCGGTTCCACGCCGAGGAGTCCGGCAAGGCGTTCCGCCAATGCCCGCCCGCCTCCGAGATGCGCCCCTGTCACCGGAAGCACGGTCTCTCCGTCCTCGGTGACCACCAGCACGGCGGGGTCGTCCGCCTTGTCCGAGAGGTGCGGGGCGACGGCGCGCACGGCGATGCCGAGCGACGCGACGAAGACGAGCGCGTCGGCGCGGTTCCACCACGAGGCGACCGTCGAGGCAAGGGTTCCGGACTCGACGCGGACGACCGTTCCCGCCTCTTCAAGGCGGCGGGCCGTCGCTTCCCCTCTCGATGAAAAGCAGAAAAATGCCGTCTTCATAGCCGGGCCTCGCAGGAGCCTGCGGAAGATGCGAGCGTCCGTTCCCCGTCTCCCTGCGCAGGAGCGGCGTCCCTCGCGCCGTGGGCGAAGTGCGGCGAGTAGAGCAGGCTCCGCGCGCCGTGCGACGCGACGCACTCCCCGACGACGATCAGCGCGTGGCGGGTGATGCCGTGCTCCGCCATCATCGAGGGGAGGGCTCCGAGCGTGGAGACGATCGTCTTTTCATCCTCCCAGGAGGCGCGGTAGACGCAGGCGGCGGGCGTTTCGGCGGTGAATGCCCCCGCTTGGAGGTCTGCGGAGACAGCCTCCGCCTGATCCGCGCTGAGAAAGACCACCATCGTCGCGCCGTGCTCCGCCAACAGGCGCAGATCTTCGCGGGGAGGCACGGG
The DNA here is from genome assembly GCA_018436725.1 of Synergistaceae bacterium. GTDB lineage: Bacteria > Synergistota > Synergistia > Synergistales > Aminobacteriaceae > JAAYLU01. The sequence continues at coordinate 55,530 of JAHDKT010000019.1, read as the reverse complement.
CGTCCGTCCCGATCTGCGCGTGCAGACGACCGTCTGGCTCCCTCCGGGGACGGTGTACTGAATGCCCAGCGCGGCGGCGGCGGCCTGAAAGCTGCTCACTCCGGGGATAAATTTAACCTCGATGCCAAGCGATTGCAGCCGCTCCTTCTGCTCGGCGACGGCTCCGAAGAGGCTCGGGTCGCCGGTGTGAAGGCGCACGACGCGCCCGCCTTCCGCGACCTTCGCCGCCATCAGCGCCACCTGCTCTTCGAGCGAAAGCGGCGACGAATCGACCGTGACGCAGCCGGGGGAGCAGTATTCGAGCAGCGCTTCGTTGACGAGGCTCCCCGCGTAGAGCACCAGGTCCGCCTCTTCGAGCGCGCGTTTCCCTTTAAGTGTGATCAGTTCCGGGTCTCCCGGTCCCGCGCCGACGAAGAGCGCGGGGTATTCCGTATTCGCCATTGGCTTTCCCTCACTTTGTGTGTTTCACGGCGCGCTCGTCGGGATTTCCCGTTACGCGCTCCTGTCGGCATAGATCAAAAAGACCGGGTTCGAGGCGAGCAGCATCCACGACGATTCCGCTCCCTGTCCGGCGCTCTCCCGCGCCGACGAGGCGTTCACATGCGTCAACGACGGCGTCGCGCCCAAGTTCTTCAGCGCGCGGTAGATCGCGTCGGCCGAGGAGGGCATGTTCGCCGTCGCCAGCAGCCTCCCTCCGGGAAGCAGACGATTCCACACGGCGGCGACGATCTCTCCGGGAGCGCCTCCGTGGCCGCCGATCACGGCCCGGTGGAAGCGGAGCGGCGCGCCCGTGCGGTCCTTGAGTTCCGAAAAGACTTCGGGGGCCGAGCCGCGGAGCAGGCGAACCCTGTCGAAGACACCGGCGCGTCGCAGATTCTCCTCCGCGACGGCGAGGGCGTCCGCTGAGCGCTCCACCGAGACGACGCTCCCTCCCGGCGTCCGGCGCGCGAGTTCCACGGTGATTCCCCCCGATCCCGCCCCCACTTCGAGTATGGAGAGCCCGTCGAGAGGGAGCAGAAAAGAGACGGCAAGGGCGCGCGCGGTCTCCTTCGAGAGGGGAGTGCGTTCGTGCCGGACGAACCAGGAGTCCGGAAGGACTCCTTTGGAGAGCGGCGGGAGCGGCCCGGGCTCGATCAGGAGCAGCGCCAGCCCCTCCGCGTCCCGTTCGTTCGCGAGGGCGAAGAGCGTGGTCCGGGAGATATGTTCGTCCTCGTACCCTACCCGCTCGGCGAGGACGACGCTGCGGTCGGGAAAGCCCCTGTCCCGCAGAAACGCCGCCACGGCGGGGCCGGAGTTCTTCGAGTCGAGGAAGAGCAGCGTTCTCCTGTGCTCATGGAGCATGGAGGCGATCCCTTCGAGGGGGCGTCCGTGGATGCTTTCAAGACGTACATCGCTCCACGAGGGGTTCGAAGCGTCCGGTTCCCCCGGGAGCGAGGCGAGGCGGGCGAAGAGAAGCTGGAAGCTGCTCAGGCCGGGAACGACCTCGTAGTCGCCGGAGGGGAAACGGCCCGCGATCCGTCCGAGGAGGCTGAAAAGGCAGGGGTCTCCTGAAAGCAGCAGAGCGACCCGCCCAAGTTTCCGGTGTTCGTCCACCGCGTCGAGAAGGTCGTCCACGCCCTTCTCCAGAAAGAGAAGGGTCTTGCCGCTCCGCTCGTACGGCGCAAGATGCCGCCGCGCCCCGGCGAGGATCTCCGCGTCCTCGATCGCGCGCCGGGCGCAGGGGAGCAGGCAGGAGTCGTCTCCGGGGCCTAGACCGACGACGGTAAATCTTCCCATGACGACCCCTCCTTCAGCGAAAGAGAGGGAAAGCTTCCCAGAATCTCCCCCTTGAGCGAGAGCACCGCGACGCCGAAGGCGACGGTGTTCTCGGGGGGTGTTTCCCGCGTCTCCGCGCTTTTCCGCGGCGGCTCGACCAGAGAGGCGCGGGAGACGACGTGCATCGCGCACCGGCGGTGCATCCGCTCCGCCAGCACGTCGAAGGTCTTCGAAAGCCCCCAGCGCTCGATCAGCGGAACCGCCTCCTCCGCCAGCGGCAGTGCGAGCAGTTCGCTGATCTGTTCGGGCGTTGCGCCGCACGCGCCCGCGCACGCCGCAAGCGTTTCGAGCCTCGCGTCGCCGTAGTCGCAGTGCGTGTTGAACAGACCGGCGGCGACCTTCGCCCACTTGCCGACGTGCCCGAAGAGGTGGAGGCGGCGCGCGCCCAGTTCGGCGCTCTTCTTCAGCGCGTGCCCGAAGTGATCTCCCGTACGGACGATCAGCTCGCGGGGAACGGCGTACCGTTCTTCAAGCGTCTTCTCCCCGACGTAGCCGGGGACCAGAAAGAGCGTTCCCGGACGGGGAGACTCGAATGCGAGCGCCGAAGAGATGTACATGTCGATGGAGGCGAGGTACGCGGCCGTCGACTTGGGCTCGACGATGCCCGTGGTCCCGAGGATGGAGATCCCCCCCTCGATGCCGAGGCGCGGGTTCCATGTCTTCGCGGCCCGTTCCTCCCCCTCGGGGGCGGAGATCGTCACCGACAGCCCCTTTTCCGGAGGAAGCAACGGTTCGAGCGCGTCGCGGATCATCGTCCGGGGAGTGGGGTTGATCGCCCACTCTCCGGGAGGAAGGGGGAGCCCCTTCCGAGTGACGCGCCCGATGCCCCGGCCTCCGGAGATCGTGATTCCGGGCTCTTCGGAGAGCGAGACCTCCGCTACGACGAGCATGTCGTCGGTGACGTCGGGGTCGTCCCCCGCGTCCTTGCGCACCGAACAGCGGGCGCCCGAGGGGGTGAGTTCGCACGCTTCCACGGGGATGCGCAGCACGGCTCCGTCGGAAGGAAGGCGGAGTTCCGCGGAGCGCGGAGCCTCCCCGGTGACGAGCAGCGTCGCCGCCGCCTTCGCCGCCGCCGCCGCGCAGCTTCCGGTCGTGAAGCCGCGCCTGCCGCCCTTTTCGGGAACCGGAGGAGCGTCCTTGAGCGCGAGACGAATGATTGCGTTGACCGCCGCCGCCGCCACGGGGCTTCCGCCCTTCGGCCCGGGGGCGGTGATCCATTCGCAGTCGAGCGACGTCAGTTCGTCGTGCGACTCCGCCGCGCCGACGAAGCCGATGGGGACGCCGACGACGAGCGCCGGGCGGCACTCGCCGCGCCGGATCAGATCGCAGAGTTCGAAAAGAGCGGTCGGCGCGTTGCCGATGGCCACGATCGCGCCGTCGAGAAAGGGAAGCGCCTTCCGCATCGCCAGTCGTGCGCGGGTTGTTCCGCTCCGTTTCGCCTCCTCGGCGACGTCCGGATCGTTCAGGAAGCAGAGCGTTTCGTTCCCGTCGGGAGCGTTCCGGGAGCGCCGCGCCTCCGCTGCGGAACGGCGAACGCCCGCGCTCACCATCTCGACGTCGGTCACGACGGGAGCGCCGCGTCGTACGGCCTCGATGCCCGACCCAACGGCGTTGGGCGAAAAACGGAAGGTCTTCGCCCATTCCACGTCGGTCGTTGCGTGGGCGATCCTTTTGATCACCTCGCGCTCGGGGGCGGGAGCGTCGAAATCGCCCAGAAGCCCCTCCAGAATCCGGAAGCTCTTCTCCTCTATCTCCGAGGGGGAGAGATCGCGATCGCTCTTCCGGACAGGCTCTTCGCCGGTCTCCTCCCGCGACTCCGCGCCGAGCGGGCGCGTCCTCTGTTCGTCCATGGAATCTCCTCCAGTCATACGGGTGCGCGGAACGCACCGTCGAAGACAAAAATAAAAGCGAACCTCTGCATGAGGTCCGCCGGCGCGGTCATATTTATGCGACGAGTGCAAAATCCGGAGAATAGCTGTCCGCTTGCCGCAAAAAATACATGAAAGGCCGACCCGAACCCTCGCAGGTGTCGCACAGATGCGCTTCTTCAGGGTCTTCTGGCTTCCTTCATCCTCGTTCACCCCTTCCCGGCGGGACCGGTGGTCGATGAACTCGTCGGGTACACAGCGGCGGGACCGCGCCGGATTTTCACCGGGCTTCCCCTCGAAGACGAGCGCGTTCACGCGATATTCGATGAACAGCTCCATCCTAATCTCCCGGTGTCCGCCTGTCAATCGGGTTTTGCGGAAGTGGATTTTGTTGAACATCTGTTTTCCCGCGCAGTAGTAAGGTATAATGTGCATTGTATAGCATGCCTTTCGAAGAGTGCTTATTTTCGAATACAGGAGGTTCTCATGTCGCTCAGAGAAACATACAAGACCAAGTCGGGTTTCGTGTACGAACTGCTGCGAGAGAGAATCGTCACCGGTGAGTGGTCGCAGGGAACGTCGATAATCGTCGCTTCGGTCGCCAGGGAGTTGGGCGTCTCGGCGATCCCTGTACGGGAGGCGATGAAACAGCTTCAGGCCGAAGGGCTTGTCGTGCTTGAACCGCACCGGGGCGCACGGGTCACGGTCTTCGACCCGAAGAAGATCGTGGAAGTCATGTCGATACGGGGAGCGCTCGAAGGGTATGCCGCGAGGGTCGCTCTTCCTTTTATCGACGAGACGGCGCTTGCGGATTTGCGCCGGAAGGTGGATGATATGGCGAAGTTCGTCGACGTCGGAGACGCGGACCGGCTGGTGGCGGCGAACAAGGAGTTTCATCGGAAAATCTATGCCATGGGGCCCTTTCCGATGCTCAACGAAATGATCTTCAAGCTTTGGGACGGAGGCGCGTATTCGCGTATCGTCTTCGCCTTCCGGCCCGAACGAATCCGAAGCGTTCACAGGGAGCATCTCTCGATTCTCGACGCTATCGAGCGGCGCGAGGAGAACGAGCTGGAACAGCTTATCCGTGTACACAAAACCGGATTTGCCGAGGTGCTTTGCGAAATCACTGCGAAAAATCAGCCCGACGTGCGCTGATTTGGCGCGGCCGATGGAGTGAAGACGACGGAAGGAGTGGCTACCGTTGAGATCTTTGAGAAACGCTGCGTATCCGCTGTTGACCGTATGCATTTTGCTGCTGTTCACGACGGGAATTTCTGCGGGAAACGACGAGATGCTCCTGGCGAAGATTTCGGGAACGAACGTGAACGTGCGGGGCGAACCATCGCGAACTGGTCGTCTTGTGGGACGGTTCGTCGGAGGCGAGCATGTTGTCGTGCTCGAAGAACGCCCGGGCGCCGATCCATTCCCGTGGTCGAGGGTGATCGCTCACGCTCCGGGGTCCGGAACGCTTGTCGAAGGGTGGGTGTACGGCCGGTTCGTCGAACCGCTGCCCCAGGACGACTGGAGCTACAGCGCCGAGGGAGAGCCCGACGAGCGTTTTTCACGCTTCTTCGGAAAGACCAGGGAGCGGATCGGCGATACCCCGGAGGAAGCGATCGCGAAATTCGGCGCACCTGCCGCCAGAAACGACACCACGGTTCCGGGACGGCACGACCCGTCCTATATGGTGAACTATTATAAACTCGAATACCCGGCCTTCGAACTCCTCTTTTTCAGGACCAAAGACAGTTACGGGCTGATAGGATCGAAGATACGGGAAGGAGACGCCGTTCTCGGCGATGGAATACGCCTTGGAGCCGACGCCGTTTCGGTGGTCCGTGAACTCGGCGTCCCGATCTACCAGAACGGCTCCGTCTTCGCCTGGACCGACGAACCCGGGTACGCCGTCCTCTCTCTGACTTTTTCAGAGGGGCGGGTTGTTCTCATCGACCTTGATGTAGAACTGGACTAGACGACGCGCGTACGAAACCCGACCGGTCCGCCGGGGTATTTCCATGCTCCTGTCGGCCGGGTTTTCATCCGTCTCCGAAGACGCACGGCCAATTTTTTTACCCGGAGGTGTTTGTACCCATGAGTTCGCGTTTCGGCGCCGTTCTGTTCGGTCTGACCCTTGTGGTGTTGCTTGCGGCAATCCAGCCCTCCTCGGTGCGTGCCTTCGATGACACTCTTCTGCCGCCCCTTCCCGAGGAAGAGTCGACGGAAGCCTCTGCGCAGGAGGCGCCGCCTGAGAGCGGCGTCTTTCCGGAGATCGATCCCTCCGAAGTGAAAACAGCGGGAGGCGTTCTTGCCGCGCTCTCCGGAGATGTCTTTCTGCCCCCTCCGGAAGCGGGGCCGGAAGCCCGCGCCCGCGCCGTCGCACTCTGGAACGAGGCCGCGAAGCTGCAACTCGCGAAGAAGTACGAAGATGCCCTCGAGAAGTACCGGGAAGGGCTTTCCGTCTTCGAGGACGCCGTTGTCCGCGAGCACGTCGGCAAACTGGAATCGTTTCTGGAGATGCGGCGGAAGAGAGAAGCGGAAGAATCCGCCCGAGCCCGCGCAGTGACGGTGTGGAACGAAGCGGCCTCGCTCCAGCTCGAAAAGAAGTACGAGGAGGCTCTCGTGAAGTACCGCGAAGGCCTGGAGATCGCCTCCGATCCGGTTGTGGAGGAGCATGTCCGAAAACTCGAAGAGTTCATAGCGGCGCGAAAGGGCGGGAAAAAGTAACCCCGCCCCGCGGCTTCTCACAATGTCGCCGCATTCTCCATTCGCATGAGGAGGCTCTCTCCGGCTTCCGGTATGCGGCACGGGACGTCGTCTCCAAAAAGAGACGACGTCCCGTGCCGGTTATATTTTCGTCGCTACTGAATATGGCGGTAGCGCATGTACTTGATACGATCTATTTCGTAGAGCTTCCGTTGCGCGTAGGGCAGGTCGGCCGACGCCGCGCGTTCAAGAAATTCGATGCCCTTCTTCTCATCCCTGCGCACGCCCCTGCCTTGGTAGTAGGCCTCTCCAAGATAAGCCATACCGAGCGGCGAGCCTTTCTCGGCAGCCTCCGCGTACCAGCGGATCGCCTTCTCCGGGCTGAAAACCGCCCCGTCACCCTTTTCATAGAGCACGCCCAGATTGACCATCGCGTCGATGTAGCCGTTGTGCGCCGCCCTGTCGAACCAATAGAAGGCCTTCATCGAATCCTTCGGCCTTCCGAGCCCCTTGTAGTGCATCAGTCCGAGGCGAAATTCCGCGAAGGCCATATTCCCGCCTGAAGCCTTCTCGTACCATCTGCCCGCTTCTTTGTAGTCGGGGGCGCCGAGTAAATCGCCGAAATACAGGTGTCCGAGCTGTTCCGCAGCGTTGGAATTCCCCTTCCCCGCAGCTTGAAGGAAGAAGTCGCGCGCTTTCTTGTAATTTTTCTCCGTTCCCTCGCCGTTCAGGTACATGATGCCGAGGTTGTACTGCGCGGTCGAATGGCCCGCTGCGGCGGCGCGCGTCCACCATTTCATCGCCTCCTGAAAACTCCGCTGTTTTCCATTTTCGCCCTTGTATGCGTCCATTCCCATTCTGAAGAGCTGCTCCAGAGTATACGAAGGCTCCTTCGGCCCCGGAGCGGGTTTCTGTTTGGGCTTGGGTTGCGGTTTGGGAGTCGGTTTCGGTTTGGCGGGGGCTTCAGGCTCCGGCGTTGGTTCGATCTTCTCCCGAGGAGGCTGTTGTACGCCCGGAGTTTCGTCGAACACCGGAGGAGGCGGCGGTGCGATCTCCTCCTCGTCGCCGGGAAGAGGAGGAGGAACGAATGCGGTCGATGGAAACGGCGCAAGCGTCGATCCTCCGACGAGAAGGACGAGAAGCAACGCGATGATCGGTAGCTGTCTGTGTTCGGCCATGATAGGACCTCCTTTTAAAATTGCGGAGCGGACACTGTCCGTCCGCATTATACGGGCGTCCTGGATGGCGTTCGGATGAAACGTCGGAGGACGCTTCTTCTGCCTGCGCATAATAATAACAGATCGCGGGAAAGAACGAACAACGACTCCTCGCTTACGTCAGCTTTTGCGGAAGAAGTGTGTACGAAAAAATCACGTACAATAAGCTTGTTGCGAAAATCTATTCTCAAGCTTTCTTTATTACGATATGATTTGTCCGATACAGAAAAAAAAGAGTATCCTGTTACTCTTCTTCGTGATTTCTTTAAGAAAAAAGTTCTCGAAACGGAGAGTGTTAGATTGCCCTACTCGGTTGTAGAATGATATGATTGTTTGATCGTAAGTGCATGCTATATGGTAGCAATTGCACTTCTTTTTCTCTACGCATTTTGTGCACGCTTTGTATTTTTTCTCCGCTTGCTCGCAGTGCTTGTCGGAATTGAAGGAGTGGTGGCAAAAAGCACTACGCTAAAGCTGTGATATAATGATGTAAATGCATCTGTAAGTGCTCTGCGGGGGTGAAAGGGGAACTCCTCCGCGTTTCAACGCATCGGACGTGTTGGGAAGTAAGTGCACCGAGGAGGTTCACCATCTGAATCGTAGGGGGAGATATCATGAACACGCTTAGGGGAAGGCTTATCATCACTTTTCTCATAGTTGCGATCATCGGGTTGGCGATCGTGGGAACGATGGCGGTGCGCATGTCTCGACAGGCCATCGTCGAAACCGCGTGGAAGGAGGGAGAGGCGCTCGCCTCGGCGCTCTCGACGAATGTCAACGCATATTTGCGGGAGCGCTCGTCGATCATCGAGATGCAGGCCGACCGTCACATTCTCCGCAGCATGAATTGGACGGAACAGGAGCCGTCGCTTGCATCGCTCTATGCTCGATACGGTTTCCTCGATATCTTCGTGGCGGATATCGAAGGAGCAGTCCGTTTCGTTCAGCGGGACATTCAAAATGTCAACATCAAGGACAGGGGATATTTCCAGCAAGCAATCAAGGAAAAGAAGTCCGTCGTTTCCGAGCCGATCCTGAATAGGACGACAGGAGCGCTCACATTTGTTTATGCAACCCCTATCGTGAGGGACGGGCAGGTAGTCGGTATCCTCGCGGCCGCCGAGGATATGGAGAGTATCGCCAAGGAGGTCGGGGCTCTGAAGTGGGGAAGCAGCGGATACGCGTACTTGCTCGACCGCAAAGGTGTTCTCGTCGCACACCCTGTTAAAGACCTTGTAGGCCAGCTTAATGCAACCATCGAGGGCGACCGCGTCGCTCCCGAGCTTGCGCGGGCGATGCGCGACGGACTCGGCGGGCGCAAGGGTACGGTGGAGTATCACTTCAACGGCAGAGACCAGATGAACGCCTATGTTCCGGTCCCCTACACGGGGTGGCTTGCGGCCGTCACCACTCCTCTCGGGGAGTTTCTCGGTCCGGTGAACGCCATACGGAATGCGATACTGGTGACCGTCGCCGTCGTCGCGCTGCTCATCGTCATCGTGTCGCTGTGGCTGGCGAACAGCATCGCGAAGCCGGTGCGGATTGTCGCCGAGAAGATGGACGCGGTGGCGAAGGGCGATCTCACCTCGCAGGTCGAGCTGAAGAGCGGGATGAAGGAGATCAAGCTGCTCGTAGGCGCGGTGAACTCCATGATCACGCTCGTTTCAGGGGCGATCGGCGAGATTATGGATACTTCGAAGCAGGTGCTGGCCCGCGCCGAGGACCTGAGCGCGGCGGCGGAGGAGTCGACCGCGTCGATCGAGGAGGTCCTGGCGGTTGCGGAACGAACGAGCGCGCAGACGGAGAACGCCGCCGCAGCCGTCGAGGAGACGAACGCGGGCGTCGAGGAGGTCGCCGCCGGAGCGCAGGCCGCGGCTGAGGCGGGCGAAGGTTCCGCGATGATCGCGGAGGCCGCGCAGAAGGGCGGCGAGTCCGTGGAACAGATGGCCTCGATGATCACCCAGACCGCCAAGGCCGGGGAGCAGGTCGGAAGCGCGGTCGAAAACCTGGCCGGGACGGTGAAGAACATCTCCGGATTCGTCGCGATCATCACCCAGATTGCGGACCAGACGAATCTGCTGGCCCTGAACGCCGCCATCGAAGCCGCGCGCGCGGGAGAAGCCGGGCGCGGATTCGCCGTGGTGGCCGAGGAGGTCCGCAAGCTCGCGGAGGAGTCGAACCGCGCGGCGGGCGAGGTCGGAAAGCTGATAGGAGAGATCACTTCAAGAACGGAGAGCGCGCTGAAGGACTCGTCGGTGTCGTCGAAGATTCTGCATGAATTGGTGGCGAAGGCGACCGAAACGAGGGAAGCGATCAACGACGTGGTGAAGCGTATGAACAACGTCACGGAGAATATCCAGACGATAGCGGCGACGGTGGAGGAGCAGTCGGCGAGCGCCGAGGAGATGACGGCGGGCATGGACGGCGTGTCGAAGTCGAGCATCGAGATCGCGGAGCAGGTCGGCGCCGTGAGCCGTTCGATGCAGGAGCAAACGAAAGTCGTGGAGGCGATCGCGGCGTCGTCGGAGGAGCTTGTGAGCCTGAGCGCGGCGATGCAGCAGGCGGTGTCGCGCTTCAGAGTGCGCGAAGAGAGCCGCGGACTCGTGCCGAAGAGATAGCGGCGCTCCGGTTGCGAAAAAAAGGGCGCCTTCGGGCGTCCTTTTTTAGTTTCTCATCTTCCTGAAGGGAGAAATGGCGGGTATAATACAACCGACGAAAGAATTATAAAATCTCTTCTAAGGCTGTGATGCAATGAAAGTTCGGGATTTTCTCCTTGAACGATATTTTGCCAAATACGAGTTCTCCGTACGCCATATGCTCAGTGCGTCCGATTGCGAGACGCTCTCCGTCCGCGAGTTGATGGAGGGGGCGGATGCGGAGGTCGAGGGACTTTGGAAGGAGCTTCGTCTCTCGTATACCGAGTCGCGGGGGCATCCGGCGCTCCTCCGCGAGATCGCCCGTGAAACGGGCCTTTCCGCCGACGAGGCGATCGTCCTGAACCCCGAGGAGGGCATCTTCCTGACGCTCAACTCCCTGCTCGACCGCGACGATCATGTTGTGGTGCTCAGCCCTTGCTATCAATCGCTCTACGAGATTCCCAAGTCGTTGGGGTGCGAGGTGACTCGGTGGTATCTCAAGAAAGAGGACGGCGAGTGGACGCTTGACCTTCCCTTCCTGGAGAAGGCCGTCAAGGAGAACACTCGCCTGGTAATCATCAATTTCCCGCATAACCCCACGGGATTTCTTCCGTCGATCGAACAGATGAACGCCATCGCCGAACTTTCGGTGAAGAAGGGCTTCTTCGTCTTCTCCGACGAAATGTATCGTGGGCTCGAACATGATCCCGAGGACCGACTTCCCTCCGCGCCCGCGCTCATCAGGAGGAGCGTCGCCCTCGGCGGTCTGTCGAAGGCCTACGGCCTCCCCGGACTGCGGATAGGCTGGATTACCTCGACGGACAGGTGGCTTCTGGACAGGATCGCCGCCCTGAAGGACTACACGACGATCTGCTCTTCGGCGCCGTCGGAGATTCTTGCGATAGCGGCCCTCCGGCGGAGCGGCGAACTCGCGGATCGATGCCGCGGAATCGTCCGGGAAAATCTTGAACTGGCTCGCTCCTTCTTCCGCGAGTTCAGCGGTCGTTTCGAATGGTTCGAGCCCCGAGGGAGTTCCGTCGCCTTTCCACGTCTTCTCGGCGGGCAGTCTGTAAAAGACTTCTGCGAACGAGCGGTGACCGAGCGCAACCTGATGATCCTGCCGGACTGCGTCTTCGATGTGGACTGGAATCATTTCAGAGTAGGGCTGGGGAGGCGTGCGTTCCCCGAAGCTCTGTCGGTTCTGCGAGAACTGCTCGACTGATGTTCTGCGATGTCCCCCGCCGAGGCGAGGGGCATCTTTTTTGTGTACCGTTTATTTTGTAAGGACGAGGTGATCACGGTGTTCAAAGAGATGCGGATCGGCGTGAAGTTCGGCATCGGAGTACTGCTCATCGCCGGGCTTTTCTCAGGAGCGTGGTGGTACTCCTCCCTCAGCCTCGAAAGAGTCGAGGAAGAGGCGGAGATACTGGAAGAGGGGTGGCTACCAGGAGTCTTTCTTCTACGTCATGCGGAACTTTTCGCTCATGACGCGCTCTGTGAAATGCGCGCCCTTCCGGGCGGGGGCGCCGGGAGAATCGACGCGGCGCATGGCAAGGTGGAGAAAACGCTTGCAGCTCTCGGCGGAATGAAAGAACACGCCGCCCGCCGTAATGATCTCGGCGCATTATCGCGCCACCTTGATGAAGCGGAGGAAAGGGCACGATCGATCGTGGGCTCCCTGAAAGAACTCCGAAGCGTCGATGCGGAAGCGGCAAAGGGATTTTCCGATAGCCAAGGCGCCTTGACCGCGTTGCGCGCGAAATCGAGGGAAATTCTGACCGAACAACGCGGGATCTTGGAGCGCTGGCTTCGATCCGGCGGCACGGTTCCTGAAAACGCTCTTGCCGCCGCCGGCGGCTTGCAGACTCTCGCGGATGCCGTCGACGAACTGGAGCGTGCGTTCGCCCAGCTCCTTGCCGAAGAAGGAAGAGAACGGGTCGACGCGGTATGGGAGGCGCATTCGCGGCTTCGTGTCGCCCTTCGTGACGTTCGCATGGCGATATTCGACGCAGCGCTTCTGGAGGATATCGACTTCATGGTAGAAGGTATGGACAGCTTCCAGGGAGCGTTCGACGCTTCCCTGCGTTCGTCCGCAGCCCGCAGAGATCTGGAGTGGCGCGCCGCAGCGGCGGCGGAGTCGCTTCTGGATCTTGTCGGCGGAGTGCGGGACACCGCGTTCCAGGAGTCGCTCGCGCTCTCCAAGAGCATCGGGAAGCGCGCATCCGAAGCGTCGAGGACGCTCACGCTGTCCATGCAGGTGGCAGCTCTCGGCGGGGTTCTTTTCGCGCTTTGGCTGGCGAAGGGGAAGTAGCCGTCGCATAGCCGACCTCCGAGTCGCGTTCCTGATGCGCCGCTGAAATGATGTGCAGGTTGTTTCGGGAGGATGTTGAAAAAATTGACGGACTGGTTTTTTTGATTGGCAGTGAACAACGCCGAATGCTTTCGGCGTTTTTTTCATATACCACTTTATGTTATAGTAACAAGTGATCGGTCCTGTCCTTTCGGACGAAAGCGGGACGTTGACTTCATTGAAGAAGAGGTGAGGGCGGTGTTGAAGAATTTCAAAATCGGAGTGAAGCTCGCGGGCGGCTTCATGATTCTGCTGGTCATTTTCGCCGCTGCGGGGTGGTTCGCCTGGAGGAACATGAACGAGGTCATCGTAGAGACGGGAACGCTCGAAGAACGCTATCTCCCCGGTATCCATCTCTCCAACGAGGTGGAAAATCTGGGGCAGACCGTGATGCTGAACGTCCGGACGTATGTTCTCGGCGAGAGTTTCGCCGACCTCGACGCGGCGAAGAAGAACTTCGAGCAGCTTCTCGAGGTGTTGACTCGCGGGAAAGAGCACGCCTCGAAGCACCCGGGACTCGAACAGCTCGCGGCGGGAATGAATACGGCCGAGGAGCAGGTGAAGCTCTATCGGAAGCTTCTGGAGGAGTCTCAGTGGCTCATGGCGAACATCGCCACGCAGCGCAGGCGTGCGGCGGAGGCGGCGGCTTCCATGGGAGCGATTGCCTACGACCTCCTTTTCGACGAGAAGGACGAGTTGGAGAAGGAGATCAAGGAAGGGGCCAGCGCGGGGACGCTGCAGTACAGGCAGGAGAACATCCTTGTCCTGGACGACCTCGTCGAGGCGGTGCACAAGGCGGAGAGCTACACGCTCCGATCCGTCGCCGAACGGCGGATCGAAATGCTGACTCGTGTCGAGGATGAGCTGAAGCGGGCGGAGTCTTTCCTGAAGAAGATCCAGATGACCGCGTTCCAGCAACGCCAGATAGACCAACTGAAGAAGGCCCTGGAGGATGTCGAAGCGTACAAAGGCGCAGTCGGCTCGTTCCGGGAGGCCTGGAAAGCGCTCGACGAGATGGGGAAAATCCGCACCGCTGCAGGGGAGGGCGTGCTGGCCGCCGCCGCCGGCGTGATGAATTTCAGCGTGGAGCGCACGCTCCGTGTCGCCGGAATCGTTACCGACCAGGCGCGCGGCGTGTCGAGAATGCTGCTCTTCTCAGTGCTCTTCGCCCTTGCTGCCGGCGTCGTCGTCGCGCTCTTCATCACACGCATGATCACGCGCCCCATCAACAGGGCCGTGGCGCTTGCGGAGAGGGCGGGGAGCGGCGATCTCACCATCGAGCGAAAGGAGTTCGGTCACGATGGGAAAGACGAGATCGGCATCCTCGCCGACGCTTTGGCGCAGATGGTGAAGAACCAGGCGGACTCCGTCCGCGAAGTGGTGGCGGCCGCCCATGAGATTACGCGCGGGGCCGAGACCCTGGCGGCTCTTTCCGAGGAGACGAACGCATCCGTGGAGGAGGTTCGCAGCTCGCTGGAGCAGGTGGCTTCCATATCGGAAAGCAATTCGGCGGCGCTTGAGGAGTCGAACGCCGGAGTCGAGGAGGTTGCCGCAGGCGCGCAGGCCGCCGCGAAGGCTTCCGCGGAGGGTGTCGCGGCGGCGGAGCACACTGCGGCCGTCGCGAAGGAGACCGTGGACAGGGTGGCCGACGTCATCGAGGATGTGCATACCGTCGGTGGAAAATCGAAGGAGAGTATGGAGAAGATCCGGGCGCTTGCCGCTTCGGTGGAGAATATCTCACGCTTCGTGTCCGTCATCGGCTCGATCGCCGACCAGACGAATCTTCTTGCGCTGAACGCCGCCATCGAGGCTGCAAGGGCGGGAGAGGCGGGGCGCGGGTTCGCCGTAGTGGCCGACGAAGTCCGGAAGCTCGCGGAGGAATCCAACAGGGCCGCGCGGGAAGTTGCGGCGATCATCACGGGTCTCGACGAGAGCGCGCGCGAATCTATCGTCGCGACGGAGGAAGCGGGGACGATTATGACGCAGACCGCGTCGAAAGCGGACGAAGTCAGAAACCGACTTGCCGGCGTCCTCACCGAGATCGGAAAGATTTCGGGAGTGATAGCGAACGTCGCCTCCGTCGCGGAGAATCAGGCCGCCTCCAGTCAGGAGATGGCGAGCGCCATCGACCAGGTGTCGCATTCGACCATCGACGTCGTCCAAAGAGTCGAGGCGATCCGCAACGCCTCCGGAGAGATGGCCGGGGCCTCGGAAGGCGTCGCCCGCGAGGCGTCGGACATGGCGGAGCGCGCCGAGAGGATGCAGAAGCTCCTCGCGCGGTTCAGGCTCTCGAATGAAGAGAGGGGACTCGCCCCGCTCGAGTAGAACCGGACTTGGAAAGATGCAGCGAAAAGGGGAGCCCTCGAAGAAGGGGCTCCCCTTGTTCCGTCCTGATCACGGGGCCTTTTTTTCAAGAGGGTTTACTCCAGCGCGGAGTCCATTCTCTCGGCGAAAAAGTTCGACACCGGAGAGACTCTGCTCAATTCCACCAGCGTATCGATTGTGAATTTCAGATGTTTCTTGGAAGCCTCCCTTGCATGCCCGACGTCCTGCTCTTTAATCGCGGCGACGAGCGCCCGGTGCTGTTCCAGTATGTGTTCGGTCCTCTCCGGGGCTGCGGAATCGAGCACCTCCATCCGCATCGCCGATATCCCCTTTTCCGACATTTCGAGCAGGCTCTCGTAGAGCCGCGCGAGGAGCGTGTTCCCCGTCGCCTTGAATATAGTCGCGTGGAGAACCGTGTTCCAGTACGCCCCAAGCGGGGCCTCCTGCGGATCGCGGTCGGCGTGAAGCTTTTCAAGAACGAAGATGCACTCGTCCATCTTCGCGATGTCGCGCTCTCTGCGCCGGAGCGCGGCGAGCGCGGCGGCTCCCGGATCAAGGAGCTGCCGTATCTCCATCACCTGGGAGAGGAGTTCCAGCGGCCATACCTGCGCCTGACCAAGAACTCTCCCGATTTCGCCGGCGGTTTCCTCCGCGATGAAGATGCCCTGCCGGTCGCGGATATCCAGGACGCCCAACGCTTCAAGAGCGATGAGCGCTTCTCGGAGGAGCGGTCTGGTCGTCCCGAGCAGCGCGGCGAGTTCCCTCTCGGGGGGCAGTTTTCCCTCCGAGACGATATCGCCCTCCGTAATCATTTCGGAGAGCCTGTGGATCAGGTCTTTTCGAGTCTTGTTCATGCACGCCTCCCCAAGGCAGCGTATCGACTTGATACGATCGATTTGTTAAAAATAGAACTTGAAATTTTCAGTGCATTTATCTTGTCTTGCTTCGGAGGCTATGATACTATAGTCTGCAAATAATTGGAATACCTTGGTCGACCAAATCTTCGAAAAGCGTCTTTTCCCTTTGAAAGCGGGTGTTGCAGGTTGTCGCATGACTACGATGTACTTATCGTTGGCGGAGGAGTGGTGGGGTGCGCCGTCGCCCGGGAGCTGTCCCGTTTCCGGGTGAAGGCCGCCGTCCTGGAGAAGGAGATGGACGTGGGGCTCGGGACGAGCTGCCGGAACAGCGGCGTGCTCCATGCGGGCTTCAACTACGCGCCGGGATCGCTTCGAGCGGTTCTCGACGTGAAGGGAAACGCGATGATGGACGATCTTTGCCGCGATCTCAAGGTAAAGATCAAACGTATCGGCAAGCTGACGGTCGCCCTCGATGAAGAGGACGAAGCGACGCTGCAGCGCCTCCTTGAGCAGGGGCGGGCAAACGGCGTCCCCGGACTGGAGATCATCGGCAAGGAGCGGATGCAGGCCATTCAGCCGGGAGTGGAGGGGTACATGGCGCTCTACTCCCCTTCCAGTTCTATCATCTCCCCCTATGCGCTCACCATCGGTCTTGCGGAGAATGCGCTCGCCAACGGCGTGCACTTTCACCTGGGGCAGCAGGTTGTCTCGGTCACCCCGCTCGCCGGAAATGGGTGGGAGATCGGCACGAAGTCCGGCGAACGTTTCACGGGAACGGTCGTGGTCAACGCCTCCGGCCTGTTCGCGGCGGATGTCTGCCGGATGGCCGGAATCACGGAGTACTCGATCTACCCCTGCCGCGGCGAATACTACGTCCTCGACAAACGGCTCGACGGAACCCTCCGCACGCTTATCTATCCCGCACCGAAGAAGAACGCGCCGGGACTGGGCATCCATCTCACGCCCACGGTCGACGGCAACATCCTTATCGGTCCGAGCGCCGAATATCTGAACGACCCCGAAGATCACTCCTGTACATACGACGTCATGGCGGAGCTTCGCCGCGAGGGAAAGGAACTCCTGAGCGAGATACGCATGACGGACTACATCCGTAATTTCGCAGGCGTCCGTCCGAAGCAGACGCCTCCCGAGGTCGGAGGAAACAAGGACTTCGTCATCGAGGACAGGAAGGAACTGAAAGGTTTCGTCAACCTCGTCGGCATCGAAAGCCCCGGTCTGACGAGCGCTCCCGCGATCGCCGAGATGGTGCGCGGGATGGTGGAGAAGCACATTCCGCTCCTCCCCGACCCGTCGTTCAACCCCGTGCGTCCCGGAAGCCCGTTCTTCTTCTCGGAACTGCCCGCGGACGAGCGCGCCGCGATGATCGCGGACAATCCCAACTACGGAGAGATCATCTGCAGATGCGAGAAGATCACGAAGCAGGAGATCCTCGACGCCATCAAGAACCCTCTCGGCGCCCGGACGCTCGTGAGTATTAAATACCGGGCCCGCGCATCGATGGGACGCTGCCAGGGCGGCTTCTGCGTGCCGCGGATCACCCGCATCCTGCGCGACGAGTTCGGCTGGAAGCCGGAGGATTTCCTGAAGCGGGGCGACTCCTCGCCCATGTTCGTCGGCAACGTCCGGCCGAAAGGAGGCGCGTCCAGATGAACGCGACGAATCGAGGCGTGGAGACCTCGCGACGAGACGTGGTCGTCATCGGCGGAGGTCCCGCAGGCCTTGCGGCGGCCATCGCGGCGAAGGAGGCCGGATGCGGCGGCGTGCTCCTGATAGAACGCGATCGCATTCTCGGCGGAATCCTGAACCAGTGCATCCACGACGGCTTCGGTCTGCACACCTTCAAAGAGGCCCTCTCCGGGCCGGAGTATGCCGCGCGCTATATCGACAGATTCCGCGAACTCGGCATCGAGGCGATGGAAGAGACGATCGTTCTCTCCCTCGGCTCCGACCGCGTTGTCGAGGTGAGCACGCGCGGAACGCTGCGCCGAATTCATGCGGAGGCGGTCGTCCTCGCGATGGGGTGCCGCGAGCGTACCAGAGGGGCGATCTCTATTCCCGGGAACCGTCCTTCGGGCGTGTACACCGCGGGCGCAGCCCAGAACTTCATGAATATGGAGAACATCATGGTCGGGAAGAAGGTCTGCATCCTCGGCTCGGGCGACATCGGCCTGATCATGGCGCGCCGCATGACCCTGGAGGGCGCGTCGGTGGAGGCGGTCTTCGAAATACTGCCGTACTCGAGCGGACTGCCCAGGAACATCCAGCAGTGCCTGAACGACTACGATATCCCGCTCTTTTTGAACACCACGGTGACGGAGATCGTCGGCAAGGGGCGTCTTGAAGGGATCCGCGTCGCCTCCGTCGGAGAGGACAGAGCGCCCATTCTCGACACCGAGCGCTTCGTCGCCTGCGATACGCTGCTCCTCTCCGTCGGTCTGATTCCGGAAAACGAACTCTCCCGCGAAGCCGGCGTCGCGATGGACCCCGTCACCGGAGGCGCAGTGGTGGACGACTCCTTCATGACCTCCGTCGACGGCATCTTCGCCTGCGGCAACGTGCTTCACGTCCACGACCTCGTCGACTGGGTCTCCGTGGAGGCCGCGGAGGCCGGAAGATTCGCTGCGGAATACGCAGGGAGAGAACGGAGAACGCCGACTCGGCGCCTTTCGGTAACGCCGGGTCGGGGCGTTCGCTACACGCTGCCGCAGAGCGTCTCGGGGGAGCGCGACTGTATACTTTCGCTCAGAGTGGCCGCTCCATGGCGCAATCGGTGTATAGTAGTCAAGGACGGAGATCGCGAGATCGCACGGAAAAAGGAGATGCGCCTCCACCCTGCGGAGATGATCCGTATCGCGCTGAAGAAGGAAGCTCTTTCGGGATGCTCCTCGCTGGAGGTGACGGTGGAATGAGTACCCGCGAACTGACTTGCGTCGTCTGTCCGGGCGGCTGTACGATAGTCGTCGATGTCGATGACGATGAAACGCCCGTAGTCACGAGAATACAGGGGAACACGTGCCCTCGCGGGGAGACGTGGGCCCGCCAGGAAGTGGAAAATCCCATGCGAACGATCTCGTCCAGCGCTCCTGTGCGGGGAGGGGATTTCCCCCTCGTCAGCGTCAGGACAAACCGGCCGATACCTTTGGCGAAGATACGGGAGGTGATGAAGGAGATCCGCGAAGTGTCTCTGGATGCTCCGGTGGAGATAGGGAGCGTGCTGCTCTCGTCGCCCGCCGGATGCGATACCGAGGTCGTGGCGACCCGGAGAGTGAAGGCTGCCGCTCCTGCCTTTGAACGAGGTTGAGGGTGCGCGCGCCCGAATGGAAAGAACAGTTCCATATCAAAAGGAGGGAATCGTTGTGAAAAAAGTTCTTATTGCAGTTCTTGTCCTGTTCGCGCTGTTCGCGGCAACCGGCGTCATGATAGGAGAGGCCGAGGCGAAGTCGTATCGCATCAATATCGCCACCGCGACCACCGGGGGAGCCTACTATCCGATAGGGAACGCGATGGCGCAGATCTGGTCCCGAAACCTGGAGGATGTCCGCAGGGCGTCGGCGCAGTCCACTGCGGGAACTCCGCAGAACATCGAACTCATGAGGGACGGCGAAGTCCAGATCGCCTTCGGGCAGAACGGCATCTGCTACTACGCCTTCTACGGCAAGGGAATCTACGACGGCAAACCTCCGTTCACCGATCTCCGGGGAATGTTCACGCTCTACCCCAACGTGATGCACTGGCTCGTCCGGAAGGGCTCCGGAATCCAGTCGATCGGGGACTTCAAAGGAAGAAAGTTCGTTCCCGGCCAGGTTGCCAGCGCCACCGAAATCAACAGCCGCGAGATGATGGAGGCCTACGGCCTCAACTATATGAAGGACGCGGGAGAAGTGAACGTGAACGCGGACTTCGTCGGATACAACGAGGCCGCCGACCTGCTGAAGAATGCACAGACGGACGGCACCCACATCGCGGGCGGACTCCCTACCGCAGCCATCATGGACGCGCTCTCCTCCGGCGTGGCCGAGCTGATCTCGATCGAGGAAGACAAGATCAAGGAGATCGTCGAGAAGTACCCCTGGTACTTCCCCTTCACGATCCCCGCAGGAAGCTATCCGAATCAGGACAAGGAGATCCGCACCCTCGCCCTGGCGAATATCCTCTTCACCGACGCGAAGCAGGACGAAGAGCTGATCTACATGCTCACAAAGGCTACCTACGACTACCACGACGATCTTGTGAACGCGCACAAGGCAACCGCCTACACCGTCCTTGAAAACGCCCTGAACGGCATGACCATACCTCTGCATCCGGGCTCGGTGAAGTACTTCAAGGAAATGGGTGTCAACGTTCCGGAGAACCTTATCGTAAAGTAATACGACCGGCTTGAAAAGGGGGGGAGGCGTCGTCTCCTCCCCATCTGTGTATTCGGAGGTAAAGAGAGTGACACAACAAAACGATCTTCTCGAGAAACTCCCTCAAACAGACGCCGAGAGCGCGGCGGAAAAGGTCCTCGAAAAGGCCGACGCCGAAGCGCGCTTCCGGAAGTACGCGGGGTCGTGGGCGCTCGTGATAACCGTCATCGCCGTGGCCATGTCCGCCTTCCACCTGTACACCTCGGGGTTCGGCACGCTGATGGCGATGAAGCAGCGCAGCGTGCATCTCGCCTTCCTCGTGCTCCTCACATTCCTCCTCTATCCGGGGTCGAAGCGAGCGCCTCGAAACCGTCCCTCGATAGTGGACTGGATCTGGATCATTCTCTCGGTTTCATCGAGTCTCTATATTTTCTTCACGTTCGACGCCTTCAGCATACGCGGGACCGCCATTCCCCTGGACATCACGATGGGAGCGATCCTCACGGTCTGCGTCCTCGAAGCGACGAGACGCTCCGTCGGCAAGGAGCTGATGTTCCTCGCGCTGATCTTCCTCGCCTACGGCTACTGGGGCGAATATCTTCCCGGAGTCCTCGGACACACCGGATTCAGCTTCCGCCGGATCGTCTACCAGCTCTTCCTCTCTTCCGAGGGTATTTTCGGCATCTCTCTCGGGGTCTCGGCGACGTACATCTTCCTCTTCATTCTCTTCGGCGCCTTTCTCACCGAGACCGGAATGGGGCGCTTCATCAAGGATCTCGCGATGTCCCTCGCGGGGAGGACCATCGGCGGCGAAGCGAAGGTCTCCATCGTCGCCAGCGGCCTGATGGGAATGATCAACGGCAGCGCGGTGGGGAACGTCGCCGCCACGGGGACGTTCACCATTCCCCTGATGACCGGCGCCGGGTTCAAGCCGGTCTTCGCCGCGGCCGTCGTCGCGGTCGCCGGGACGGGAGGAATGATCATGCCTCCCGTCATGGGGGCGGCTTCGTTCATCATGGCGGAGTTCCTCGGACTGCACTACGGCGTCATCATGCTGGCGGCCGCCATCCCCGCCGTTCTCTACTACCTGGCCGAGTACGCCGTTATTCATATCGAAGCGGTCAAGATGGGGATGAAACCGATCCCCAGAGGGGAGATCATTCCTCTGCTGAAGGTCATGAAGGAGCGGGGGCACCTTCTTGTCCCTATCGTCGTGATCGTCTACCTGCTGCTCATCGGACGGACGCCTCTCTACGCGGCGTTTTACGGGATCATCGCCTCCGTCGGCGTCAGCTTCCTGACGAAGGAGACCCGTCTCACCTGGAAGAGCTTCCTGAGGGCCATGGAGTCCGGCGCCCGCCAGAGCGTGGGCGTGGGCATCGCCTGCGCCGTCGTGGGCAACATCATCGGCATCACGAACTTGACGGGGCTCGGCCTCGTGCTGGGCGACAACATCGTGTCGCTTGCGGGCGGAAGCGTGCTCATCACGACCTTCCTTACGATGATCGTCTGCGTGATCCTCGGTATGGGACTGCCGACGACGGCGTGCTACATCGTCACGGCGACCATCGCCGCTCCCGCGCTGACGAAACTGGGAGTGAATCCTTTGGCGGCGCACATGTTCACCTACTACTTCGCCTGCCTCTCGAACCTGACGCCCCCTGTGGCCATCGCGTCCTACGGGGCTGCGGGACTTTCGGGGCAGAGTCCGTCGGCTGTCGGATGGACGGGGTTCCGGATTTCTCTGGCCGGCTTCCTGATCCCCTTCACCTTCATCTTCAACCCGCAGCTGCTTCTGGTGGGCGGCGATTTCGTCTCGATCACCATCTCCACAGTCACCAGCATCATCGGCGTCATCGCGCTCGCCTCGTCGCTGCAGAACTACCTGTACGTCCGGATGAACGTGATCCAGAGGGCGGGGATGTTCTTCGGCGCGCTGCTGCTCATCTTCCCTGGAATGGAAACGGATATCGCGGGAGTGCTTCTTGCCGGAGCGATCTTCTTCTGGCAGCGGATGCAGGCGCGTAGAGCATAAGGGAGGGGTACGGCATGAAAACTAAAATGAAATCGGGCAGGGAGGATATCTTTCTCTCGATACCGGATAAGAATGTGATCGCAGTGCTCGAACCATCGGGCGGAAATCCCGTCGCGGACCTGGCCGAGGAGGTGCGCACGCTCCTCGGCGCACCGACCGCGGGGCCGTCGCTGGAGGAGATCGTCATGAAGGGGCCGGTACGCTCCGTTGCGATCATCGTCAACGATATGACCCGCTCGACGCCGACGGCCGCGATGCTGCCTCCGCTCCTTGAAGAGCTGGAACGCCTCGGAGCGGGGCGCGAGAAGGTGACGGTCGTCGTCGCCACGGGAACCCACCGCCCGATGACCGACGAGGAGATACGGATAGTCCTCGGCGACGCCGTCTACGGCACGGTGAAGGTGGAGAACCACGACTGCGACGATCCCGACCTGGCGGACATGGGGACGCTCTCCACGGGCAACCGTCTGCTGATCAACAGGACGGTCGCCGAGGCCGACCTCAGGATCGCCATCGGAGAGGTGCTGCTGCACTACTACGCAGGGTTCGCCGGCGGGAGGAAGAGCATTCTTCCGGGAGTCGCGGGGCGCGAGACGGTGATGAACAACCATAAGATGATGACCTTCCCCGGCGTGGGGATCGGCGTAGTGGACGGCAACTGCCTCAGCGAGGAGATGGTGGAGGCGGTGGAGAAGTTCTGTCCGCTTCATTTTATCCTGAACTGCGTTTCGGACAGCTCGAAGCATATAGTTCGAGTTGTCGGAGGCCACTGGTACGATGCATGGCGCGAGGGGATCGCCACCTTCCGGAAGTACAACTTCGCCCCGATTTCAAAGAAGGCGGATGTCGTCTTTCTCTCCGCGGGAGGGTACCCCAAGGACATCAACATGTATCAGGCGCACAAGGCGCTCTACATGGCCTCTCGAGCGGTGCGCCCCGGCGGGACGCTCGTCTTTTTCGCCGAACTCGCCGAGGGGTACGGGCACAAGGTCTTCGAGGAGTGGGCCCGGCGCGGGATGACGCACGACGAAGTTATCGCCGCGTTCGAGGCGAATTTCCGTTTCGGCGCGCATAAGCTCTTTTACCTTGCCCGTCTCGCAAAAGAATGCACCATTTCGCTGTACTCCAGAGCGAGCGAGGAGGACAGCCGCCTCATGTTCTGCGAGAAGTGCGATTTGAGCGATGTGCTTCCTGCGCTTGTTCGAAAGTACGGCGAGGATTTTTCTTCCTACGTTATCCCCCAGGGAGGGATTGTGCTGCCGGTGCTGGAGTAATCCCCTTTTTTTAAGCGGAGGGAGCGCCTCCGGACACGCCGTCCGGCCGGCGCCCCTCCGCCGTCGTCTCCGGAAAAGTGTTTTTCCCCTGTTTCTCCTTTCCTCTTCATACTGTACAATGAGCAAACCAACAGAGTAACCTCCGTACTATGCGGAGGTCTTTTTTCCTGTTGTTGAAAACATACGGACATCGGGGGGAAACGCAGTGCGTCCTGTTCAAATAATCTACGTCACGGCGGGAAACGGCCATAGAATGGCGGCTCGCGCTCTTCGGGAGGCTTTCGACCGCGAAGGCGTCCCCAATGTCATCATGGACCTGCTCGATTTTTCGAGCGACCTCTTCAAATGGTCGTACAGCGATGTGTATGCGTTTGTCAGCGAACACTCGCACCTGGCCTGCCGCATAATGTACGACCTCACGAACAAGAACAGGGAGGAGAGCATCGTCCTCCGCCTCTACGAAAAAATTTCTCTGGAGAACGTCAAGAAGTTTATGCGCTACATAGCCGAGAACGAACCCAAGAAGTGCGTCTGCACGCACTTCTTCCCGCTGAACGTCCTGTCGCGAATGAAAGCCGAAGGGCTCTATCAGGGCGAACTGTACACCGTCATTACCGATTACGGCCTGCATAAGATGTGGGTCAACGAGCACGTCGACAGGTACTTCATCCCGAGCGAGATGGTCCGAGAGGGACTGCTTCAATCGGGAGTCCCGGAGCGGAAAATCGTCATGTCGGGCATTCCGGTGCTTCCGAAATTCGCGCGACTCCGCGGCGGGAAGCGGGATTTTTCGCGCGGGGAGCGACTTTCGCTGCTCTTCATCGCCAGCAGTATTTATAATACCCTCGTCATCGATATTCTCGAGGAGCTGGAACGTTTGGAGCTTCCTCTCGATGTGACCGTGGCGACCGGACGGAATCACGACCTCGCGGAAGACTTGCAGCGTTTTTCCTCGGAATCGCGGCTCGATCCGAAGATATTGGGATTCGTCGATACTCTTGACAAGCTCATGACGCAGCACGATATCCTCGTAACCAAACCCGGGGGGCTCACCGTAAGCGAAGCGCTCTGCGCCGCGATACCGATGATCCTGGTCAACCCTATTCCGAAGCAGGAGACGAACAATTCGGCCTACCTGCAGTCGAAGGGGGCGGGAATACTCGCGCGCACCGCCGAGGACGTCGGACGCCTTGTCGCGCGTTTCCACGACGACCGATCCATGCTCTCCGCGATGGAGCGCGCCGCCGCCTCGCTCGCCTTCCCGCACGCCGCCGCCTCCGTGGTTGCGAACATAATGGGATAGGTGGGGCGCATGAGCGCGCACGACGCTTCCGGGAGCCTTTCGTCGATGTTCGAGTGGGAGAAGCAGTTTTTCTTCTGCGACGACCCTTCTCGTACCCGGCGGTATTTCCAGATCATCAAGGCCGTTTTCGACAATACCGTGGAGGGGATCGTCATTACGGATGCCTCGGGGATCATCCGGATGGTCAACGCCGCGTTCACGACGATCACGGGCTACATGCCGGAGGAGGCCCTGGGGAGAAATCCGCGAATCCTCAAGTCGGACCGGCACCCTCCGGAGTTCTACGAGAATTTCTGGTTACGCCTCGTCAACGAGGGAAAGTGGGAGGGCGAGATCTGGAACCGCAGGAAGAACGGCGAGGTCTACCCCGAGTGGATGGTCTGCACCGCCGTCTACGACGAGAGAGGAAACGCGGAGCACTATATCTCGGTCTTCAACGACCTCTCCGAGGTGAAGTTCAAGGATGCCCAGATCGAACTGCGCTCGAACTACGACTACCTCACCGGCCTTCCGAACAAGGAGATGTTCCAGAGCCGCCTCTTCGGAGAACTCTCCCACCGCAACAGAAGCGGGGAGCGTCTGGCTCTTCTGGTCTTCGACATCAACCGGTTTAAAAACATCAACGACACGCTCGGGCACTTCGTAGGAGACGCGGTGCTGCGGAAGATCGGAGGACTGCTTTCGGAGTGCGTGGGCAGCGCCGGCTTGGTCTCGCGTATCGGCGGCGACGATTTCCATATCCTTTTGCCCGATGTGCATACGCCGGACGAAATCGCCGTCCAGGTGAAGCGGGTATTCGATCGCCTCGGGGATCCCGTGGATGTGGAGGGACATCGTCTCTTTCTGAGCGCGAGCGTCGGCATCAGCGTCTTCCCCGAAGACGGACGGGAGGTCGACGATCTGCTGAAACGGGCGGATATCGCCATGGGGAAGGCGAAGGAGAGCGGCATCAGCAGCTACCGCTTCTTCACCGAGGACCTCGGGAGGCGGGCATCCTTGAAATTGACCCTGGAGAACGCTCTGCGGGAGGGGCTCGAACGGCATGAGTTCCATCTGCACTACCAGCCGAAATACAGTTTCAGCCGGGGAACGTTCTCCGGGGCGGAGGCCCTCCTGCGGTGGAACAGCCCGGACGGGCCGGTGCAGCCGTCCGATTTCATCCCGCTTGCGGAGGAGACCGGGCTGATACTGACGCTGGGTGAAGAGGTCTTCCGGATGGTCTGCCGCCAGATCGCGGAGTGGAGAGACCGGTGGCGATTCCCCGGCGAGATCGCGGTGAACCTGTCGGCGCGCCAGTTTCACCAAAAGGGGCTGCTTTCGAAGTTGAAGGGCATCCTCGGAGAGTACGATGTGGACCCTTCGTCGATCGGCATAGAGATCACCGAGTCGGGGATCATGGAGAACCTCCTGGATTCCATCTCGGTGCTCACGGGCATGAAGGATCTGGGGATGACGGTCTTCGTCGATGATTTCGGGACGGGATACTCCTCGCTGAACTATTTGAAGCGCCTGCCCATCGACGTGCTGAAGATCGACAAGAGCTTCATCGACGGCGTTTTGGAGGACGGAAACGACGCGGCCATCACCCGTGCGATCATCGGCATCGCACGCTCTCTCGGACTTCGGGTCGTCGCGGAGGGGGTGGAGACCTCCGGGCAATTGGAGTTTCTTCGGCACAACGGCTGCGACGAGATTCAAGGATATTTGCTGAGCCGTCCTCTCCCTCCGGAGGCGTACGAAAAGTTCGGGGAGAGCGAAATTCCTCTTTGTTTCAACGGAATCTCAGGTTATAATCATTGCTGAAGTCGGCGCCCTCGGTATTCCGGAGCGGCGTCGAGAGGTTCTTCTCGGATGGAAGGAGTTGGTTGGAGTGCAGCACGTGAGTTCGCTAACCCTCTACGATCAGGGGGATCATAAATTCATCATGCTCGGCTGGGAGGAGCAGGAAGAGGAAGTCGCCGTCCAGACGAACCAGTATGTCATCTCCTCGGGGGGCGAGGTGCTCTTGCTCGACCCGGGCGGAGCGCACGTCTTCCCGAGGGTTTTGGCGAATGTGGCCGAGATGTTCGAGCTGAAGGATATCCGTCATATTTTCTACTCCCACCAGGATCCCGACGTCTCCTCGGGCATCACGCTCTGGTTGTCGATGGCCGAGAAGGCAACTGTGTACATATCGGGCCTGTGGGTGCGTTTTCTCCCGCATTTCGGAATCTACGACGTCAAGCGGATCAAGGCCATTCCCGACAAGGGCGATACGATATCTCTCTCCAACGGAAAGAAAACGACAGTGATCCCGTCTCATTTTCTGCACTCCACGGGCTGCTTTTCCCTGTACGATCCCACCTCGAAGATTCTCTTTTCCGGAGATATCGGGGCGGCCATATTTCCTCGCGGGACGCGCTACCCCGTAGCGGATGATTTCGACGCGCATCTGAAGTACATGGAGGGGTTTCACAAGCGCTACATGGCGTCGAACGACTTCTGCCGCAGATGGGTGAGGATCGTGTCCTCGCTCGACATCGAGTCGATCGCTCCGCAGCACGGCGCGCTGATCAAGGGGCGGGAAAACGTGAAGAAATTCCTCGCGTGGTTCGAAAGACTCGCCTGCGGCGTGGATGTCATCGACGACATCTACGGTCGCTGAGTTCAGGGAGGGGCTGCGGATGGAACAGAAGTATGCTCAGGTCATTCATCGGCTGGGAGGCGCATATTTCGCGAATACGCTGATGAATTCCTTCATGGCGCAGCTCGACGAGGTGCTTGTGAACAGGGTCCGGGCCGTGGAGGGTGAAATCGACGCGACGTCCGAGCGCTTCGTCCAGTTGAGCGCTCTCCTGGGGGACCTGCTGAAGGAGTTCGAGAAGAGCGGGCGGGAGACCCGCGAGAGCGTGGGGCGCATCGCCCAGATGAACGAAGAGCTTGCGGAGGAGCTTCAACGCTCCGGCACCGACCTCGACGGGATGAGCGAAAATGTCTCGAGGACGGTGGACGCCACGTTCGGCACTCTGGAATCCTTTCTCGAAATCGAGAAGATGTCCAAGGAGATCCAGCGCATCGCTAAACAGACCAATCTTTTGGCGCTGAACGCGTCCATCGAGGCGGCGCGTGCAGGAGAGCACGGGCGCGGATTCGCCATCGTGGCGAAGAATGTCCAGGAACTCGCCGCGGAGACCAAGGCGGCTTCGGAGTCCATCGGGTCCAAGGTGGGGGAGATCTCCGGGGCTGTACAGAACGCCATGGAGGATATCCGGCGGGTGAGCGAGATGTTCGACGTCATCCGCCGTTCGTTGTCGACCTTCACGGAGTTCCTTGCGACGAACAAGTCTTTTATGGAGCGCATGGAGCATACGATGGCGGACGCGGGCAACAAGGTTCGCCGCAGCTCCGAGGAGATGGACAACTCCGTCGAGGTGATGGGGAACGCGTCGAAGAAGTTCGGTTCGATGGCGGCGACCATTTCCGCGATCGTGCTCGCCCAGAAGAACCTGAAGAATCTCCGTCTGTGAGCGCGGAACAGCGGCTGGAAGGGGGCGAAGTGACGCAGTGCGGGTGCTGAAAGAGGTCGATGTCGACGAGCTTCATCTTTTTCGCGGACGGGTGGTCGAGGATGTCGTCTCGTCCGGAGGTTCTCTGCTGCTTCCGAAAGGGAGCGAGATCCACGCTGTTCTCGAATCCGTGCCCGGTATCACCAGAACGTTGAAGCGCTGGGGTATCTACTCCGTGGTGCTCGATATCTCCTTCAACCTGTCGGAGGAGGATTTCAACAAGATCATCGAGAACATAGAACCGAAGGTCCGGGTTTTGGAGGCGGCCCTTGCGCACAAGACAATAGCGCAGGTCGACGAGGTCTACCGGCGTATCTCCGAGAACGGCTCCCTTGGTGAAGGCGCCTACATGCTGGCGAAGCAGGCCGCGCTGCTGACCGAGGAAGTCTCTCGCGCCCCGCAGATCATCCTCTGCCTGGGGCGGGTGCGGGAGAGCGACGAGTACACCTTCGTCCACTCGCTGAACGTCGGACTCCTCTGCGGATACCTCGCGGGACGTCTCAAACCGGGCGACCGCGAATTCGCCGCCGCGATGACGTACGGAGGGCTTCTTCACGACCTGGGAAAGGCGAAAGTCCCCCAGGAGGTTCTGAACAAGCCGGGAAGACTTTCGGAGGACGAGTACGAGATAATGAAGTCGCACTCCGTTCACGGAGACGAACTGGCCAGGACGTCCGGCATTACCGATGTCAGGGTGCTCTCCGTCATCCGGAATCATCATGAACGATGGAACGGCCGAGGCTATCCCGACGGGTTTCAAAGAGACGAAATTCCCCTGTTCGCTCGTATCGCCGCAGTGGCCGATGTCTTCGACGCGCTCACCGCGAAAAGAGTCTATAAGGATCCTCTGTCGAGCCGCGAGGCGGTTTCCATGATCATGGAATCGTCCGAGGCCGATTTCGACAGAACCGTCGTCCGGGCGCTGCTGCTCTCCGTAGGGCTCTATCCGCCGGGAACGATGGTGGAGCTTTCCGATTTCAGCGTCGGCGTAGTAATCGGCGCCAGAAACGCGGATCTTTTCCGCCCGCAGGTGCACATATCAGTCGACGGCAAGGGGCGCCGCGCTCCCGAGGGGACTATCGTCGACCTGGGGGCGCAGCAGGAGTTGTTTGTTCGCCGGGCGCTCGACGACGTCGGCAAAGGGGTCGCGTACAAAGAGAAAGCGGTCTAGAGACCCGTTCCGTCACGTGGAGAGCGAGCGCTCTATTTCGCCGATCTTCTCCTCGAATCCGTAGATCGTGGGGTCGATTTCGTCCACGGTGCTGTTGAGTTCTTTCATCGACCGGAAGGCGAACCCCTTCGGCATCCTATTGGCGAAACGTTTCACCTTCAGGAGCGCCTGAAGGTAGTTCCGTTCGAAGGGAAGGATCACCTGCGCGGCCATCAGGGCGCTCGGCGACTGCTCGGAGTGGAAAAGGAACGCCATCTCCAGATTCTCCTCGATATCCATTTCGTCGTACCACAGCGCGGCGAGGGTCTTTCGGAACTTCTTCCGCTCGTGGTTGTGCGCCATTTTCGACATAGCACGATCGATGCGTTTCATCCCAGACCGTATCGCGTTGTTCACGAGAAATTCATCCTGCTGCGGCAGGGAATAGCGCGCGATATACTCGGCCTCCACCTCGGGGAGGACTTCCTTCCTGAGGAGCCTGCCGAACGACGGCCGGAGCGACACGTTCGCCTTCTCCGGGGACGCCGCGAGAAGCTCTTTGAAGGTCTCTTTGGTCGAAAAACCCCGCCGTTCGAAAGGCGACTTCGCAAGCCACGTCACGTACCCGGGGTCGAAAAGTCCCTTTCTCCCGGCTCGCCCCGCCATCTGAAGAAACTCGTTCTTGGAGATCGGCGCGTCCGAATGATAGTGGACGAGCTGCGCGAAGACCGCGGTCTCCGCGGGGAGATTCACTCCCAGCGCGAGGGCGTTCGTTCCGCAGACCACGTCGAGGATACGCTCGCGAAAAGCCGCTTCCATCAGGATTTTTTCCTTCGGCAACATGCCGCCGTGGTAGATGCCGACCCCGTTGAACAGAGGCTGCTGGATCTTGGGTACCCCCAGAATGGACGCAAGTTCGGCGAGCCGTTCGCGCTTGAAGTGGGGAATCCGCTTTCGTTGGCGGGAGATAAGGTACGCCAGCTCCATCGCCCCTTTCTGCGAAAAGAGGAAGACGAGCGCATCCTTCACGGTATCTATGTACGCCGGACTTTCGGGCGTGAAGAGGAGCTTTGTCTCCCGCTTCGCGTTTTCGTAGAGGAAGAAGGGGCGTGCAGTCACTCCTTCAAGGTACTTTTCGACCGAGGATGCGCCGCCGAGCGTCGCGGACATGACGAGGACGGGGGTCGACTCGTCGGTGGTCCTGATGCCGTCGATGTAGGTACGCGCACGATCGGAGTCGTCGAAGATGTAATGGAACTCGTCGACGATGAGCTTCTGTCCGGGAACCCGCGCGTACTTGAGGGAGTAGATCTCCTGCGTGCAGCAGATGATCGCCGCTCCTTCGTTCTTCTTGAAATCCCCGGTCTCGATCCCCACATCGAGTCCCAGTTTCCTGAGGTCGAGATACCGCTCGTTGCTCAGCGCCTTGATCGGCGCAGTGAAGACGATGCGTCCTCCCTCGGGAGGGATCGTCGTTCCCGTCTCGTCGAGTATGCCCGCCCAGAGGTAGGCCACCAACGTCTTCCCCGAGCCCGTCGGGGCGGAGAGCACCGCGCTTTTCCCGCGGATCGCCCGGAAAGCGTCCAATTGCCACGGATAGAACGATATATGCGCCAGCGTCGTAACTCCTCTCGAAAGTGTGTCGTGTCGTGCTTCCGGAACGATATGGTACCACATCTTTCATGGTATCATAAAGAGACTCAATCCGGCGGAGGTGTTCCCCATGGCAGAGTATGTGATCGTGGTACAGGAGGAAGACGAGGAACCCCGGGAAGGGTGCGTCTATATCCTCGAACCTCGTACGCCCTTCCTTTCGAAGCGAAAGGAATCGGCATTCTGGAAAACGGCGGGAGAAGAGGTCGCGGAGGCGGCCGCGAACTGCGGACTTCCCTTCGAGGCGGCGATGCTTTTTTTGAAGAAGGCCCGGCGCGCCTTCGGGAAGAGAGTGGCGCTCTGCTCGTTTGCGCACGTCGAGAAGAATAAAGAAGGATGGCGAGTCTTCACGGCGCCTTCCAAAGCCGGACAGTCCGCCTCTCCGATGACCGAGGACGAAAAACTCCATTTTGAAGAAGCCCGTCTTCTCGCCGAGGAAATCGCCAAACGGAACCGTGACGCGATTCCCGATATGGAGGACGAACTGATTTCCGTCGACGAGTTCGAGGATATGCTCAGGGGAGAACCCTCGGACTGAGAACTGCTTTTTGCGCGACGTCCCCGCGAAAAGACGCACCCTTTCCGTTGTTGCCAGACCGTCCGATGTGGTGTACTCTGTTACACGTATGTTTCGCGAGTGTAAAAAGAAGGGGCGGGGGATGTTTCCGTGACGTGGGGCAGTGCGTTTCAGATTCTCGGCGGCGTAGGACTTTTTCTTTTCGGTATCAAACTGATGAGCGAGGCGCTGCAATACCTGGCGGGCGACAAGATGCGCCAGCTCATCGGTTCTTTGACCAGAACACCCATACGAGGCGTCTTCGTCGGCGCTCTCGTCGCGATGCTCATCCAAAGCAGCAGCGGCACCACAGTCATGACGGTGAGTTTCGTCCACGCGGGGCTGATGACGCTGAAGCAGGCCGTCGGCGTTATCATGGGCGCGAATATCGGCACCACGGTCATCGCGCAGATCGTGGCCTTCAAGGTAAAAGACTTCGCGCTCCCCATTCTCGGTATCGGCGTGCTCCTGGTACTCTTCGGGAGAACGAAGCGTCAGAAGTACATCGGCAACGGACTCGTCGGTTTCGGCCTCCTCTTCCTGGGCATGCAGACGATGGAAGCCTCGATGTCTTTCCTTCGGGACAGAAAGGATCTCTTCCTCGCGTTCAGCTCTTCCCCGATGCTCGGCCTCCTCGTCGGTACGGCGGTCACCATGGTGGTCCAGGCAAGCTCCGCGACCATAGGCCTTACGATGGCCATGGCGGCGCAGGGACTTCTTCCCTTGGAGGCGGCCCTCCCCATTCTCCTCGGCGACAACATCGGCACCACCATCACCGCGGTGCTCGCTTCGCTCGGGTCCAACCGCGCAGCCAAGCAGGCCGCGACGGCCCACGTGCTCTTCAATGTCATCGGCGCCGCGATCTTCCTCACGTTCTTACCGTTCTACCAGAGCGTCGTCGCTTCCACCTCGGCGGATATCGGCCGGCAGATAGCCAATGCGCACACCATCTTCAACGTCACGAACACGCTGCTCTTCCTTCCGTTCGTCCCGGTGCTCGTCTGGGTCATCCGCCGCATCGTCCCCGACAAGGGCGGCGCCGTCGTCGCCGGTCCGATGTATCTCGACATCAAGCTCGTGACAGCCTCTCCCGCAGCCGCCGTGGACGCGGTAAAAAAAGAAATTCTCCATATGGGGGAGCTTGCCCGTTCGATGTTGCTGGATGTTCGCAGGGCGTTCACCGAGAACAACCCGAAGATGATCGGAGAGGTGACGCAGACGGAAAAAGCCGTGAACGAGATAAACCGCGCCATCTCTTCCTACGCTTCGGAGATCTGGCAAGGGGGCCTTTCGAGCGATCTCTCGACCGTGCTCGGCTCGTACGTCAACGGCGTGGGCGACATCGAGCGGATCGGCGATCATGCGACCAACCTGATCGAGCTGTACGAGTACAAGCTCGATCACGGAGTGGAGTTCTCCACACTCGCCCGCGGAGAGTTCGACGATATGTTCGATCTCGTGGAGAGGGCGGTCCGGCTCAGCCTGGAGTCGCTGAACGAAGAGGACGTGGCCAAGGCCAAGGAGGTCGACGCTCTGGAAGACGAGGTGGACCGCAAGGAGAAGATCCTCCGGAAAAACCACATTCTCCGCTTGAACAAGGGAGAGTGCTCCCCCGCAGGCGGCGTTATCTTCATCGATATCTTGAGCAATCTCGAACGTATCTGCGACCACGCCCACAACATCTCGCTCATAGCGTTCGATATCTCCAAGCTGCATAGATAACGGGCTTCTTTTTTCGAATTGTTCCGGAATAGGTCGTTGACAACATTTCGCTCTCCTGATACTATTCGACGGCGAGCAACGGAAAATGCGGCATTCAGTCCGGAGAGGAGGGGCGAAATGAGTAGAGATCGGCAGTCCGTAGGCATAATTCTTCTTGTACTCCTTTCGATCCTCTGTGGTCTCATCCTCTGACGACGGACTGAAAGCGTGTACAGGCTCATCGGAGGGAGGGACCTAAAACGGTTCCTCCTTTTTTCGTTGCGCGCCCCGGGAGTTTTTTGCGCATGTTCCAGCCGGTTTCAAGGAGGCCTCCGCACATTTCCCCTGAAGGGGTATGGAGGGAAGAACAGCATGGTCTTTTTAATAGCGTTGCTCCCCATCGCCGCGATCGTCGTGGGCATGGCAGGGTTGAACTATCCGTCGAAGGTGATGGCTCCCGTCGGATGGATTATTGCGATTTTGTCCAGCGTCTTCGTCTTCGACGCACCCACCGGAGCGCTCTTTGCTACAAGTTGGGCCGGAGTGCTCGACGGCGCCCGTATCGTATGGCTTATCTTCGCGGCGTTTACGCTGCTCACTGTGATGCTCCGTTCCGGCGCGATGGACAGCGTGAAACTCGGTCTCTCGGGAGTGACGTTGGACAAGCGTCTGATGGTCTTGCTTCTTGCCGTTCCTTTCGGGACGTTCCTCGAAGGCGCCGCAGGCGCAGGCGCTCCCGCAGCCCTTGCCGCCCCGTTTCTCGTCGGCCTCGGGATGAATCCCGTGGTCGCGGCCGCCGCGTGCCTCATCGGAAACTCGGCGCCTGTAAGCTGGGGCGGCGCCGGCGTTACAACCGTGGTCGGGGCCGGAAGCGCGGGGCTCGATTTTGTGGCTGTCTCGGCGATGACAGGCCGTATGGCCGCTTTGGAGTATCTCGTCCTGCCCGCGCTCATTATTCTGTTCGTCTTCGGCAGAAAGGCGCTTCGCGGGATATGGAGAGATCTTCTCTTCCTCGGATTTCTCATGGGGGGGATCAATTTTACGATCAGCAATCTGCTGCTCTCTGTGACCGAGTTGACAAGTTTGCTCGGCGGTCTCGCTGGAACGCTCGTCTTCAGTCTTTGGCTCAAGGCGAAACAAGGCGGCGATGTTCCCGAGGAGTTCCGTTTCGCGGCCCCGGCGAAGAGCGTGAGAGCGGAGAATCGGAGTCTCTTCCAGTCGCTCCTGCCCTATTTTATCCTAAGCGCTCTTCTGGTCACGGTACGCCTCTCCTTCCCGCTGAAGGCGCTCGTTTCCTTCGGGGGAGGGTATACGGTATGGGTCGGGTGCGTCGTGCTGACCAGCGCCGCAGTCGCATCCATCCTCTTCGGGACATGGAAAGACCTTCCGTCCTCCGCGGTCGACGCCTTCAAACGCGTAATTCCGGCCCTGCTCGCCATGGGATTCCTGTTGGCGATGGTGAACTGCATGCGCCTCTCGGGGCAGATATCGACGCTCGCCAAGACCTTGAGCGCGGGCGCGGGCTTTTTGTACCCGATGGCCGCCGTATTGATCGGTCAGATCGGAGCGTTCGTCACCGGGACAAACCTTGGTTCGAACCTGATGTTCAATCCGCTGCATATCGAAGCGGCGAAAAATCTCTCCCTGAATGTGATACCCATCGCCGCCGCTCAGAACACCGGCGGCGCCATCGGCAATATGATCTGTCCCAACAACGTCGTCGCCGTCTGCGCATGCGTGAGCATTCTGGGCAAGGAAGGAGAGGTCATGCGGAAAACGCTGCTCCCCTCCGTGACGCTGCTTCTCTTTTTAGGTATACTGGCGATGATCTACACATATCTGGTCTTTCCCCTTTGACGAGGGGCGGAACTGCGGAAGGAGAAACACTGAATGAACGGATGCGTTCTGAAGTTCGGGAAAGAGAATATCGAAGCGAGAGTACCGGAGGAAAGGCTGCTCGGTATTCTGGACAGCCGCCAGTCGAAAAGAGCGGGAACAGAGGAGGAAATCGTCCGACTGGCCCTTGCGAACCCTATCGGCGGCCCGAAACTGCGGGATAAGGTAAAGAAGGGGGAGACGGTGTGCATCGTTATCTGCGATATCACCCGTTCATGGCAGCGCACGGCCGTCTACCTCCCCTTTTTGGTCGAGGAACTGAACAGCGCCGGGGTGGAAGACGAAGACATCGTCATTCTCAGCGGTACGGGGACGCATCGCGAACAGACGCCGCAGGAACACGCGGCCCTTCTCGGCCCCGAGCTTGCCGGGCGTTTCAGGGTGATCGATCATAAGTGCGAGGAGCCCGGAGATCTTGTCTTCGTCGGAACGACAAGCTACGGCACTCCCGTCGAGATCAACCGCCGCGCGCTGGATTGCGACCATCTGATTCTCACGGGTGGAATCGTCTATCACTTCATGGCGGGGTGGGGCGGGGGGCGGAAGGCCGTGCTCCCGGCGATTTCCGGATATAAAACCGTCATGGCCAACCACGCTCTCGCCCTCTCTCCCGAAGGCGGTCGCAACATGGACTGCCGTTCGGGAAACTTCGAGAAGAACGTGCTTCATCTCGATATGATGGAGGCGGCGGCAATGGCCAAGCCCTCCTTTCTGCTGAACGTGATTCTCGACGCGTCCGGCCTCATCGGCGCCGCAGTCGCCGGTGACTGGAGAGAGGCCTACTTCGAAGGGGCGCGGATCGTCGATCGAAACGACGCCGTGGAGATTGGGGAGCTTTCGGACCTCGTTGTCGCTTCCGCAGGAGGTTTTCCGAAAGATATCAATCTCTACCAGACCTCGAAGACCATATTCAACGCCATGGAAGCCGTCCGTCCCGGCGGCGCTCTCGTCGTTCTCAGTTCGTGCGGAGAAGGCTTCGGCGACGACGAGGTTCGCTCGATGCTCACGGAATTCCCGGATTCTCCTGCACGCGAGGAAGAGCTTCGCAGAGAGTTCACCATCGCGAAGTATGTCGGCTATACCATCGGTTTCGTGACCGAGAACTGGGATTTTCATTTGGTCACCGACATGGATGCCGCTCCGCTCGAGAAAGCCGGCGTCACAGTCTCCAAAAACTTGGACGAGGCGCTTGCCAAGGTGTACGCGCGCCATGGGCATGACCTGTCCACATGGCTGATGCCGCACGGAGCGAACACGCTGCCGAAGCTACCCAAATAAGCGCTGAAGACAGACGCGAAGCGAAAAGGCCGAGGGGCGATTTTCTCCCTCGGCCTTTTCGCTTTTTCCTTCTTGACATTCCCCGGCCATTCGCTATTCTTGAAAGAAGAGAGTTCTTGTTCTGCTCGATAAATATTGGTTTTAACAGGTGAAATAAAGGAGGAGTGTCCATGCTTCCGAATCGAACCGAAGCTCGCGCGCTCGTGCTTCGGGAGAACGACAACGTAGCGGTACTGCCGGAAGGCGGAAAGGTCGGCGCCCGGTGCGGGGCGGGAGTCCTTCTTCGCGAGGATATCTCCCCCGGCCACAAGGTCGCCGTGCGGGCCGTCGCACAGGGGGAGCGCGTTCTCAAGTACGGCTATCCGATAGGCCTCGCGAGTTGTCACATAGCGGAGGGCGAACATGTGCACGTGCATAACGTCAGGTCGGCTTTGGGGCCCGAGTGGACGTCTTCGTGGAACCCGTCGTCCGTCAAGACGCCTGTTGCGGAATCTCCCGTCCCTTTGTTTCAAGGCTATCGGCGGAAGGGCGGTGCGCCCGGCATTCGGAACGAACTCTGGATTATTCCGACCGTCGGGTGCGTCAACGAGTATCTGAAGTTCCTCGCAGACGGGTGGACTGCGCCTTCGTGGATCGAGAGGGTACGCGTTCTCGCGCACCCCTACGGCTGCTCCCAGCTCGGAGAGGATCTCGAACGGACGACCTCCGTCCTCGCGGGACTTGCGCGCAATCCGTGCGCTGCGGGAGTTGTCGTGGCGGGGCTCGGCTGCGAGAATCTCCAGCGCGTCTTTTTGGAGACTAGGCTTGCGGGGGTGGAGAAGGTCCGTTTCCTCTCCCTTCAAGAGGAGGACGACGACGAGGGCGCGCTGTACGCGCTGCTCGGCGAGCTGGCTGCCGACGCCCCGCGCGTTCGCGAGCCCTTTCCGCTCTCCGGGGTGACGCTCGGGGTGAAGTGCGGCGGTAGCGACGGTTTCTCCGGTCTGTCCGCAAACCCCCTCGTCGGCGAGATCGCCGACGGAATGAGCGCGTGGGGGGGTAAGGTGCTGGCCACGGAGATCCCCGAGATGTTCGGCGCGGAGGACGTCGTCGCTTCCAGAATTTCCGACGCGACAGTCTTCGAGGCGCTCGCCGGGACGATCCGCTGGTTCAGGAACTACTACGTCGAGCACAAACAGCCGGTGTACGAAAACCCTTCTCCGGGCAACAAGGACGGAGGCATCACCACGCTTGAGGAGAAGTCGCTGGGGGCGGTCAACAAGTGCGGCTCCGGCCCGGTGACCGACGTCCTCTCGATGGGCGAGCAGGCGAAGCGATCGGGCGTGAGCATCGTCTTCGGTCCGGGAAACGATCTGGTCTCGTCGACGGCCATGGCCGCGGGCGGAGCGCAGATCATCCTCTTCACCACCGGGCGGGGAACCCCATTTTCCACCGTGGTCCCGACGATCAAGATATCCTCCAACACCCGCCTCTTCGAGCGGAAGCCGCGCTGGATAGACTTCGACGCAGGGCCGCTGCTCTCGGGGGTTCCGCGCTCCGTCCTTGCGGACGATCTGAGCGCACTGCTGTGCGCGACGGCGTCGGGACGCCGCACCCGCAACGAGGAGAACCGTTCCGGGGAGATCGCGATATTCAAGGACGGCGTGACGCTGTAGCCCCGCCCGACAACATGCTTGCCATGAAGGAGATGAAACGATGCACTATACGGTGATGCAGTTCGGCGAAGGGAATTTTATGCGGTCGTTTTTCGACTGGATGCTCCAGCGCATTTGCATCGCGACGGGAGCGGAGCACAAGGTCTTTCTCGTCCAGCCCATTCCCAACGGAAGAGTGAAGGAGATCGTCGACGCGGGGGAGTACCACGTCCTCCTGAAGGGGTTCGAGGACGGAGAGTACAAAGAGCTTCTTGAACCGGTGTCGGTCATCGCGGGAGGCGCCAACCCCTTCGCACGCGGCGGTTTGGAGGCGATGCTCGACGCGGCGCTCTCGCCGGAACTGCGGGTGGTGGCGTCGAACACCACCGAGGCCGGCATTTTCTTCGAGGAGCGGACGGAACCGCACAACTTCCCGTCTCTGTTGGCCGCCGCGCTGCATGCGCGGGCGAAAAAAGACCTGCCTCCTCTGCATATTCTCCCTATGGAGCTGATCGAAAACAACGGCGAGACCCTGAAGACGTGCGTCGGGCAGTACGGACGCCTCCGGGGGTACGAGCCCCTCTTTTTCAGCTATCTCGATTCCTGTATTTTCTACGATACTCTGGTGGACCGAATCGTTCCGGGATTTCCCGCCAAGGACGCCCCCGATATCTTCCGTCGTCTTGGGAAAGAGGATCACAACCTGACCATGGGGGAACTCTTCCACCTGTTCGTCATCCAGGGAAACACGACGATACTGGATGTTCTCCCTTTCCATAAGGCCGGGTTGAACGTGATCGTCACCGCCGACAAGCTTCCGTTCTACAGAGAACGCAAAGTACGGATTCTCAACGGAGTGCATACTGCTTCGGCCCCCGTTTCACTCCTCGCCGGAGTGGAGCACGTCAAAGACTTCGTGAAGGACGAGCGCTTCGTTCCGATGCTCCGCAAGCTCGTCCACGACGAGATCGTCCCCGCCTTCTCCGACGACCCGGAGGCGCACCGCTACGGAGACGACGTTCTGGAGCGTTTCGGCAACCCCGCGCTGGAGCACTCGTTCCGCTCCATCGCTCTGAATTCGGTCGCCAAGAGCAATACGCGCCTCAGACCTACGCTCGAAGGATACTTCGCGAAGTTCGGCGAGCTGCCACCCACGCTTGTGGAGTGTATCGCCTCGATGTGCTCGTTCTACGACTGCGACGGAATCAGGGAGCTGCCCCACGGCCCCTTCGTCCTCGCCGATTTCGACCGGATAAAAGGACGCACGGTTCCGAAGATGGTCGACAGCTTCTTCCCGGGGCTGGACCTGCCCCTTCGGGAGGCGCTCATACGGAAGCTTGAATACGCAAGGAAGGTTCAGGGGGAAAAAGGGGTGTGAAGAAGAGCGAGAACGGGCCGGAAAACTCCGGCCCGTTCTTTTGAAGAGCGATGCGCGTTGTTCTTCTTGAAGCGAATAGTTATCCGCCCATCAGCATGTTCGGGACGAAGAGGACGATTTGCGGGATGAAGGTGACGAGAAGCAGCACGATGATCATCGCCGTGTAGAAGGGAAGCATCGCCTTCGTGGCTTTTTCGATGGAGATCTTCCCCACGGCGCAGCCGACGAAGAGCGCCGATCCCACCGGCGGCGTGCAGAGGCCGATGCCGAGGTTGAGCATCATCATGATGCCGAACTGCACCGGGTGCATGCCGAGGGTTCCCACGACCACGGGAAAGAGGATCGGTGTCGTGATGAGGATGAGCGGCGCCATGTCCATGATGCAGCCCAGTCCGAGGAGCAGCAGATTTACAAGAAGAAGCAGCAGGATGGGGTTGTCGGTGACGGAGAGCAGCATGCTCGTCGCCATGGCCGGGATCTTCAGGTAGGAGAGGAGCCAGCCGAAGGCCTTCGCGGCGGCGATGAGGCTCATCACCATCGCGAGCGTCTTCAGCGACGAGTAGAGAATCTTGTTCATCCTGCGCAGCGGAATCTCCCTGTAGATGAAGAAGGTGACGAAGAAGGCGTAGACGCACGCGACCGCTGCGGACTCCGTGGCGGTGAAGACGCCCGAAATGACGCCGCCGATGATGATGACCGCCGTGAAAATGCCGAGAACGGCCTCCCTGGAGATTCGAAGCGCTTCGCGGAACGTGTAGGGCTTTTCCTTAGGGTACTGCCGTTTCACTGCAATGATATAGCTCATGATCATCAGGACGATGCCGAGGAGCACGCCGGGCACGAAGCCGCCGAGGAAGAGGCGTCCGACGGAGACGCCCCCCGCCGCCAGGGAGTAGATGATCATGTTGTGGCTCGGCGGGATGATGATGCCCTGGCATGCGCTGGTCACCGTCACCGCGACGGAGTAGTCCGCGTCGTACCCCTTCTCCTTCATCATCGGGATGAGGATGGTACCGATGGAGGAGACGTCCGCCACGGCGGAGCCGGAGATGCCGCCGAAGAACATGCTCGCCAGCACGTTCACCTGCGCGAGGCCGCCCCGGACGCGTCCGACGAGCAGATTCGAGAAGGCGATGAGCCTTCGGGAGATGCCTCCCTCTCCCATCATCTCGCCCGCGATGATGAAAAACGGGATCGCAAGCAGCGAAAAGGAATTCACCCCCTGCACCATCTGCTGGACGATGGCCATGAGGGGAATCTTCAGATACATGGCGGTAAGCACCGAGGAGACGGCGAGCGAGAACGTGATCGGAACTTTGAGCACCAGAAAGACAGCGAAACTCCCGAGCAGTATCCAGGAGGCGATGGTCGGATCAGGCATCGGAGGCGCACCTCCCCTGCGAGAGTTTCTTGTCCATGTCGGCGTCCTTTTTATCGAGCCCCAGCAGGTCCATCGCGCCCTCGTAGAGGACGAGCACGCCGGAGAGCACCAGAGGGAAGTAGAGTACGGACGCGGGGACTCCCGTTGCCGGAAGGATGGAGCGGCTGGTGAACTGGACGAGAATCCAGCCGTAGCGGATCATGATGTACCCCAGAAAGAGGATAACGACATCGGTCAGTTTGGAGAGCAGCAGATCGATCATCGGAGAAATCTTCTCCGGAAGAAGGCAGAGGCTGATATGAAGCCGTTCCTTGACGCCGAGGGCGAGCGCGATGAAGGTGAACCAGACGACGAAGACCAGCGCGACCTCCTCCGACCATGTGATACCCGAGTTGAGGACATACCGCATAAAGACGTTGGCCGAGATGAGCACGACCATCGCTGCGAGGAGTATTTTCGCCAGCATGACGAGAAGCGTATGAATCATTCGGAA
Source organism: Synergistaceae bacterium (assembly GCA_018436725.1). Classification (GTDB taxonomy): domain Bacteria; phylum Synergistota; class Synergistia; order Synergistales; family Aminobacteriaceae; genus JAAYLU01. Next base: position 14,115 of record JAHDKT010000019.1, on the reverse strand, counting down.
CAGGGAAGTTACACTGTTCACGGGCATATCCCCTTCCTGAAGGAAAAAGGGAAGACTCCGGGCGGAGTCTTCCCTTTCCAGCCGTTACTGTACGTCGCGAATCTTCTTGACCACTTCCTGCAGTTCGGGGCTGAGGGCGTCGTACATCGGCTTCATGGCGTTCTGGAACTCGACGAGCGCCTCGGGCGTCAGCTCGGTAATGATCGAACCCGCGGCGCGGACCTTGTCTTCGGAGACCTTTTCGAACTCTTTCCAGAGCTTGATCTGATAGGGCATGGAGTCCTTCGCGGCCTGCTTGATGATCTCCTGATCCTCCTTGGAGAGCCTGTCCATGCTGATCTTGCTTGCGATCAGGATCTCGGGAACGCGAGTGTGCCCGTCGAGGGTGAAGTACTTCGCCACTTCGTAGTGGCTGGTGGAGAAGTAGCTGGGCCAGTTGTTCTCCGCTCCGTCGATGACGCCGGTCTGAAGCGCGCTGTAGACCTCGCCGAAGGGCATGGGCGTAGGCACTGCGCCGAGAGCCGAGACGAGGCCCATCATCAGCTTGCTCTCCTGCACGCGGATCTTCATGCCTTTAAGATCGGCGACCGACTTGATCTCTTTCTTGGAGTTGTAGAAGTTCCGGGCGCCGGAGTCGAACCAGGCGAGGCCGATGAAGTTGGCCGGTTCGAGGCTGCTCAGGAACTCTTCGCCGATGGGGCCGTTGAGCACCTTCCACATGTGCTCCTCGCCGCTGTAGAGATAGGGCATCTGGAGGGCGTCGAACGCAGGGGCGAAGGCCGAGAGCGGGGAGATGCTCACCCGGGTGAAGTCGATGGCGCCGAACTGGACCTGCTCGATGACCGCCTTCTCCTGGCCGAGCTGGCTGCTGTGGTAGACTTCGATCTTGATGCGTCCGCCGGTGCGTTCCTCGACGAGACGTGCGAACTCGTAGTTCCCCTTGGTGGTCGGATAGTCCGCCACGTGCGTCTCCCCCAGCCGAAGCACCACCGTGTCCGCCGTCGCAGGCAGGGCTGCGAAAAGAAGAGCGAGCGCTGTCAGAACCAGAATACCTTTTTTCATTTCTTCTCCTCCTTTATAGTGTGGTGAATGTACCCCTGTGTTTCCTGTTCATTGTAAATGTCTTTCGATGCAAACGCAAGAGTGATTCAGGCAATATGCGCACTCTTCGACCTTGTTTCACCTATTGAAATTAAGCTGAAAGTATTCCTTTGCGTTCGTGAAGCAGATGTTTTGTACAATCGTGCCGAGAAGATCGAAGTCCTCGGGCAGCTCTCCTCGCTCCACATCGGTTCCCAGAAGGTCGCAAAGGATGCGGCGGAAGTACTCGTGCCTCGGGTAGGAGAGGAAGCTTCGCGAGTCGGTAAGCATGCCGACGAACCGTGAAAGCACTCCCGCGGATGCGAGAGCGCGGATTTGCCGCGTCATCCCGTCCTTCGTGTCGGCGAACCACCATGCGGAACCCATCTGCATCTTGCCGGGGATCTTCCCGTCCTGGAAGCTGCCGAGGATGGTCGGGATCATGTCGTTGTCCTTCGGATTCAGCGAGTAGACGATGGTCTTCGTCAGTTTGCCGGTTCGTTCGAGGCGGTCGAGAAGGCGCGCAAGCGCGCGCCCCTGCTCGAAGTCGCCCATCGAGTCGTACCCCGTGTTCGGACCGAGACGGCCGTACATACGGGAGTTGTTGTTGCGCATTGCCCCCAGGTGAAGCTGCTGCACCCACCCCTGGTTCGCGTCCATCGTGAGCATCTCGAAGAGAACGGCGGAACGGAAACGGGCGAGGGCCTCCCCTGTAACCGGTTTGCCTCTGCGCAGCGCGTCGAATGACCCCTCGACGTCCTCGGTGGTCCATTCGACGGAGAAGGGGATTTCGATGCCGTAGTCGGAGAGTCTGCACCCTCTGTCGTGGAAATATTGGTGGCGGCGCCAGAGGCACTCGATGAAGCGGCCGAAGGAGTTCACTTTTACATCCGTGAGTTCTGCGAGCGTATCGAGCCATGGGTTGAACTGGTCGGGAAGGTGCGCGTCGAGGGCGCGGTCGGGGCGGAAAGCGGGCGCGACGAGCGTGTCGAATCCGCTCTTTCGTATGGATTCGTGGTGTTCGAGAGAGTCCGCGGGGTCGTCCGTGGTGCACAGGGCGACGACGTTGAATTTTCGGATCAGGCCGCGGACCGAGAACTCCTTCTTCCTGAGCATTTTCGAACAGTGGTCATGAATTTCGGCGGCCGTGTCGGCGTTCAGCAGCGCGTCGACGCCGAAGATTCGCTGCAGTTCGAGGTGCGTCCAGTGGTAGAGTGGATTGCCGACGGTCTGCGGAACCACCTTCGCCCACGCGGCGAACTTCTCTTCCGGGGATGCGTCGCCGGTGACGAACCGTTCGTCGACGCCGCACGCCCTCATGGCCCGCCACTTGTAGTGATCTCCTCCCAGCCACGCCTCGGCGAGGGAGGAAAACATTCTGTCCGCCGCGATCTCCTCCGCGGGAATATGACAGTGGTAGTCGAATATCGGCATCGGGGCGGCGTATTCATGATAGAGCTTTCGCGCCGCTTTTGAGTGCAGAAGGAAGTCCTTGTCCAGAAACTTTTTCTCCATAGCGTCTCCTCCTCGCATTTGGTTTCATGCTCTGGAAATGTATTTTACTCTATGGTAAGAATTTTTCAAAGAGAAATCGCAGAAAAGAGAAAAAGATTATTCCGAGAGAGGCTCCTTTTCCGGAAGGTGTTTCCAGTACTTCTTCGGCATGAACTGCCGCTGGAGTCGGGGGTTTTCTCTCGACCGGACGGCGACGGAGTGGAAATACTCTTTCCATAGGTCGCGGAAGGCTTCCTCCCGCCGGGAAGGGGCGATTCCTTCGGGGAGTCCGAAATCGGCGATGCGCCAGAGGCGCGGAGCGTAGATCGCGGCTTTTCCCCTCCGAAGGTCGTGAATGATCCATTTTTCGTTCCCCAACCTCGCGGAGAAGTGTCCGGCGAGCAGGGGAAGGAGATCGGCTTCGGGCTCGAAAGATGCGTAGAGCACGTCGCCGACCTCGGTGAAGCGGAGGAGCCCCAGAAATCGGTGGCGCTCGCGCAGGACGGAGCGGCTCGCTTCGTGTACCGGCAGGACGCGCGGATCGGTCAGCAGTCTATCCACGCTTTTTCCGAGCGTCCACGCGAGATTATAATAGGTATAAACCGCCATTTCGCGCTCTTTGAGCGCGCTGAGAAAGGCGTAGTACCCGCGAGTGAACACGGGGACCGAAAGACGGAGGCGCAAGACGTCGCCTGTTCGCTTCGCGCGCTGTTCGTCGGTCCGCGCTTCTTTGGGCGGCCAGAGAAACGGTTGTCCGCTCCCCGCCGTGTCGATCGCCTCGGGCGGTTCTCCGGCGCGCGCAGTTTCGAAGAGCAGGCAGAGGAAGCCGTTGAAGCTGCCGTCGTAGATCCAGGTAGCCACTCGTCAGAACTCCAGCGAGAGCTGGCTCGTCTTCCATGCCGGAGGAGGGGGAGGTGTGAGAAGACGGCGCAGCGTCCGCGCATCGTAGGATGGAAGGGAAAAGCTCTTGCAGGAGAGGAAGTAGCGCGCCCGCTTCATCGCCACTCCGAGCTTCTTCAGGTCGTCCTCGTCGAGGCTCCTTCCCTTGCGAGCCGTTAGAATGCGTTTCGCCGAGAGGACGCCTATGCCCGGAGTTCGCAGCAGCTCCTCGTAGGAAGCTCGGTTCACGTCCAGCGGGAAGAGGTCGAGATGGCGGAGCGCCCACGATGTCTTCGGGTCGAGCGACTCGTCGAGGTTAGGCTGTTCCGGCGAGAGCACCTCGTCCGGGCGGAAGCCGTAGAAGCGGAGCAGCCAGTCGGCCTGGTAGATTCTGTGTTCGCGCAGGAGCGGCGGCGTTGCGGTGATCGCCGGGAGGAGCGGGTTCGCCGAGACGGGGACGTAGGCGGAATAGTAGACGCGCTTGAGACCGAAACGGTTGTAGAGTCCTCCCGCCAGTCGGAGAATGGAGAGATCGTCCTCGGGAGAAGCCCCCACGATGAGCTGCGTGCTCTGCCCTGCGGGGACGAACGGGGCGAGCGACCGCGTGGGGACGAGCCGTTTCTCCTTCCGTTCGGCTATGGAGTCGCCGATGAGCCCCATCGGCCGGAAGATGGACTCCTTCGTTTTCTGGGGCGCAAGAGCGCGAAGACTTGTCTCGGAGGGGAGTTCAATGTTCACGCTCATCCTGTCTGCAAGGAAACCGAGCGCTGTGACCAGCTTGGGAGACGCCCCGGGAATAGCCTTCGCGTGGATGTAGCCGCCGAAACGGTGCTCTTCTCGGAGAATCTTCGCCGTGCGGATGAGCTGGATCATGGTGTCGTCGGGGGAGCCGACGACCGCCGAACTCAGGAAAAGACCTTCGATGTAGTTCCGGCGGTAGAATCCGATGACGAGGTCGGCGAGTTCGCGCGGAGCGAAAGAGGCCCTGGGCACGTCGTTGCTCCTGCGATTGACGCAGTAAGCGCAGTCGAAGACGCAGTCGTTGGAGAAGAGGATCTTGAGCAGCGAGATGCACCGTCCGTCGTCGGACCAGCTGTGGCAGATGCCGCCCAGGGAGGTGTTCCCGAGCGCGCCCTTTCGTCCTCCGTTCCCGCTTGAGGAGCAGGAGACGTCGTATTTTGCGGCTTCGGCGAGGATCGTCATCTTCATGGCGGCATCCATTCTTCTTGCCCCTTTCTCTGAGTATTTGCTAACCAAATGTTATCATTCTTTGAAAGAAAAGAAAAGCGTTTGGATGCCTGGCGGGCTGTTTCCGGAAGAATCCTCATGTGGAAAACACGAAAAACAATGCAGGATGTTGTGTATCCATGAATCGGCGAGGAAGAAAGTTTGTTATAATAAGTACCAAAGATGCAACGCGCTTGAGCGAAATTTGTATCTGGTTGCTGGGAGGATGAACGCTTTGAAAGCTTTTTCCTCGTTGAACGTCGATTCTCCGAAGCGTGCCGGACGCATGAACTCGATACACTGGTACGTTTTTTTAATCTTGATTCTTGCGGGGGCTGTATTTTCCCTTATGGAGCTTCTCCATGCCCACGCCCTCCGAAAGCAGGAACAGTTTTTCAGCGACCGTCAGTATCTTCAGACCACAATGGCGAGACTTGCGTTGGAGGACCGCGTTGCCTCCGCCGTAACGCAACAGCGTTTTATTCTCGAGCACCTGCTTCGTAAGAACGAGAATGGTGTCTTTCCGCCGGTTTCCGAGATTCAGCGCTCGCTTCAGAGCGCGCTATACAATACCTCGGATGTTCTCGGTTTTTATTTTGCTCCGCAACCGTCGCATACATCCGCTCGCTCTTTCAGTTCGTTCCGCTCGACTCCGGCGGGGGATGCCGCCAGGATATTTACACGATCATTGGCGGAATCGTTCGATTTTTCCTCTTTCCCTTCGAACGCCCCCTTCGCTTTTTCCGGCAGCGTTCTCGCCTCTTCCCGTGTCAAAATGATGGCGCTGGTCGAGCCCTTCATGTCGGAAAGCGGTTTCCTCGGGTATTTCGTCACGGTCCTCGATCTGTCTCCTTTTCTCGCGCGCTATGTTCTGCCGATGGCGCATGAGGAGGGGAGCGCGGCCTTCGTTATCGACGGAAACGGTGTGATCATCGAACACAAGACGAGTTCGTTGTCCGGCAGGAATGCGACGGAACTTTCCGGAGGAGAAGGGGACGTTCTTCGGGAGGCTTGGAGATTGATGCAGGAGTCTTTTTCGGGCATGGCGGGCATGTCGTTTCATACCCTGTCTTCCGGCGATCCCGGGCGGAAGCGTTGTGCCTGGAATTCCGCCCGTGTGGGGGCGAACAGATTTTTCATCGGAGTGTACGCCCCGGAAGCGGAGATTGTTCCTGCCGTAGCCGAGATGCGGGTGCAGCGCTACATGCTCGGCGGAGCGCTCGCTTTGCTGCTTGTCCTGATCGTTTTTGTCTTCGTAAAAAAACGGTCCGAAGTTGAAATCCGACGCAGCGAATCGATGTTCAGATCCATTTTCAACACCGCCGCATCGGGGATCGCTGTTCTTGACGCGAACGGAACCATCATCATCTGCAACTCGACGATGGAGGCCATAACGGGACGCCCGTCGAAACAGCTGACGAGACGCACCATCTTCGACATCGCCTCGCCGTCTCCGGCGGAGGAAAAGGAGAAGGTGCGCGAGGCTCTCCGTACCGGCGCATCCTCGGCAAAAGCGGAACTCATCTTCTCAAGAAAAGGAAATGACGGAGCTTCTCCGGAGAACGCCGACTTTCGTGGCGACGTCTCTCTCAACCGACTGGAGGGGGATATATCCGGAGGCGAAATGCTCGCGGTGGTCACCGACATTTCAGGGCTGAAAAGCGCGGAGGATATACTCCGACATAACGCGGAAGCGCTGGAATCGCGCAAGAAGGAACTCGAACAGGTCGCGGCAAGTCAAGCCGCGCTCCTCGAGATGTTCACTTTCTTCTCGGAGTGCGTAACTATAGAAGGCCTTTTTAAAGTGCTCTCCGAGCACCTTTTTCCGGTCATTCCGTTCCGCTGTCAGACTCTCTTCCTCAAACGCTCCAGAGAGGCCGCTTCGTTCGATGTTCTCGACTCGGGCGGCGATGTCGTCCTTTCCGGGCAGGAAAATTTTCTCGAAGAGCGGAAGGGCGTCATGGGGTATGTTGCCGCCACAGGGAAGGCGTACTTGATGGGCGACGTATCCATCGACCCCTATTTCATTCCGCACTCTCCGGAAGTCCGATCCGCCGTTGTCGCGCCGGTGATGTACAAGGGGTTTCTCTGGGGAGCGATCGTACTCGACAGCGATAAAAAATTCGCTTTCGGTATGCGGGAGAGGGATATGCTGAGCATCGTCGGATCGTACGTCGCGCTCCACCTCGAGGAATTTATGGCGCGTCGGGAGCTTGACAGGAAGGCTTCTCAGCTTCGTTTCCTTCACAGGGTGATCCAGCAGATCGCCGCGGAACGCTCAAATGAAGCGCTCGCTCGAAAGATAGTGGACGTGCTCTACGACGAGCTTGGATTCCCCGGGGCGGGATTCTACGCCCCTCCCCCGAAGGGAGAGAACGCTCCCCTCCTGATCGCGGGCCGTTCTGGGACGGAGCGCGACATCTGCTCTCCGGGGTGCGAACTGGAGGCTGGAGCGGCGATGAGAAGCCGCACCGCCGTGGAAAGGAGCGAAAACACCGGAACCCTCGTTTTCGCCATACCCGTCGCCTTTGAAGGGGAGATTTTCGGTGCGCTCTGCGCGCGGCATGATCAGGGTTTTTCCGCGTCGGATCGCGAACTGCTCGAGATTACCGCGGAGCACATGACGACCTTCTGGGCGCTGAACAATCTGCTCGCGCAGCGTCGTCACGAGTCGCTCGTCGATCCGCTGACGCAGGTCTGGAATAGACGCTATATCATGCACCGCCTCGACGAGGAGAGTTCCCGCATCGGCAGAACCGGAGGGAAGGGCGCGGTGGTGCTTGTCGATCTCGGCGACTTCAAGAGAATCAACGACCGGTACGGACATGTCACCGGGGACGAAGTGCTTCGCGTAACGTCCGCGACCATGAGCGAGAATCTCAGGAATTACGATATGATAGGGCGTTACGGCGGGGATGAATTTCTTCTCTATCTACCCGATGTTTCCAGGGATGACGCCGAAGCGGTTATGGACCGTATGGAACGGAAGGTAGCGGAGCAGAGAGTCGAGGGATTCGAAGGCAGAGTCGTCCTCGACTACGGGATAGCGGTCTGCCCGGGGGACGGTATCAGTCTTTCGGAGGGGATCAAGATCGCCGACGAGAGGATGTACAGGAATAAGGCCAAGAGAAAGGCAGGGGAAAACGAATGATCGTATCGCTGCATCATGCGAGTTTCACCGTGGAGAATCTTGAGAGGTCCGCAGCGTTCTATACCGATATCATGGGATTCACACTTGAGGGAATCCAGGAGCGCGATCCGGACTACTCCGAGGGTGTCACAGGGATTTCCGGAGCATGGATAAAGGTCGCCTACTTCACGCTCCCCAACGCGTCCTTCGAACTCGTCGAGTACCTGGGCGCGAAAGGAAGAAAAATCGATACGTCGACGAACAACGTCGGAAGCGCCCATGTCTGCCTGATAGTCGACGACTTCGACGCTTTCGTCGCAGGTCTGGCCGAACGCGGGGTGGTCTTCGCGGGGAAAACCTGCACGATCCCCGCCGGGTCGAACAAGGGAAAGAAGATCGTCTATGTCGAAGACCCGGACGGAAACACGCTTGAACTGGTTTCTTCGAAGGCGCTTGCATAGAACGCCGGGCGGCACGGGCACTTTTTTTGTTAAAGGAGGATGATCGGTCCATGCTTGGACAGTATTACATGATCACCGGAATAGGCGCTTTTGCTCTGATGCTTCTGGCGCTGATTACGGGCCTGTTCGGCAGAAATCTGCGAAAGCTGTTGCCGGGACCCGTAGTGCTGAAGGTGCACAAGTTTTCGGCTCTTGGAGGCGCCCTGTGCGCTCTCCTCCATGTGCTCGGCGTGCACGGCTATTAAGCGCGTTCCCTCCGCCTCTTCGATCGTAAGAAGGCGCGGGTGATTGTCTCGCGTTTGTCTCGTATATTACATAAGGAAAGGTGAATTGCGGTGCTTTCCATACCCAGTCAGAAAATCCTTGTTGCCGAGGATTCGCTCAGTCAGCGGATGATGATATCTCGCCACCTCCGAAAGTGGGAGTACGATGTGGTGGAGGCTGCCGATGGTGTGGAGGCGTTCGCCGTGTTCCGGAACGAAAGCCCGGCGATTATCATCACGGACCTCGACATGCCGGGGATGAACGGCTTTCAGCTCATCGAGGAGATTCGCAGACAGGAGATCGCCCGGACGTACATCATCGTCCTCAGCGCATCCGACGACAAGTCGAGCGTCGTCTCGGCCCTTGCGCTGGGAGCGGACGACTATCTTGTGAAGCCGTATCACCCCGAGGAGTTGCGCGTGCGGCTCTCCGGAGCCGACCGGGTGCTCCGGCTGCAGAACCAGGAGCTGCTCATCTTCGCCATGGCGCAGATGGTGGACACGCGGAGCCCGGAGACGGGAGCCCACCTCGACAGAGTGCAGTTCTTCTGTAAACGCCTCGCCGAAGGGCTCTCCATGGAGGGAGATCCGCTCGTTACGGCATCGTGGAAATCCCAGCTCTTCTCGCTCTCGCCGCTGCACGATATCGGCAAAATCGGCATCCCCGACGCCATCCTGAACAAGCCGGGCAGACTGACCCCCGAGGAGTTCACTATAATGAAAGAGCATGTGATCATCGGCGCCTCGGTCTTTTCGCGGATCTACGAGCGTACACGGTACGCGCCGTTCGGATTCGCAATAGACATCATACGCTACCATCACGAGAAGTGGGACGGGAGCGGGTATCCCGAGGGGCTCGCAGGAGAGAACATCCCTCTTTGCGGCCGGATCGTCGCTCTGGCCGACGTCTACGACGCCATCAGCAGCAAGCGGGTATACAAACCGGCCTTCCCCCGGGAACAGTGCTGGGATATCATCAACAGCGGAAAGGGAAGTCACTTCGACCCCCGGCTCGTGGACATCTTCAACCGCAACGAGAACTACTTCTGGAGCGTCGTCGAGGATCTGCGCGATATCGAAGAGTGATACCGGAGGCGACGAGAGAGGAGATTGTCATGGGTGAAGCTTCCTCCCGTTTTGCGGGGCGTTTTTCGCTCCGGAGAATCATACTCGTTGCTTTCGCGGCGCTCATTCTCCCGCCGGTGTCTTTTCTCGGGTGGATGTTCGTCGGGACGTCCCGCGACTCCGTGGACTCGTTGGCGCTCAGGCTCGGGCTCGAAGTGGCGGCGAGGATCTGCGAGCATCTGGAATCCTATATGGCCGTTCCTCTTCTTGTAAACGCTCTCAACGCGGACGCGCTGGAGTCGGGAAGGGTGGACGTCGCCTCCCCCCGGATCTGGCAGCCCTTTTTCTCGGAGCGCATCCGCGCATTTCCTACAATAGCCTACACATTTATCGGCACTCCGGAGGGGGAGTTTTTCGGAGCGCGAAGGTTCAAGGAGAACGTGGAACTCTTCACCGCAAGCCCTGAGAAAACGGGAGGCGCTTCCGTCTACTACTCGGTCGGACAGGACGGGATGGCGGATGAACAGGTTGTCGCCTATCCGGGCTTCGACCCGCGCACACGACCGTGGTATAAAGCGGGGGCCCAGGCTGAAACGCCTGTCTGGAGCGAAATATACCGCCACTTCGCACTTGAGGATCTGGCGATTACCGCAGTGCGGGCCATTCGGTCAGCGGACGGCGCGCTGCGGGGCGTCCTGGGAGTCGATCTTCCGCTCTCGGGTATCAACGGCTTCCTGCGGGAGCTGAAAATCGGCCCTGAAGGGCAGATTTTCATCCTCGACGGCGAAGGGTATCTCGTCGCCGATTCGACCGTCGACAAACCGTTCCATGTCCTGAACGGAACGTTTACTCGCGTTGCCGGTATCGATTCCGTGAACCCCGCTATCCGAAAAGCAGCGGAAAAGATGGCCGTTTCGGAACAAGGTGAACCTCACCGCAGTTCGTTCGTCGTCGAGCAGGCGTCCGGGGTTTTGGAGTACGTCCGGACGCTTCCCTTCAAGTCCCTTGGCCTCGATTGGAAGATCGCAGTCGTCATCCCGGAAGACGAGTTCATTGCGCCGGTGCGACGCATGGCGCGTTCGGCCCTTCTGGTCACTCTGGCGGCTCTCGCTCTTTCCCTCCTGACGGCGCTTCTGATCTCGCGCTGGATATGCCGGCCTCTTTCCGATCTTATGGAGTCGGCGCAGGCCATCACCCGGGGAGAGTGGCGCACGCCGCTCGTGCTTAAGAGAGACGACGAGGTCGGCGAGCTTTCCCGCTCCTTCGCCCTCATGGCGAAGCAGCTTGCGGAGGCTTTTTCAAGTCTGGAAGACAAAGTCCGATCGCGAACGCTCGAACTCGAGGAGAAGAATCGCGAGCTGACGGAAGCGAAGATACTCTCGGAGTACCTCGCGGAGGAAGCGAAAACGGCAAGCCGCGCCAAGAGCGCCTTCCTGGCCTCGATGAGTCATGAGATACGCACGCCGATGAACGCCGTGCTCGGTTTGAGCGACCTTGTACTCTCCACGCCCCTCTCCGGGGAGCAGCGGGAGTATGTCTCCTTGGTGCAGTCTTCCGCAGAATCGCTGCTGGGACTTCTCGACGACATTCTCGACCTGGCGAAGATCGAAGCGGGGAAGATGACCTTGGATAACCGTCCCTTCGCTCTCCGTCCCCTTGTAGAGCAAATCGCCGCACTCATGCGGCCGCGAGCGGAGAAGAAGGGGCTGTCGCTGAACGTCTCCTTCGCGCCCGGACTTCCCGATGCCTTCATAGGCGATTCGCTCCGTATCCGCCAGGTATTGATGAACCTCGTCGGCAACGCCGTGAAATTTACCGCCGAGGGCTCCGTGGAGGTTGCCGTGAGGCGTGCAGGCGAACAACTCGATCCGGCGCATCTTGAATTCTCGGTCTACGACACGGGGCCGGGTATTCCCTCGGGAAAGCTGGCCGTGCTGTTCGACGACTTTACCCAGTTGGACGCTTCATCGACGCGAAAACATGGCGGAACGGGCCTCGGCCTTTCCATTTCGCGCAGCCTCGCCCGGCTGATGTGCGGCGATATCACGGTCGAGAGCGAGATCGGCAGAGGGAGCGTCTTCCGTTTTTCACTGCCCCTGATGCACTACTTCGGCGAGATCGGAGAGGAGGCGGAACCTTCGGAGACGGAGATTTCCCCCAGAACAGGGAATGTGCTGCTCGCCGAGGACAATGCCATCAACACGAAGATGACGGTCGCGATGCTTGAAAAAGCGGGTCTCACCGTCCGGCACGCTTCGAACGGCCGGGAGGCCGTGGAACTCTGGCGCAGAGAGCCGTTCGACCTGATCCTTATGGACTGCGAGATGCCGGGGATGGACGGTTTCGAGGCGACGAGGACGATTCGTTCCGAGGAGCGCGGCAACGCCGTTCCCATCGTCGCGCTCACGGCGTATGCGATGAAGGGCGACCGGGAACGATGCCTCGAAGCCGGTATGACGGACTACCTCTCCAAGCCGCTCCGCGCCCGCAGGCTGTACGCTCTGCTCGTTCGCTACCTGGCGGCCTCGCCCTCGTTCGCGATTGCGGACGAAATGCAGCCGGGAAGAGGCGTCGTTGAAAAAGAGGAGCGGGCGCGATGGAAGCATGCGCTCGACGAGCTGTTGACCTCGCTCGATGGAGACCGCGACGCCCTGGACGAGATGAAGCGCTCCTTCCTCGCCGAGGCTCCGGAGGCGCGCGCCGCGTTGCGAAACGCCATAGGAGCGAACGACTACGCCGTCGCCGCGCGCAGCCTGCACAAACTGAAGGGGACTCTGGCATATCTCGTGGGGAGAGAGGGCGCCGATTTCTTGCGCCTCCTCGAAAATGCCGCCCGAGAGTCCAGTCTGACCTTGGACGACCCGCGGCTGCGCAAAATGAACGACTTCCTCGACCGGTACGAGCGATTTCTCCTGGAAGAGCCCCCGCTTTGAAGGTGCGGCCCGGCGACGCTCCTCCAGGTCCCCGAAGAGCGCACGGCGAGCCTCTTCCGTACTTTGGGTTGAAAACACCATCTTTTCGGACGAAACTCTTCGGGGTATAATCCTCTCCAAACTTTCGTCCAGGAGGCATTGCTATGAATCCACAGTTTGCACGAAGAATGACGCGCTTTCAAGAGTCCGACCTGACGCCCATCCTGCGCCTCGCCGCGAATCCAGACGTGATCTCGTTCGCCGGAGGGCTTCCGGCGCCCGAGCTTTTCCCGGTCGAGGATCTGAAGAAGGTGGCCGTGAAAGTGCTTGACGCCTACGGCAGAAGAGCGCTTCAGTACTCCGCTACGGAAGGGCATCTTCCTCTCCGCGAGAAGATCGCCGCCCGTACCAACAAAAATCTGAAGACGTCGCTGACTGCGGAGAATGTCGTCGTCACTACCGGTTCGCAACAGTCGCTCGACATCCTGGCGAAGATGTACATCGACGAGGGGGACTGCATCCTCTGCGAGAGCCCCACCTACCTCGGCGCGCTCTCCGCCTTCAATTCGTGCCTTCCGGCGTACCGGGAAGTGGCGACGGACGGCGAAGGGATGGTGCTCGCCGATCTCGAGAAGGCGCTCGCCTCGGAGAAGAGCGCGAAAATGATCTACGTCATCCCCGACTTCCAGAACCCGTCCGGAAAGACATGGTCGCTTGAACGACGCAAGGCGTTTCTGGACACCGTCTCGAAGTACGATATTCTGGTTGTCGAAGACAACCCCTACGGAGAACTCCGTTTCGAAGGGACGACGCCCCCGTCGCTGAAGTCGATGGACGCCCGCGGCCAGGTCGTGATGCTCGGCACTTTCTCGAAGATCTTCTGCCCGGGCGTCCGCGTGGCGTGGGTTTGCGGAGAGCCAGCATTTCTGGAGAGCTTCTGCAATCTGAAACAGGCCGCCGATCTCCACACGTCGACGATCAGCCAGTACGAGATCGACGCCTACCTCTCGGACTACGATATCGAGGAGCATATCAAGAGACTGGTCTCCGTATACCGAGAACGGCGCGACCTGATGATACGCACGATGGACGCAGCCTTCCCGAAGGAGGTCGTTTTCACCCGCCCCGAGGGAGGGCTCTTCACATGGGCCGAAATGCCGGAGCATGTGAATGCCCGGGAACTCTTCCTGAAGGCTCTGGAGAAGAAGGTAGCCTTCGTTCCCGGAGGGGCGTTCTTCCCCAACGGCGGGCACGAAAACACCATGCGGCTCAACTACTCCAACATGCCGCCCGAGCGCATCGTCGAAGGGATCGAACGCCTGGGAGCGGCGATCCGCGAGTACCTCTGAGAAACGAATGAAGAGAGGCGGGGCCCGAGTGAAATGCCCTGCCTCTCTTTTTACTTTCACGCTTTACGTTGTACATGTTTCAATGTTATCATGTACCGTGCAGCATACCAATATCCGCAGGAGGTTGTTCCCATGGCAGGCAAGCTCATCGAGTGTGTTCCGAATTTCAGCGAAGGACGGCGTCAGGATGTGATCGAGGCGATCGTCGCTCCGTTCAGGGCGACGAAGGGGTGCGGTCTTCTCGATTATCGGGCG
>JAHDKT010000005.1 GCA_018436725.1 Synergistaceae bacterium | reverse complement strand
GACGGCACAGAAGAGCTTTTTCGTCCTCGGAGAGGTCCGGGACGGGCGCATTCACTCCGTGACGCGCGAACTGACGGGGAAGGCCAGGGAACTCGCCGACAGCGTCGGCGGGCGGGTGACGACGGTGCTCCTCTCGGGAGGGCTGTCCGATTCGCCGGAAGATGTGTTCCGGTACGGGGCCGACAGGGTCCTGTCCGTGGAGCACCCGTCGATGACGCTGTACAACCAGGAGGTCGAGACGAACGTCCTCGCGCATATTCTTCGCGAGGAGCAGCCCGAGGTGGTGCTCGCCGGTGCGACGACGTCCGGACGGACTACGCTCCCCGCATTGGCCTCGAAACTGGAGACGGGGCTCACCGCGGACTGCACCGGCCTTGAGATGGACCCCGAAACCGGGTTGTTGCTCCAGACCCGCCCGGCTATCGGCGGCAACGTCATGGCGACCATCAAGACGCCGGAGCGCCGGCCGCAGATGGCGACGGTGCGCCCGCGGACGTTTCGGATTCCGGAGCCTTCCGAGCGGAAGGGGGAGTTGCTGACGCCCGGGATTCCTGCCGCTCTCTTCGAGAGTTCTATCGAGAACCTCGGTTTCGACCGGGTGGAGGACGGCGCGGCGAACATCGCGGATATGGACGTAGTCGTCTCGGGAGGCAAGGGGCTGAAGCGCCCCGAGAGCTTCCGGATGCTCGAAGAGCTTGCGGAGCTTCTCGGCGGGGGCGTCGGGGCCAGCCGTCCGACGGTGGAGGCCAAGTGGATGGACTATCCGCACCAGGTCGGGCTCTCAGGAAAGGTCGTCGCCCCGAAGGTCTACATCGCAGCCGGGATTTCCGGAGCCGTGCAGCATCTCGCGGGGATGCAGACCGCCGGGTACATCGTTGCGATCAACCGCGACCCGGACGCCTCCATCTTCCGGGTGGCGGATCTGGGGCTTCGAGGGGATCTTTTCGATATTCTCCCCCGGATTATTGATCGTATCAAAACGGAGGTGAACTCCTGATGAGCGCGCACGCATACTCTCCCGTCACCGAGCGGACGGTGGAGGAACTCCAAAAGCTGATAGGAGCGTCGAACGTCTCCGCGGACCTTGAAAAGCGCATCGCCTACTCCTATGACGAAGTTCCCAGGTTTTACTGGGACAAAGAGTATATCGCCGAGGTCGTCGTCTTCCCAGAGACTACCGAGGACGTCTCGGCGCTGATGCGCTACGCGAACGACCATAGGATTCCGGTGACGCCGAGAGGGGCCGGCACAGGCCTCTCCGGCGGCGCGGTTCCTTTCTCGGGCGGAATCGTCCTCTCGTTCGAGAAGATGCGGGCCATTATCGAGCTGGACAAGAAAAACCTCACGATCACGGTCGAGCCGGGCGTGGTGACGGCGGAGATCACGAAGGCGGCGGAGCGGGAGGGGCTGCTCTACGCCGGGGACCCGTGCAGCGGCGACGCCTCTTTCATCGGCGGCAACGTCGCGGAGAACGCCGGGGGAAATAAGGTAGTCAAGTACGGGACGACCGGAAACTCCGTGCTCGCCCTTGAAGCGGTGCTTCCGGACGGCACGGTGACCTGGTTCGGGGGCAAGCGCCGGAAGGATGCCACGGGGTACGACTTCGCTCATTTGATCGTCGGCTCCGAAGGAACGCTCGCCGTGGTGACGAAGATCATTTTGAAGCTGCTTCCCCTTCCCGGCAAAGTCCTGGACCTTCTGGTTCCTTTTCCCGACGTGGCTTCCGCGATCGACTTCGCTCCCCGCGTGATGAGCGAGGGGAAGGTGATCCCCTCGTCGATGGAGTTCATGGACAGACGCTCGATCAAGCTGGCGGAGCGATTCCTCAACACTCGCCTCCCCTTCGACGACGCAGGGGCGCACCTCATCATCCAGCTCGAAGGAAACGATCCGGAGGTGCTCGCCGACGACATGGAGCGCATCGGGGATCTCTGCTTCGCGCACGGCGCTTTGGAGGTCTTCGTCGCGGACAACCGGACCACCCGAGACAAACTCTGGAAGGCGCGAAAGTGCCTGGCGGAGGCGATCATGGCCTTCTATCCGAAGTACAGTCTCGAAGACCTTGTGGTGCCTACCAGCGAGATTCCGAAGCTGATGGCCGAGACGACGCGCCTCTGTACGAAATACGGCCTGGAGGAGGCGAACTTCGGCCACGTGGGGGACGGCAACATGCACGTGAACATCCTCTTCCCCGAGGAGCGCCCCGACTGGCACGACATCGTCGACGCCCTGCTCGACGAGCTGTACGACTTCACCGCCTCCATCGGCGGCACGCTGAGCGGCGAACACGGCATCGGCCTGAAACGGCAAAAGTACATGTGCCGAGTGATGGACGCTTCGCAGATGGAGCTGATCCACAGGGTGAAGCTCGCCTTCGACCCGAACAATATCCTCAATCCGGGCAAGATGATCAGCTGCCCGGATCGGGAGTAGGACACACCGGAGAAGCGGAACGGGGGGCCCGAGAAGGCCCCCCGTTCATTCCTGCCTGATGAGCGCGGCCATCTCGTCGAGCGAGAAGCGGGTCACGCGTTCCGTTCCTTCGAGCAGGCTCTCGGCGAGGTCGCGCTTCGTCGCGTGCAGGTCCACGATCTTCTCCTCGATGGTGTCTTTCGCCACGATGCGGTAGACCGTCACGGGACGCTCCTGCCCGATGCGGTGCGCACGGTCGGAGGCCTGGTCCTCGACGGCGGGGTTCCACCAGGGGTCCATGTGGACAACGTAATCGGCGGCCGTGAGGTTCAGCCCCGTTCCCCCGGCGCGAAGACTGATGAGAAAACACTCCTTCTCCCCGGCCTGGAACGCTTCCACTTGACGTTTCCGTTCCTCGGGCGGCGTCGAACCGTCGAGGTAGGAGTACGAAACTCCGGCTTCGTTCAGCGATGCGCGCAGGATGGCCAGATGGTCGACGAACTGGCTGAAGACGAGGCAGCGGTGTCCGTTCGCGCGAAGGTCGTCCAAAATCTCGCCGAACGCCTCCAGTTTCGCGGAGGGGAACTCTCTGTCGGGGAGGACGAGCGAGCCGTTACAGCATGCGCGCCGTAGCTTCATCAGCTCGGCGAGGATAACGAAGCGCTGATCCTCTCCGTCTCCCTTCTCGATTCTTTCGAGCGCGTTCCTCCTGAGCGCCTCGTAGAGGCTTCGCTCCTCCGGGTTCATATCCACGCGGAGAGTGATCTCCGTCTTCGGAGGCAGCTCGTCGAGCACCTGATCCTTGGTGCGGCGGAGCAGGAAGGGGCGGAGGATCTTCTTCAGCCGGGCGCGCGCTCCCTTGTCGTCGTACTTCACGATCGGCGTGGCGAAGCGGCGGTTGAAGCTGTCGAGCGAGCCGAGCAGCCCCGGATTGAGAAAGCGGAAGAGGTTCCACAGCTCGCCGAGATGGTTTTCGATCGGGGTGCCGGTGGTGATGACCCGGAACTTCCCCTTCAAGCGCATCGCCGCGGCAGAGCGCTTGGTCGCCGCGTTCTTGATGGCCTGCGCCTCGTCGAGGACCACGGTGTTCCACTCCACCTCGTGGAGCATCTCCCCGTCCTGCTGGAGCAGCCCGTAGCTGGTCACGACCACGTCGAACGGCTTCAAGTCTTCGAGGAGCTTCCGCCGGTCGCCGTAGCGGAACTCCTTCAAGTTCAGAGTGGGCGCGAAGCGCGCGGCCTCCTGGAACCAGTTCGGGCAGACCGAGACGGGAGCGATCACGAGCGAGGGACCCGTCTGCGCACGTGAAAGGAGCACGGCGAGCACCTGAATCGTCTTGCCGAGCCCCATGTCGTCCGCGAGGCATGCGCCCGCGCCCCAGTGCGCGAGGCGGCTGAGCCACTGGAATCCCTCCGCCTGGTATTCGCGCAGGACGCCCTTGAACGTCGGGGGAAGCGCAGGCGCTATCGACTCCGCCTCCTCGACGAGCGCGAGCTGTTTCGTCCACGCGCCGTCGCCGCCGAAACCCTCAGTCTCCTTCTCCAGTTTCAGGAAGAGCGGCGCCGAGAGGGGGGAGAAGCGCAGCTCCTTTCCCCGCCAATCGCCGAACGAGCCGATCTCTTCGAGGCGTTTTCGCAGCTCCGCGGTGAGCGCGAGAAATTCTCCGTTCCCGAGGGGGAGGAAGCGTCCTTTGCTCTCGGCGAGCATCTCGCACGCCTCTTTGATGCCCAGAACGGTCTGTTCGTCCACGCGAATCTCCCCGGAGAGGGCGAACCAGTCGCGCCCCGCAGCCACGGAGAGCTTCACCGTGCTTGGGGAGACGGCGGAGCGGACGCTCATCGCGCCTCCCTTGGGCCACTCCACGACGACGCGCTCTCCCATTCCGGCGACCTGGAGCAAAAATTCGAGGCAGAGTTCGGGGTTGTCCAGCTCCCACCTGTTCTCGTCCGTCTGCTCCCCTTCGCGCAAGGCGGGACAGAGCAGCAGCGTTTCGTCGAGATTGCGGCGCTCGGCCTCGAGATCCCGGAGTGTCTGGATGCGCTTCCCGTCGCTTCGGCCCATCATCGTCTTGCCGCCCTCGCCCGGCCTGCAGAGGTGCGTGCCCGTCCCGAGCGGACGGACGGCGAGCGAGACGAAAAAACCCTCTTCGCCGGGGGCGAGCTGGACGACGATGCGCGAGTCCGGCTCCACCGCGACGGCGCTTCCCTCCACGCCTTCGATCTCGGAGGTTATGGGAACAGTCTCCGCAAGCGATTCCAAAGTCTCCAGAATATGCTCCTTCCCTCGCTCCGGGACGAAGAGGCCTTCCTTGCCGAGGATCTCCGCGATGCGGCGGTGCTTCTCGTCGAAGGGGACCACCCGTATCCGGCAGGGAGATTCCTCTTCCAGGAAGACGTTGGCGTACTTGCCCTCGCCGGGGTGTGGAGAGAGACGGACGCGGTAGCCGCCGACAGTCTTCGACAGATCAAGCCTCGGCTCCTCCTGCACGATCTCCATCGGTCTGCCGTCGCCGCTCCGGACGAGGTACGGGTGCCCCGCGAGCGCCGAGAAGATTTTCACGCCGTCGAACTGGAACCATCGCTTGTAGTACCAGCCGTCGTAGCCTCCGACTTCTTCGACCGCTCCCGCTGCGGCGATATCCTGGCGCGTCATCCATGGCTCCTTGACGAACTCCCTCTGGAGGCGTTTCAACGCGACCTGCCGTCCCTTGCTCCACTTTCCGGAGGGCTGCATCACCTGTTCAACGGGGATGAATTCCGGGGAGACGATCGTGCCGTTCTCTTCGGTATCCCAGTCCACTTCCCAAAGAATGCGCCGCTCCCGCTTCTTTTTCGCTCCGCCGGTTCCCTTCCCGAGCGTCGTCAACGCCCCGAGCGCCACCATCCACTCCTCCTTACGGGGGACGAGGTCGCGCAACGGGAGTTTCCTTCCGGGAATTTGCTTCTCCGGCGGAAGCGAGAGCATCTCGGCAAGTTCGACGCGATAGAGCAGGAACGTGTCGCCGGACTCGCGCAGTTCGTCGAGGGCGTTCAAAAAGAGGGAACGGTACTCCGGATCGATCAGCGCTTCCGGGGAGCTCCAGGAGAGACAGAGCGCGAGGAGTACGAGAAGGCCCTGTTTGTTCTTCTCCTTGACGCAGCGAGCGGGCGAGAAGAGAGAGAAGAATTTGTCGCTCCCCTTGCCGGAGTGATAATCGGCAAGACAGAGCATCAGTTCGTAGGTCTTGTCGAAAGACGAGAGCTGTCTGCCGAGTTCCGCGCAGGTCGCCGCCTTTTTCAGGTCCCCGAAGGAAATAAGAAGCGGAGGGTGAAAAAAGGCGGAAAAACATCTGAAATAGACTTTTCTGACGCCCAGTTCCTTTCTCAGGCGTTTCAGGCCTTCTTCGAAGAGAACCAGGGCGTCCTTTCGACGGCCGTCGAGAATGGCGAGCAGAGCCCGGACAGCGTACGAATCACCGGACCCCGCATGCTCGATCGTCTGCGTTGCCGCCGAAAATTCGCCGCGGAGAAGGAGAATTTCCGCTTCTCGAACAAGCGCCTCGTCATTGTGAAGGGAGGAGCCGGAGGCCCCTCCCTTCGTCTTCTTCGGATTATCCGGTATCACGCCGCGCGCTCCCGGCTAGAACGGACGGTAGCGGGGGGCGATGTCGAAGCAGGCCAGCATGGCCTCCTTCATGCTCACCGGGTTGGCGATCCCCTTCCATGCGATGTCGAAGGCGGTTCCGTGGTCGACCGACGTGCGGATGAACGGCAGTCCGAAGGTGACGCTCACCGTGCGGTAGAAGTCGTACGTCTTCGAGGCGATGTGCCCCTGGTCATGATATAGCGAGACCACGACGTCGTACCTCCCCTGAAGGCCGAAGTAGAAGACGCTGTCCGCCGGAACCGGCCCGACCACGTTGATCCCTCTCTTTTTGGCCTCCTCGACCGCGGGGGTAAGGACGCGCGCCTCCTCGTCGCCGAAGAGCCCTCCGTCCGACGAGTGCGGGTTGAGCCCGGCGAGCGCGATCGTTCCCGAAGAAAGGCCGATGGAGTCGAGGCACTTCGCCGCCGTTTCGATGGAGTGGACCACGTCGTCCGTGTTCAGCGTCTCGATGGCCCGCCGCAGCGAGAGATGACGGCTGTGGAAGAGGATGCGGAGCTTGTCGACGATGAACATCGTGTAGCTCTTCGGGGCGCCCGACATCTCGGCGAGCATTTCCGTATGGCCTATGTAGTGGACCTTGGCGGCTTTCAGAGACTCCTTGTTGATCGGGGTGGTGGCGATGCCCGCCGCCTGCCCCGACATGCAGAGGTCGACGCACTTCCGAATGTACGCTACGGAGGCCTTCCCCCCGAGGGCCGATACCTTGCCGACAGGGAGCGCGGAAAGGTCGGGAACCATCTTCAGGTCGAGCACCGGGAGGCTTTCGGGCAACCCTTCCGCGTCCGCGGGGTCATCCACGCGGCGAAGCTCCATCTTCATGCCAAGCGTTTCCCGCACCGCCTCGAGGACGGACATGTCGCCGACGAGCAGCGGAGTCCCCCGCTCCCAGATTTCCGGGTCCGCGATGCTCGCGAGTGCGATTTCCGGGCCGACCCCCGCCGGGTCGCCCATGGTGACTGCGATCACTGTACGTTTCATAGAAATACTCCCTTTCCTCTTCTTTCGATCTCCGGGGCGCGTTTTTAGGAGCGAGGCGTGTCGGGAACGGTTCGCAACCAGAGAATCGCCTTGTAGACGGCGTCCTCCTCCCCGATCAGGCCCCCTTTGGTGACCACTTTCAGTCCGGCGAACGCCCCGTCGAGAATCCTGCCGCCCATCATCAGCGGCTGAATCTCCGCTTCCGGAAGAAGCGCGGTCGCTCCGGTCTCCTCGAAGAACATGGCGGCGGTGTCCCCTCCGGAGAGAAGTATACCCCGAACACGCCCTCCGAGTATAGTCAGAGCCTCTCTCCCCAGCGAGGCTAGGAGGCGGGCTGTGCGCTCCTCCAAGCCCTTGTGGACGCTGGATTCGGGACGGAGCGTCAGGAAGGGGAGCGGACGGTCCTCTCCCAGAAAGATCCGGAGGCGCAGAAAGGCATCTTCCGGAGGCTCCGAGGGGGAGAAGCGGAAGTCTTTCGCAGGAATCTTTCCGTCGAGCCATGCGAGCTGCTTCCGCGTCTTTTCGGAAGTACTTCCGATGATGGCCAGAACGGTTTCCGGCGTTCCCCGCGAAAGTCTCCGGGAAAGCAGCGCAGCAGTGAATGGGCCGGGATCCACTGGGATAATCTCCTCTTTCACCGCGAACGCCGCCGCTGCAAGCGTCTCGATGTCGTTTTCGGTGATGGCGTCCGCCACGACGATGCGCGCTCCGTCGGAAAGCAGGCGGCTCAATTCGGCGGAGGTCGCCTTTTCTCCCTTCCTGACGATCTCCATGCCGATCATGGCTACGGAAAATCCGCAGAAATACGACGGAAGGAAGCTGGTCGAGACCGGCCACAAGGGGTCTCGGGCGACCTCCGTCCGCTCCAGCAGCGAACCGTTCAGAAGCTGGTACCCTCCCACCGTCGTTCTCCCGGAGGAAGGATAGGCGGGAACCGCCATGGCGACGGCGCCCGGACGGGCGGCGAGGAGCACCGCCGTTTCGGCCGCGAGATGTCCTCTGAGCGTGGTGTCGATTCGTTTTGCGATGCCGGTGTCGGCGGAGAGGGTGTGCACTATCTTCTGTAAAATATCTTCGGCCTCCTTGGACGGACGACGGCGAGTGTCGCAGTTGACGACCAGAACCTCTCCCTCCCCTGGAGGAGAGGGAGGCGTGTCGGCGAGGCGGATGATCTGCCGGACGCGAAGCCCCCTGTCCTTCAGCAGGATGGACTGAACGGAAGACCCCGTGAGATCGTCGCAGAGTACGGCGAAGGACTTCATGATGAACCCGCTTCGGAAATTGAAACAGCACTGTCGAGAAGACGGGGAAATTTCCGATCAGAACGATCGCTGCCGGTTTCGCGAGGAAAGCGAGCACATTCCGCAATCATCGGAAGAAGAAGCGATGAAAGCTTATATTTTTTTAAATGATTGAAGACTCTTTTCATAAATGCCCCCATGTAAAAACGATATGTTCCACGACGAAGCGTTCCCTTGAAGAACTCCTCTTTGTCCGATTCGAAGATTTCCATTTCAATAATGATACCCTATCATATGCCAAGTTTCCATCTTAATTCTTTTATTCACAACATTGAATAGAGATGAAAGATGCCGTGTGTCCGGTCGTTTTTCTGCGTTCTAAGAAATTTCTGTTGCATTGGTGGAGAAGTGAATCGGGCGAGCCTTGTTTTTGTCGTGTTTCTGGTGGAAAATGGAACGTAGGGTAACCGACCGACTCTATCAAGGTGAAGGAGATGAACGACGTGGCGAAGAAAAAAGGGCGTCTTGATCTGGTGAACATGAAGAAGAACGGGGAGCAGATGACGTGGGTGACCGCCTACGACTTCCCGATGGCGAGCTTCGCGGAGGCCGCCGGAATGGACATGATCCTCGTCGGCGACTCGCTGGGCATGATCACGCTGGGGTACCAGGGGACCATCCCCGTCACGATGGAGGACTGCATCAGCCACTGCAAGGCCGTGCGCCGGGGCGCGCCGAACACCTTCGTCATGGGCGACATGCCGTTCGGCTCGTACCAGATCTCCGACGCCGACGCCGTGGCGAACGCGGTGCGCTTTTTGAAGGAAGCGGACATGGACGCCATCAAGCTCGAAGGCGGCGTGCGCGTCAAGTCGCGCATCCGGGCCATCGCGGACGCGGGAATCCTCGTGTGCGGCCATATCGGCCTCACGCCGCAGAGTTCGGGCCCCCTGGGCGGCTTCAAGGCGCAGGGTCTGGACCCCGAGTCGGCGCGGTACGTCATCGAGGACGCGCTCGCGGTGGAGGAGTCGGGAGCGTTCGCGCTGCTCGTCGAAGCCGTGCCGCCGGAGCTGACGCAGTTTCTGGCGAAGAAGCTCGCCATCCCCGTGTACTCGATCGGGGCGGGCGGTCCGTGCGACGGGCAGCTCTTGATCTGCGGCGACATGATCGGGATGTTCCAGGCGTTCACGCCGAAGTTCGTCAAGGTGTACGCGAACGTGGCGGAGATCGTCACGAAGGCGTTCAAGGAGTACGTGGACGACGTGCGTACCGGGAAGTTCCCCGGCGAGGAGCACTGCTATCACGTGCGGAAGGGCATGGAGGAGGAGTACGCCGCCATGCTCAAGGAGTACGAATAAACGTCATTTGTTGATGAGAGGCTTCGGGGGTGCACTGCTTATGCGGCGGCGCCCCATATCTATACAAAGAATTATTCGGAACCTAAGGGTTCGAAGTTCTCTTTTTTGTATAGTGATAGAGTGGCGCATTGGCATAGTTTTCGAATATATTATTTACTATTACAAGAATATAAATATATCAAAATTTATTATTGACAACCTTTTTAAAGCAGACTATAATCCAACCCAATGTTTTTGGGTTTGCGGCTCGGAGGTGCGAGTTCCCACGGCTTATTGGAAAGATGTCGAGGGAGGCGTTCCCCTCCAAGAAGGCTTGTTGCACAATAGCCTATCGATGGTCTTTCCCGGCATGGGGACGGGGTACTATCTTCTCTTTGGCTCGGAAAGCGATAGGGGATCGAGCAAGAAAAAGCGCACGCGTGAAAGGGAAGTGAGAGTGTATGAGGAAGCTGCTCAAAATGATTGATTGCATCAATAACTGGGTTGGTACGCAGACTCGATGGTTTTCAGTCGCCTTGATGCTCATCGGAGTTTCCGGTGTCGTCAGACGATACCTTTTGCGCGAGTCTACAGTGTGGGAGTATGAACTTATTATGATGTCGGGAGCGGCTATGTACGCCCTTTCATGGGGGTACATTCTTTTCAAGCAGGCCCATACGCGGGTGGATGTGTTCTACTGCCGTTTGTCGCAAAGGGGCAAAGCGATCCTGGACTCCATCTGCGCCGTCTTTCTGTTTTTCCCTCTGATCGGTTCTCTGCTTTATGTATCCTATTCATGGATGATGTTTTCTATTTCCATTAACGAAAAATCGGCGGCAACCTACGTGTATCCTCCCCTTTATCCATTACGGGCTATCGTTTTCATCGGATTCCTCCTCTTTTTTCTTCAAGGTCTGGCTGAGTTCATTCGAAATGTTTACTTTGCCCTGAAGGGGGAAGAAATATGACGTTTACACCTGAATTCATCACCGTACTCATGTTGGGGGGCGTCTTCGTGGCGGTCCTT
This sequence comes from Synergistaceae bacterium, assembly GCA_018436725.1. Taxonomy (GTDB): domain Bacteria; phylum Synergistota; class Synergistia; order Synergistales; family Aminobacteriaceae; genus JAAYLU01. Next base: position 44,552 of record JAHDKT010000005.1, on the reverse strand, counting down.
ACCGGTTTCCCTTTTGCCTTGGGAATCGGCACCATGGGGCTGGCTATCGGCTCTTTGGTCTTCGGCCCCAAAATCACCCTCGAACTCTTTTACGGCCGGATCTTTGACCAGCTCATCAACTACACCTTGCTGGCCGTGCCCCTTTTCGCCTTCATGGGCAATATGCTTGAACGATCGGGAATCACCGAAAAACTGTTTGAAGCTCTTTATGTCTGGTTCGGAAAACTGCGCGGCGGTCTTACAATCGCGACAATCCTCATCGGCACGATTCTCGCGGCCTGCGTCGGCGTCGTCGCCGCGTCGGTGACCACTCTGGCCCTCCTGGCTTTGGGGCCCATGATCACCAGAGGGTATAACAAGCCTCTGGCCTGCGGCGCCGTGTGCGCCGGAGGTACTCTTGGAATCTTGATTCCTCCCAGCATCATGCTCGTTGTCTACGGCCCGGCCGCCGGAGTTTCCGTAGGAAAGCTGTTCTTCGGAGCCTTCTTCCCGGGCTTTTTGCTGTCCGCGTTGTACTGCGCCTATATCGTCGTGTATTGCTTTTTTAAGAAAGACGCCGGTCCCGCCATCCCTGAATCCGAAGTGCGAGGGATCTCGGTCTCCCAAAAGTTTTCCATGCTCTTCGTCTCCCTTCTTCCTCCAGTCATCTTGATTATCTCCGTCTTGGGGAGCATCTTTTTCGGCATCGCCGCGCCTACCGAAGCCGCCGCGGTCGGCGCTTTCGCCGCGACCGTGCTTGCCATTCTCTACCGCAGATTCAATCTGGATGTTTTAAAAGGCGTCGCCATCGATACGATACGGCTGAGCGGTATGGTGTATCTCATCATCGCCATGGCGACCGCTTTCGTCGGAGTTTTTTTGAGGGCCGGATGCGGAGATGTCGTCGGGAACATCATTTTGGCGGCTCCGGGAGGAAAATGGGGCGTGTTCCTCATCATTATGTTCGTGACGTTCATCCTGGGGATGTTCATCGACTGGATCGGCATCGTGCTTCTCTTGGTGCCCATTGTGACCCCGATCGCCGTGAGGGTGGGGTTCGACCCGGTATGGTTCGCCATCATGATTTGCATCAACCTCCAAATGTCGTTTCTCACCCCGCCTTTCGCCTACTCCATCTTTTTTCTTAAAGGAGTGGCCCCGAAAGAACTTAATATCGAGACGACCGACATTATCAGGGGGGTTATCCCGTTTGTGCTGTTGATCATGCTGGGGTTGCTCCTCTGCGTGATCTTCCCGGATATCATCCTCTGGCTGCCTGCAATGATGAGCGGAAGATAGTTTTTTCTGAAGATGGTTATTTGTCAATAAAGGAGGGGATGGAAACCGCAAGAAACCACGCGTCGTTGTTGACAACTTGGCTGCAGCATGGAAAAGAAAAGGAGGCGAAATGGATGAGAAAAGTGGTCGTATTCGCGTTGATCGTCAGCATGGTGGCAGTATTTTTCGGAGCAGGACAAGCGCTGGCCCAGGATAAGATTTTTTCCTTCACCGGCCAGTCCAGAATGCCCGCCGGCAATGTTTTCTTCGAATCGTTGGTGAGAGCGTGCAAGAGAGCGGAAGCGGCGAGCAATGGACGTCTGGTCTTCAAAGTGCATCCCGCCGGAGCCATCTCCCCCGCCACGAAGGAACTTGACGCTCTTCACAGAGGCGTTTTGGATTTCGCCGACACATGCTATATGTACTATGTCGACAGATGGCCCGCCGCCGCTGTGTTCACCGCCAAGCCGGGCGGCATGTCCCCCATGGAAAAGCTGGGCTGGATGTTCGAAGGCGGCGGACATGAACTCGTTTCGGAAATGTTGAAGGATTACAACGTAAAGATCATCAACGGCGCCGGGCAGATGGCGCCGCCCGAGGTATTCCTCGTCACCAATAAACCTCTTAATGGCCCGGAAGATCTCAAGGGCATCAGAATCCGTTCCGCCGGCGATGGCGCAGCCATTCTCGACAGAATGGGCGCCGCGTGCTCCTTGATGCCGGTGGGAGAAGTCTTCGAGGCGATGCACCGGGGAGTCATCGACGCCTACGAAGTCGCCAGCCCTGCGGTGAACTGGACCATGGGACTCCAGGAGGCCGGGAAGTATCTCTACATCAGCCCCGTGCGTCATCCGTACGAATGGAACCCCTTCCTTTTCAACAAAGATAAGTGGAACGAGCTTCCTGCCGACCTGCAGAACATCATCGAGGCCGCGTGGAGAGAAGAAGCATTCGCATACTATGCGAGGGCGATCATTGCCGACCTCGACGGTTTGGAGAAATTCCGCAAAGCCGGTATGGAAGTCCTCCCGCTTCCCAAGTCGATTGAAGATGCCTTCATGAAAGAAGCCGAGGCTTTCTACGCGGAACGCTCTCAAAAAGATCCTTTCCTTGCCAAAGTGCTGGAATCCTACAACAACTACAAAGATACGTTCAGAAAAGTCTGGCCGAGACCGTAACGGATCCAGTAGTCGGTTCACAAAGAAGATGATAGAAAAAGGGATGGGACGCCCCATCCCTTTTTTCTATTCAATAGTCCAAAGTCTCTTGCTCGTGCGACGCAAGCATGTGTTGCGTTGAGAACAGCGCCTTGAAAAGACATTTGTTTATTCTTCCGCTTTTCGATGATAGTATTGATGACAAATCACCCCCCATGTGCCAGACTCTATGAAAAGCGTTCTCAAACCGAGCTTGGGACTCTCAAGTCCAGAACAGGAGTTGAAAAAATGGAGCTTTCACAACGAATACTCGGGATGCAGGCCTCTCCGATACGCCGACTCGTCCCCTACGCCGAGGAGGCGAAGCGCAAGGGGCGCTCGATCTACTATCTGAACATCGGGCAGCCCGATATCAAAACGCCCTCCGGTTTCTTCGAGGCCGTGCGCGCCTACTCCCGCGATGTGCTTGCCTACGGCCCGTCCGACGGCGACCCGGCGCTGATCGACGCGATTATCCGCTATTACAGGGGGTACGGAATGGAGTTCGGGCGCGAAAACGTACTGATCACCTACGGCGCCAGCGAGGCCATCTCCCATACGCTGATGGCCGTCTGCGATCCGGGCGACGAGGTGCTCGTCCCCGAGCCCTTCTACGCGAACTACAAGACATTTGTCCAATCGGTGAATGCCGTTGTTGTTCCGGTGACCACGAAGGCGGAGCAGGGCTTCCATCTGCCCGGCAGGGAGGAGATCGAGCGAAAAATCACACCGCGCACCAGGGCTATTATCCTCTGCCATCCCGGCAACCCGACCGGCACAGTCTTCACACGCGCGGAGATGGAGATGGTGGCCGGTCTTGCCCGAACGCACGGATTTTTCATTCTCGCCGACGAAGTCTACCGCGAGTTCGTCTACGACGGGCTGGAGTACGTCAGCTTCGGCAACCTCGAAGGAGTGGACGAACACGTGGTCATCATGGACGCCGTTTCCAAACGTTACAGCGCGTGCGGCGCCCGCGTCGGCTGTCTGGTGAGCCGGAACACCGAACTCGTCGCCCAGGTCTTGAAGCTCTGCCAGGCGCGCACCTGCGTCGGCGCGATGGACATGGCCGGGGCCGCTGCGCTCTACGACACGCCCGTCTCCTATCTTAAAGAAGTCAACGACGAGTACACCACACGGCGCAACACGGTCTACCGCGCGCTGAAGCGGATCCCCGGAGTGGTCTGCGAAGAGCCGAAGGGCGCTTTCTACGTCGTGGCCAAGCTGCCCGTGGACGACGCGGAGAAGTTCATCATCTGGATGCTCACAAGTTTCGACGTCGGCGGCGAGACGGTGATGATGTCCCCGGCGGAGGGCTTTTATGCCACGCCCGGTCTGGGGCGCGACGAGGTCCGTATCGCCTACGTCCTCAAGAACGAAGAGCTGGCGAAAGCCATGGACATCCTGAAAGCGGGCCTGGAGGCATACCCGGGCAGAATCGCCCCGGTCGCGGCAGGCTAGGCGCCTCTACCGCTCTTTGCCGGCAAAGGGACTTCCCCGCGCGGAAAGCGACTGATTCCGATATCCGCGCGGGGTTTCCAATGAAAACATAGGGGAAAGGTGGATACGACATGATACTCGTAAGCGCGAAGTTCAAGGCGAAGCCGGGAATGAGGGAGCATATCGTCGAAATAAGCCGGCACGCCATAGAGTGCACCCGGAAAGAAAAGGGAAACATCAGCTACACGCTTTTCAAGTCGGCCGACGACGAGGAGACGCTCATGTATTACGAGGAGTGGGAGGACATCGAATCCCTGAGGGCGCACCTCAAGACGCAGCACATTCTCGACGCCCGCGAAGCAAGGAAAGGCATGCTTGACGGAGCGGTGGAGGTCAAGGTCTTCGAATCGCACGAGGTAGCGTTGTAGGGGAGACGAAGACCTCGGTCGATACGGCGGCGCCCTCCGATCGAAAAGTTCATGCGGCGCGGATTCGCGTTTCGGAGAGAGCGAGTGCGAGGATTGCGAGGTGACCGGCTTGGGAGGAGCGGAGGGAGAGCACCTTCTGTACAAGGCGTATCAAGCTTCGGAGATGTACGAAGACGCATTGGCCGCTTTAGAGCGCTCTTCGGCGATGAAGGAGGCCCTGCGCAGCGAACAGGCCGCACGCCGGATCTCGGGTTTGCATACCGAAAGGGCGCGCAGCGAGGCGCGTCACTTCGAGGCGCTCTACAAGCAGATTGCTGCGATCAGCGAGGTGGGGCAGCGCATCGCATCCCACCTGGATCTGGAAAGCGCGCTCAACACGATTCAGAGCGCCGTCAACGGCCTGATGGATGCGTCGACGATTATTATCGCGCTTGTGGACGAGGAAAAGCAGCTTCTTGACTACCGTTTCATCATCTGCCGGGGAGAGCGCCGCGAGCCTTTCGTCCGCCCTCTGGACACGCAATCTTTCGGATGCTGGTGTGTCCAGAACCGCGCCGACATCGTCGTCGGGGATCTGGAATCGGAGTACAGCCGGTACGTCCCCTCCTACAAGGAGCTGGTGTTCGACAACGCTCCGGAAACGTCGCTGGTCTTCATCCCGCTCCTCCTCGAAGAGAAGGTCGTGGGTGTGCTGAGCGTACAAAGCCCCCGGCCGCATGCCTACGATCCGCAGAAGGTGAAGATTCTCTATGCCATAGGCGGCTACATCGCCATCTCCATAGAAAACCCGCGTCTCTTCGCGCAGATTGAACGCCTCGCCTCCACGGACGAACTCACCGGGCTTCCGAACCGCCGGACCGTGATCGAGGAGCCGGCGAAGGTCCGCCGCAGGACGAGGCGTTACGGACGGTGTTCGGGAGTGGTGATGGCCGACGTGGATCACTTCAAACGGATCAACGACATGTACGGTCACGATGCCGGCGATATCGCCCTTCGTTCAATAGCCGCCGCCATCTCTTCAAGCGTCAGGGAGAGCGACGTGGTCGGACGGTTCGGGGGAGAGGAATTCGTCGTCGTCCTTCAGGAGACTGATCTTCACGGCGCGCTTCTCCTGGCGGAACGCCTCCGGAGAACCGTCGAAGAACTCGAAATCCGGGGACCGCACGGAGAGGTACTGCGTGTAACGGCGAGTTTTGGCGTATCGGTGATCTCGCCGAAGGATCCCGACCGCCACTCCGTGCTGAAACGCGCGGACAGCGCGCTCTACGAGGCCAGGGCCACGGGAAGAAACCGCGTCTGCAGCCGCTTGCCCGATGACTTGGGCGCATAGCGGCATACTCTTTTTTTTGAAAGAAAAGCGTCCTTTTTCATCCCGCGCAGCTTCTCAAAATCAGTGGACAGCGTTAATGAGGAGGAGAATTGAATGAAAAAGGTATTTCGAAGCACGGTAATGGTTCTGCTCTTATGGTTGTTCTTCGCGAGCACGGCGTCGGCGAAAACGGCGCTTGTGTTTCAGACGGATTTCGGGTTGAAGGACGGGGCTGTTTCCGCGATGAAGGGAGTGGCCTTCGGCGTGGATGCCGGCCTGCCGATGTTCGATCTGACGCACGAGATTCCTCCGTACTCGATCTGGGAGGCCGCCTACAGGCTGCATCAGACGATGGATTTCTGGCCCGCGGGAACGGTCTTCGTGTCGGTCGTCGATCCGGGCGTAGGTACGGAGCGGGCTTCGGTGGTCGCCCTGACGAAGGACGGCAGATACGTGGTCACGCCGGACAACGGCACGCTGACCTTCATCGCGGAGACGCCCGGCATCGAAACCGTGCGGACGATCGACGACGCGAGGCACCGTCTGCCTGGGTCGGAGCAGTCGTACACCTTCTTCGGACGTGACCTGTACGCCTACACGGGAGCGAAGCTGGCGTCCGGAGCGATTTCGTTCGAGGATGTCGGGCCGCTCTTCGAGGGCGAGGTCGTCAGGATTCCGTACAGGAAGGTCGAAGCGAAGGACGGCGCGGTCTTCGGGAATATTCCCGTGCTCGACGTCCAGTACGGCAACGTCTGGAGCAGCATCGGCAAGGCGCTCTTCGACGAACTGAAACCGGAAATCGGAGCGAAGTACGACGTCGCGATCTTCCGGGGTGAAGAAAAGGTCTTCGGAGGCCTCGTTCCGTATGTCAACACCTTCGGCGACGTGCCCGATGGGAAGCCGTTGCTCTACTTCAACAGCCTGATGAACCTCTCGCTGGCATTGAATATGGACAGCTTCGCAGGAACGCATGGAATCGAATCGGGGCCGGAGTGGTCGCTCTTCGTCCGTCCCGCTGAGTAGACGCCGGAATAAGCTCGCTCATGGTACAATCTCGCTCGATACACTCTGGTGATACTCTGTTGTATTGTGAAGGAGGGCTCTTGTATGTCGAAGCGAAAAACGGCGCCGGTTGAACATGACGATGAGCGGATGCTGTCTCCGGTACCTCTGTCCGAACGTCGTCCGGCGTGGAAGCAGATTCTTGTCTGGGTGGGATTCGGGTATGTCGTGACCGGGCTTTTCGTCGGCGGGGTGCTTGCCGGATTCGGAGGCAAGCCGGGAGTTCCTCCGGGAACGGCTCTTTGGGCCGTCTCGCTGGGGATGGGTTCCCTTTTCGCGCTGACGTCGCTTCTCGGAATCATGGCGCAGCGCACCGGGATGAGCCTTGCGCTCGTCGGCCGCTACTCGTACGGGAGGAAGGGCGTCAATATCCCGATGCTGGTCATGGCGCTGCTGACGCTGGGGTGGTTCGCCAGCATCACCGGGATGGTCGGGCAGATATGGGGCTCTTTCATCGGCAACCCGTCCGGCATCGTCGTCTTCGATCCGGCGCGCTTCGGTTACGAAGGGATCCCGGCGATCACCCTCGAAATTTTCGCCGCGTGCATGCTCTCCGGCATCCTCTTCACGTTCACCGCGTACTACGGGATCAAGGCCATCGAGGCGATTGCGATACCCGTCGCGCCCGTCATTTTGGCGATCGCGGTGCTGGTCGGCTTCGGCATGCTCCGGGAGGGCGGCGGCGCCGATGCGTTTCTCGCGAAGGCGGAGGCTCTGGGAGGCTTGGGGCTCGGGAGCGCGATCACAGTGGTCGTGGGAAGCTGGATCGCCGGGGCCGTTATGGGAGTGGATCTCTTCCGCTTCAACAGGAGCGCGAGGGCGGTCCTCGCAGGCGCCGCGGCCTGCTTCATCTTCACCAACCCTCTGCTCAACGTCGTCGGGTATATCGGCGCGGTGTCGGTGGGGCAGTTCAACTACGTCGAGTGGATGCTGGAGAAGAATATGCTGCTGGCGCTGGTCGGCGTTCTCGCATGGACGACCTCGCTGTGGACTACGAACAACGCGGAGCTGTACTGCAACGCGCTCTACACGGGGCCGGTCTTCTGGTCGTACGGCAGGCTGATCGAAAGAAAACCGCTCGTGTTGTGGGCGGGAGTCCTGGGGACGCTGCTCGGTTCGCTGGCATTCTACCAGATCTTCTTCGCCGATTTCATCACAGTGCTGGGGGCGGCGGCTCCTCCGTTGGCCGGACCGCTCATCGCGGATTACTACTTCGTCAAGAAGGGGAGGTATATCGCGGAGAATCTGGAGAACGAACCCGTGTACAGAATGACGGGAGTCATCTCCTTCCTTGCCGGGGGGAGCCTGGGGCTCTTCTTCCAGTACGGCGCGCCGCTGCCGTACGGACTTCCTTCGGGGCTCTTCGCGCTTCTGGCGACGATCGTTCTTTATGTTGTGCTCTATAAAGCAACGCCGGACGCCGCCTACGACGCGGCGCTCTTTTCGACGACGGACAGGAAAGCGCAGGAGGTGCGGTCATGAGAAAAGTGTTTTTGAACGAGTTTTCCTCTTCCGAGCTGGAGCGGATGATCGGCGCGGGAGAGATAGAGAGCGCCATCGCGATTTTCGGCAGCTGCGAGAGCCACGGTCCGCATCTGCCGCTCGGTCCGGATCTCTTCGTCCCGACGGAGATTGCGCGGCGCGCGGCGCTCCGTTTGGGGCGCACCGTGGTCGTGCCCGGACTGCCGTTCGGGACGTCGTTGCACTATAATCGTTTCCCCCTGTCGGCGACGCTTCGTTTCGAGACGACGATCGCCGTGGCGGAGGATATCTTTACGAGCCTGATCGAGAACGGCATTCGGCGGATCGTGATCCTCAACGGGCACGACGGCAACATCCCGGCGCTGGAGATCGCGGCCAGAAAGGTCAAGGACCGCTTCCCCGACGCGACGCTCGTCTACCTTCCCGCATGGTGGAACATCACCGGCGCGAGGATGGCGGATGACTTCGACGTATGGAACGGTCTCGGACACGGTGGAGAGGGAGAGACTTCCATCATGATGGCGGTGCGCCCCGACCTCGTGGACCTGACGCGGGCGAAAAGCCAGGTTCCTCACGATGTGATCGCGCTGAGCGATTTTGCGACGGTCGTCTGGGATATAGGCGAGATCACCGCGACCGGCGCGACAGGGGACCCGACCAAGGCGAGTCAGGAGAAGGGGGAGAAGATGCTCCGCTGCGTGGAGGACTACCTTGTCGGCCTGATCGAGGAGCTTGAGCGTCGGGGGTGGAGGTACGATCTGAAGAAGTGAAGGGCGTTACGGGGGGCGGACCGCCGAAAGAGAACAACGATGCGCGCGGTCCGCATCCGTTTTCATTACTTTTTTCACTATTTTCGAGAACCGGGAAGGGAGAGCACGCTGTCATGAACATATCGTCCATCATTGAGAAAGCGAACGCATTATCAGGGAAGATCACGGAGCTTCGCCGGAAATTCCATGCGAATCCGGAGCTTCCTTGGCAGGAAAAAGAAACATCGCTCTTCGTCGAGGAGTATCTGCGGAATTTGGGGCTTGAGAACATCAAGAGAGGGTTCGGCGGCACGGAGTGCGGCGTCATGGCCGATCTGAAGGGGGCCAAATCCGGCAGATGCGTCGCTCTGCGGGGCGATATCGACGCGCTCCCTCTGGAAGAGGAGAACGACGTCCCGTACAGGTCGAAAAAAAGCGGCGTGATGCACGCCTGCGGCCACGATGCGCACACCGCCGTGCTGCTGGCTGTCGCCGAGATCCTCTCCTTGATGAAGGAGGAACTTTGCGGCACGGTCCGCTTCCTCTTCCAGCCCGCCGAGGAGGCGGGAATGCATTCCGGCGCCCCGAAGATGATCGAAGAGGGGGCGCTCGACGGCGTGGACGCCATCGGTGGGCTGCACGTTTGGGCGCTTCTGGAGTCGGGCAAGCTCGGCTATCGCACGGGCCCGATCATGGCCTCGGCGGACATCTGGGATCTGAAGATACAGGGGAAGGGCGGGCACGGCGCGATGCCGCACAACGCCGTCGACCCGACCGTGACCGCCGCGACCGTTATCTCCACGCTCCAGACGGTCGTGAGCAGGGAGATCGATCCGTTGGAGACCGTTGTGCTGAGCGTCGGGAAGCTGGAGGCGGGAACAGCGGTGAACATCATCCCCGACACGGCGCGCGTGGCGGGCAACGTCCGCACCACGAACCGCGAGATCCGGGGACGTATGGAGGGGATCATGAAGCGAGTCGCCGACGGAATCTGCGCCGCGATGCGCTGCACGGCCGAACTGACGTACACCCCGATCTACCCGGTGACGGTGAACGACCCCGTCGTGACGGGGTTCATGCGTTCCGTCGCCGTCGATGTATTCGGTGCGGAGAACGTGAAGGAACTTCCTGTCGCCATGGGCTCCGAGGACTACAGCTACTACGGCGAGAAAGTACCGGCGGCGTACGTTTTCCTTGGAATCGCCGACGAAACGAAAGGAAGCGGAAACCAGCACCATAATCCAAAATTCAATGTCGACGACGAAGCCCTTCCGAAGGGGGCGGCCCTGCTCGCCGGGTTCGCCGCCAGATTTACAGCGAGGGAATCCGCCTGAGACGACGGATCTGTTCCAACCGATCTCAACGCACCGCCGAAACCCTTCGCTTTTTTTGCGAAGGGTTTTTTCGTACTCTCCGTGAAAAAGTAGCAATTCGGATTTTTAGTATAGGCTCAAAAATAGGGATGATTCAAGCGACATTTTGGGGAGGGACGATTATAATGGTGCGGAACGAATGATACGAAGCGGGAGAAAGGGGAGGATGCGGTATGATCGCACTTTTCAAGAGAAGGAGATTGTTCGGCGGCGTCGCTTCGAAGTTTCTCTTTCCGGTGTTCGTTCTCCTGTTCTTGCTTTCGGCGGTCTTATCATGGCGAGGGTACGAGAGTACCTATAAGGATGTGTACGACGACAGAGTCAAAGCTGTACAGGATATCGTGGATTTTACGTGGGGTATTCTGGAGTATTGGAACGGGAGGGCGGAACATGGAGAGATCTCCCGCGAGGAGGCCATGAAGATGGCCGGGGATGTCGTCTTCAAGCTTCGATACGAAGCTGACAACTATATCTTCGGCTACGACATGGAGAACCGCGTGTCCATACCCTTCCAGAGTCATGAACGGGGCAAGTTCCTCGATGTTCAGGATCAGGACGGCAAGTGGGTGCAGCGTGAACTCCGCGAGATAGCCCGAACGAGAGGAAAAGGTTTATTTTCCTACAACTGGCTGAACTCGAACACGAAGCGGATCGAACCAAAAGTGGCCTACATACGGTACTACAAACCCTTCGACTGGTGGTACGGCGCCGGGATCTACGTCGAGGATATTCGGACCAAGGCATGGAGAAGCGCCATGATGCAGGGCGTTATTCTCGCCGGTTCCATCCTCGCCATCTGTCTGGTGATCTCGCTGCTCATCCGGCCCATCGTCACCGTCCCGCTTCGAAGAGTGGTGCTGCTTTCCGAACGTGCGGGGGAAGGCGACCTCACCGTCTCCAGAAACGACTTCGCTTATTCCGCGAACGACGAGATCGGATCGATGGCGGACTCGCTCTCCGCGATGATCGTCGATCAGGCGACGCGTCTTGCCGACAGGGCTGCTGTGTTGCAAAAGATGATCGCGGAGTTCAGGGTCTGAAATCTATTCCTTCATTTCGAGCCGGGCAAGATTCGGAGCGAAGCTGTGAAGGGCTTGCCGTAGGTCGAAGGATACTCCTCCATTTTTTCTCCGTGCCGCTTTGAGCGACGAGTATGACCGTTGCTTCGAAGGAGGGTATAATAGAAAAAAAGAGGCGGAGGTCGATCTTGATGCGGATAACCGGTTTATACGAGGATGACGAGGGCAACGGCCGGTATCTTGTGGAGTGGCGCGAAGCCGACGGCCGAAAGCATGCGGTCCTGTTTTCCGAAGCCCGAAGAACCGTCGAAAGGCTCTCCGCCGAGGATGTGCGGTCGCTATTCGAAAAGGGTGAACTAGAGGCATGTTCGTTTCCGGCGTCGGATGTGCTCTTTCCTGATGAGATCAACGATCTGGCCGAATGCGTTGAACGGAGTACGGAGGAGGAGAACCATTGAAAAGGAAAGTGTTTTATAACGGAAAAATCGCTGTTCCGGGAGCTTTTGTGGAGGGAATGGCGGTAGAAGGACAGCGCATCGCCTTTCTCGGGAGTTCGGAGGAGGCGCTCTCGATACAGGACGCCGAAAAGATAGACCTCGGCGGCAGGCTGGCGCTTCCCGGTTTTATCGACGGGCACATGCACTTTCTGGCCTTTGCGCTCTCTCTCGAACGGGCCGATTTTCTCGGATGCGGTTCGGTGGACGAAGTCCGCTCACGTCTTCGAGCGTTTCTCGAAGCGAGAAAACCCGAACCCGGCGAGTGGATTGTCGGGCGCGGATGGAACCATGAACACTTCGACGACGGAAGGCTTCCGTCGAAGGACGACCTGGACGATCTGACTCCGGACAACCCAACATTGCTGGCAAGGGTGTGCGGGCATGTTGTTGTGCTTAATTCGCGTGCGATTCATCTTCTGGGTCTTACGGGAGAGAGCCGTTTCGCGGGAGGAGTCGTCGATCTTGACGACTCCGGAGAGCCGACCGGGATTATTCGGGAATCCGTTGTGGAGTGGGCGGGGTCGAAGCTGCCGCTTCCAGGACCGGAAAAGCTGCGGAAGCTTGTCGCGCGGGCAGGGGAGGAGACTGCGAAGCTCGGGCTTACCTCTATTCATTCGGACGACCTGGGCATCGTCGGCGGAGATTTTCATGGCATCATGGATCTCTACCTCTCTCTCGACCGGGATGGCAAGATGCCCGTACGGATCACCGAGCAGCTTCTTCTGCGAAATCGCGGGGCGCTCGATCTTTTCCTGTCGACGGGGTGGCGAACCGGCGACGGGACGCCCTGCTTCCATGTCGGCCCGCTGAAGATCCTGACCGACGGTTCCATGGGCGGGAGGACGGCGCTTCTTCGGAATGAGTATGCGGACGCCCCCGGCGTGTTCGGCGTGCCCATATACGGGTGCGAGGAACTGGAAGATCTCGTCCGGACCGCGCATCGGGCGGGAATGCAGGTAGCGACGCACGCTATAGGCGACGGCGCGCTCAACATGTGCCTCGACGCTATGGAAAAAGCTCTTTCGGAAAGGCCCCGCGATGCGCGTCACTACATCGTCCACTGCCAGATGGGCGACATGGAGCAGTACCGCCGTATGGCCAGGTTGGGAATCGGCGCCGCCATTCAACCTCCTTTCGTCCCGTCTGACCGTCCTATGGCGCTGAAGCGCATCGGCGAGGAGCGGGCGCTTTCAGGTTATGCGTGGAAGACGATGAAAGACCTCGGCATCTTTCTCTCCGGAGGGTCCGATTCCCCCGTGGAGAATTGCGACCCGTTATGGGGCGTCTATACGGCGGTGACACGCATGGACGGAAACGGATACCCGAAGGGCGGATGGAATCCGTCCCAGAAGCTCACGGTAGCGGAAGCGCTCGATCTGTATACCCGCGGGGGCGCGTACGCCTCTTTCGAGGAGCACCGCAAGGGAACCCTCGCCGAAGGGATGCTTGCGGACGTCGTCGTACTCGACAGAGATATTTTTTCCCTCCCCGAGGAGGAACTTATGGAGGCGAAAGCCCTCCTCACTATGGTTGGAGGGCGTATCCTCTTCCGGAGTCTCTAGCCTCCGGAAAGGGGGAGGTGGAAGCGAATCTCTTCGCACTTCGGCAGCGGACCGGAACGGCTGCGCGGCAAAAAACGCCCCTCGTCGCCGAAAGCGAGAACGCTCGGATTGAACATCCCCTTTTCCCGATCCCACATCGAGGGGGGGAATCGATCGCCTAATTTATCTTGGAGAGCGTCGAGCGCGGCGCCGTAGTTACTTCCGTCCGGAAGCTCCAGGGCAACCGGCGCTCCGGACGGAACGCCGAGGACCATTGCAAGGACGCCGAAAAAACGCACAGTACAAATCATCGAATCCCTCCTTCTCGTTCTCGTACCGTGTATTGTATCGTATTCTTTCGGGTATTGAACAGAATCAGCGATTGTGCAATACTTTTTACGCATATAAATTTAATCGAGGAGAGTCCGCAATGAATCCGAAAAAATGCCTGCGCACAGATTCTTTTTTAACGAACCGCTCTTTGCGGCGGACGGGGTTGCTTCTACTTGCGGGGTTGCTGTTTCTGCCGCTGTTCGAAGCGCCTCTTTTCGCTCGGCGGAATATCATGGAATACGACGTCGTTGTTGCGGGAGGCGGCGCAGGCGGTACGAGCGCGGCCATCGCGGCGGCCCGACTCGGAGCACGGGTCGCGCTGCTCGAAGAGACCGACTGGCTCGGCGGTCAGATGACTGCCGCCGCCGTCTCGACGATGGACGACCTTAGTGGCAACAAGACCGGCATCTACGGCGAATTCAGCGAAAACGTGCGCTATCACTACTTCAAGAAGGAGAAGTCGGTGTCGACGTGCTACTGGGACGGCAATACGACGGCGTTCGAACCCTCCGTCGGCGGAAAAATTCTGCAGTCGATGGTCGAGCAGGCGAACCGTCAGGCCGCCGCACGCGGGAACGGCGGTAAACTGGATGTCTTCTACGGATCGAAAGTAACCGCAGTGCATCGTCGCGGCCCCAGAATCCATGGGGTCGCCGCGGAACTCGACGGCGAGAACACGGACCTTCTCTGCACGGTGCTTATCGACGCAACGGAGTACGGCGACATCCTTCCTTTGGCGAAGGCTCTCTACAGGGCGGGCAATTCGATGAGTCCGATTATCGATTCCAGCGCCCGTATTCAGGATGTCACATGGGTTGCGGTGATTAAAAAATACCCCGACGGTATTCCGCAGAACCTTAGAATAACGACGCCTCCTCCGGGGTATGCGAAGTACGTCCACGGTTTTCGACGTATCGTCGCAGCGGGAGGGAACTCCTTCCGGAGCTATCCGCTGCGTCTGCCCGTCGACTTCACCACGCACAACGGCTATCGAGGTTTGCCGGACTCCTCCAACCCCATGGACTACAACGCCGCTACGATAGACGGGTGGTCGAAGATCACGAAGACGGGGGTCAACTGGGCGAACGATTTCCCCGGCGCCGAGCTGTGGGAGGGAAAGGGCGGCCTTCCCGTCGCCTATCTCGAAGATCCTGGAATCCGCCGCGAGGTGAATGCAAGCGCCCTGTTGAAAACGCTGAATTTCATCTATTATATTCAGCATGAGCTTCGCGAACCCTGGTCGGTGGCGAACGACGAGTTCTACTCCGAGACACCTGTGACGCTCGCTCTGGGCATCGTCCCGGAGGAGTTCGCGGAGGTCGTCAGACGTTTTCCTCCGATGCCCTATGTTCGCGAGAGCCGCCGCCTCGTCGGTATCGAAACCCCGACCTCCAAAACAGTCAGGCACAACTCCGAGAGCTATCGGGACGGCCGTGAAGGACGGGAAATTTCGACTTCGATGGCGATAGGCGGGTATATTCTCGATCTTCATGCCGGAGACACCGACGCGGACTTCGAAGCCGAGTTCGGTGAGACTTCGGCTTCAATCCGCACCGACATGCCGCGAGGCCCGTTCCAGGTTCCTTTCGGTAGCTTCATCCCGGTCGAGGTGGACGGATTGCTTGTCGCTGAAAAGAACCTATCTATGTCCCGCCTCGTCGCCGGCGCGCTGCGTCTTCAGCCTATCTCCATGCTCACCGGACAGGCCGCCGGGACGATAGCCGCCCTCTCCGTCAAGGAAGAAAAACCGGCGCGGGCGCTCGATCCTCGCATGGTCCAGCTTCATCTGCTGGAGGCGGGGAGCGCGCTTTCGCTATGCGAATATCACGATGTTCCACGCAACCATCTTTTTTGGCCGGGAGTCCAGATGTCCAACCTGTACGGGTGGTTCTCTCCGCTGGATCTGCCCTCTTCTCCGTCCGCGAAGATCGACGACATCTACAACAACCGCGTTGTCCTTGCCCGCCTCTTCGGTCTCGACAAGGGAATTTTCGGAGTGGACGCCCCTCTGACCGGAGCCGAAGCGGAATCGCTTCTCCGGAAGGCGTTCGGCGCCGAGAAAGAGGCGGTCCTCTACGCTCTGCCGACCTTCGGACTGACGTCGTTCGTCTCCAGAGGAGATTTCGCCGAATCGCTTGCGCGAATTCTGGGATACAGGGCAACTCCCGAAGAGCGTGTTTCCCGTTTCTCCGATATTCAATCGCCTTCCGTGCTTGCCGGTCCGATTCATTTTCTCTCGAACAAGGGAGTACTCGACCGGGTGGGCGCGTCGGGCGTCTTCATGCCGGACGCGTTGCTGACGCGAGGAGCCGCTGCGGATATGACGATGAGAGCTGTTGTCGCTCCGAGGGAACACCGTAAATGAAGTGCCATCTGTGCGAACCGAAAAGCTGCTCCAAAGGGGAGCCGTGCACGGATTTCGGCAGCAGGGAACTCTATCGGGGGCAGGAGGAAGACCTCCGGCTCCTGAAGACGGCCTCCGATGTGGAAGCGCTCTATTACTGCACGCTCAACCGTCTGGAGGAGATCATGGAGTTTGCCCGCAGGATGGAGTATACGCGTATCGGGATCGCTTTCTGCGTCGGGTTCAAAGACGAGGCGGCGTCGCTTGGAGAGATCCTCTCCGAGGAGTTCGAGGTATACTCCGCGTGCTGCAAAGTGTCCTCCATGAAGAAGACCGAGGTGGATGCGATGCTCCGCCCCTGGGTCGGCGAGGTGTCGTGCAACCCCGTAGAGCAGGCGCGGCGCCTCGACGAAGCCGGAAGCCAGTTCAACATCGTGCTCGGCCTGTGCGTGGGACACGACAGCCTTTTTTACCGACACTCGAAAGCCCCCGTCACGACGTTCGTAGTGAAGGATCGCGTGCTCGGACACAACCCTGCGGCGGTGCTCTACAGCCAGTATCTCAGAAAAAATCTGAAGCGAACTCCCGAGGAGCGTCGGAAGTAGGACTTCGGATCAAGGATGAGAAAAAAGGAGGCCGATGTTTTTCGGCCTCCTTTTTTCTTGTACGTCCGGCATGGGCGTTATCCACCATGTGCAAGTCCTGAGCAGCGAAGGGTGCGGGCAGCAGTCGCCGAAGGCTGTAGCGAGCAGAGGAGGCGGGTAAGCGGGGAGGGATCTTCCGTTCGCCAACATCATGTTCGACAATCTGGCGACGAGCCGAAGAAACGGGGCACAAGTTCGTCCGTTATGCCGACGACTGCGATGTCTACGTCAAGAGCGGCGGGACGGAGAACGGGTTATGGAAAACGTCCGGAAGCTCGTGGAAAGGGAACTCAAGCACTGAATCAACGAAGAAAAGAGCGCCCCGACCGCCCGCGGAAGCGCAGATTTCCGAGATTTTCATTCACGAGCCCCCCTTCCTATTCGATTCTGAAAAAGTGCTATAATCTGGTAAATGCTTGTCGCTGTATCTTTTCCCCACGACGAGTCGTATTGGCTGATTTTGTGGATGGTCCGCGCGTGCCTCGAAAAAGGAGGAATCTCGATGCGAAAACTCTTTTTCCATTTCGTGACGCTCTGTATGTCGTGCGTTGCTCCGTTATACGTCGCCTGCGCAACCGAACTCCCTTCGCTTTCCGGGCTTTTTTTATCCTTCGGAGTAAACGCCGACGGATCGCCGCAGGAGAGGGTAACGGCCTACTCCCCAGGGGCGCCTCGGATGGCCGCGTTCGCCGAGTGCCGGAATACGGCGGTCGGAACGACCGTACACTTTTCCTGGTATATCGTTCCTCCTGGGCGTGGGCGGATTCTCTTCGCGGAGTATGCGGCGAAGAGCCCCGTCCGCCGAAAAACAACCCTCTTTCATTCGACTGTCTCGCTAGGAAAGGAGTGGCCGGAGGGCGACTATGTCGTGGAAGCGCGGCTTGAGGGAGAAACGTCGGTGAAGTCCGTCGCGTTCTCCGTAAAAAAAACTGTTCCGCCGCCTGAGAATAGATCCGGCGGGGAGGCGAAGACCCCTGCAGGCGGACGTCGGCGAGGCGATGCGGGCGCCTTCCGCTCCGCCAAGGATTCGGCTCTCGAACAAGAAGAACGAGCGGATAGGGAACGCCGTCTTGCGGAAAAAGAGGCCGTGTTCCGGAAAAATCCTTCGGATTTCAGCGCCGTGCTGGAGTTGGCCGACGCCTATGCCGCAATGGATGCCGCTGCGTCGGCGTCCCTGGCTTTGGTGCTCTACAAAGGCCTTGCCGAATCGTCGCCTTCCGACATGATGCTCGCCCGCCTTGCCGACGCCTATGCGCGTCTCTTCCGGTACGATCGGGCGTTCACGACGGCGCTTCGGCGAACGTGGAATCCGCTGGTCTCGCCGGAGGGAGCGGTCTCGCAGATCCTTCTCTTCTCCCTCGCGAGCGGAGACTTGGACCGGGGGATCGACTGCCTTCTACACATCCTGCGAGAAAGAGCCGACGAACGGGAGTCTGTGCTTCTCGCCCTGGCCGCTCTCTATATCGAGAAGTCGGGGACAGCGCGGGATCGCTCCTTGCGAGAGGAGTACCGAAGCGCTGCGGCGGCGAGCCTTGACGAAGCCGAGGGGAGTCTCCCCGGAGGTTCGGGAATGTCGGAGAGCGTCCTCCTTCTGAGAAAGGAGCTTGAGGAGCGATGAACAGCGTGCGGACACGCGGTATGCGTTCGGGTGTTCTGTGTGCGCTCTTTTTGACGGTTTTCTTCTTCTACGCCTCTTCCTCTTTCGGCTCCGACGACTCCGCACTGCTGAAAGCGGCGGAAAGGGTGGCCGCCGGAAGAGGAAATCCTGCGGACGAAGCCCTCCTGTTTATGGAGAACCGGCGGGTGAACCATCTCGCGATGGAGGGGAAGCTGGACGGGAGCGTCTATCAAAAGACGCAGGCCGTGTACGACGGGAAAAACAGGGCGCTGGCCGCGGATGCTGCGCGCGAGGCGGGATTCGCCACGGAGGTCGGCGGCAAGAAAATCTACAAGCCCGGAACGGACACCGATATCCAAATGACGGGGGGCAACCTTACCGCGGCGGATGTGGAGCGGGCGCGGCAGGCCTATAACAAGAGGGTCGAGGCGTACCTCCGCGGGAGCGGGCTGAAGGCGGAAGAGGGCGTCAACTGGGCCGCCCGGACCGAGACGGACATCGTGCCCGCTCCCTCGCGGATGAAGAGCGAAGCGGAGTTCGCCAAGGCCGCCGCGCTCATCAACGGCGACGGAGGCAACATGTATGTCTCGCCTCTTGCCGCCGGGGCGCAGGCGAAGCTGGATGCCGGGGATCCTCTGAGCGTCGCCGAGGGACAGGCGTACGCGGAGGAGATGAAAACCAAGGTCGAGAAGTTGAAACAGGCGAAGGCCGGCCTCGCGGAACGCTATCGGGCCTCCGGGATTCCGGCGGAGCGGGACACGCTTGCGGCGGAGATCCGCAAGGCGGAATCGCACGAAGCAAAGTACATCGAGCGCATCAACAGGCTTGAGCGAAGCCTCCGCGGCGCCTCGGGGGAGACTGCTCCGCTGCTCGGCGCGGCGGGGGCTCGCGGCCCGGACGCGTTGCACCGCCGCGCCGAGGCGGCCGTCGACGCGATGAGCGGGCATCTTACCGAGAAGGCGCTGCGCAACTATGCGGACACGCTCGGCGATCTCGCCGTCTCCGCGCAGTCCACCGCGCGGCGCGCCGTCTTGAGGGAGGCGATCGCGGGCACGCTGAAGGGGCTGCCGCCAGCCCGGCAGGGGGACGCCCTTGCGAGTATCGAGGCCAGGCTCGGAGGCGGTTTCGCCGAAGAGGTGGCGGCCGAAATGAAGAAGCCTGCGGCCGGCGTCAAAGCCGCCGCTCCCGGGACAAACCTCCTCAAGGGAGCGGGCATGCTCTCTACGCTTCTGGCCGGGTACAACGCCATGGCCGAGGAGAACAAAAGAACGTCGGGCAATCCAGACTACGGCAGGACCGCGCTCAACTTCGCCTACGACATGATCCTTCGGGCGACCGTCGACGCCGCGAGCAGAGACACGGCGGAGTACACGAAGAAGCGCGTGGAAGAACTCAAGGAGTATTACAGGAGCAGAGGGCAAGATCCGGAGAGTCTTGCGGTGAAGATGAAGATCGCGGCCGAGGCGTCGCTGAAGGGAACCGCCTACGGAACAGTCAAGGGCGCCTACGAACTCGCAAAGCTGAGCGGGAAATGGGCGGGAGGGGCCATCGTCGGCGGCGCGGAGACGGTGATCTTCCTTGCCGGAGAGGCTCTCGAAACCCTGAACACTCTTGAAGTCAGCGGCGCGACGCTTCGCGAGCAGGGGATGGCGCAGGAGGTGCAGGACGCGAAGTCGGTCGCCTCAGGCAGAGAACTTGTCGGCGAACTCCGGCGCATGTCTGCCCTGGCGGCGTCGCAGCGGTCGCTGCTGGAACAGAATATCCGGTGGGCCCGCAGCCTCGACATCCACAGAAGCAGGGCGCTGGACGATCTGCGAAGCAGACTGGAGGAAGCAGCACAAGTCTCCCTCTCGAATGTGGAACAGCTCGCGGAAGAGGCGGCGAAGCGATACCCTCCCGAATTCAAGCGTCTCGCGGAATACAGCACGGTCATCCACTCCAAAATCACAGCCGTGGAGAAGGCGCTTGCAGGAGGGAAGTCCGCCCTCGCCGTCGCGGGAGACATCAAGTTCATCGTTGCCGAGCACGGCGGGAATCTCGACGGCTTCAAGACGCTCGCCGAGGGAATGAAGGAGTTTCGCCGGATGGAGTACCTGGCCGACCTCGCGGATACGCTTGCCGCGCTGCCCGAGGAGAAGAATGCGATCGCGGCCCTGGGGGAAGAAGCGGGGAACGGCGCCGCCGTTATGAAGCGGAACTACGATACCTGGAGAAAGGCGATCTCCGAATACGACAGGTTGAAATATTCTCTTGGCCGTGGCTCCACGTACTTCTACGGAAAGAGGCGTGTAGCGGGATGGCTGGTGATCAAGAGCGACGCTGATGCGGTTCCGGCTCCCGACAGGACGATCCCCGAGGAGTTCGGGCCTGAACTCGGAACGCTGCAGAGGATGAAAACGTCCATCGTCTCGGACCTGCGGCGGCTTCCTCGGGCGAAGGGCGACGAGCAGCGTTTCCGTTCGACGCTTGAGAGAATCAAGAAGACGTATAACGCGCTTCTCCCCGGCTACGAGGCCGCACGGGAATCTCTCGAAAAAACGAATCTCGCGCTCGAGAAATTGCTTGCCTTGATCGGCGCCGCTCCGTCCCCGACGCCGGCCGAAGAGAAGGCGAGTCCAACGCCCGACGCAGGAGGGGAGAATGCGGTATTCGGGCTTCGCATCCCGCTTGACCTGCACGGCATGTTGTTGGAGATGACGGGGCTTACCGGCATTCCGGAGGGCGCGCACAAGAGACGGGAGGACGTCGAGAACGGGTACTATCTCACCGAGGAGACGCTGAATACCGACTACCTGATCGTATTTTTAACACCGGACAAGAAGGAGGTCAAGGTCAGCCTGAAAGGAACGCGCGGTCTTCCGGATCCGGGACAGAACCGTTTCCTCGCGCTTGCGGGGACGATAGCCTACTCCAAAAAGAAATCCGTCGTCGGCTACTACCTCGACTTCAAGAACAACAAGCTGGAGCGTTCTCCGCAAGGTGTTTATGAAGGCATCGTGGTCATGAACTACTCGGTTTTCGACGCGAAGGCGACCGACGATCCAACCGGAACGCTTGAATTCCATGCGGCGCGCTTCGGGCTTGGAAAGGGAACAACGCCGGAGATGCTCAAGGGGATGGGGAAGACCGTGTTGGAAGCGGGCCGTTTCCGCATATCGAAACAGGGCTCGGGAGATAAAGACGGAGGAACGTGGGTTTACGGCGCGGTGATCGGCGACTTCGTCGTGAATGTCTCCTTCAACCGCCGTTCGCTGCGGCCGGATACCTGGTCTCCGCCCTTTTTCGAACCTGACGAAGTCGTGCTCGCGCTGCTCGAACAGCTCTTCCCCTGAGGCAGAGTGCGGAGGGGTTCAAAGAAAAACGAAGAGAGCGCGCCGCGAGTCCATCTCCGCGGCGCGCTCTCAAATAATCCCGATACCGCTTCGTCCTCAGCGGACGATCTCGTTCACCCAGCGTTCGACGAGGCGCTGCCGCTCTTTCCCCGACCATTCGATGTCCAGCTCCAGAAGCTTCACACCCTTCATGTCCAGCGACGGATTCTCCAGCGTCACTTCCGGGTGCGTCGGAATCAGGTTGATCTTCTCCCGCTCGTAGAGCCGTTGCATGTTCGGACTTGCAGCCCAGTCCAGAAATCGCTTCGCGAGTTCCGGATTTTTCGCTCCCCGAACCAATCCCATTGCTTCCACCCCGTAGACGACGCCTTCGCGCGGATAGCCGATGACGATGTCGTACCCCGTCTGCTGCATCTCGAGCGCGTCCACGAGGAAGAAAACGCCTCCCGCCGCCTGCCCTCTTCCGATAGGGAGCGCGCCGCCCGCTCCGCTTTTCGTGTACTGCTGGATGTTTTCGTCCAGCTTCTTCTGGTAGACGAAGGCTGCGTCCTCTCCCATCGCGAGCACAAGACTGAAGAGACGGGAGACCGCCGTCCCCGACGTCCTCGCGTCCGCCATGATCAGTTCGTTGCGATAGACGGGGTTCAGCAGATCCTGCCACGATCCGGGCGCGTCAAGCGCATTCTTCTCAAGAAACGGGCGGTTGAACATGAAGCAGATCGGGTTCATCGCCACGCCCGTCCAGTACCCCTCCGGGTCGCGGAAAACGGCCGGAATGACTTCCGCCCCTTCGGGAACGTACGGTTCGAAGATTCCTTCCTTCTTCCCGGCGACGAAGGCGTCGGCGATACCGCCGAAAAAGACGTCGACCTGCGGATTCTTCTTCTCGGCGATCAGGCGGGCCAGTACCTCGCCGGAAGGAAAGCGCAAAAAATTCACTGCGACCCCCGTCTCGCGAGTGAACTCGTCGAAGACCGCCGTCGCGTACCGCTCGGACCAGATCGTGTAGATGTTCAGCGTTTCCGCAGCCGCGACGGGGTGCGGAAGGAGCAGGAGTACACCAAGAAGCAGTATGCGCAGTATCATGGAGATCATCCCCCTAAAAGTCTTCTTAATATGTATCCTACTCCCTTTCATTGAATGGTCCTATATCCAGTTGCCACGGAAAAGGAGGGGATTCTGGCTCTGTCCGGCGCCGTTTCAGAGAGAAAAGAGGATTGACAAGTGTGGAAATATGAGTATTATCATGAAAATATACTATTGACACATTTTAGGAGGGTGGTAGAAAAGGTGACGTCAATGTGGATACGGCGCGGGCTTAGGGGGATTCTCTTGAGATTCTGCTTTGTCTGTTTTTGATAGCGCACAGGCAATTACTTTTAGTGATCGCTTTTGAAGTCGCTCTTTCTGTTCACTTCGCTTTGCTTTGCTTTGTCTTACCAAACCCTGTTGTGAGGAGAGATTAAGTATCCTGTTGTGCGGAGAGGAGGAGAAACATGTTTCGAAAGAGTGCTTTCGTTGTGTGCGTTCTTGGGCTCTTTGTGTTCGCTGCAGCTGTTGCATCCGCGGCGGATCTTTCCGGCAAGTGGAACTGCGACGACAGCGGGCAGTACTATCTTCGGCAGATAGGGAACACGCTCTACTGGTACGGGGAGCGAAGCGCCGCAAATCCTGCCTGGTCGAACATCTTTCAGGGAAACATCGACGGAGAGCGAGTCAACGGCAACTGGGTGGACGTGCCCAAGGGGCAGGCCTTCAGCCGGGGTTGTCCTTCAGCTACAGATTAAAGATAACGGCAACGTGCTGGAAGCCACACATAAAACCGGAGGCTTTGGCGGTTCACGCTGGGTGCGCGTCGGGTACGTCTCCGGCACGCCGAGTTTACCTGTTGTTCGCGAGGATTGCGTCGGTTTCAACCCTAATACCGCCGAGGTGAAGCAGTTCGGCGGTAGATGGAAGATCGTCGACGGGAACCACGCGATGTTCGACTTCGAAAACGCCGAGAACGAGGCGCGTATGGCTCTGCGAATCATCAAGCATTACAGGATGAACCAGTCCTGTTTCGTCGGACGTCCGGATCCTTCGTTCAGCTATCTGCTCGTCGGAGGACAAGCCCCGGCCGGCAATTTCGCGGGTGAGGACTGCATCCAGTTCAACCCGAACACGATAGAAGTGAAGCAGATCGGGGGGCGCTGGAAGATCGTCGACGGGAACCACTGGATGTTCGATTTCGAGAACAAGGAGGACGAAGCCCGCCTGGCTTTCGCCATCATCAAAAAGTACGGATTCACGAGGTCGTGCTTCGTGGGAAGGCCGAATCCAAGTTTCCAGTATCTGAGAAAGTAGCGTGCGTTCCGTAACTTTTCGATTCCTCCGAATAGAAAAACGCAGCGGATGAGCGTTATGCGGAGCCTTCCTCAATTTTTTCCGAGGAAGGCTCTTTTCGTAGAACGTGGGCCGTTTTTTGTGCTCGAAAGGGGGTGCGTTTCAGAAAGGGGTGGGGTATACTTTTCCGTAATCGGCCATGCGAAGGAGGGCGTTTGAATGATCAGAGCAGAGAGTCAACCGGAAAAATTCCGAGTCCGTTTCACAAACGGGGAACAGTCGGCATTCTCCGACGCAACTCCCGACAAGGGGGGGAGCGGCGCCGGGTTTCGTCCACACGAGCTTTTGGAAGCCGCGCTTGCGAGCTGTATGAACATGACGCTCAGGATGCACGCGGAGAAACGAGGAATCCCTCTCGTGGAGGTGTCGGTTACGGTGACGCTCGACAGGACGCCGCAAGAAGGGCCCGTCTTCGAGTACCGGGTCGACTTCGGCGACCTGCTCTCCGAGGAGGATATGGAGGAGCTGCTGCGCGTACTGGAAACCTGCCCCGTGCGCTCCACGCTGTCGAAGGCGCTTCGTTTCGCGCTTGTAGAGTGAGCTTTCTCCCGCAATACGGTCTCGGAAAAGACGGCGAACGGCGCCTCCTTGACTTTCTGCAAGAAGGAGAAAGCGTCGTTGTGAGCGCCTATATGCGGATCTCGCCCGCAAGTTCCCGTATTTTATTCTTCACCGCCGTCAGCGCCTGTTCCCCGAGCGGCGTGATCGAGTAGTACTTTCTGACCTTCCCCCCGACGATTCGTTCTTCGACATCCAGCGCTCCGCCTTTCCGCAGCGAGTGCAAAATCGGGTAGAGCGTACCTGCACTCATGTCGTAACCGTGCCGCTTTAATTCTTCGATCATCCACGAGCCGTAAAACGGCTCGTGCTTCGCGTGATGGAGTATATGCACTTGGATGAAGCTTAAAAAGAGCTTCCGCAAAATCTGCTCTTGCATTTGCCACACCTCTGTGATAGGCTATCGATATCGAATTTCGATATCGATAGCCTATATTGATTTTGCTATGAATTATAGACCGCCCGACGCTTCGCGTCAAATGAAACAGGAAAAGAGGGATACTCTGTGAAACTCTATGGGCCGCCACGAAAAAAAGAGACGCTTCCCGCCTTTCTGTTGAAGTACAAGCGCCAGTTTTTCGTTTCATCGCTAGCCGGGTTTCTGTACAACACGACGATCGTTCTCGGTCCCGTCCTTTTGGGGCGTCTGATCGACGCCGCCGGAGGAGATTCCGCGGACCGTCTCCTTCTCTCCGCGCTCTCTTTCGTCGGGGTGACGGGGTCCTTCCAGTTTCTTCGATTCGTCAAACGATGGTATATGCGAGACCAGTTCAACCGCGTCGCCTGCGATCTGCGCCAGACGCTGCTCGAACGGCTTCTCGGGAGGAGTGTTCCGGAGCTGTCACGCGAGACAGCGGGCGATCTGATGAGTCGCACTCTGGGCGATATCACGCTTGTCGTGGACACGGTCATGAGCACGCTGAACGAGGGGTGGGACACCTGGCTGCTGATGATCTCCTACTTCGCTGTTCTGATGATCTACGACTGGAGGACGACGCTGGCGGCTTCGGTGATGATTCCTGCGGCGCTCCTCTTCGCGCACGGCATGCGACGCACCCTCTACGACTGCTCCCTTGCCGCGAGGAGGGCGGCTTCAAGTGTAAATACGGGGCTCAAACGCTATCTCGACGGCGCCTTCGTGCTCCGCCTCTTCGGGAGGGAGTCGTCCGAGGCCGACCGGATCGAGGAGGCTTTCGAGGAACAGGCAAAGTTTTCCATCAGGGAAATCCTGCTTCAGCAGGTGTTGCTGCCCGTATACGCGCTTATCGCCGGTCTGGGAATCGTCGCCGCGATCGGTCTTCTGGGTGCTCGAGTCGCGGAAGGGGAGATGACGGTCGGCGAGCTGAACGCGTATCTTGTCATGTTCGTGGCGTTCTCCGGCAGGACCAAGGTCGCCGCGAGGGTGTTCAACCGCTGGCACGGGGCGCGCGCGGCCTGGGGTCGCGTCCGGGAAAAGATGGAGCGTAGCGTCGAGAGCGGGCGAGGAAGCGTCTCCCTGAGGCAGTGCCGCTCTCTGAACGTGGAGGGGCTTCTCTTCTCGCTGAACGGAGCGCGTATCCTGTCGGACATATCTTTTTCCGCCGAGAGGGGGAAAATCATCGGCATCACGGGCCCGGTCGGATCGGGGAAGACCGCTCTGGCCAGAGCGCTTTCCGGACTCTTTCCCTACGAAGGCAGCATTCGGCTCGACGGCCGGGATCTGCGCGATCTCTCCGCAGAGAGCCGCGCGGCGCTGATTTCATCCACCGGCCACGAGCAGTTTCTCTTTTCCATGAGCATCAGAGAGAACATCCTCCTCGGTACAGGACAACCGATGCGAGACCTCGGAGCGGAGTACGACGAGGCGAGATTTCAAATGGCGCTGCGGGTCGCCGCTCTCTCGGGGGATATCTCCCGTTTCGAAGAGGGAGTCGGAACGATAGTCGGCGAAAAAGGGATTCGGATTTCCGGCGGACAGCGCCAGCGCATCGCTCTTGCGCGCGCGCTGTATACGAAAAGCGACATTCTGCTTCTCGACGATCCTTTTTCGGCCGTGGACATAGTGACCGAGCGGGAGATCGTTCACGGTCTGCGGGAGGCTTGCGCCGAGAGGATCGTTCTGCTCTTCACCCATCGCCTGACGGCGTTTCCGCTGCTTGATGGTGTTCTGGTAATGGAGAAGGGGAGCATCGGCGAGCAGGGGAGCCATGAAACGTTGATGGCTGCGGGCGGACTCTACAGCGGAATCTACAGTGCGCAGGCATTTATGGAGGGAAACGGCGATGAACAGGTTTGATTTTCTGACGGGCGCGGTCCGGAAGACATGGGGGGAGTACAGAACGTACGGAGTTCTTCTGCCGGCGGCGGTCGCCGCGGGCGCGTTCTTCAACGTGATGCCCGCGATGCTGCTGAAGGAGATCGTCGACCAGGTGGCGTCCTCGCGCGCCGATATGCTCTGGAAACTGGCTTTCGCCTATCTTGGCGCCGTCGCGCTCATCGGACTCGCCGATTTTCTGCGCGAGTACGGCGCGACGGTTTTCGGGCAGCGTGTGCTTCTGAATGTCCGCAATGGAATGCTTCGTAAGCTGACGCGCCTTCCGGTGAGATATTTCAACACCACCCCGAAAGGCGAGACCATGGCACGCCTGACGGCGGATATAGACGCTATCAACTCGCTCTTCGTCTCCGGAGTCGTCGCCGCTGCGGCGGATCTCTTCAAGATCGCGGGGTTTCTCGCGGCGCTCTTTCTGCTGTCGCCTTACTTCGGAATGGTCGCGCTGGCCGGCGTTCCCGCAGTCTACGCGCTTTCGGACTACTTCAGGAAGCGCATCTACCAAAAACAGGTCGTGGTGAGAAGGAGAGTCGCTGAAATCAATACTCGCATTCAGGAGATCTACACCGGGCTGCCGATGATAAAGAGCTACGGCGCGGAGTCTTATTTCGCAGGCGGTTTCGAACCCGTTCTGGAGAATCACCGCATCGCGATGAACGCCAACAGCGTGTATGACGCATGGTTCCCCTGCGTGACGCAGACGGTGCGTTCGATCTTCATCGCCGGGGCTGTGTATATCGGGGCTCGGATCGGAGGCATGTCCCCGGAAACGGGGCTGAGTATCGGCGCGATCTCGGCGGCGGCGGACCTCTTTATTCGTCTCTTCGAACCGATAGAGGCCGTAGCGTCGGAGCTGCTGACGATTCAGCAGGCGATGGCGGGAATCGACCGTGCCGGGGAGTTCTTCGCCCATGCCGAGGAGAAGACGGAGCGCTCCTCGGGAGGATTTCGTCCTTCCGGGGCGTCGGTGGAAGTGCGGAATCTCTCGTTCTCCTACTCCGCAGGGCAGCCGGTTCTGGACGGATTGTCGCTCCGCGTGCCCCAGGGGGCCAAGGCCGCCATCGTCGGACGCACAGGCTCGGGCAAGAGCACGCTGCTCCATCTGATCGCCGGGATGTACGGAACGGAGAGCGGAGGCGTGCTTATCGGCGGGGTGGACCCGTACCGTCTCGCCCCGCAGGAACGGCGTAGATGGATCGGCATCGTTCCGCAGACGGTGCATATCTTCAACGGAAATCTACTGGAAAATATCACCCTTCGGGATACCTCCATCGGGAGGGAGCGGGTGGAGCGAGCGCTGGAGACGACGGGGCTGGCGGAAGCCGTCGGGACGCTGCCGGAAGGAATGGAGACGATGCTCGGCGAAGGAGGGTTCTCGCTCTCGTTCGGCCAGACGCAGCTCGTCGCCCTTGCACGCGCTCTCGTAACGGACCCGCCGCTTCTGCTGCTGGACGAACTGACCTCCGGGCTGGACGCCGTGACCGAATCGAAGCTCTTCGCAGCGCTTCGGGCAATCGAGGGAGAGAGGACCATCGTCACGATCAGCCATCGACTGTCGGGGATCCTCGACGCCGACGTCGTCCATATAATGGAGCGCGGAAAGATCCGTGAGAGCGGGGCGCCCGAGGAGTTGGCCTCCAAGGAGGGGTGGTACGCTCGCTACAAACGTCTTGAGGAGAGCGGCTGGCGGATGGCCTGAGAAAGAACCGAGGAACCGCTTTGGAAGACCGCTGCCGGTGAAAAGCGAAGCAGAAGCAATCGAGAGGAGTGGAGAGTATGTCGAAAGAGAGTGAACGCACGCAGCAGGAGTTTTCGGCGGAGGCGGAGTCGCGGAGCGTCTCCCGGTCCGCGTTTCTCAAGGATGTCTTCATCTGTTCGCTGGGGGCGTACGGTGGGCCGGAGGCGCATATGAGCGTCTTTCTCGACCAGATGGTCGTGAAACGGAAGTATCTGAGCGAGACCGAACTGATCGAGCTGATCGCGCTGTGCAGCATTCTGCCCGGGCCGACAAGCACGCAGGCGATCACGGCGATAGGATATAAGCTCGGAGGCCCATGGCTCGCCCTGTTGACGATGCTCGTCTGGGGGCTTCCGGTTCTGCTGGTGATGACGGCGCTCTCGTTTCTCTACCAGTTTCTCGACGTGCGGGGAATATCCAGGGAGACGCTGCGGTACGTCGGCCCGATGGCGGCGGGCTTCATCGTCGTCGCGGCGTGGAGGATAGGGCGCAAGGTCGTAGTCGACGCTCCGACCGCGTTGCTGACGCTCTTCGGCGGGCTTGCGACATGGTTCGTCAGGGAGCCGTGGGTCTTCCCGTCGGTGCTGATCGCGGGGGGCGTCGCAAGCGTGTTCCGGTTGCGTGAACCCGATATGTGGAACCGCGTGCGCGTTTCGCCTCCCTGGGGGTACCTGATCCTCTTCGTGCTGCTTGCATTCGGCGGCGCGCTCGGGGCCCGGCTGTCGGGAGAACATTTGTTCGGCCTTTTCGAGAGTTTTTACCGCTACGGCTACCTTGTCTTCGGGGGCGGACAGGTTGTGGTGCCGCTGATGTACAGCGAGCTGGTCGAGATGCGTTCCTTCATGACGGGGCAGGAGTTCCTGACGGGGTACGGGCTTGTACAGGGGTTGCCGGGGCCGATGTTCAGCTTCGCGGCATATGCCGGGGGCATGGGCGCGCGCGGCGGATCCGCTCTCTTCCAAGTTTTGGGAGCGGTTGCCGGAGGCGTGGGGATCTTCCTGCCCGGGCTGCTGCTGATCTTCTTCGTCTACCCCGTGTGGGAGGATGTCAAACAGGTCAAGGCGATCCGCATATCGCTCCGGGGTATCAACGCAGTCGCCGGGGGCATGATAGCCGTAGCCGCCGTAATCGTAATGCAGGCGAGCGGCTTCCGGCCGGACAACCTGCTCGTCGTCGCGCTCTCCGCCGGACTGCTGCTGTCGCGAACGGTCCCCGCGCCGGTGATCGTCGCCGCGGCGCTCGCCGCCGGCATCTTGTTCTGAAGGACAGAGGGCGGCGCGGAACATGCGCCGCCCTCTTCGCGAATCTGTACGTTGCTTTTCCCTCAGCGGTTCTTCAATACGGCTTCAAGGACATCCATGCCTTCTTCCACGAGCTTCATATCCGCCTGGGTCCCCATGTGTCCTATGCGGAAGACCTTGCCCGCGAGCGGTCCGTAGCTGCCGCCGACCGCCATTCCTCTGCTCCTGAGCGCGCCGTTCAGTTCGTTCCATGTCCACCCCTGCGGGACGAGCGCCGCGGTGACGGTGGGGGAGCAGAGCGCCTCGCTCTTCGGGTAGAGCGCGACGTTCATCGCGCCTAGCCGCTCGCGGCAGTACCGGGCAACCTCGTCATGCCGGGCGAAGGAGCGGTCCAGCCCCTCCTCGAACAGCCGCCGGAGCGAGAGCGAGAGCGCGTACAGCGCGTGCCAGTTGTGGGTGTAGGGAAGGTAGCGGTTTTTCGGACCGTCTCTCCACGGAAGCAGCGCGTCGTACCCCTGATAGTTCGTCCGCTCCACAGCCTCCCACGCCCGGTCGCTCACCGCGACCATCGAAAGATCGGGCAGCAGCGAGAGCGCCTTCTGGCTTCCGAGAAGCCCGATGTCGATTCCCCATTCATCGGTGCGGACGTCGGCGCCTCCCGCGCTCGCCACGTAGTCGACGCAGAAGAGCGCGCCGGTCTCCCGCGTTATTTCGCCGACGCCCGCCACCGGGTTCAGAATACCGCTCGGCGTTTCGCAGTGGACGGCGGTGATCATCTTGGGACGGAATTCGGCCGCCGCCGTACGTATCGAGTCGAGATCGGGGAATTCTCCGTCCGGGGCCTCGACAATGCGCACATCCATGCCGAGCATCATCCCCATCTCTCCGAAACCTCTGCCGAAAACCCCGTTCGAGACGGCAAGCAGGCGGTCGCCGGGCAGCAGGATGCTCTTCAGAGCGCCCCAGAGCACGGACATTGCCTCTCCGCTCTGGATGGTCACGGCGTTGTTCGTCTTCAGGAGCTTTCGGAGCAGCGACTCGTTCTCCTCGTAGAGGAGGAAGAACTCCTCTTCCAGGTCGGCGCTGCCGAAGTTCTCGAAGTAGGCTCTCCGAAACTCCTCGGGAACCGAGACGGGCCCCGGCACGAGGGCGATTGCGTACTGTTTCATGCGTTGAATCCTCCGTTTTCGACTGATTGATTGTGTTTCGTGAAGAAAAGAGGAGGCCCGGGAGCCTCCTCCGTGTTTCTTTTTTCCTGCGAGAATTCAAGCCAAGGGGGCTTACATGCCCGCCGTGGCGTCGAAACGCTCCTTCAGATCGGCGTAGAGCGCACGGAACTGCGGGTAGACCTTGTCGTACGCCGCAGACTCCTCGGAGTCCGGTTCGACCGTTTCGTGGATTTTGATCCATCCCTTCACCTCGTCCAGGGAAACGCCGCCGCCCAGCGCCGCGAGCATCGCCGCGCCGTAGGCTCCTCCTTCGTCCACCAGCGGAATCGAGACGGGCGCCTTGACGTTGGCGGCGACCATGCGGCGCCACGTGGCGTTCTTCGAGCCGCCGCCTACGAGGAGTACCCGCTTCACAGGGGTTGCCGCCTTCACCAGCTCGAAGGAGTCGCGCAGTCCGTAGGTGATCCCCTCCATCACGGCGCGGAAGACGTGCCGCTCGTCCGACATCGAGGAAAGCCCGTAGAGGACGCCCCGCGCGTTCGGGTTCCGGTGGGGCGTCCGTTCGCCGTTGAGGTAGGGGAGCCAGAGTGTTCCCTCCGCTCCGACGGGGATTTCGTTGATGCCTTTCTCGATTTCGTCCCAGGAGAGCGATTTGCCCATAGTGTCCTTGAACCAGTTGAGCGAAGCCGCCGCTGCGAGCATGCACCCCATGTAGTAGGACTGTCCCGGGAGGACGGTGTTGAAGAAGTGCAGTCGCCCCGTGGGGTCCGGCGAAGTGGATTCGGTTGCCGCGAGGACGGTTCCCGAGGTGCCGATGGAGATCATGCAGTCGCCGGGCGAGCAGACGCCGAGACCAAGCGCCGCGACCGCGTTGTCCGCGCCGCCGCAGACGACCTCGGCCTGTTTCCAGCCCAGCTTCGAGGCAAGTTCGGGGCGGAGTTTTCCGCGTACGTCGGAGGAGCCCTTCAGCGGAGGCAGCCACGCCTCGTCGATGCCGAGCGTGCGCAGCAGGTCGCTCCGCCAGCGCCGGGCGGAGATGTCGTAGCACGAACTGCCGGAGGCGTCCGACCACTCCGCCGCCCGCTCTCCGGTGAGTCGCCAGCCGATGTAATCCTTGGCGATGAAACACGTTCGGATGCGGCCGTAGACTTCGGGTTCGTTCTTGCGAATCCAGAGGATCTTCGGGAGAGTGAATCCGGGGTAGATCAGGTTCCCTGTCATCTCGATGATCTTGTCCTCTCCCCCGACCGCGGCGGTCGCCTCGTCGCATTCGGCCGACGTTCTCTGATCGCACCAGAGAATCGCCTTTCTGAGGACGGTTCCGTCGTCGTCGACCGGGACGAGCGTATGCATCTGCCCCGAGAGGCCGATGCGGAGGACGTTCATGTCGGAGGGGACGGAGGAGAGAAGCGTCCATACGCCGTTCCACCAGTCTTCCGGGTCCTGCTCGGCCCAGGCCGGGCGGGGCGCGGAGAGTTCGAGAGGGTGCGACATGCTTTTGACGACGCTCCCCCGTTCGTCCACGAGGAGCATCTTGATGTTCGTGGTGCCGATGTCCAGGCCAAGATAGACGTTCATACGGTCCCCTCCCTTTGGTTTACGGTTCGAGACGGCGCATGCCGAACTTGTCGGCGAACTCGTCGAGGCGCTCCCATGTCGCCGGATCGAGATAGACGCCCTCTTCCATGGATTTCTTCCGGCGCTCGAACTCCTTCTCGCCGTGAATATAGATGCGTTCTTTCCCCTCGGCTTTGGGGCTTTCGCGCAGCTTGTCGAGGATGGACGCGACGTGCGCCTTGATCTTCTCCTCGTCGCCGAAGAGGTCGAGGCGGGTGGCCTGGAAGTAGTGGCAGATTCCGCAGTTTTTCACATAAGTGTCGTACGTGGCCGTCCCGAGCGAAAGACCCGCTGTGAGCAGCTCGACGAGCAGGCCGAGACCGTACCCCTTGTGTCCGCCGAGGGTTTCCCCCGCGCCGCCGAGATAGAGCTGCCCTCCGAAGGGGCTCTTGTCGAAACGGTTGATCTCCGCTACGCTGATCGCGTCCGTTGTATCGGCGCCGTTTTCGTCGACGGCCCAACCGACCGGCATCGTGCCGCCTCTGCGCGCCGCGACCTCGATCTTGCCGAGCGCGACGGTCGTCGTCGCCATGTCGAGCATGAAGTGCGGCTTTTTCCCCGTGGGGATGGCCACGCAGATCGGATTCGTCCCAAGGAGGCGCTCCTTGCCGAAGAGAGGGATGCCCGCCCGGAGAGTGTTCGTGAGCGCCACGCCCATCATCCCCGCGTCGGCGGCCTTCTCCGCCCAGAAGCCCGCCATGCCGAAGTGGCACGAATCCTGTACGACGGTCATGCAGGTGCCGTGCTCCTTCGCCTTCGCGATCGTTCGCTCCATGGCGAGCTTTGAGGAGGCGAAGCCGGGGGCCATGTTCCCCTTGATCACGAGGGAGATCGGCGTTTCGTGGACGATCTCCGGGACGGCCTTGGGGTTGTCCTTGCCGTCGTTCACCTCTTCGAAGTACATCTTGATGCGCGCAACGCCGTGAGAGGCATGCCCGCGCGCGTCGGCCTCCACTAGGGCCACCGAGGAGATTTCGGCCGTTTCCTCGGGGAAGCCGAGCCCCTTTTCGAGCATCTCCGCCATGTATGCGCGGAGTTTTTCGTATGCGACATGTGTCCGTTCCATTACAGCACCTCCGTTGATATGTTTATCGCAGTATAGTGATCCGTCCGTCGACTTCGGCTTTCATCTCGCCCAGGAAACGGATGTATTCGGCTGTGGATTCCAGGATGAACTGCTCCAGGGAGACGAAGGAGCCGTTGTTCTTGAGGACGGTATACTTGTCGCCGCCGCCCGAGGTCCAGTCGGTGGTCGCTATGGTGTACTCCTTCGCCATGTCGACGGGCGCCCAGGAACCATCCTCCTGGAGCACCTCCAGCTTCACAACGCGCTCGCCTTCTTTACGGACGATGGCGTTGTTGTCGATCAGAAGGGGTTGCTTCTTCGTGTCGAAGACGACGCGGATACCGGAGATCTGGAGGAATCCTCCTGTAGGGGTACGCATGTTGGCGTCGTACTCGTCCTTTTCGCCGATCAGGGCCGAGCCGCTGGTCTCCATGAGCCGGAGAAGCTCCTTGCCCGAGATCGTTCCCTTGCTCAGGGTGTTGCCGAAGGGCATCATGTTGGTGATGGTCGCGTAGGAGACCGTACCTGCGGGGTACAGTTGGTCGCCGCGGATGCCGCCGCCGTTCATCACGGCGATCTGTGCTCCGGACTTCCAGCGGAACGCGTCGGCGATGAAGTTTCCGAGGTTCGTCTCGCTGCTCCGGATGAAGTCCTTGCGCGCATCCATATCCTTGGGTTGGTTCGCAAGAGGAACGGAAAGACGTTCCGCAAGCTCTTTGCGGAACGGTTCAAGGAGCGCGGCGACTCGTTCGTCCTCGGGGACGTTCGCGTCGAGCGCTTCGACGCGCCAGGAGGACTCCTTCGAGACGGCGCCGTCCTTGAACGCAAGCTCCATCACGCCGAGATGCCGGGCGTAGGAACCCGCCTGGCCGATCAGCGTGACCCAGCCGTTCGGTCCTTCGACGAACTCTCCCTTTTCCATGAGGGTATGGCTGTGGCCTCCGACGATCGCGTGGATGCCTGCGGTATTCTTCGCGATCAACCGGTCGGCCTCGATTCCGCAGTGACTCAACAGCACGACGACGTCGGGCTTTTCCTTCGAGGAGAGAATGTTCACCATCCGTTCGGCCTCCGCGGGGAGATCCTGACCGGCGCGGAAGTCGTCGCTCCCCTTGGTGGTGTAGGCCAGAGCGGGGGTGACCAGTCCGAAGAAGGCGACCTTCATCCCGTTGGCCGCCGTTTTGATCACGTACTCGGGGAAAGGCGCCGGGGTTCCGTCCTTGAGGCGAAGGTTGGAGACGACGATCGGGAATTCCGCGTACCCCGTCGCCTCGAAAAAGATCTCCTTCCCGAGATCGAATTCATGGTTTCCCAAGGCGCCGACATCGGTTCCCAGGGCGTTGAGTCCGGCCATTTCCGGTTTTCCGTGAAAATAGAAGAAAAGAGGGCCTTCGTTGACGTCGCCCGCCTGTACAAGAAAGACGTTTCCGGGGTCTGTCGCGCGCAGCTTTTCCACCAGCGTTGCCGCCTTTGCGAGTCCTCCTGCGTCTTTCTCGGAGTATATTCTCCCGTGGATGTCGTTGAGAGAGAGCAACGTCAGCCTGCCGTCGGCGGCGAACGACGCGGAAACGAGCAGCAGGAGAGCGAGCGTCGCCGAAAACGCTTTGAGTACATACCGTCTTGTAATCATTGCAGAAGCCTCCTCGTGATGAGTTTTCCGCTTCCTTCCCGGAGACGGATACGGCTTGATTATAGCACCAAGATGTTCCAGCGACGAGAAAAAGGCGGACGGAGAAAGCTCCGTCCGCCTTTTTATGAACAGGTGTTTCAGGAGAGTTCCGGGGTGCTCTTCGGCGGCCTGCGGAAGTGCGTCATCTGTTCGAAAGCGTAAGCTATCGAGATGAGTGTTCCTTCGGTCCAGGGACGCCCCAGAATTTCGAGGCCGATGGGAACACCTATCGGCGCGCTCTCCGAAGGGCGGGAGAAGCCGCCTGGAAGCGTGATGGCCGGAAAGCCCGTAGCGGATCCCAGGACGCCGTTCCGCTCGACCTGCGACTCGCCCACCGGAACGGCAAGGCGCTTCTGGTGCGGGTAGACAAGGGCGTCGAGGCCGAGGTCGGCCATCAGCTTCATGACCTGCGTCCGGAGCGCGAGGCGTTTGAGGGTGCGCACACGGTATTCGTCGCTGTCCTTGCTCAGCCCCGCCGCCGTCTTCATGTTCTCGACGATGCCGGGGTGGATCTCGCCCGAGGCGATGAGGGCGTCCAGCGTATGGTACTTCGACTTCGGCCCGAGGCTTTTCAAATAGCTCTCCAGGTCGTCCTTGAGGGTATGAAGATGAACGCTCACCTTCGACGCCAGGTAGTTCGTATCGATAGGCTCGGCGACTTCGACGAGGGCGGCTCCGGCCTCCTTCATCGCCTCCAGACTTCGCCGCATCGCCTCGTTGACGTCGGCATGCTCGGGCTTGTCGCCGAAGAGGCTCCGGAGAACGCCGATACGTTTTCCCTTCAGGCCGTCCGTGCAGAGGTACTCCGTATAGCTCGCGGGAACGTTGCCGACCGACCACGCCGTTTCCGGGTCGGCCGGATCGTATCCGGCGATCGCGTCGAGGACCAGAACCGCGTCCTCGACCGTCCGGCAGATGGGTCCCGCGGTATCCTGATCGAAAGAGTAGGGGGAAACGCCGTCGCGGCTTACCAGACCGATCGTAGGACGAATGCCGACGCACGCGCACGCCGACGAGGGCGAACGGATGGAATTGATGGTATCCGTTCCGATTCCCACCGCGGCGAAGTTCGCCGCCATTCCCGCGCCCGTGCCGCCGCTGGAACCTCCAGGGGTTCTCGTGAGGTCGTACGGGTTGAGCACCTGCCCGAGGATGGAGCTGACGCTCTCCCCCCAGACGGCGAACTCGTGCATGTTCGCCTTCGCGAGGATAATGGCCCCCGCCGCCTTGAGGCGCTTCGTCAGAAAGGCGTCGTCGTCGGGCATATAGTCTTTCAGCGAGAGAGAGCCGCTGGTGGTGACCATGTCCCCCGTCTCGACGTTGTCCTTGAGCAGGACGGGAATGCCGTGAAGAGGACCGACTGGGCCCTTCTCCTTGATGGTGATGTCGTGCTGCTCCGCTTCCTTCACCGCGTTCGGATTGACGAGGATGACGGCGTTCAGCGAAGGGCCTTTCCGGTCGTACGCCTCGATGCGACGGATGTACTCCTCCGCCAGCGCCTTGCAGGAAACGGTTCCCTGCTTCATCCCCTCGTGAATTCGGCGTACAGTGAGTTCTTCAACAGTGAAATCCTTTGTCGACAATCATTTCACATCCTTTCTTCAGTGAGTCCCGCACGCTCTTACACAGGAAGGAAGAGGAGGGGCAGCGCGAAGACCAGGAAGCTGAGGATCATGACGGCCGTTGCGTAGCCGATGACGTCGCGCGCCTTCAGCCCGGTTATTCCCAGCAGCGCGATGGCCCAGAAGGGCTGGAGCATGTTCGTCCACGTGTTGCCGTAGGCTACTGCCAGAGCGGACTTGATGTAGCTGGCCCCCATCATCTCGGCGGACTTCATGGCGATCGGCCCCTGGACCGCCCACTGGCCGCCGCCGCTGGGGACGAAGAGGTTCACGATGCTCGAACTGATGAACGTCCAGAAGTAGAAGGTATTGAGCGTGCTTATGGATACGATCGCGGCGGAGAACACGTCCACCAGCCCCGAGTAGCGCACCATCCCCATGATGCCGGCGTAGAGCGGGAACTGGAAGATAACGCCGCTGACGCCCGGCGTCGCGTCCTTGACCGCCTGGACGTAGTCGGCCATCGTGCCGTGAAGGATGATCCCCGCGAAGAAGAAGATCGCGTTCACGATATTGAGGTCGAGGTTGAAGCCTTTGGTCCTGAAGTGATGGACGATGTACGTGAACCCGAGCGCGCCGAGCAGATAGGCGATGGACCTGCTGCTGTTGAGCTTGTCGCCCACGGTGACGACGGCGCGCGCCCTGTGGGCGCCTTCGTCGGTTCGGTCGAGATATGCCGATACTTCCGGATCAAGCATCTTGATTTCGTCGTCCTTCGGATGGATCATCCATGCGAAAATCGGCGGGAAGATGAGCACGCCGATGGTGACGGCGATATTCATTGTGTTGAACATATAGTCGCCGATGGGGATGATACCGATCTGTTTCTCAAGGAAATGTCCAGGAGTGGCGATGAGCAGGCCGACGGACGCCGACAAGCCGCCATGCCACGTCATCTGGCCGAGGTACGCGGCCGCGCCGATGAGACCGTACTCGAAGGTCAGGTTGCGCTTTTTCAGCGATTTGCCGACTTCGCGTGCCAGGAGAGCGCCGAGCACCAAGCTCAGCCCCCAGTGGACGATGGAGACCGCTACGGAGACGAGCGCGACGAAATAGACTGCTTGTTTGCTGTTCTTCGGAATAGAAGCAAGGGCGGAGATGCCCTTTTTGATGGCGGGAGCATTCGCCACAGTGGAAGCCGTGATAACCATGAGGGCCATCTGCATACTGAATGTAAGCAGTTCCCAGAAACCTTTGTACCAGTGAAGCACCATATCCATCGGACCGCTGGTGGTCAGGAAAATACCAAGTGCGAACGCGATGAACGTAAGGAGCACTGCGAAAATACTCGGATCGGGGATGTACTTGAAAGACCATGCAGCCATTGACTGTCCCAGTTTTCTGAACATGTTCAGCCCTCCTTGAAGTATATGCACTTTCTGCAAGCAGTGAAGAAGAACGTTCGCAAAGTACTGTGGACGTACGGTGTGAATAAGCGCTTTCCCCGGAAACCTCCCCCCTTCGTCTTTGTGTTGTCGACGCCTCCCCTCGCATAAAAAAACGCAGTATATATTGTCCTTGACAGGATCGATAAAGTCAATTCCGGGGAGTGGTCTTTTCAGCCGCTCCCGAAAGCAGATCGTCCACTGCGGCGAGCATTTCGCCGATAGAGGCTTGGGCTACTCCGTCCGCGATCGCGTCCAGGTGCGTCGGCGCGTTGTTGATGATAAAAAGCGCGGCGCCGTGTCTTTTCGCTCGTTCCGGGAGCATGTTGGCCGGAGAGACCGTAAGCGACGACCCGAGCACGAGAAAGACCGAGCACGTGGACGCCAGCGCCGCGCTGTCGGAGAGCGCATTCTCGGGAAGCATCTCCCCGAAGAGCACCACGGCGGGGCGCATTCGGCCGCCGCACAGTTTGCATTCCGTTTCGTCGGCGAAGGTACTCGCCGGACGGATCAGGCCGCACTGCCGACAACGAACCTCGCGGAGCGTTCCGTGAAGCTCGTGTACCGCCTGCGAGCCTGCGGCGTGGTGGAGGCCGTCCACGTTCTGCGTGATCACGGCCGAGACGAGCCCTCTCCGTTCCCACTCCGCCAGGATGAGGTGCCCCTTGTTCGGGCGGACCTCGCCGAGGGTGGCGATGCGTTGGCGGTAGAACGCGGCGAAGTTCTCGAAGTTGCGGTTGAGCGCGTCCACGGAAGCGAGGTCCTCGGGGCGGTACTTTCCCCAGAGGCCGCTCGATGAACGGAAGTCGGGAAGACCGGATTCGGTGCTCATCCCGGCTCCGGTGAAGACGACCGTCTGTTTCGACGCCCCCATCGCTCTGGCGAGTTTTTCCGCTATTTCCCTCATATCGAACGCCTCCTTGAGAAAGAAATCCGCCCGGCGGAGCGCCTTCGGGACGCCGCCGGGCGGGGCGATGTCTACCCCCTCAGAAGTCTGGGGAGGAAGAGAATGATGTCCGGGAACCAGGTGAGTATCAGCAGGACGACGAGCAGGGCGAGAAGGTACGGCGTGACGTCCTTCATGATCTTGTCGATGGAGATCTTCGTGATGCTCGACACGACGAAGAGGTCAAGCCCGACGGGAGGCGTGATGCAGCCGATGGCGAGGTTCACGACCATCAGGACGCCGAAGAAGACCGGGTCGATCCCGAGGGAGAGCGCCACCGGGAGCAGGATCGGCGTGAGGCTGACCACGGCGGCCGACGCGTTCAGGAGCGTGCCGATGAAGAGGAGCAGCAGGTTCACGAGGATCAGGAAGACGAACGGGCTGTCGGTCATCGCGGTGAAACCCGCCGCGATCCTGTGCGGTACCTGCGCGTTCGTGAGGATCCAGCCGAAGAGGTTCGCCGCGCCGACGACGTACATGATCATTGTCGTGCTGGTGGCGGCGCTCAGGAGAACCTTCGGGAAATCCTTCAGCTTCAGGTCTTTGTAGACGAACATTCCGATGAACGCGCCGTAGACCGCCGCGACTGCCGAAGCCTCGGTAGGCGTGAAGATGCCGCCGTAGATTCCGCCGAGGATGATCACCGGCATCAGGAGCGCCCAGATGCAGTCCTTGAATGTCCTGGCGATCCGTGCGAAGGTGGCTTTGCCCTCGCCGAGATACCCTTTCTTCTTCGCGATCACCCAGCTCACGATGCACGTGGCCGTGCCCATGAGAATTCCAGGGGCGAAGCCGCCCATGAAGAGATCCCCGATGGACGTTCCGGCGATGACGCCGTAGACAACCATGGTGACGCTCGGGGGAATGACGATGCCCACGGTGCCTCCCGTCGCCACGACGGCGGCGGCGAAGGACTTGGGGTAGCCCCGTTTTTCCATCTCGTCGATCATGGCGACGCCGATGGCGGCCGTGGTGGCGGCGGAGGAGCCGGAGAGCGCGGCGAAGAACATGCCCGCCACGGCGACCACAAGAGCGAGTCCGCCGGCCAGAGCGCCGACGAGGGCGTTGGCGAAATCGACGAGGCGGCGCGTGACGCCGCCCGATGACATGAATGCCCCTGCGAGCATGAAGAAGGGTACCGCCATGAAGGAGAAGGAATCCACCGAAGTGAACATGCGCTGGGCCACTACGATAAGCGGCACATTCATCGTGGCGTAGATCACGATGGCCGAGGAGAGGCCGAGCGCGGCGCCGATCGGCGCGCCGGTGAGCAGTATGGCGAGAAAGAAAAAGAGAAGAAGCCAGAGTGTCATATCCGTCATGGCTGGGTACCTCCCCGGAGCACGTCGACGAGTTCGTCGAGCGCGACGAGCAACATGGCTGCGCACCCGAGCGGGATCGCGACGTAGACGTACGACATCGGGATTTCCATCGCGGGGGATGTCTGCCACGACGCCAGTTTGATCATGCGTATGCCCTGATAGACCATGATCGTCAGGAACGCGATGCTGCACAGTCCTCCGGCTATCTTGAGCCGGCGAAGGCGCGCGCCTTCGAATCGTTCAAGGAGCAGACCGACGACCATGTGCCCTCCTTGCCGGGAGACGACCGGCAGGGAGAGAAAGACGACCCAGACGAAGAGGTAGCGGGAAAGCTCCTCCGAGTAGCTGGGGGAGTGTCCGAAGAAGTAGCGCGTGATAACCTGCATGAAGATGATCGCGAGCATCAGGCCTATGCCGATCATGGATGCCGCCGCGAAGAATTTTTCCATAAGGCCGAGCAGTTTTTTCATTCGTTCGCCTCCTTGGGGGCGTGTATGCGAAGGGGAGCGGCGCTGAACGCCGCTCCCCTTCGGAAGATGCTATTTCACATTGACGATCGCTTCGATGTTCCCCTTTCCGAGCTTGTCCTCGAACATGGTCCACACCGGCTTTGTGGCCTCCATGAAGGCCGCCTTGTCGACATCGTCGTTGATCTCGCTCTTGCCGCTGGCCCTGATGTTGTCCCAGAATTCGTTTTCGAGCTTTCGGCACAGTTCGCGCTGCCAGTCGCGGGCTTCGTTCGCAGCCTCCTGGATGGAGGCGCGGTGCTTTTCAGGAAGGCTGTTCCACACGCCCATCGAGATCAGGAGCGGTTCGGCGGAGTATGTATGCGCGGTGAGGGAGATATACTTCTGGACTTCGAAGAAGCGGGAGGTCCAGATGTGGGCGGCCGGGTTCTCCTGACCGTCGACCACGCCCTGCTGCATCGCGGTGAAAAGCTCGCCGAACGCCATCGGCGTGGGGCTCGCCCCGAGCGCCTTCATCATCTCGATGTAGATGGGTTGTTCCATCACGCGAATTTTGAGGCCCTTCATATCCTCGGGTTTCCGGATCGGGTTCCTGTTGTTCGTCATGTGACGGACGCCGTTCTCCCACATCGAGAGGACCTTGATCCCGCGCTGTTCAAGAGGCTTGCAGATCTCCATGCCCACGGTGTCGAGCGCGTGATAGGCGTGCGGGATGTCTCTGAAGATGAAGGGAAGGTCGAAGACCGCCGCCTGCGGGAGGAAGTTGCCGAGAACGGCGGTGCTGGTCAGGGTCATGTCCACCGTGCCGAACGTGAGTCCTTCGATGAGGTCGCGCTGGTTCCCGAGCTGGCTGCTGGGAAAGACCTGAACGTCCACCGCGCCGCCCGTTTTCTCTTTCACAAGCTCGGAAAACTTCACGGCGCCCTGCGCG
The DNA here is from genome assembly GCA_018436725.1 of Synergistaceae bacterium. Lineage (GTDB taxonomy): Bacteria > Synergistota > Synergistia > Synergistales > Aminobacteriaceae > JAAYLU01. The sequence continues at coordinate 2,501 of JAHDKT010000005.1, read as the reverse complement.
TAGGGATTCTGGGGATCCGCGATATGTCCCAGTTTCAAGGTGAATTCCGCGGCGAACGCGGCGGTTCCGGCGATCGCCAACAACACTGCAAGACCTGCGACTACAAATTTCTTCATTCCTCTTCTACCTCCTTTATGATGTGGGTATGCCGTTACAGCCTTCGGAGAGAACTCATCGTTCAGAGGCGTGCGACTCCCGTCCTTCGGGCGGCCTCGGCGACCGCCTTTGCGATTGCGGGCACCACCCGGTCGTCCATGACCTCGGTGATGATCCTGTCGGCGCGAAGCTCTTCGTCGGTGACCAGGGAGGCAAGCGCGTAGGCGGCGGCGAGCTTCATCTCCTCGTTGATCATCGACGCGCGGACGTCGAGCGCGCCCCGGAAGATGCCGGGGAAGCCGAGGCAGTTGTTGATTTGGTTGGGGAAGTCGCTGCGTCCTGTGGCGACGACGGCCGCTCCGGCTGCCATGGCCTCGTCGGGGTAGATCTCGGGCGTCGGGTTGGCCATGGCGAAGACGATCGCCTTCGGCGCCATCGTCTTCACCATGTCGCCGTCGATGATTCCGGGGCCGGAGAGACCGAGGAAGACATCCGCGTTTTTGATGACGTCGGCCACGGAGCCCTTTTCCCTGTTCGGATTCGACGTCTTCGCAATCTCCTCCTTAGCCCAGTTCATGTGCTCGCTGCGTCCCTCGTAGATCGCGCCGCCTCTGTCGCAGAGGATGACGTTCTTCGCCCCCGCGGACATCAGGAACTTGCAGATCGCCGTTCCCGCCGCTCCGGCGCCGGTCATCACGATCTTCACGTCTTCGAGTTTTTTCCCGACGACCTTCAGCGCGTTGAGCAACCCCGAGAGCACGATAACCGCAGTACCGTGCTGGTCGTCGTGGAAGATGGGAATGTCGCAGATCTCCTGGAGCTTTTTCTCCACCTCGAAGCAGCGGGGCGCCGCGATATCCTCGAGATTGACGCCGCCGAAGGAGGAGGCGATGAGGGCGGATGTGCGCACAATCTCGTCCACGTCCTTCGAGTTGATGCAGATGGGGAACGCGTCGATATCGGCGAAGCGCTTGAAGAGGATGGATTTTCCTTCCATGACCGGAAGGGCGGCGTCGGGGCCGATGTCGCCCAGGCCCAGTACCGCCGTGCCGTCGGTGATGACGGCGACCATGTTCCCTTTGGACGTGACCTCGTAGAGCGCGTCCTTGTTGCGGCCGATCTCGCGGCAGGGTTCGGCGACCCCGGGAGTATAGGCCAGAGCCAGATCGGCCATGGAGTTCACCGGCATCTTGCTTGCGATGGCGACCTTGCCTTTTTTCGCCTTGTGCAGTTCGAGTGATTTTGCGTAGACTTCTTCGCTTCTCATGAAACGGCCTCCTTTAAGAGATGAAAAGATCGATATTTGGCTTAGCGCATGCGCTTTTTCATGCGATCGGAAAATATTGTATCACGTCCTTCTCTGTACAGGAGAAGGTTCGTGTATCTTTTTTTCCTTGTAAGTCAAGAGATAAATTATAGATTAATTATAAAAAGTGTAGAAAATATCTTCTTCTTTGAGGTGAGATGTTCATTACTTGAACGCATGGAACTGTGGTGAAAATGTTATTTTGCATATGGTGCGCATCGGCATTATCATAAAAATAATTAGATAGTATTTCCCGACGCATTCAATGCAAAGCGAGGAGGGCGGCCAATGGGAGTAATCGTGACGCAGTATATCGGAGCTTTCCAGGTTATGTTGCGAATCTGCCATTGGAACGTTTCACGACGAGTGGTGCGTTATTATGTGACGCCGTTCAGGAAAGATTGATTCTCGAACCATCCTCGTCGGCGACGGCGGGAAAAAGCTCGTCCTTTTTCTCTTCGGTATTCTTTTTTGTGTTGTTGGATTTCTTTTCGAACCTCTTCACCGCATTCTCCAAGGGATGGCGTGCATTCTGATTGAACCAGGCAATTTGTTTTCCGATTACTTCCGCATAGGCGGGCGAGGGGCATCCTTTTTGAACAGCGGTATCCTCACGATTCTCTTTACGTCGATTCTCGTATGCTATGAAATCCCTATTCGAGGTATCTCGATCGCTTCGATATTTTCCGTAGCCGGATTTGCTTTTTTCGGGAAAACCTAGTAAATGTATGGTTCATTCTTGCAGGCGTCCGGATATATGCATGGAGCCAAAAAGAGTCGTTTTTGAAGTATGTATACATCGCTTTTTTCGGAACGGCGCTCTCGCCGCTGGTGAGTCAACTGATGTTTGCCCTTGATCTTCCGTTTCTTCCGCGAATTGCTTTAGGGGCGAGCGCGGGGATCTCGGCGGGTTTTTTCCTTCCTTCCCTTACGGCAACCTTTCTTTCTCTGCACAGGGCTGACTGACGGAGGAATCTTTTCCAATTCACAATGATAAAGTATGGATTGTATGGATTGAATGTTCTCTGTTTCGTCCCGGCGGCAGTGCGGAACAATAAAGCACCTTGAAAAAAGAACGGCCTGTAGACAATTCATCGTT
>JAHDKT010000104.1 GCA_018436725.1 Synergistaceae bacterium | reverse complement strand
CTTCGCGTGAGCATCTGTGCGAACAGCCAGGAGGATCGATTCATCGTACTTACTCCGTGCAAGTGTTAGAAGCTTTGTCCTGTCTTCTTCAAATCGTTCTCTTATCATGCCTGGCTTCGAATAGTGCGCTCTTTCCATATCCTGATCACATCGAGCGAGGAGCTCTTTGTTGAAGGCTATTAAGTCATTTATCTCTGGAACAGGAACTAGCAGGTTTCTCCTATGGTATCCCACTTTACTTTCGACGCTGCCTTTCTCATTCCCGCTCTGGGGATTACAAAAGACTGCTTCGAATCCATAGTGATTCTTGAATCTGAGAAAGTGTTCCGAAAGGATCCGGTCTCCTTCCTTCAGTATTTTGCTGACCATGGATGAGGCGTTGTCAAACCATATTCTGTTGGGAACACCCCCTATGTGGTTGAAGACATTCATGAGTCCTTCCATTAGGCATTGTTGGTTCTCTCCCTTGAAGAGTTGAAGATATCCCCCGTTGCTGTAGGGAAAGGAGACATTCAGAGTATATCCGTGACAGCGAACCCCGTTTTCCAGAAAGTCAGCTTCTCCAAAGTCTACCTGTGCTTCACCGGGTTTGTGTTCCAAAGCGAAGTAAAACTCTTTGTTCTGGCCATAAAGTTCTTTCCTCTTCTGTGCCACGTATGTTGCCACAAGACGATATGAACAGTCAAAGGAACCACCGTGTTTTTCCTGAAGCCTCTTGAACACTCTTAAAGCCGTATGTCGCTGTTTCCTTCTTTCAAGTTTGTCTTGCTCAAGCCAACAGTCAATCTCTTCTTTGAAAGGATCGAGCTTCGACTTAACTGTTTTCTTCGTCTGTGGTGGCTGTGTATTGAAATCATCCTTCAGAATGTACTTTTTCACTGTCTTCACATCCGTCCCTGTTTCTCTTGCAATCTCCACAATTCGCTTTCCTTCATTAAAATATTTGCTTCTGATAGAATTGATCTTAGCCATTGCAACCATCCTCCTTTGTTCCTCCCCTTTATAGTGTCGTAACTACAAGGGTAGGTAATTCCGGGGGAAGTTGCAATGGCTCTTTGCATTAACAGGGAATTTTCCCTGCAATTGCAGGGAATCACTCTCTGCAATTACCGGTACTTATATTCTGCAGCAAACATATGTTTTTTGCAAGAGTGAATTCCCTGTTTTTGCAAGAATTCCAAACAACTTTCCACCCGGGAAATTTTGTTAATGAGTTTTCATTAGCGAATTCCTAATTCTATAGCTCTGACCTTCGAACAACAACAAATGACTGTGGTGAACAAGACGATCAATCATTGCCGAAGTCATCTGTTCATCGTAGAAGATATGGACCCACTTGCTGAACTCAAGATTCGTTGTGATTATCACGCTCCTTTGTTCATAGCATTCTGAGATAACTTGAAACAACAACTTCGATCCATCACGATCAAGAGGCACATAGCCCCACTCATCACAGATAATCAGATCGGCCTTCATTAGAGTTTTCATGAAGGCGTTTAGTTCTGACTTCTTCTGTGCTTCAGAAAGGCGATTTACCAGCGCGGCCGTTCTGAAGAAACGAACCACCTTGTTCTTTTTGCAGGCTTCCAAACCGATTGCCTGAGCAAGGTGAGTCTTTCCAGTACCAACGTTTCCGTACAGAATCAAATTCTTCTTCTCGTCTACGAAAGAGGCTTTCTTCAGT
>JAHDKT010000009.1 GCA_018436725.1 Synergistaceae bacterium | reverse complement strand
TCATTTCGACGACGTCGGTAAATCCTCTCACCGAAGGATCGCGGGCGATTGCATCGGCTTCCCGCAGCGCGGCGAGCGTTTCATCGCCGGGGCGCTCTTCTTCCAGGGCGTCGACGGAGCCCAGCACACGCGCGGCATTCCGTTCCGAGAGATTGCGGAAGCGTCGGTACAGCTCTTTTCTTTTCGTCGGTTCAAGCGTAGCCCGAGACATTGTTTCCCCTCCCGAATCGCTCCTGTGCGCACCCGTATTGTACCTCATGCCGTACGTGCCGTTCAACAGAAGGAACGCGGACTTTTCCAGGATTATTTTCGAAAAGAGCAATAAATTCGCATGCATTCTACTTCGACGGGGGGGGGTTCATAGTTCGTCGTTCGGGGCGGGCTAGTTGTATACCGTGCTCCTATGGCCGATCTCCACTATCAACACCAGGAGCCTGCCGTCTTCGATACGGCACAGGACGCGCCAATCACCCACGCGATATCGCCAGAGACCGGACAGAGTCGCGGTCAGCCCCTTGCCGCGAGAACGCGGGCTTTCAAGTTTCTCCAGCTCGGACAGGTATCGTACGATCCGAAGAGCTTCGGGGGCGTCGATGGCGGCCGGCTGCTTCTCGGCACGGCGGGAGAGTTCAATCCTCCAATCCAAGACGGCGCCTCACGTCATTCAGAGGAGAAGACTCGCCGCCTTCGAGAAGGTACTCTTCGTAGGCGGCCGCAGCAAGAGCGGCGTCCTCCATATCGTCGATGTATGTCTCGATGGCCTTGCGGGCATACCATGTCTTGGTCCTGCCCGTCTTTCGCGCCAAAGCGTCAAGGCGCGATGAGAGTTTTTCGTCCAGTCGCAGAGCAAGCATAGAAACTCCTCCTTTCCTGCTATACAAATATAGCAGAAAGGCCGTTTCAATGTAGGAGAGGCTTTACCGCGGAGTGTGAATCCTGGAAGCGAGGTGCGCCATTTCCCGTTCACGGGGCGGCTCTCGGAGGACGTAATAAGCAGCGAGCGACTGCTTGACGAATCGGCCTTCTCTATGTACAGTAACACGTACATACAAGGAGGTGCTCTCATGAACACGATCACCTATACAGCGGCGCGGGCGAATCTTGCGGATACGATGGATAAGGTCTGCAACGATCATGAAGCGATCATCATCACGCGCAAGAGCGATCAGGCCGTCGTTATGATCTCGCTCGAGGAGTACAACGCCCTTGAAGAAACGGCGCATCTGCTGCGGACACCCGCCAACGCGGGGAGGCTGCTCTCGGCCGTCGCTCGGCTGGGGACCGGTAAGGGCGTGGAGCGGAAGCCGGCGGAATGAGGGTTATTTTCGCCGACGAGGCGTGGGAGGATTATCTGTACTGGCAAAAACAGGACACGCTGATGGCCGAGCGAATCGACAGGCTGATCAGGGAGATTCAGCGGGATCCGTTCGCGGGAGTCGGGAAGCCCGAAGCCCTGAAGCATGCTCTGGCCGGTTTCTGGTCGCGACGGATAACCGGAGAACACCGTATCGTCTATCGCGTCGAGGACGATGCGCTTTTGATCGCGCAGCTTCGCTTCCATTACTGAAACGCGCCCGCTTCCGGCGATCGTCCGCAAATCTTTAGGAGGTGAAGAGAGATGGCAAACAAGCCTCCCTATACAATAACGGAGAAAGCCGCCGACTATCTGGCGAAGATCGTTGAAACCGTAACGAGACTTGAATACGGCACGGAGTTCAAACGCGATATTCGTTTGCACAGGGAAAACCGTGTCAAGACGATCCACTCTTCCCTCGCCATCGAGGGGAATGCCTTGACGCTTGGTGAAGTGACCGCCGTTATCGAGGGCAAGAGGGTTGCGGGCAAACAGACGGAAATCAAGGAAGTCAAAAACGCTTATGAAGCCTACGACAAGATTATGACCTTCGATCCGTACTCCGTCGGGGATTTCCTGAAAGCCCACGAATTGATGACGGAAGGCCTGCTCGAAGAGTCGGGAAAGTTCCGAAGCGAAGATGTGGGTGTATTCGCCGACGATGTTGCAGTTCACATTGGAGCACGACCGCAATTTGTCCCCGACCTCGTCGATGACCTGTTTGATTGGGCGAAGGAATCGGAGCTGCACCCTGTGCTGAAAAGCGCGATTATGCACTTTGAGATAGAAATCATTCACCCGTTTGCCGACGGCAACGGACGTATGGGACGGCTTTGGCAGACACTTCTTCTCGCGAAATGGAACGAGGTTTTTGCGTGGATTCCGATGGAACTCATTCTGTACCGGAACAGACCGGAATACTACCGGGCGATTGAAGACGCCCGCAGTGCAAACGACTCGGGTGGGTTTATCGAGTTTACGCTTTCGGCTGTTTTGAACAGCATCATCGACCAAGCCCAGCACCAAGAGAGGCATGAAGAAAAGCACCAAGTCGAGCTGACCGTGACACAAAGGAATATACTGAATGCACTTGAAGACGGCACGCTTTCACGCAAAGATATTTTTGCAAAAATCGGAATAAGCAGCGATACTCGAGCATTCAAGCGACACATCGGGCCACTTTTATCGAGAGGCTTGATAAAAATGACTGTGCCGGATAAGCCGAACAGTAAGTTGCAAAAATACCGTCTGACGGATAGCGGTAGAGCGGCTATCCGGTAACACGCGCGATAACGCGGCTATCCAATGAAGCTTCCGGTATCAAGACGTTCGCTGTTCAGCTCAGGAGAGTGTTTCAAAGCCCCTCACCCGATCAATCCCTCGTACACCGCCCGGTCTTTCTCGGAGAAGCAACAGAATACCACCTTCTCAATCCCGGGGCAGCTTTTCAGCGTCTCGCGCACGGTGTCCACGGCGATCTTCGCGGCGTGGTCCACGGGGTAGCCGTAGACGCCGGTGCCGATGCCCGGGAAGGCGATCGACTTTGCTCCCGTACTTTCGGCTATTTCCAGGGAACGGCGGTAGCAGGAGGCGAGGAGGCCGGGTTCGCCGCTCGTACCGCCGTGCCAGACGGGGCCTACGGTGTGGATGACGTAGTGCGCCGGAAGGCGGTACCCTTTGGTGAGTTTGGCGTCGCCGGTAGCGCAACCGCCCAGTTTTCGGCACTCTTCGAGCAGTTCGGGACCCGCCGCTCGGTGGATGGCCCCGTCCACTCCGCCGCCGCCCAAAAGGGAGTTGTTGGCGGCGTTGACGATGGCGTCCACGTGCAGCGTGGTGATGTCCGCTTTGATTACGGTCAGCATGGCGCTCACTCTCCTTGATCGAGGATCGTCTCTCCGTTCTTCTTCACCGCAGTGATCTGGAAGCCCATCGGGTCGCAGGAGACGGAGAACTCGTCGAATCCGCTGTCGCGCAGCAGCTGCTCGGCCTCGGGCTTGATATACGAGGCGTTGATCGAGGTGAGGAGCCCGGGGCGGATGGCTTTGGGGCGGACGGTCAGCCACATGAACCATTTGATGGGGGCGATCATGTCGCGTCGCAAGTCCGAGATGAACATGCGGCCTCGCGGCTTGAGAACCCGCCGGATTTCCGAAAGCGCCCCGCGCACGTCCGACCATTCGTGCAGGGAACCGTTGCTGAACGCCGCGTCGAAGGTGTTGTCGGCGAAGGGAATTTTCGCGCTGTCGCTGCGGATATACTCGGTTCTCTCCGCGAGGCCGTACTCGGCGGCGTTGCGCCGGGCGACTGCGATCATATCGGGGCTGATGTCCAGTCCGACGAGCCGGGTTCCGTCGGTCCGCTTCAACCACTCGAGCCCCAGATATCCGGGGCCGGGGCCGACTTCGAGCACGCTGCCCGCGTCGATGCCCGACTGGATGATCGCCTTCGTCTCCATCCACCCCTTGTCGCGAAAGCGTCTTTGCATCTCATCGAACGCTTCGACCATGAACTCTCCTTGAATTCCCTCGTCGGTTTCGACAACGCGCTTACGAACCATTGCGATCCTCCTTCTTCAGCTCGCCGGATGAGTCCGTTTTTTTTTCGCCGGCGAGACATCGAAAACCATGTTTATAAGCAGGCCTCGACTACCCTACTCCGGCGTGGCGTCGGTCAGCAATCTCAGAATCGCCATGCAGAGTTCATCGGCGAGGGAACCGCGCTGCGTGCCATCGTAGTCCGTATCCAATACCGCAGCAGGCCGATACTGGCCCGAGAGGTACGCGCGTATTCGCTTCACCCTTTCCGCGTGCGCGGGGGTACCCGGCTTGTACGCATTCGGGCCGATGATCATGGCGACCAAAGAGAGGAACTCGTCTTCCGTAAGCGCGGAAAATTCCTTTCCGTAGTACGCTCCGGCGGCATCCGCGAAGCCGTGTATCGCCCGGCCGTTCTCATGGCCGAAATAGCACATATTGAGGAAGAGGAGCAGCTGATCATCTTTGGATATGAGTGCGTCAAGCGCATAGTGGGCGATAAGAGTCTGCCGGAATTTCGCGATGCCGGGGCGGAAGCCGTCCGGGAAGTAGAGCAATTTGACCAGCCCCTGCGTCAGCGTGGTCATTCCCGCCCCGGGCGTTTCCAAATCAACGCCGCGATGACTGTAGAATTTCGGGTCTTCGACGTCGAGCAGCACCTTTTTTCGTTCGGGAGAAAGGTCCGACGGGCGCACTTTCGTACCATACTGTGCGAGCGCGGAGTCGAAGATCGCTTGGGTGTCCCGTCGGGCTATCCGCACTTCGTTGATGTAGTAGAGAGCCGTTCCCAGAAGCGCGGCGATTAAAAAAACGAAAAGGAAGCTGATGAACCGATGTTTTTTTCCATTACTGCTCGTCATTGTTTTTCTCCTTTGAATAAGCTACGGGGTTTTCCCGGTGAAATCCGACAGGCCTTTGCGATCGGGCTTTGCGCCGTCAAGCAAGGTCAAGGCTTTCGCCCACGTTTTTTCGGTCTCATACCTGAAAAACTCGTACAGAGGGGCCAAATCCTCCGCTTCGTCGTACTGCTGCAGGGCCGCGTAATACGTTCCCTTCTCCTCGTCGTGGACGATAAGGGGGGGATGGCCGCGGATCATGAGGTAGTAGTTCAGAAGGGTTCTGCCGACGCGGCCGTTGCCGTCGGCGAAGGGGTGGATATATTCGAACCTCGCGTGAAAATAGGCGGCGGCCTTGAGGACGTCATCGCCCTCGTAGGCGTCTATCTCGGCGATCAGCTCCGCGACTTCTTTTTCCACATCTTCGGCGGACGACCCGACCTCATGAACTCCGGTTACGTAATCGTGCTTTTTGAATTCACCCGGCCGCTCACCGTTATCAATATACCTGCGTTCGTCGTATGTTCCGGCGGTCAGCAAGCGATGCGTTTCTTTCACTAATTTTATGTCGAGCGGTTCGCGGTTCACGATTTTCTCTTTCAGAAATTCGGAGCACAATTTTTGATTCTGTTGCTCGAAGAGAGCGCGGGGGCTTCCGGTATAGCCCGTCACTCTGCCGTTTTCGAAGATCTCCCGCGTGTCGTGGTAGGTGATCTCCTCGTTCTCTATCTTTCCGGAATGGTACGCGAACAGAATGCGGAAGCTGTGGAGGTATTTATCCAAATCGGCGGCCGACGCGATTCCGTACGACTGCCACAGGCGTACTGCACGGCTGTATCCGTCCATATTCATCCCTCTTTTTGCGTCTCTTCGTCCAGGTGCATCTCCATCCTGATCATATCCCGGCACTCTATTCCGTTTTCGATAATCTTTTCCGCACAGCATCTTCTGAAGTAGTCGAATTCGACGCCCGTAATTCTAAACCCGCACTTCTGGTAGAGCAGCATCTGGACGACGCCGGGGTTTCCCGTCCCTATCTCGACTTTCCTCATGCCCGTCTCGCGCGCTTTCTTCACGGCCCCTTGAATCAGCTTTCTTCCTATCCCTTGATTCCAGTACGGCTCGCGCACCGATATATTCATGATCTCCATCGTGAACGGGCGCGTGGGCATCATCAGCAACGCGCCGACGATCTCGCGATCGATTCTGCACACGAACGCGAAACTGACGTCCACATAGGCGTTCAGCATTTCATCGGACGGGTCGGCGAGATAGAGCAGATCCTGCGGAATGCTTCGGGGATCGCCGCACTCTTCGATTACGTGCTCCACTTTCGATACACCTCTCTTTTCATACATGGTCGAGCCACTTCGATCCGATTCAACAACCGCAATTCTAATTCCCACCTTCCGGGAGCACACCACCGTTTCCGATCGTTTCCACGGCGTAGAGTGGCAGATTGAGCAATCGCTCCTCTCTTTTGTAATCGGCCATGGAAACACGGATGGCGCTCTTCGGGCGGAATTTTTCACAAAAGGTCTTCAGGCTTTTTGCCTTGAGGTTCGTCTCGGCCTTGACTTCCACGGGGACGACTTCGTCGCCGGCGTCCACGAGGAAGTCGATCTCCGCGCCGCCTCGTTCGTTGGTCCAGTAGTATGTATCCACATCTTCGATCGTTTTCAACTGCTGCAGAACGTACTGTTCGGTCAACGCGCCCTTGAACTCCGTGAAAAGAGCGCCGCCTTCCAGCAGGAGCCGTTGGTCGAGTCGTACCATGCACGAAAGAAGGCCGACGTCGAGCAGAAAAAGCTTGAAGGCCTTCAAATCTTCGTAGGCTTTCAGCGGAAGGCGGGGGGCCGTCGCACGATGCACCTTGTAGACCAGTCCGCAGTCGGCGAGCCAGAGCATGGCCATTTCGTACTCCTTGGCCCTCGCTCCCTCCTTGAGGACACCGTAGACGAATTTCTTGTTCTCCTTCGTCAGTTGCGCCGGAACGCTGTTCCAGAGCATGCGGATTCGGGGGACGATTTCATTCGGGGCGTGCTTCGAGAAATCCTGCTCGTAGGCTGCCAGAATGCGACGCTGTATTTCGCGCGCCTCGTTGAAGTCGCGATTTCCGGCGAAACTCGCCACGGCTTCGGGCATTCCCCCGACGTAGTAATAGAGCTTCAGCAGGTCGATAAACTCGTACTTGAAGGTGGTGGTCAGCTCGAAGTCGCCTTTTTGCAGAAGCTCCGCGAAACGCTCCTTTCCCATCGCCGTCATGAACTCGCTGAACGAAAGCGGAAAGAGGTCGAGAAACTCCACCTTTCCGACGGGAAAGGAGGTCCCCGGATGCAGTGCGACGCCGAGCAGCGAGCCCGCGCAGACGATTCTGTACTGCGGGGCGTTTTCGTTGAAGTATTTGAGGGAGGTTAGTGCTGCGGGCACTTCCTGAATCTCGTCGAAGACGAGCAGCGTATTCTCCGGGGTGATCTTTCGTCCGGCGTACAGCTCCAGCCCCGTGACGATACGGTCGATCGCCATATCGCCCGAGAACAGCTCTTTCATCTGTCGGTTGTTTTCGAATCCGATGTAGACTGTATTTTCGTAGGCGCTCTTTCCGAACTCCTTCATCAGCCAGGTCTTGCCGACCTGACGCGCTCCTCTGATGATGAGCGGCTTCGGCGCTTCTTTCATCTTCCATCGTTTCAGCTTTTCGATCGCGGCACGGTACATAGTCATCACCTCGCGATTGCGATTATACACCCGACGCACATATTTTACGACGAATATACGGGCGTATAACACAAAATTTACGGTGAAAACAAGGCTATCGTTCGGTCGCGCAGCTTCGATCGCATTACGGATGCTCGCGACGCCGCGCTTGAGCGGCGTCCGCCGTATCGGCCCGCCGAACCTCCCGGTAGCGGCGTTTCGCTGTTTCGGTAACTCGTCGGACGAAGTCGCCCTTCGCATGCGTGTAGGCGACGCGATCATCGGGGTACGCGCCGCAAAGCCGAATTTTCAGCTCTCCGTATTCCCGAGCGACATCGGGATGCTCGATGAGATAGTCCCGAAAGAGCAGCCTGTCCCAATGCTCGAACCAGGACTCGACCATGTGGATGTGGTGCGTTCTGTTTCCGGCCTCGTCGCGTTTTATGAACCATGCGTAGAAGGGCGGCGCATCGTCTCCCCACGACGACCTCCAAAAGTAGTCGTACCCCTGCGCTTCGAGAATCGGCGCAATGCTCCGCCTGGTTTCGTCAAGACTGGTCACCCCGACAAGAATATCCACAATGGGCTTGGCGGAGAGGCCGGGAACGGCGGTGCTGCCGAAGTGCTCGATTCTTTCGATCAAGTCGGACGGCAGGCAGGAGAGCAAATGCAGCCGCTCCCGCACGAATAGCTCCGGCCAGCGGGGGTCATACGAGGCGACGGCAATTTCCTCCCTCACTACGCGGGCTACCTTCTCTTCAAGCGTTTCCATTCGTTCGCTCATGCGCGAACCTCCTCGATTCTCTTCGCGAGGACGTACTCGCCTCAGGCGGAGGCGCCTCCTTGGTTTCGCAGCATGATCTCCAGAGCGCTCTCCAATTGCCGGGCGCCGCGGATGTCGTGGCGCGCGAGCGCTCCTTCGATGCCAAGGCGCGTTTTGGCGATGAAATCGACCCGCTCGGCGTCCGTAGCGGGATCGACCGGTTGGCCTGTGGCGGAGCAGAACTTCAAGGTCATGCCGACGAACGGACAGCTCTCCTCGAAGGTCATCTTTCCGGTGCGGATCTGTTCGTTGACCCAATCGCGCAACTCTTGCCGAGTCATTCGAGTGAAATCGGGCTTTCGGGAGTCGGAGGCGTTCTTTTCGACCGCCGTCAGGATATCGGAAAACGGGGAGGAGGAAGCGGAAACGGTCGTTCGAGAGCGATGCTCGGGGAAAAGGGAAGAAACGTCGGAGGTAATCTTCATGGAGTACTCCTTTCGTCTTCATGGGGCGCGATGAAAATCGGCCCTCGTCGTTTTTTTGCGCCGCGTGTTCAAGTCCATATGTATATCGGCCGTCGGGTTGCGCTTCTTTCATCTTCCGTCGCTCCGTCGTCTTGGCCGAAATCTTCAAGACCTCGGGCTTCGGATGCGGTACAGTCTTCCCGATAATCTCGAAACTCAAGGAGGGCATTCATGAACATTCTCTCGGCAAGCACAACGCTGGTCACACCCAAACTGACGGAGACGCGCGCGTTCTACGAGCAACACTTCGGCGCGCGTCCTTCGTTCGATTGCGGCTGGTACGTCGTTCTTCGTCTCTCGGTGGCCACTTCCGGCCCCGAACTCTGCCTTATGGAACCGCAAGATGGAATGAGCCGGTTCGCAGGGGGCGTCTTCTTGAACCTTCTGGTGGACGACGCCGACAAGTTTCATGCAAAGTTGACGGAAGAGGGAGTTCCAGTAGCGACGCCGCTGGAAGATCACCCGTGGGGCGACAGAGGGTTCGGGGTTCTCGATCCCTCCGGAGCGATGGTCTACTGCTATCACCCTATCGCTCCCGCTCCGGAGTTCGCGAAGTTCATCGTCGAAGAGTAGCGGACGTTAAAAGCATCGGGAGCGGCAAGCCGGTCCAAAGCTCGCTCCCTGTGCTCCCGCAAGCCCCCAGGAGCACAGCCGAACCAACGCCGGATCTCCCGGCTCATGTGCGCCTGATCCGAGAAACCGCAATCGGCGGCGATCTGCGCCTGCGGGGCCTCGGAGCGCACAAGCTCCAGACCGGCCCTCCTCGCGCGGGCGAGAGCGGACCAAAATTTCGGCGGGGCTCCTGTTGCTTGCACAAGCCTTCTTCTCGCCGTGCGTTCGCTCAATGAAGCGATGCGGCAGGGCGCTCCGCTCCCGATCTCCATCAAGCAGTCCGAAACCCATTCCTCGACGGGAGAAACGAGCGTCTCCGTCAGTTCGACCAATCGACGAAGCGCCGTTTCACCGTCGGTCTCCATACTCCAGTCCCCGCCGTACGAGGAGAGATATCGGGAGAGAGGCAGATCGGCGCGCATAGTGTCGGGGGCCTTTTCCCACGGAAACGCGCTCCCGGGAGCGAGGCGGACACCGAAAAAAAGGGTTTCCTCCGTGCGGACGACGCGCCTTACGGCGGCGTCCAGACCAGTGCACAGCATACGAGAAATCCGTCCCCGGGAGACGACGACTATCAGATCTCTGCATCCGTCCGGCCAGACTACATATTCTCCTTTCGACAACCGCATGCTCCATGCGCAGACGATGGGATACATCGTTCGAATCCTCCGTTCAAATCCGCGGAACCCGATTCATCCCGAGGGAATACGCGGCCGTGGTCACGGCGCGGGGCGGCGGGCGACGAAGAATTCGTAGGCGTAATAGCCGGAGTGGCGGCGGTGCATCTCGGGTTCTTCGGCGACTTTGTCGAGGAGGGCGGAGGCCTCCGGATCGTCGGCGTACTTCTTTCGCAGCTCGGCGATGCGCGCCTCCATCGGCGTGTAAAAGTCGTCCCACCACGCTTCGTCGGGGAGGGGGAAGTGTCCGACAGGCTCGAATCCGCAGTCGCGCAGCGCGGCCAGGTCGTCTTCAAGCCGTCCCATCGTCGGGTATTCGAGGTCGAATGCGGCCTTCACTTCGGCGGGCGGATTATCTTCGCGCCAGATCGAATCGGTGAACGCAAGGTAGCCGCCGGGTTTGAGCGCATCGCGACAGACGCGCAGCGCGTTCCGGAGGCCGATGCTGTAGAGCGCGCCTTCGGACCAGACGAGGTCGAAACTTCCGGTCGGCTGCCCCGGCGAGGCCATATCGCCGACGAGGGCGACGACGCGATGCGAGAGTCCGCGCTCCGCGACGGTCGAGCGTAATCGGTCGATGCTCGGCGCGTGGCTGTCGATCGCCGTGATGACGCCGGTGGTGAGTTCGGCGAGGTACATGGTCTGCCCGCCGACGCCGCACCCCAGGTCGAGGATCGCCGGGGATTCCGGCAGCCCGCGGCACAGGGCGAGCGCTTCGGAGGCGCATGTTTTGCTGCCGGGCCCCTGACGCGGCAGGTCTTCGAAGACTTCGAAGAATATCTCCCAGAAGCGGGGGGTAAGACTGTTCATGACGGCTCTACTCCTCCTCGTTTTCCGAACTCTTTCAGAAGCTCCGGACAGGCTGCGCGGCGAATGCTTGTCTATGCTGAATTTTCTCTATAAAAACCTTTTGCGGACGGTGTTTTATTCTGCAAACTCGTATGCGATCTCGGTAATACGACCGCGCCAATACGGCCGCAAGCCCTCGGGCAACAGCCACGACACCTCGGCGTCCAGCGATATCCACATTCTGTCGCACTCCGCGTAGTTTCAAAAACGTCCTTCCCAAGGGGTAAGAACGCTCTTTTTGCCCACTGTGCACCCCCGCGCCTCGGCACGCACTCTCTCGATCATGCCGTCGGGCACCATGTGGTCTCCGCATGGAAGCGGATCAGCTTGCCTTCGGTGATATCGCGCGTCTCCCGGAGATCGGCGACCGTAAACAGGCCGACCAGCGCGGCATGAAGCATTCCCTCGCCGGCGACGTACGCGTCGTGTACGCGTACAACAAGGCCGGGTATCATCCTGACCCGGGCATCCCAATCGAAGCCGGGACGTTGGACGATGACCCGCTGCTTGGAGGAAGAAAAGGGCCTCCATCGCTCCGTCGTCCCGCCTATGTCGATCATGCCATAGTGCCGCACGCGGACTGCGGTCACAATGGCACGCCCGTCTTTGAGCGCGGCGCGGAAGTAGGCTCTGACAGGAACTGGCATTCCCTCGATCTCTCCGAGTTCGATGCGGAGAGGATGCACGGGCCTGCGGGCTGCTTCCAGTCTGGCGTGCAGAATTCGGCTCCCCCTGGTCCATCGGTACACGCTCAGCGCGGAGATAAGTATCGCGAGGACTGCCGACATCACAATGAGCACGATCCATGCCGTCGTTATAAAGATCATCTCCTGTCCTTTTTCAATATGCCGTTTTCACGTGAAGAAACTCGGCGCGACTTCCGACAATCCACCGGCGGCGGCTCTCGGCCGAGTCAAGAAGGTCGAGCGATAGACGGGGTTACTCGACGCAGCGTGTTATCTCATGAAGAATCTCTTCCGATGTCATCACTCTGGCAAATGCAAATCGCAGTGTGCTCAACTCAGCATCTTGCATCTCTTGTGTGTATGTCGATGTAATGTCCGAACCGACGATTACCTTAAATCCGCGTTCATATCCTTGCCTCGCCGTCGTTCCGCAACAACAATTCGTCAGCGTTCCGGAAATAATTACCGTGTTTCTTTCCAAATTCTTTAAAATCGTCTCTAAAGGCGTGTCGTAGAAAGCCCCGTATGAGCATTTGCGGATGACTACCTCGTTCTCTTTCGGCGAGAGATCTTTCCAAACTTCTCCTTCGACGAACCAGCTTTCGTCTAAGCCTAAATCCGGGAATCTATTCGGCATTAGGTGCCCGTATTTGGGTCTGTCGAGGTACGCATGCGTTTTGCTGAAGACCGTATAAATCACCGGCACGCCATGTTCTCTGCATACTTCAATAACCTTCTTGATCTTCGGGACTTGTCGGGTGGCTTCCGGAATCCATGAGGATGTCCACCCGGGTTTTACAAACTCGTCTTGCATATCGATTACGAGAAGCACACACTCATTCTTATCAAGAGGAAACGTCGCCGCGCCATTTGTGTATTCGGCGATCGCTCTTTCAACAATCAACTGCTCGGAGTACTTCATAATGTCCTCTCCTTAGCATCGGTATGATACCCGGAGCCGCGCACACTGTTTCTTTCTGCCAAGTCCAGCTTCTGCCGTCAAGCGTGGCGCCATGATCCCGCCAGGGGCAGGAAATCAGTTTTTGGCGGTTGACAACCTGTTTACCCGCAAAAATATACGCCTTCGATTTTCAGCGCG
Source organism: Synergistaceae bacterium (assembly GCA_018436725.1). Classification (GTDB taxonomy): domain Bacteria; phylum Synergistota; class Synergistia; order Synergistales; family Aminobacteriaceae; genus JAAYLU01. The sequence continues at coordinate 48,664 of JAHDKT010000009.1, read as the reverse complement.
GCTTTTCCGCCGAACAGGACCTTTCCGTCCGTCGTCCGTAGCTTGACTTCGTTGAAGATACGGTTGTCGCCGCCCTGCTCTATTCTGATGGCGTCCCCGTTCCACTGGTTGTTCTTGAGCAGGTAGCAGCCGAACGCGCTGTTCCCCGAGCCTGTCGCGGGGTCCTCCAGGTAGCCGAACTTCGGGGCGAACACGCGGGTATGGGCGAAGTACTCTGGATCGGCGCTCTCCATCGAGAAGACCAGCACGATATCCACGTCGTTGTGCAGGCAGAATGCTTTCAGGCTTTGTTCGTCGGGGTACATCGACACCTCCTGCTCCAGAGTGCGTATCGGCACGAGCAGCGTCCGCAACCCGGCGTCGACGACGTCGACGGGCAGGGCGGTCGAAATTGCCTCTTCGCGGATACCCAAGGCTTCGGCGATCGACTCTCGGGAGAGCGCGCACCCGAGCATGAGCGGGTCCGGGGCGGAGATGTAGATGCAGTCCTCTTCGTCGATGCGGTTGTAGATGTTCAGCCTGCCCTTCTTTCGCGTGTCCACTTCGACGATCTCTTTGCCGCGCAGCGCGTCGTCGCGACGGATGATCTCGTACATGGTCGCTATCGTTCCGTGCCCGCAGAAGGCGACTTCGCACTCGGAGGAGTAATACGTCAGAACGATCTCCCGTTGTTCGTTCCGCCGCGCGTACACCACTTCCGACACGAAGCCCGCGTGCTCCTTCGCGATGCGCTGCATGCTCTCGTCGGAGAGCATTTCCTTGCCGAGGTCGAGAAAGGCGGCGGGGTTTCCTTCGGAGTTCCCCTTTACGAAGGCGTCGAGCTTGTAGTATCTATACGTTTTCATGATTTTCCTCCCTGATTTGATTCGGCGCCCGTCGCCTACATCTCCTCGTTATGTTCCGTGCATCTCGCCGTATAAAACATCAAGCATATCGCGACGAAAACTGAATATCCCTTCGATATAGGTCAGAAAATTCAGCCATCGCTACAATGTCGGTAAGGTATACCCGTCGACGCGGCGAATGCCTAGGTGGTCGATCACGTCGACTCGATTCTTCCTCCAGCCTGACATAACGCGGGCGGAGGCGATCTTCACGGCGCCTTCGTCTCGCCCGAGGGGAGCGGCGTCAGCCTTTTCATCATACAGACGCTGCTTTCCATCCCCTTGTACTGACCGTAGTTCTCGACGACGGAGTACGCAAGGTTCCGATAGAGAGAGATCGCGGGTATGAAGGATTTTCCCGTTTCCAGCACGAGCGCCCCGACGCCTTTCGAGCGCGCGACCTCTTCAAGCTTCTCCATCATCATCTTCGAAACCCCGTAGCCTCTGTACGCTTTCTTGACGAAGACTCTTTTGACTTCGTACGCGTCGTCATCGAAGCGTTTCATCGACGCGCAACCGACGGCTCGGCCATCGCTCAGGCAAAGCACGACGTCTTCTATGCCGTCGAGCTTGTTGTATTGCGAATAGCTCTCTTGAAGAGCGCCGTTTTTCTCCGCCAACTCGTCGTCAAGTTCCGTGGATAAAACGACGAAGTCGTCCGTTACACGATTCAGATACACGCAACGCAAATTCATCGTCTCGCCTCCGTCGACGAACATCTCGGCTCTTTCCCATGAGGGCGCGCTATTCGGCGGCGCTGCTCCTCCCGTATCCAGTTCTTCAGAAAGGCGAGCTGTTCGGCGGTGCGGAAGTAGTGCTCGCCGCCGCTCATGACCGTCACCCGGCACGCGAACTTTCGGGCGAAGGCGTCAAGAACGCATCGTTCCGTCAGGTTGTCGTTCTCTCCGTAGAGTATGGAGGTCGGACTGCTCCAGCGGTCGACCGGACGCGCCCGCACGTATTCATAATAGTCCCAGGAGAGCGTCTCGCCGAAGGATGTCGGTATCTCCCGCTCTCTCCGCAATTGCGCTTCATCCACATTCGCCCATCGCATCATGTTCCGGATAAGGCGTTCCATATCGAGCACCGGAGAAAGCAAGAGGCACTTCTCAAAAGCGACATCGCTGTAGGCGACCAGGCTGAAGTATGCTCCGAGGCTGCATGCGAACAGGGAGACGCTGCGGAACGAACCCTTGAGCGCCTCGTACACGGTTCGCAGGTCATACACGCCGTTCTGGACGGTGCAGGGGTAGTTTTCCCCCTTCCGCTCGCCGTGTTCCGGCAGATCGAAAGCGAGGACCTGGTACCCCAGGGGGACGACGTCCTCCGCGAACCCTTCCGCCTCTTCTTTCCGGGAGTGCCTGCCGTGGACGTAGAAGAACAGTTTTTCGGCGGGCTCGCCATAGAGGACGGCCGGAATGCCGCCGCTACCCCCCGATGATCGTATACTCCGGTACGACGTCGACATTGTTCTTTATCATCTGCCATACGGGGCAGTACGTTTCCTCCGTAAGCTGCACGGCCTTCCGGATATCCTCTTCTTGTGCGTCCGGCGATTTCAGGATGAAACGGAGAAAAATCTTCTCGAATTTTATCGGATGCGTCTCCTTTCGAATACCTTGCGCTTGGACTTCGAATCCGGAAACGGTCTTCCTCATTTTTCGCAGCAGATAGACGACGGCGGTGGCGCTGCAGCCCGCCAGGCTCATGAGAAGCAGTTCGAGCCCGTTAAACCCGGCGCCGTCCCCCATCGGAGGCGCGTAATCGAACGTAAGAGGCTGTTCGGGATTGGCTGGGGAAACACCGATAAATTGCACTTTATCGTTGACTAAACGAACGCAGACTTCTTCTTTCATTCCGGACATTTTGTTCTCTCCTTCGATGGCGATTATTAAAGTTATAGAACAATACGCCGGGGAGGTTTCCACGGCGCGCTCCCCCTCGGCGGACAAGAACTTAATCGAGCGGAAGACAGCGACCCCGGCCCTCGGAACGCCTCAGACGGAAGAATTTCCCTGATGGCGCAGCATGATGTTCAGCGCGGCTTCCAGTTTTTTGGCGGCTTCCTTGTCGTTGTGCGCTAAAGCGTCTTCGATATCGAGGCGAATCCTCGCGATGAAATCGATTTTTTCCGTATCGGCGGAGCAGTCGACCGGACGGCCTGCTGCGGAGGAGCCGTCAAGGGTCATGGCGACGAAAGGAAAGCTCTCCTTAAACGTCATTTTAGCGGTGCGGAGCTGTTCCTTCAGCCAGTCGCGCAGCTCCTGACGCGTCATGCCGCCGAAGTCGATCTTCGGGGAGGGCGAGATATTACCGGCCGCCGTCGGAGCATCCGAAGAGCCGGCCTGGAGATAATTCCTGATGTACGGGGTTTTGTCCAGATGAATCTTCATGCGATGCTCCTTTTTTGGGGATAAGAATGCGACCGAAAAAGAACGTTTTCCAGAGCTGCGCGTCGAGCTTGCATTTCTGGAATTGTTCTACCACACTCGCCCCGATTAGGCAAGATTTTCGACCGTTCCCTGCGGGCAAACACATAAAGAGACCGGATATCGAGCGGTCTTTAGCAAAGAGAGAGGCTTAGCAAATAACACTAAAGAGTAATCGACGATTCGCGTATCAAGAGCAAGCGATTCCGAAAATTAAAAAGCGCTTTCCGACCTACGAGGGCGACCGCGGACGTAGTTTCGGGCGACCGATCGACGCGCATTCCATGAAAACGCGCCGATCGGAGTTTCGGATTCGCTCGAATTCTTCTCATACGCGCCTCAAATCACGCCGGGAAGAAACATCCATCGGACCGACGCCATATATTTTCCGTATTCTTCCCCGATATGCTCAAGCAAATAACGCTCTTCCCGCTTCGCCAGAACATACAGCAATACCGTGATGAGCATCGGCAGAGGGAGAATCAATTTAAAATTCCATGCGAGATACATTCCCCAAACAATCATCATAATACTAAGGTACATAGGGTGTCTAATTATCGAAAATGCCCCTGATGTTGTTATATTTTCTATCTCTTCAGCTTTTTTATGAGCGGATTTATGATGTTTGTGACATGCCATGTGCAAAATAACTCCGGCGCCGAGAAGCACAACGCCCGATAACACCATATAAACCGATGAATAAAACAATTTCCAGTTATGTATTTCACCATAAATATGCAACCCCGCTTCGAGAAGCAAAAGAACGTTGAGGAGTCTATTGGGAGCAACGCCAAGCAACCTATCCATCGCGACCTCCTTTTCCACGCCGTCGCATTTTTCAAGCTTCCACGCACGCAGATCGGAACGAAGAGCGCCGGGAAATTCTCCTTTTCGGAAACTTCCCGGCGCCGCCCGCAGCGCTCGTCTTCCGGCAGTAGTTATCCGGAACTATTCGTTTTTCTTCTCTTCCTCCTCGAGCGTTTCAGCGCGCGTTCCGGCGCAGGAGGGCGAAACCGAGCAGCGGAAGGAGCAGAAACGCCGACGCCCCCGAGCCGACGCCCGCATTGCAACCGCCGCCGCTTCCGGACGAAGGACTTTGAACGTTGAAGATCAGGGAGCCGCTGTAATAGCTCATGGGCGTCCCGCCTGTCGCGGGTACGGAATGCATCACGGCCAGAAAGCTCAGCCCTTGGTTTTGAGGCGAGAAACTGAACACACCTTCGGCGTCGCTCGTTCCGAGAGACTGAAGATTCTCGGGGCCTTCGTCACCTTCGAATACTTCGGACTTTTCATCCGCCCATTCGATTTCGGCATTTGCCAGAGGTTGCCCCCTGAACAGAATTTTAAACTGGAGCGACTGGCCGACGAACGCTTTGGCCAGGTCGGTCATGGGCACGATTTCCACCATATCCTCGCCAAGAATACCGTTCTCTCCCAACGTGGTCATCGAAAAGCCGTCCGCTTCCGCATTGAGAATCTGCTTCGTGTGTCCGAAGTACTTCGTCTCCGGCCCCATCGGAAGCTCTACTCCCGCCTCCAGGATTACGGTGCCGTTCCGTTCTACTTTCCCAAGAGAGATATACGAATCGAAGCCGGTCATAGCCGTCCCGTTGGGATCGTCGTAGTCCTGGAACGCCGGCAGCTGAATTTTCGCGCCGTTGTTGTAATGATACTTCGCGGAGAAAATGGAGGCGTCCAGCCCGAAATAGCTCGCCGACATCTGCGCTTCGGTGAAGATATGAGTGAACGAAAGAATCGCGGGGTGACTACTCCCGACAGTCGCCTTCGACGCCGTCGGGATGACGGAAAAATAGTGCGCTTCGGCTCGGTCCGCTTCCAGGCAGAAGCCGAAAGAGAAGAGCATACCGAAAAGCAGCGGAACGTAAAACCGACTTTTTTTCCAACCGTACATACAGAAAACCCCCTTACATCTTGCAATATACCCCTTCGTCGGCGGCATGACGGCCGCCGTCCCGAAAACAACGCATGTACCTTTATCGAACACTACGCAGGAGAGTGGAGGCCCGCGCATTTTTTCCCGGAACAGCAATCCATCGACGAGGCCCTTCGCCGTTTGCGCAGGTGTAATTGCACAACTCTTTGTGTTTTATAACTCTAACATTCTATTCCTCCTCCGGCTATCTGTCAACATCCTCTTCTCTTCAATCTACGGAGACGTTTTTCTCCGCCTTCACCCCGTCGAACCCGCCGTCGGGAAAAGGGAATTTTCCGGTAGAGGACGCCATCCGGGAAACGATGCTGCTCTTCGAGATCGACAACGAGCGAATCGCATCGCACATGCCTCGACAAGACCGGTGTCTTGCAATCAGGATTTTTCGTGCTATCATCAGGCGGCGGTACATTTTTGAATTCGCAAGGAGTGGTGACGTATGTTGTTGAAGAGGGTCGCGCCGGAGAGTTTCGGAGTCCGGGAGGCGACTGCACGCTGAGTTGATGTATCCGCCTCCCGAAAGTCATTGAAAAATACTTTTTGGAGGGAAAACAGTGAACGCTAAAATTTTAGAACGTATCGGCTTCGACCGGCGCTTCGCCGACGAAGCAAGCATGTACCTCGCTTTCTACGCCGGGCGCGTCGTGTCGCAGTCGAAGGACCTGTACAGGGTGACGACGGAAGAGGGCGACCTTACGGCGGAGATCTCGGGAAAATTTCGTTTCGAGGTGCGCACGCCGTCGGATTTTCCGGCGGTGGGGGATTTCGTGCTCCTCGACCGGAACGAGGATTCGAGCGGCAACGCGATCATTCATCGGGTGCTGACGAGGAAGAGCGTCTTCATCCGGAGGGCGGCGGGGACGTCGCACGAGGAGCAGGTGGTGGCGGCGAACATCGACACCGTCTTCATTTGTATGTCGCTGAACAACGACTACAACCTGCGGAGGGTGGAGCGCTACCTGGGGGTCGCCTGGGCGAGCGGCGCAACGCCCGTGGTCGTGCTGACGAAAGCCGACCTGTGCGGCGATGTCGCAGAAAGACTGGCGGAGCTTCATTCCGCGGCGCCCGGAGTCGATGTGCTGGTCACGTCGAGCCTGACCGAGGACGGCTACGCATCCGTCCTCGAATACCTGAGCGCGGGGCGGACGATCGCCTTCATCGGCTCGTCGGGGGTGGGCAAGTCGACGCTGATCAACAGGCTGATAGGCCGGGACGCTCTGGAAACGAAGGGCTTGCGGAACGACGACAAGGGACGGCACACGACGACTCGGCGCGAGCTGATCGCGCTTCCTGGAGGAGGCATCGTGATCGACACTCCGGGGATGCGGGAAATGGGGCTCGAAGGCGCCGACCTCGCAAGGACCTTCGTCGACATCGACGAGCTGGCCTCGCGGTGCCGCTTCCGCGACTGCACGCATGCGAACGAGCCGCACTGCGCGGTGCAACGCGCCATACGGGACGGCCTGCTTTCGGAGGAGCGCCTTGCCGGCTATCTCAAGCTGAAGAAGGAGGCCCGCTACGAGGGGCTGAACTCGCGGCAGATCGAGACGGAGAAGCTCTCCGTAATGTTCGCCGGGATCGGCGGAATCAAGAACGCACGCAAGTTCGCCAAAGAGAAGAACAGAACCAAGCACGGGTATTCTTAGAGCGTGCATTGCCGAAAAACCGGACGACCATCTGCAATAGGTACACTGCGACGATGATCGCTTTCCGGTCGCCCTCAAGAACCGCCCGTAGGTACACTGCAACGAAAAAGCGCCTCCAGCGAGGCGCTTTTTCGTTCATAGGTCGAAAAAAAACGGAATGAGCCCCGCTCCCATCCCCAACTGCGGCGGGCAGAGAATACTCGGGACAGATTCTCGACGATTTAGAAACGCAAACGACGAAGTACGCGGAATATCCCGACATGACGGGCGATAAGCAATAAAACCGTCTTCAAAGTACTCTCAGCTTACACGAAAAACTCGCAAGTCCGGTAAAACTCCCCCCCGTCCGCACGCCGAGGCATTCGTTGATTTCGCAGAGGCATCGCTATTTTTTCATGTGTTCTCTTAAAAAAACGGATGGATCATAAAAATACCGATTCAATTCCTCCATCGTCTTGCATTTGATGCTGATACCTCTATATCGCTCCATTGTTTTTCTAATTTCAAAATGCAAATGGTTTTTATAAAACTTCGACTTTTTATGCTCCGACTTCGAAAACAACCTTCCAATGGCCGTCTTGTGATCGACTGTCTGGCCGACTCCCACTTCGATGTCTTCAAGATGGATGTATCCAGAGTATATTTTTTCACCGCCGACCAGAACATGCTCGATCAATACGGTTCGATACGGAAACTCGTCGTATATGGCGGCAACCGTTCCGTCGCCTATGCTATACACCTTCTCATCGTACTTTCCCTTAATATCCAACCCGGCATGCATATGCCCCGCTCTTCTGTAGGCTCCATAGCCATCGAGGAGCCGGTTTTTCATTGAGCTGTATTTCGTGAAATCAAGCGAGTCGTGGAAAGGCAAATAGACTTCTTGCAGCGCATTCGAAGAAGCCCTGCCGGGAATCGCGGAAAAGAAAAAAACGACCAACACTACGAGACAGATCCGCCTCGCCAATACCGGCGCCCCGGCGCCGACTGTCGCCAACGGATAATCGATGCGATTTTCGAAGGTATCGACCGCATTCGTTGTTCTCACCCGTTCCTCCCTCTTGCCGTCCACTTCCGCAGTCGGCGCGCTCCTCTCCTTTTCCGATACCGAGCGCAATCAAGTATTTGGAGCGCCTGCACCGGAGACCGGGAGGATGATCGTGCCATCGTTCCGCTTGCGCATTTTTCGGCTTGCTCCGACAGGCGCTCCATTCTTGCTTTTCGTATCGGCGATGCGTACCTCGCCGGCGAGCTATTCCACGGTTATTCTGCTCTTTTTGTTCGAGTTCCAGACGTGGAGCCCGAGGGCTACGCCGATGACGCCGTACACCATGAAGGTTCTGAAATACTCGCCGAGGATCGCCTGCCCGAAGAGCGACTGCCCTATTTCGGGCGACATGATGAACATCGCGTTGAACAGTATGGTGCCGAAAATCGCATGGGTGATGCTCGCCTTGGAGGTGGAGGCGCCGCCCACGAGAAGGGCCGCGACCGAGAACATGCCTATCTGCGTGTGCGCGTTGTAGGTGTTCAGCGTCCCCATGTTCTGGAGGTAGATGATCTGCCCCCAGGCCGCGAGAACGGTGGAGATCATCGTGGCGATGATCCTCGTCCGGTCGACGTTGATTCCCGAGACCTCCGCCGTGTGCTGGCTCTGTCCCACGGAACGGAAATCCTGCCCTAATTTCGTTTTCATGATGAGCACCGTGAAGACGCAGAGTCCGATGATGAGCAGTCCCGTGACGACTGGAACCTTGCGGACCATCATAAGCTCCGACTTCGTCATCATGGCGTGGATGGCGACGCCCGCGAGCCCGAGACACAGCGCCCCGTTGACGAGAAGCGACGACAGGCTGTTTCTGTACCCGTAGCCTTTTCTCTTGTTCCAATAGTAGCGGACGAGCAGCAGCGCAAGAAGTCCGAGAGCGACGACGAGGAGCGCGTGGACGAACGGTATCTGGTAGATGTTGTCGAGCGCGTACTTCAGTCCGCCCTGCTTCACCGGGACGAGGTCGACGGTCATGCGGATGCCTATGCCGTCGGGCTTGATCATCGGGTGCGTCGCAGGGACGGCGATCACCATGCCGACGACGAAGAGGAACAGAAACTGATAGATGCCGTTGGCGAAGTAACCGACGATCAGGCTGGCGATCATCTCCTGCCCTCGCGTCTTGTTATACAGCTTGCCGGTGAAGTATCCGCAGAGCGCGGCCACGAGCGCCGCCACCATGAAACAGAACAGGAGCCCCGAAATGCCGCCCATCTCGAAGTAGCGCGCGATGGCGATGGCCACCTGTCCGGACATCGCCCCGATGACGATGCCGAAGTTCAGTCCGAGTCCGGCGAGCACCGGGATGATCAAAGAGAGGACGAGGAATGAATTTCTGAAAACACGGCTGGAAAGCTCCGAGAAGAAGAAACCGACGGAGACGCCGCTCGATACCATGAAGCCGAAAAGCGTGAACGCGACAAAGATGATCGTTACGATGTTCTCGAGAATCCACGAGCCCGCGTTTTTTGAGCCGTTGTGAAGGTTTTCCATTACTGCACACCTCTCTTCACCTGGGTCAGGGCATAGAGGATTATCCCGTTCTGAATGATCATTCGCATTATCTCCGACAGATCGGTGCCTGCGAACACCTCGTTCGCCACCGGAAGCGCCGTCGTCAACAGCCCTTGGAAGAGGACGACGCCGATGACGACATGGGATACCTTCGCGCGCGACGCGGTGGCTCCTCCGATCAGGATCGCGGCGACCGCGGGGAACGCCATCATCAGGGGCGCCGTGTACAGCTGCGCGTACCCGTAGCTCTGCGAGTAGACGATGATTCCGATCGCGCCCAGGACGGTGGAGATGACGTTTGCGAAGACCCTGTTTCCGTCGATGTCGAGTCCCGTCGCCCGTGCGAACTTCGGATTGATGCCGCCGGCGGAGATGGCGATACCCCGCTTCGACCGGAAGAAGAGCCAGACGAGGAGCGCGAAGAATCCGAACGTCAGAAGAAGCCCGGTCGGGACGATCACTTCCCCTACCGTGAACAGCAGGAAGTTGTTGAGAATCTGCGCGCCGCCGACCGCGTCGAGCTGGATGGTTTCTCTGAGGCCTTTGCCGATGAACCAGCCCATTTTAGGGTTTCTGAACGGTATCATCAGCCACGCGAGGCACATCAGCGCGACTATGGAAAATCCCGTGTACGTGGCTATCGTCATCTCGGAGCCCTTGACGGCGTTCATCAGCTTCCCGTAGCCGTAGCCGACCACCGCGGCGAGCGGTATCGCGATGGCGAAGGAGGTGAGAAGCCATGCGCCCGCCATCATGTCCAGCTCGATCGAGGTGACAAGTCCGAGCAGTCCGCAGACGATGCCTATCGGCAGCGCGAAGTTCGGTCCCGTTCCCGACTGGATCGCGGGTACCATGGCCAGGACGAGAATGCCGTTCATCCCGGCGCGCTTGATGGTGTCGCTTACAAGCGTCGACATCGAAATGCCGACGAAATGTCCGGCGACCAGCGTGAAGACCCAGAATGCGGCGATGATCGCGGTCGGGAGGCCGATGCTTCCCAGCGGATTTCCGGAATTCCGTGCAAGCTTGGCGCCGTTTCCGTTCGTCTCAGACATGTGCAGCTCTCCCCTCCGGCGAATTTTCCGCTTTCTTGACCCTGCTGCCGGACATCATCAGACCGAAATCCGCGTCGGAGGCATCCGGAGGCAGCACGCCCCCGACCTTGCCCTCGCAGACGATGACGATTCTGTCGCAGATGCTCCGCAGCTCCGCCAGCTCCGACGAGGTCATGACGATCGTCATTCCGTACTCCTCGTTCAGCTTCAGCAGCAGGTCGAGGATGAGTTTCTTCGCCCCGATGTCGATGCCTCTCGTGGGCTCGGAGACGAACAGGAAGATCGGATCCTGCGTCAGCGCGCGCGCCACGCAGATTTTCTGCTGATTGCCGCCGCTCAGGGCGCCCGCGTGCTGTACGGGGGACTCGCAGCGGATGTCGAGGTCCTTGATCATCTTCAGCGCGTGTCGACGTATCTCCGCGTCGTCCTGGAAACGAAACGGGCCGCTCTTTTTCAGAAATTTATTCCCGACCTGCATCGCGGTGAAGGCGATGTTCAGTTCGATGGATTCGTTGAGCAGCAACCCGACGCCCTTTCTGTCCTCGCTGACGAAACCGATCCCCGAGGCGATGGTGGCGTGCGGATCGTCGAGATTCAGTCTCTTGCCGTTGAAGACGACCTCGCCTCTGGATGGATACGTGCCCATGACGCCGTTCGCGATCCCCAGCTTTCCCTGGCCGGCGAGCCCGCCTATCCCCACGATCTCGCCTTTTTTGATCTTCAGGTCTATTCCCTTGACCATCTCGCCGGGCATGCCGACGTGCAGATCTTCGATGCTCATAAAGACGTCGTCCGAAACTCGTCTCCCCTCCGACTGCACCCTGTTGATCGCCACCTTGCGTCCGATCATCAGGGAGGCTATCTCCACCGCGTTCGTATCCTTGACATCCTTGGTGGTCACAAGCTCTCCGTCGCGCAGGACAGTCACCCTGTCGGCGACGCCGATGATCTCGTCGAGCCTGTGACTGATGAAAATAATGCCGATTCCCTTCGCGGCGAGCCTCTTGACGGCGGCGAGCAGATTCTGCGCCTCGCTCTCGGCGAGTACCGCCGTCGGCTCGTCGAAGACGAGGATTTTTATGCCCGTTTTGTCTATTTCGCGGGCTATCTCGACGAACTGCATGTGCCCCACCGGAAGACCCGCTACCATGAGAAACTCGTCGATGCCCATGTCGAGCTGATCCAGCGCTTTGCGCGCGTCCGCGTTCATCCTGACCATGTCCAGCGTTTCAAGGCGTTTGCCGAGAAACCTGGAGACCGGGTTCGGAGATGTTATTTCTCTGTTGATCTTGATGTTTTCCGTGATCGTAAATCCGGGAATCAGCATGAACTCCTGATGTACCATACCGATTCCGGCGTACATGGCTTCGTGCGGCGACTTGAACGCGATCTTCTTTCCGTCTATCAGCACATCGCCCTCGTACCCGCCTGTGCCGGTGATCACGGGCATCCCGAAGAGGATATTCATCAATGTGGACTTCCCGGCGCCGTTCTCTCCTATAAGCGCGTGTATCTCGCCTTTTTTGACTTCGAAGTCGATGCCGCTCAATACGCTGTTTCCGTAGTAGCTCTTCGATACATTCCTGAACTGGAGAAGGCTGTCGCTCAACGCATTACCCCCCGTATTCCGAAAAATTTTGGAAAAACCGCAACAAAAGGGGGACGAACGGACTCCGCACCGCCAACTTCCTCCGACATAGCGTGAAGAATACGTCGCAAGGCGTCGTTTCGGTGAAGGAACCATTCGTCCCCGGATACACTGCTTCTGTTACAGCTTCTTCTGTGTGCAACCCTTCGTTTAGTAGGTCAGGAAGCCCATCAGGACGAACAGATAGTTGTCGTACGACTTTCCGGCTTCGTCGACGTACGGATTCGTCTTGACTTCGACCTTCGCGTAGTCGGCCATGCACTGCTCCAGAACCTTGACATCGAGTTTGTCGAACGGAACTTCGCCCGCGATGACCTTGAAGGCGTACTCCGTGGACGCGACTGTGGACATCATCGCAACCGGCACTGGCCACGTGGAGAGCCTGCCCGCCGCACCCTTCTCCGTCAGGATTCTGCGGGTCTCGTCGATGACGTGCTGGAGGTCGCCGGGCTTGGAGCTGTCGGACTCGATGCCGAGAGCCGTCGGGAATCCGTGGTACGGAGACGGACAGCAGGGCTGCGGATAGATCGCGCCCGTGTCGACGACGGACTTGATCAACGGAATCTGCATCGCGCAGTTCGTGGAGAAGAACGCCGTGTCCTTGCCGTACTTCGCGACCATCTTCGGCACGTCCTCGAGGATGAACTGCTGCGCGCCGGGAAGGCCGGAATCGCCTGTCGGGTCCGGAGCCGTCGCGTCGACGAATTCAAGACCGATCTCGGCGCATTTCTTCCTCATGAGTTCTCTGCGGGAAGAAAGGAGCACCTGAGACATGTGGCGCGGGAACGAATAGTGAACGAAGACCTTCGCGCCCAGCTTCTTCGCCTGGACGGGAATCTCGTTGCCCATGGCCAGTTCGTCGGGCTGCAGAATAAGATGCGCGCGGGATGCCACGTCGGGCGGGTTCTCCTGCGGGGTGCTGTAGACGATGAAGACGTCGTCTCTTGTCTCGAGAAGCTTGTCGACCGCCGCGTTCGTTCCGGGAACGGCCTGGTTGATGATCAGAGCCTTGACGTCCGGGTCGTAGGCAAGTTTGCCGACGACGCTGACCATCTGCTCCTGCTCCGCCATGAAATTGTCCGGCCACGTGACGTGGACGATCCTGTCGCCGTACTTCGCGACCATTTCCTGCGCGGAACGATACTCTTCCTCGTTCTGAGAAACAGTATTCGTTACTATCGCAACCTTTCCGGGGCCCGCGAACGCCGGGACGACCGAAACAACAAGGCTGACGACCATGACAAAAACCAACATAATGCCAAGTACCTTCTTCATTCATTTCCCTCCTGTCCGATTGTAAGTTCAAACTTTTTTCAAAGAAAAGATACCGCCCGGAACGCCCCTTGTCAAGTGCTCATCTTTCTCTAGTATAATGACTTTATAACAAATATATCAAATCAACACAGCATATATTTGAACCAGGGTGCCTAAAATGGTTAAAAGCTCACCTTTTTTTCGTATGTTGCGCTCCTTTTTCGGAAAGTTGTTTTGGACAATGGTGTTTTCAAGCGTTAGAATAGAGCGCAGCATTTGTTTCGCAACTCTTTCCGGAGGGATGTTCATGATCAATCAAAAGAGGTTGAAAAGGCTTGCCGGCGAGTTACAGAAGCTGGGTTGGGACGCGATCTACCTTGGTCCTTCAACGGACTTGGAGTACATCGGCGGTTTGGATACGCACCCCGACGAACGGGTCAGAGGACTCATGGTCTCGAAGGACGCCCGCTGCTTCGCGATGACCCCCCTGCTCTACAAGGAGGAGATGGTGAAGGCGTTCGGCGACGTACCCTTCTACGCCGAATGGAACGACCACGAAGGGTTCGTCGACGCGTTCCGGCGGGGGTGCGAACACCTCGGAATCGTCGGTGCGAAGATCGCGTTCAACGACGGCGTGCGGGCCATCGACATGCTCGCGATCAGGGACGCGATGGATATGGAAATGTGCAACGGCGGCAAGGCGCTCGATCCGCTCCGTTCGCGCAAGGACGAGGAAGAGCTTGCGCTCATGCGCGAAGCGTCCCGCATGGTCGACGAGGTCGTGCGGAAGCTGCACGGCTTCATCCGCCCGGGAATGACCGAGCGGCAAATCGCGAAGAAAATCCCCGAGTTCTTCGAGGAAGCGGGCTCCGACGACATCTCCTTCAACCCGATCGTGGCCAGCGGCCCCAACGGATCCATGCCGCACTACGGCGGAGACCAGCGGGTGATCGAGGAGAACGACGCGATCATCCTCGACCTCGGCGGCCGCTATAAGAGCTACTGCTCCGACACGACGCGCACGTTCTTCGTCGGCACGCCGACCGAGGAGCAAAAGAAAGTGTACGAGATCGTCCGGCTGGCCCAGGCCGCGGGCGAAGCGGCGGTGCGGCCCGGAGTCACGGGGCAGGACGTCGACAGGGCGGCGCGCAAGGTCATCGTCGACGCCGGGTACGGGGACTTCTTCTTCAACCGCGTGGGGCACGGGATCGGCCTCGCGGTGCACGAATCCCCCTACATCATCGAGGGGAACGACAAGCCGCTCGAGCCGGGGAACGTCTTCAGCGTCGAGCCGGGCATCTACCTGCCGGGAAAGTTCGGCGTCAGGATCGAGAACCTCGTCGCCGTGCGCCCGGACGGAACGGGCGAGGCGCTCAACCATTTTCCGAGGGACATCGAGTCCGTCCGCATTCGGTAAAAACGAGAGAAGACAGCTCCCCGCGACATACCGGAGAGCTGTCTTCGTTCAGTCCTCTTCTTTTCCGTCGACTTACACCGCCATATCGGCATCCTCGAACGAGTACCCGCAGGCGAACAGATTTCGACATGCATCGACCACCGTCTCGTCGAAAAGATGTCCTTTTCCCTCTTCGATAAACCGAAGAGCGGTTTCGATTCCCAACGAGGGGCGGTAGGGACGGTGCGACGCCATCGCTTCCACGGCATCCGCTACGGCGATGATTTTCGCTTCGAGGAGAATCGCGTCCCCCTTCAAACCATGCGGGTATCCGGAACCGTCAAGCCTCTCATGATGTTGGCGCACTATCTCGGGAATCTTCCACGGAAAGTCGACTTTTTTCAGTATATTATACCCCTCCTCCGCGTGGGTTCTGACCAAGGAGAACTCGATTTCGAGCAATTTTCCCGGTCTGCTCAAAATTTCCGACGGCACGCTGATCTTTCCAACGTCGTGGATAGCGGCCGCGAGAAAAACCCCCTGACAGATTTCATCGTCAAGCCCCATGCGCCGCGCGATCTCGAAAGAAAGCAACGCCGTCCTCCGCTGATGCCCCGCCGTATAGGGGTCCCTGCTTTCAACCGTCTGAGCGAGAACCTCCACGGTCTGAAAAAACGTGGTATGCAGCTTTTCGATGTTCGCGAGCAGCTGCGCTTCTTTTTCCTTTAACGCCGTCAGATTTCGGAAGAAGACGTACATCCCTTTTTCATGCTCTCCCGCGTTCGGAACGGGAAGCGCCAAAAGAGAGAGGAAGAGTTTTTTCCCTGTTTTCGTCGAAAACGTTCCCTCCTCCACGGCGGACTCGCCCGAACTCGTCCTCGCGAGAAGGCGCTCGATATTCAAAGAAATTCCGCGTACGCCGGGAGAGAACATCTCCTGCAAAGGTCCGCCAATCACTTCATCCCGCAGGAAACCCGTCATCCGACAGAACGCATGATTGACCTCGTGTATACGGACCCCGTCCCAACTGGCGAGAATTCCTTCCGGCGAATTCTCGAAGAGCGCGAGCGCGCGCTTCCGCTCGTTCTCATGCGCCTGCTGCGCCGTCACCAGCTCGGTGATATCCCACCCCACCGCCTGAATCTCTTTCAGAACGCCTCTGCCGTCGAAAAAGGCTATATCGTGCCAAACCTGCCAGCGCGTGCTCCCGTCGGGCATGACCACATGCCTTTCGCTCGTGCACTCCGGCGACTGCAGCGTCAATTTTCGAAGGTGGTCGAAGCCTTCCGGAGTCATAGTTGCAAGGTTTTCCCCGACGAAGTCGTCCGGGGATTTACCGAAATACCGTGCAAAGGCGTAATTGCAGAAGGTTATCGTCCAGTCGGGCGCAACGCGGAGGATGAGTTCCGACTGTTTTTCTACAATGTCCTGGTACATGTCTTTTGTTGCTCGTAGCTCTTCTTCAGCTTCGAGCAAGGCTATAGTTTTCCCGATTACCCGCGAGATGCTCGTAAGGAGCGGGAAATCGGCTTCGGGTGAAAAAAAACCCTTCGGAATATTTTCTAGAGAAATTGCGCCCTTTAACCGGCCCTCCGCTTCCACCGGCATAGCCGTCAAAGAATGAACGTTCAGGGATTGCAGACGCCTCCAACCAAGCTCGTCTTTCCGCAGAAGCGTTTCCGGATCCGGAAGGTGGAATGCTTCATTTTTTTCGATCTCGTCGATCCACCAAGAAGCGCTTTCCATCGGTACCCTTTGCAGTATTTCTTTCTTGGGGGGAATGCCCCGAGCGCACCATTCATGGGTATTGCTGACTCTATCCCCAGAAAACTGGAATAGATTCGCTCTGTCGGCTCGGTTTTCCGTACCCAATAGTTTAAGAGTACGGTCGGTGATCGTATCGAATTCATTCCAGCTTTTGCAAAAAGCGTAGTCGGAGATAATTTGCGCGGCGAGCTTTTCTCTTCTCGCCCCCTTCGCAAGCAGCGCGTCGGCCTTCGTGCGCTCCGAATCGTCCCTTCCGAACGCGTCTACTTCCTGCAACTCTCCCTGCGGGGAAAAATGTCCCTGGATATGCCAATGAACGACATACTTCTCCCCGTTGGAAAGAAGGAAAGCCATGCGGTGAGAGCCGGATGGGCTCTCCGGAGCGAGAGAGGCTATCTTTTCCTTGGCGGGAACGATCTCGCCTTCGGGTATTATTTCGAGGAAGGGCCGTCCGTGCAGTTCGTTCCGATCGGCTTCGAGCGTCCGACAGAGCGCTTCGTTGGCGAAGGTTATGGTCGTATCCGGCAGGAACGTACATATGAAATCAGGGCTCGACTCGACTATTTTCCGGTAGAAATCAATTTCCATCATACACCTCGAGTTTCGGTCCGGGTGAAGAACACGGTTCGGCGCACGCCGTGTTCTTCACCCGGAATATGCGCTACAGCGCTCCGGTCGCCTCAGCGCTTCGGCACAAGGCCGCCGTCTTCTTCGCGCACTCTGAAGCGCGACACCGCCTGCTGCATCGCCGCGCTCAGGCTCACAAGCTCCTCCGACGACGCCGCTATCGCCTCCACGACTTTCGTTTGCTCCTGCATCGAACGGCTCACGGCGCCGACCTGCTCCGCGATCTCGATGCTCGACTTCGACACGCCGTCCATGCCCGCCGTCATCTCCTCGGCGCTCGCCGACTGTTCCTCCACCGTCGCCGCTATCGTCTGGATGTTTTCCGTTACGGCGTTCATTCCCTTGACGACATCCCCGATTACCGCTCTCGTCCCGGAGGCCTTCGCCACCAATTCCCGAAGGATTCTCGACGATCCCTCGGAGTCTTTCAGCGCGCTCTCCGTCCGCGAGGTGATCTCCCCGATCAGTTTGCCTACCTCGCCGGCCGCGCGGTTCGACTCTTCGGCGAGTTTCCTGACTTCCTCGGCGACGACCGCGAATCCGCGTCCGGCTTCGCCGGCCCGCGCCGCCTCGATGGCGGCGTTCAACGCCAGCAGGTTCGTCTGGTCGGCTATCTGCGTGATGGTGGCGACGAATCCGGAGATGTTCTTCACAGTCCCGGCCAAGTTCTCGACCGCGTTCCCGACCTGCTCGCCCGCCTTCGCCGTCTGCACGATCATGGCGGCCATCTGTTCCACGGAATCGCCGCCCTGCTTCGCCTCCTCGGCGGCCAGCACCGCCCCTTCGCCGGCTTGCGAAGCTGCCTTCGCCGCGGCCTGCGCTCCGGCCGCGACCTCTTCGACTCCGGCGTTGGTCTCCTCCACCGCCGCAGCCGCGTTCTCCGTCTGCGCGCTGGTCCTCTCCGTAATCGCCATGACCTCCTCGATGGACGCGGTCGACTCCTCTGCCGCCGCGCTCAGATCTTCGGCGCGGGCGAGCACTTGCTTCGAGGTGTCCATTATCTCTCGGATCGATGCGGAAACAAGCTCTATCATCGAATTCACCGCACCGACGAGCATCTTGATCTCCTTCATACCGCTTTTTAGTACCACTTCGGAGGTAAGATCTCCTTTCGCCACGGCCTCCATTTTCTCCGCGACCACGCGCACCGGCTTCGCGATGCTGTTCGCCAGCCACAGCGACACGATGACGATGAGCAGCGCGACGACGGCGACGGCGATCAGGATCGCCGTCCGGATGGAGCGCACGGGGGTGAGAAACTCTTCCATGGGCGTGGTAATCGCCGCAACCCAACCGGTATAGGGAACGGGAGAGTAGGCATTCATCTGATCTCTGCCGTTGAAGAAGTACTCCGCTCTTCCGCTCCGCCCCGCCATGCCGTCGCGCATCGCACGAGCAAGCTCCGGAGCGATCTTGTCGCTCTCTACGGATGAATTCAGAACACCGACAAGCTCCTTCGCCGGATGCACGACGACGACACCGCTATCATCGGCAACGTACGCGTATCCCGTCCGCCCCCAGGAGATCGAAGCGGTTTCTTCGGCAATATTCGCCATATTCTCCGAAGCGACGAGCACGCCGACAAGCTTTCCGTCGTTCAATATCGGCGACGCGTAGAAGAAGGTCATCTCCTTCGTAACGCGATGCGCGAGCGGGCGGGAAATAACCGTTTTTTTCTCCCCGAGCACCTGTAGAAAATACTCCCTGTCCTTGATGTTCGTACCGTCCGCGCCCTTCTTGACGATCCGGACGTTTCCATCCGGGTCGGCCACGAAAACGTCAAGAAAAGCATATTCCGTGAGAAGGGGAATCAATGCTTGCTCCTGCTCCGCCCAGTTCATACCCTGGAGAACACTACGTTCGCATTGCGCCTCGACGACCTTGGAACGCTCTCTCAGGTAGGCGTTTACCTCCGTCGAGAGCGCGGAAACCAAGGCGTCTCCTTCCTTCCAGGCCGCGACGATAAGAGCTTGGCGCGCGCGGTTCATCGAAAGCAGACCGACGATCGACACGGCTGCAATACCTACAATGAGAAATGTAGCGATAAGACGTGCTCGAAGCGTGTTCACACAATAACCCCCTTTTTAAGAATGAAACCCGGCACTAACCCCTTTCAGGTTCACGAATCGGTCAAGTTTATTCATTTCATTTGCGGAATATCGAAAAGGAAAGGAACAACAGCTGAACTCGTCGCTCAGTCCCTCCGTCGCGTCAGCTGAAATCGATACTTTTCGGGTTCGGGGGAGAATGGCATATCGGACGCCCCCTTGGAATGAGGGCAAAAAGCAAGGGATTAAAACCAATTACACAATCCGTGAAAAAACAATCTCCGCAAGAAAAAGCGATACCGAAGAAAGGAATAAACAACACTCCCTTTGATGGATATAGAGAATCTTATGAAAACGTTAAATTTGCTCTCCTAATTGCCAATGGCAATATTATCATAGCTCAAAAAAATACACAATATCTATTTTAAAGACAAATAAATAAAAATACAATACAGAAAAATCTAAAAACAAATAGAACTTCTCACTCTTCCTCTCTTTCTTTTTTAAAGTATAAGCTGTCAGTTGTTATATAGAAAAAGAATAACTATCGCCTTTTCAACTAAGATACTATAAAATATTATGAAGATTATTGTAAAAAATAACGCTAATTTGGAATGAAAAAACGGGAGGCAACCGAACATGTTCGGCGTCTCCCGTTTTGCGAACGTAGACAACTAATTTGAAAAAACGATGGAGAAGCGTTACTTCAAAGAATGCTCTCGTCGAACGTCAAGGTGAAACATTCGATGTCGGCCAGTTTAAGCCAAGGGTCGAACCGACCTAGAACGACGATCCCCGCCATATCGACGGAACCGCGGATACGCTCTTTCGGACGAAACGGTTGTCGCCGTGCTTCTCGGCGGGATAGAACCCGATCTCGACTCCTCCGCCTTTCCACTTCTTCTCTTCGTCACCGGCCCGAACGTTTTTCCATTTCCTCCTTCAACCTGTGGAATTCCTCCTCCATTTTAAACAACCAAACGGCCGCCATATTCATATCTCCCGCTTTCGCGGCTTTCTCCGCCTCGAAAGCGACACGGCGGAGCGCTTCGCCGCCGACGCTCGCCGCCGCGCCCTTGATCGTATGGGCGCATCTGGCGGCTACGGTCGGATCGACCGACTCCAGAGCGGCGGCAAGCGAGGCGAACTCGCCGGGGATGTCGTCGAGGAACTCCGCAGCGATCTCGTCGGTCAGCTCCTCGTCTCCGTCAAGACGATGCAGCAGCGCTCCCCTGTCCCAAACGATTTCTTCGGAAGGCGTCTCCTCCGAAGGCGCCCCCTCTTCCGGAAAAACGGCGCGGCAGGAGCGGTTCCGCTCTTCTCTGCATCGAAGACGTTTTTCCAGCATTTCCGCGAGCGCCCTTCGCGAGACGGGTTTGGGGAGATAATCGTCCATTCCCGCATCGAGACATTTTTCGCGCTCGCCTTTCATCGCGTTCGCCGTAACCGCCACAATCGGGATATTCCGCACGTCCCCCTTCATCGCCCGTATCCTACGGGTCGCTTCGTAGCCGTCCATTCTCGGCATCAGGCAGTCCATAAGCACCAGATCGAACGACGCCCGCGTCAGGACTTCCAGCGCCTCCACGCCGTCCGAAGCGGAGTTCGCCTCGACACCGAGTTTTTCGAGCATCCCGAGGATAACGCGACGATTGGTCTCGTTGTCCTCGACCACAAGGACCCTTGCGCTTCGCTCATCATCGGAGGCGGGGAAAGGCGCGCGAGCGGATTCCCCCGTGAACGTTTCCGCCTGCTTTTCCAAAACGGCGGTGAACCAGAACTCCGAACCTTCGCCTTCCGAACTGCGCACGCCGATTTTTCCGTCCATCATCTCCACCAAATCTCTGGAGAGAGCGAGCCCGAGGCCGGCCCCGCCGTACTTGCGCGTTGCGGACGCATCCACTTGGCAGAATTTCTCGAAAAGGATGCCTATTTTGTCGGACGGAATACCTATACCCGTGTCGCATACCGCGAATCTCAAGAAAACCGAGCGATCCCCGTCCTTGAGGAGCGATACGTGGAGCGTGATACCCCCTCTGTGCGTGAACTTGATCGCGTTGTCGACAAGATTGAAGAGCACCTGTCGCAGCCTCCATGAATCGCCGCGAAGCGCCGGCGGAATGTCGGGAGCGAGCGACGCGCGCAACGAAAGCCCCTTCTCCTCCGCCCGGGGACGCATCGCGGCAGTGAATCTTTCCAGAAGAACGGACAAATCGAAGTCCTGCGAATCAAGGTCGAGCTTCCCCGATTCGCTCTTCGAAATGTCGAGAATCCTGTTGATCAGCGCATGCAACGATGTACCGCTGGCATGGATCAGTTCGGCGCATTGACGTTGCTTCTCCGTCAGAGCGCCTTCCGTCAGCAGCAGCTCCGTCATTCCCAGAACTCCGTTCATAGGAGTGAGCAGTTCGTGCGTCATGTTGGTCAGGAATTCGCTCTTGGCTCTGCCGGCGTCCTCCGCCTTCACGGCAAGCTCTTTCGCCTTGCCCCTGCTTCGCGCCAGTAGCGCGATGGCCAGCAACTGAAGAAGCAGCGCGACGAGAACGACCGCGGCGATCCATCGGTTCCGATGCTCCAGCGCCGTCCTGGCGGCGATACGATCCGTCTCGTCGAGGACCATGGAGAAGAGGATCGGCGTATCGTTGACTACTACAGGATACGCATGCACACGGACGAAGCGGACCGAGCCGTCCGCAAGGATGTGCCGGGCGTCGAAGAAATTGCGCCGAAGCGTCCGCACCATATTTATCGCCATACGCACTTCCTCCGGAGAGCGGTCGTCTATCCGCTCGACGTTCATCCCGACAAATCCGGGATAGCCGTAAAAACTTACGGCGGCCTGATTGGCGTCGAGGATGACCCCGCTCTCCGGCTCCACGAGGTACATCGGCACCCCGTAGGTCTTGAAAAGATCGTAGCCGAAAAGCCCCCTCTTCTCCGAGATCGCCTTCCACTCTTCGAGAAGATTCCTCTTCGGGCACTCGAGGAGGAAAGAGTACGGAGGAAGCAGCTCGGCGTGCATGGCGAACTTTTCCAGCACGGCGGCGTTGAAGACATAACGGTTGGGGCTTTCCATAACGACGGGGAGATCGTCGGCGGGCGTCCCCGAAAGAATTTTCAAGGCAAGCGACGCGGCGGCCTCTCCCTGAGATTCTCCGTGCACCACCTTGCCCCCGGCGGCGCCTAGCGGAACCTGGAATTCCCAGCAGGCGAAAACGGGAGCGGGCGAAGCGGA
This sequence comes from Synergistaceae bacterium, assembly GCA_018436725.1. Taxonomy (GTDB): domain Bacteria; phylum Synergistota; class Synergistia; order Synergistales; family Aminobacteriaceae; genus JAAYLU01. Next base: position 26,161 of record JAHDKT010000009.1, on the reverse strand, counting down.
CAGAATCAGCTCCAAACTCTCTTTCGAGGAGAATGTTTTACCCGAAGGCGTGAGCAGATAGGAAACGTCGAGGACGATATCCTCGGGCGAAAGCTCTTTAAGCCGCGAAACGAGTTCGTCCGACTCGAGTTCGTCCAGCCAGACGAACTCCACCCTGTCGCGAAACCTCGGCTCCACCGTCCTCGCGATCTCCAGGTTGCGCCGCGAGGTCAGGCGGGAACCCGACACGACAACCAGTTTTTTTGCCTTCGGACGAAGCTTCAGCGCGATTTCAACGGTCTCCTCGGCGGAGATCGTTTCGTTGACGCCGGTAATGTTGTTTCGTCCTCGGAGCAACTCCGGGGAGAAATTATTCACGCCGCAGAAGACGACGGGAACGTCTCCGAAGAGTTCTTCGCCGTATTCCAGCAGGAAGGAGAGCGCGTCGTCGTCGACGCAGAGTACGATGTCGAAGACAACGCGCCGATCCGTGTATCGTCGTTCGAGAAAGGAGCGCATCTCCTCTTTGCTTTTCTCTCCCGGATCTCGCGCCGCGTTCAGATACTCGGTATATATAACGACGTTGTCGACTTCCGCCGCCATCCCGTTCAGAATTCCTCGATGTTCCGAGTCGCTCCACTCGAATCCCTGATGGTACGAATGAAGAACGAGCATCTTCTTCTCGCGGGCGAAGGATGCGTCCAACGGCAACAGACACAACAGGAGCGCGGCGAGGACTTGCACGAACATACGGCAAGTCCTTCCGGGCGTATTCTCGAAACACGAAAGCGATCCCTCCGAGAAAATAGAGGGCACCACCTCGGACGGAAAAATCAAACGCATCGGAATCCCCTCTTTCTTCAAGCCGAGGCCGCATCCTCGAGGGCGCGGGGAGTGCGTCCTCGCGCCGGAAACGCTACTTCTTCACGCCGGGAAGGACCTCCAACCTGTTGTGATCATATTTGAACGCGGACACTAAAGCGCGAAGCTCGGATGAAAGAACGGCCAACTCCTCCGCTCCCTGCGCCACTCGTTCGCCCGCTTCGCCCACTTCCCGCATCTACCCCCCGACGTTGTGGCGAATTCGGCGGAAGAGGCGACGCGCGAAACCACCTCCCGCACGGCGCCCGCAGTCGCCTCGTTCGACGCCGCCTGCTGCTGCGTGGCCGGCGAAATTCTGGACAAGCCTCCCATCATCTTCTCGATGGTACGGCGCGACTCCTGCGCCAATTCGCTCGCTCCCTCGGAATCTTTCGCATTGCTCCGCGACGAGGCCACCACTTTTTCCAGATCCTTCGCAATGACTCCGGCAAGATCGGCGATCCGTCCGGCGGTCTTGTTGCTCTCTTCGGCAAGCTTGCGCACCTCTTCGGCGACGACGGCGAACCCTCTTCCCGCCTCTCCGGCGCGCGCCGCTTCGTTGGCGGCGTTCAACACCAACAGGTTCGTCTGATCGGCGACTCCGACCTCAAGAAAATTATAGCGTTCGAACACCGGCCTCAAGAAAACCTTCCGCTCTCCCTAGTCCATCCCCAGAACTTCCCGGCGCATGGTTTGTATCTCCAGAAGGGCGAGACGTTCCCGAAGATGTGCGTCGACCTCCTTCGAAAGCCCCGCCACAAGGGCCCCCTCTTCTTTCCAGACGGTTTCCACGCGCGCGACCGATTGACGGCATGAAAGTCTACGAAAGCAGCGGACGAAAACGAAACAAAAAGGAAAAGTGCGATCAACCTTCCGCGATCGGGCCTGCTCCAGATTTTCCCGGCGGCTCAAATACGTCGTTCCTCCGATAATGGACGCAAAAAAGAGGACGATACTCGATACAAGAACCGCGATCTTACCCTACAATTTCAAATGCAACATCTTTATTTCCATAGCTACCCCTCGATGAAATAACGTGCACATACTTAAAAAACGATTTTTATAAAATAACCTCTAGAAACAAGATTCGATCACCCGACACCGAGATACAAACGCAGTACTTATAACTTACTTAAATGCTTTTTGTCAAGCCGATTTCTGTATTGTCGACTGTTTTATTAGGTGAAACAAAAAGACAAACCTTCTCCCCTTTATAAAACTCTAAATCACGCAAACGCGAAAACTGTCCAGTTCTTCACAAGATCTCCGTCTTTTCGTTTGCGATATGCCCGAATCTTGGCGAACAATGTTAACTTCACTTCCGCCTTCTGGAAAACTCAACGGAGTCCCGACGACACTCTTCTCGATCTATAGGTAGCATATTTTTTATTTAAAACAGATGTTCAAATCAAGAATAATAAATAATTTAATATTAATTTTTGTTTTCATTTGTTCGGTTTTTATTTTTGCATATTGCCAATTTTAGCAATCCATATAGCGCTTTGGTTTTATTTCTGATATGATATTAAAAAACAAACCGTTTCATTCTATTTCCGGAGTGTCGTTGTTATAGTGCGCATCACTTTTAATAAAACTTCTGGTATATCCCAAAGGGCCAACGTACGGCGCCTTCGACGCCGGAAAGGAGCTTCTTACGATGTTCCGCACTGTCTTGAACGCTCAGACCGCCTCTTTCCACACTCACCGCGGCTTCGCGTACATGGATGCGACGTTCCGGCGTCGCATCCCAGGCCCGTCGCTCGCCGTTCCGCTTGGACAAACCGGTCTCCGCCGCGCGAACAACCTTTTTTTCCTGCGGCGGCTCGGTGCGGCTCTCCGTAGCATAATCAAGCTCCGCATCGCTCCGATATGGCCGAATTCGGCAAATGCTCCCCCGGCCTGCATCGCGTTTACGCACAGCATGGATTTTCCATATCCATTCTTTATATTTGAAGAGAAACGCGGCGCTCAAGCGCTGCGCGAAGGAGGAGATCGCAATGGCGGAACAGCAAATGGTCGTGTTCTCGCTCGGCAAGGAAGAGTTCGGTATCGATATCTCCCGCGTCCGCGAGATTGTTCGGCTTCAGAACATCACGACGATCCCGCAGTCCATGGACTTCGTAGAAGGGATAGTGAATCTACGGGGACAGATCGTCCCCATCGTCGACTTGTGCAAGCGTTTTCTCGCGGCGGTCGGGCGGGCGTCGAACGCCGCGGAACGCCGCATCATCGTGGTGCATATGTCGGGACAGAGCATCGGCATTCTTGTGGACGGGGTTTCCGAAATTCTTCGAATTCAGGACGAATCCGTTGAGGCTACGCCGCCTCTGGTCGCAAGCGGCATCAGATCCGATTTCATCAGAGGGGTTGCAAAAGTGGCGGATCGCTTGATCATCGTCCTCGACCTCGACCGCATCTTCTCGTTCGAAGAACAGGAAGCGCTCGCGCATTCCGCCGTGTAATGTAACACAAGCATGCGGGCTTGCCCGCATCGGGGAAGCTTTCAATCGAAGATACGACTACTTACCACATACCAAATAGGGGTGAATTATAATGATGAAATTTTTACGTAAAACGTCCATTCGCTTCCGCCTGTTCGCCTTGACGGCCGCGCTCTGTCTTTTTACCGCGGCAGCGGCATTTATCGGTTACTACCGGCTCGTCGCCGCGGGAGACGACATGGCGGCCATGTACCGGAACAGCCTTCTTCCCGTTCAGTGGATGAACGACGCCAGAGCCAACATCCAGGGGATCAGGGCCAATATCTTCGCGCTGATGTTGACCACGGACGAGGCGGAAAACCGCGCGCTCCTCGGCGATATCGCCCATCGCCGCGCGCTCAACGATGAGAACTTCGCGAACTATCGGAAAACAGCAGTCGACGAATTCGAGAAAAAACGACTTTCCGAGGCAGAAAAGCACATGGGCGCTTTCCGCCGTGCTACGGAGGATGTGCTCAAGCTGGCCCAGGCCAACAAGAACGCCGAGGCGCACGTTCTGTTCGTCGAGCAAGCAGCCGGATCATTGGAAGGACTCAACTCCGCTCTGATCGATCTTGCGAACTTCTGCGTACAGTCGGCAAAAGACGCGGACGAAAGCAACGCGGCGGCGATATCCGCAGCTCGGCGGATGCTGCTCTCCATCTCCGTAGTATCGCTCCTCTTGGGCGCCTTCCTGGGATTCCTCATCTCCTCCTCCGTAGCGAAATCCCTGGCCGGCCTGCGTTTCGGCGTCGAAAAGTTCGCGGACGGCGACCTGACGGTGATGTTCGACGAGAGCGGCAAAGACGAGGTGACGCTGGTCGCCCGCGCGCTTGCCGATATGGGCGCGAAGCTGAGGAACGCCATGAAGTCCATCGCCGGAGCGTCGGAGAGACTGGGGAACAGCGCCGAGGAGTTCTCCGCCCTCGCCGAGGAGTCGAACGCCGGAGTCGAGGAGTCGCGCGCCGGAGTCGACGACGTCTCCTCTCAGATGGAGAGTCTTGCGGCGGCCAGCCAGGAGATCAACGCCTCCGTCGAGGAGGTGGCGAGCGGCGCCCAATCCTCCGCGCAGAAGGGAACCGAGATGGCTCAGGAAGTGGAACAGGCGCGCCTTGCGGGCGAAGAGGGAACCAAGGCGGTCGAGAAGGCCGTCGCCAGCATCAACGGCGTGGCGAAGGACGCGGAGCATTCCGCGCGGCAGGTGAAGAGCCTCGGAGACCGCGCGCGGGAGATCCAGAGCTTCGTGGCGCAGATCGGCGGCATCGCCGACCAGACGAACCTGCTCGCTCTGAACGCCGCCATCGAGGCAGCGCGGGCCGGCGAGGCGGGAAGGGGTTTCGCGGTGGTCGCCGAAGAAGTGCGGAAGCTCGCCGAGGAGAGCAACGAGGCGGCGAAGAAGATCGCGGAGCTGGCATCGGGGATCACGAAAGATCTGGACAAGGTCGTGGCCTCCTCGGAGGGGAACGCGAAGGATTCCGTAGCCTCGAGCCATCTCGCGGAAGAAACGCGCGCGACCATCGGGAAAATGATGGCGGCGCTGTCGCGGATATCGGGGGCGACGCAGGATCTCGCGGCGGTGTCGGAGGAGCAGGCGGCGTCGAGCGAGGAAATCGCGGGAGCGGTGCAGAACATCGCGTCGCGGGTGAGCGCGGCGGCTGCGTCGTCGGAAATGGTGCGGGGCCAGATGGCGGAGGTCGGCACGTCGGCGGAGCGCGTGGCGCAGGGCTCGGAGGAGCTGGCGGAGCTGTCGAAGGAACTCCGGAAGCTGGTAAGCGTCTTTCGTTTCGGAGAAAGCGACGACTTGAAAGGGCTGGTTCCGGTGAGAGAAACTCTCAAGAACTCGTCTCCGAAGACAAAGGTAAGAAAACGCTGAAGCGCCGCCTTTTCGAACGTCGCAGAGAGAACGAATTCAGTTGACCGGATACATTGCGGAGGCCCCCGCTTCTCGGCGGGGCCTCCGTCGCCTTACGAGGCCGTGCTTCAGCGCAGAAATTCCGCCACGGCGTCGAGTTCTTCGAACGAACCTCCTTCGGCGAACAAATTTCGACATACGTCGACGACGGTCTCGTCGAAGAAGCGCCCTTTCTCTTCTTCGATAAAACGGAGAGCCGCGTCGATGCCCTGCGAAGGTCGGTAGGGGCGGTGCGACGCCATCGCCTCCACCGTATCCGCCACGGCGATGATCTTCGCTTCGAGGAGAATTTCGTCGCCCCGCAGCCCCCGAGGGTAGCCCGATCCGTCCAACCGCTCGTGGTGTTGCCGTACGATTTCGGCGATATCCCACGGGAAGTCTACTTTTTTCAGTATGTTGTACCCCTCTTCGGCATGGGTCTTGACCAGAGCGAACTCTATGTCGAGCAGCTTGCCCGGTCTGCTGAGTATTTCGGACGGTATGCCGATTTTGCCGATATCATGGATGGCGGCCGCAAGATATATTCCACGGCATACCTCGTCGTCGAGCCCCATGCGCCGCGCGATCTCCAGAGAGAGCAGCGCCGTCCTCCGCTGGTGCCCCGCCGTGTAGGGATCCTTGCTTTCGACGGTCTGGGCCAGCACCTCCACGGTCTGGAAAAACGAGCCGTGCAGTTTTTCGATGTTCGCCAGCAACTGCGCTTCCTTTTCCTTCAACGCCGTCTGATCGCGGAAGAACACGTACAGCTCGTCGCCGGTTCTCGCGGTATCCGGAACTGAAAATGCGAGGAGAGAAAAGAAGAGTTCGTTTCCGTCCTTCGTCGTCAACGATCCCTCTTCCACGACGGGCTCGCCGGCGATCGCCTTCTCAAGCACACTCCGCAGGTTCGCGGCCTTTTTACAATCGCAGAGGGAGAGCGCTTCCTCGAAAGGTCTGCCGAGCACCTCCTTCCGCGAAAATCCCGTCATCCGCCAGAACGCCCGGTTCGCTTCGTGAATATGCACGCCGTCCCGACTTGCGAGAATACCCTCCGGAGAATTCTCGAAAAGCGCGAGCGCGCGCGAGCGCTCGTTCGCATGAGCCCGCCTCGCCATCTTCAGTTCGGTCGTGTCCCATCCGACGCACTGAATCTCCTTCAGCCTGCCCTCCCCGTCGAAAAGGGCGATATCGCGCCAGAAATACCAGCGCACCCTCCCGTCGCGCGCGACGACCTGCTTTTCGAGCATGTACACAGGAGACTCCGGAGTCAGCTTCGAGAGGTGATCGAAGTTCGAGGAGGAGAGGCTCTTGAGGTCGGTTCCGACGATCTCCCCCGGCGTTCTTCCGAAAAATCGGGCGTAGGCTTGGTTGCAGAAGGTTATCGTTCGGTCGGGAGCAAGGCGGACGATAAGTTCCGTCTGTGTTTCCACGATGTCCCGGTACATCTCTTTCGCGGCCTGAAGCTCCTCTTCCGCTTCGAGCAGAGAGAGCGTTTTTCCGATCACTCTGGAGATGCTCGCAAGCAGAGGGAAGTCCGTCTCGGGCGATAGAGCGTACTCGGAGCAGTTTTCCAGAGAAAGCGCCCCCTTCAGCGCGCCTTCGGCCTCCACGGGAAAAACGGCAAGAGAGCGTACCCCGAATCGTTCAAGTCGCTCCCTCTCCTTCCGCCCGGCGAATGGAGAATCTTCAAGCTTCGGAATATGCAACACCCGGCTCTTCCTGGCGGTCTCGACCCACCAGGAACTTTCCTCCACCCGCAATCCCCGCATAGAGAGTTTCAGCGAAGGAATCCCGGGAGCGCACCATTCGTGCGTTTTATCGAGCATCTCCGCGCCGACTCGAAAGAGATTCGCCCTGTCGGCGCCGTACTCCGCCCCGAGAAGCGCAAGCGCCGCGTCGGCGACCGCGTCGAATTCGCTCCTGTTCTTGCAGAATGCGAAGTCGGAGATGATTCGCGCAAAAGAACTTTCCCTTCGAGCGCTCTCCGGAAGCGGGCCGTTCGGCTTCATCCGTTCGGCTTCTTCGCGTCCGAACGCGCGAATCTCGCGCAACCGTCCTTCGACGAAGATACCCTGGAGCTTCCAGTGAACGACGCGGACACCGCCGTTTGAAAGAGGGACGGAGAGCGGACAGGATGCGGTGGGGTATTCCATGGAGAGGGAGGCTATTGCATTCTCGAGGGCGACCGCTTCTTCTTCGGGGAGCATCTCGAAAAAAGGACGTCCCGGCAATTCGTTTCGTTCGACTTCGAGCACCCTGCAAAACGCCTCGTTCGCGAAGGTGATCGTCGTCTCCGGCAAAAAACCGCAGATCGGATCCGGAGCCGATTCGACGAAATCTTCATACTCTGTCCGACTTGAAGCGAGAGAAACCCACATCGGCATACACCAAACCTCCATTTTCCGTATCCGACTTCGGAGCGTTTATGAACGACACTTCCGAGACACGTGAAAAACGCTATCGAAATCCGTTGCATCCGCGCGTCGAACCCGTTTAAGAAAAAACTTTTATCACATAGTCCATACTTTGACAATGTCTTATTAAATAGACTTAACTCAATGTAATTATTTGGTAACACTTAAAAAATTATTACCACAATGCGTTTTGTTTTGATATCAGCATTCATCCTAGCATCGTAGGAAAAGCGAGGCGCAGCTTTCTCGTTTCCCGGGGAAAATCGGACGATATGCCGTTTTCTTCGCGTACGACGCGCGACGGGAGACGATCGAAAGAATTCGCCGTCTCCCGTCGCGCATCTATCGACGTAAAGGTTAAAAAACTACCGCAGGGAGTATTCCTTCTTGAACTCGTCGATCAGCTCCTGCGAAAAGCGCTCGGCGAGTTTGTCCCACGTCGCGGAGACCCTTGCGAACAGCGGCGTCAGCTCCTCGTCCGCGTAGGTGCGCACCTCTATGCCCGCATCCCGCATGAGCCCGAGATATTTCTCCTGGTCCTGCTCCGCGAGGTAGACGCTGACTGCGGAAACTTTCGCGCACGCGTCCTGGATGATCGCCCGGTCCTCATCGGACAGCTTCTCCCAGGTCTTCAGGCTCATCATGTAGTTCAGGTTCTCCACCGAATAGCGGAGATCGTACCAGTACTTGATCACGCCCTTGAGGATCGTGTACGCGGCGGCGGGCGTCATTCCGTTCACGCCCTCGGCGAATCCGTTCTGGAGCGAGCCGTGCACTTCGTCCCACGGGATGGTGATCGTCCGGTAACCCATCGCCTCGGCGCCGAGCTTGAACACTTCCATTTTCGGGATGCGCAGCAGAATGCCCTTCTTGACGTCGGGATTCAGCGGTTCGTTCACCGGCTTGGTGCTTCCGATGCCGATGAAGCCCTCGAACTGGAAGCCGAGAAGCTTGACGCCGAGCGCGGAGTTGAATTCGTCCATCTTCCTGAAAATCCACCCGTCCGGAGCGAAGATCGTCCTCGCCTCGTCGAACGTCCGGACGAAGCAGTTGATGTTGCCCAGCTCGAGCCGAGGGTCGAACTGGCTGGGAACGGTGATGACCGCCATATCGACGGAACCGCGGATCAGCTCCTCGTAGATGAGGGTATAGTCGCCGAGTTCGTTGTCGGGGTGAAGCCTGATCTCGATACGTCCGCCGGTCCGCTCTCTTACCTCTTCGGCGATCTGCCGCATGAGCTTCGTCGACGTGTGTTCCTCGGGGAACTGCCCGGCGAAACGGAGCACCCTTTCGGGCGCCGCCGCCGCGGGGCCGACGAAGGCGGCCAGAAGTACACACGCCGAAACAACAAGAAGATACCGCATTACCTTTCGCATCGAACGCACTCCTTTCGAATCGCATAAACGCTCTGTTCCGGTTGCTTCCAACCGGCCCGGCGCCTTCGCAGTCGCGATGCGGCGCCTCTCCCATCCTTTTCCGGATCGAGACAGGCCGTTTTCACCCCCTCGACCTTTCCCGGAGGGCGATTCCACGTCTCTCCGGATGATTCCTTCCGGCCTCCTCTGAAACGTCGCGCCGTCGGAGAAGTCGTCGGCAGCGCCGTTCTTCGAAACGCACTTGCGTTCACAAAAGTTGCGGACCTCATTGTAGCAGTGCGTACAACCGAAGTCCACTCCCGCCCGAAATAAAATGTTCACTATTTCACAATATGGCTCTCCGGGAAGCGGCGAAGCTCCGGCATGATGCTCACATGATAGAATAAAGCGTTGAAAATACAAGAGCGGAACCTCGAACGCTCACCCGACGATTCCCGGGCGACACCGGAGAAAGGCAGGCGCAGCATGCGGTATAGTCTGAGTCCCTCAATTTACAGGCGCATACTCAAATTCCAGCGCGACGAGCTGACATCGAGCATTTTGTACACGTATATCGCCGGACGTCAACGAAACGAAGAGAACAGGAACGCCCTGCTGGAAATCGCGGAGGCCGAACTGAGGCATTGCGCGACATGGAAGCGGTATACGGGAAGGGAAGTAATGCCCGACCGAGTAAAGATACTTTTCTTCAAGATACTCCACGTCTTGCTGGGCGATACCTTCACCATCAAGTTCTTCGAACAGGCGGAAGACTACGGCGCCCGGGAGTTGCGCGAAATCGAGGAGGAGATCCCCGAAGCGCGGGCGATCATCGAGGACGAGGACGAACACGAAAAACGCCTTATGGCGATGGTGGACGAAGAACGACTGCACTACATCGGCTCCATGGTGCTGGGATTGAACGACGCGCTCGTGGAACTCACCGGCACGATCGCCGGCCTGACCTTCGCGCTGATGAATACCCGGCTCGTGGCCCTTTCGGGAATCATCACCGGCGTCTCGGCGACGCTCTCGATGGCGGCGTCCAACTATCTGGCCGAACGCGCCGACGGAAACGCGAAAGCCCTCAAGTCAAGCTTCTACACGGGAATGGCCTATCTGGTCACCGTCGCGCTGATGGTGCTCCCCTACCTGCTGCTGCCGAACACCCTTTACCTGGCGGCGTTCGGCGTCATGTTGACCGTGGTGGTGCTGATCATCGCCGTGTTCAACTACTACGTCTCCGTGGTGCAGTCCATTCCCTTCTGGCCGCGCTTCGCGGAAATGGGAACCATCAGCTTGAGCGTGGCGGCGATCTCCTTCGTAATCGGCCTGCTCGCCAAGCGGCTGCTCGGCATCGAAATATAGACGCGCCGCGCCCGTCCCCCGATAAATCGCGGAAAAACACGGAACGCCCCTCTCTCGAACTTTTCTCTGCACGGGAGGGGCGTTTGCTTTCCATAGCCGACGACTCCCGAAAAAAACCCGTCCAAACCGTTGCGTAGATCGTTCTTCGAATAGTACTCCGTCGCTAAATTTTCCAAGCCTCTTGACATACGCAATAATTACGAATATATTGATATGGTCATAATAACATAATACCAATTTCTGCCGAACGGCTTCTTCCGTATACGAAGGGGGTGTTATGGAGAAGCGAAAAAAGGGCGGTGCGCGCGGAGAATCCTGGAACATAAGAACCCATGGGATCAGGGGAAAAAGGAGGTATTCGTATGAAAAAGGCAATAACTCTGCTGGTACTTTTCACTTTGGCGGCTTTCGCTTTCGGCGCCGGCGGTACGCACCCCGCCGAAGCGGCGAAGATAGTCATAAGGGCGAACGTATCGTCCAACCCGAAAGCAACCCCGGACCTTCCTACGATTCACTGGTATCAGAGCTTCGTCGACGAGATGACGAAAAGGGTGCCGGACGAAGCCGAGGTAAAGATCTACTGGGACGCCCAACTCGCAAGAACGTACGCCGAGGGGATCAACGGCGCGCAGAACCAGATGATACAGATGATGAACATTCCGGCAGCCTCCTTGGCGGAGTATTCGAAAGCGATGATCCCTCTCAACGCGTTGTTCGTCGTCCCCTACCCCCATAACGAGATCGCCAGAAAAGCCTTCCAGGGGCCGTTGGGCGAGAAGATTCGGCAGAGAGTCATAGAAGATACGCACCTCCGCATAGTCTCCTTCTGGGATTTCGGTTTCCGGCATATACTCTCCAAGGACAAACCGATCAATTCAGTAGAGGATTTAAAAGGCATAAAAATCCGCTGTCAGCCGAACCCCGTTCAGCTCGCCGCCTTCAAAGCCTTCGGATGCAACCCGACGCCCATCACCTGGGCGGAACTGTTCACCTCGCTTCAGCAGGGAGTGGTCTCCGCGACGGAAAATCCACTTGTCAATATCTACCAGGCCCGCCTGTACGAAGTCACGAAGTACCTATCTCTTACGGGACATCTTCTGGACTACAACGTGCTGCTCGTAAACGAACAGTGGTACCAGGCGCTTCCCGAGAAGGTGCGCAAGGCCTTCGAAGAGTCCGCCGCGATCGCCGACGAAGTCTACGTCAAACAGCTCGACGCTTCCGAAAAAAAGTTCATGGAGCTGGCGAAGGAGAAAATGGATGTTCGGGAAGTTCCCGCGGCCGAGATAGACAAACTCAGAGAGATCGGTCTTCCGGTTTCCAAAGAAGAAGTGGTCAAGCAGGTGGGACAGGAGTATTACGATTATTTCATGGGCGAGTTTGCCCGTATCGAAAAAGAATCTCTCGGAAAATAGCGACATTCTCCCCCGCGAAGGCGCCTCTCGTTTTCTTTGAAATGAAGGGGCGTCTTCGCAGTCATCCGCGCCCGATACTTCCCGCCCCCGGATGAGGAAATAAAGGAGCGAGTGCTATGAATATTCTACGATGGCTGGAAAGCAATATTGAAAAGACGATCGTGGCGCTATCGACGACGGTGCTGCTCGCAAGCTGCTTTTTAGGGGTCGTCTCCAGATATGTTTTCAACATGTCCCTCACATGGACGGAAGAGGCGTCGCTGTTTTCCCTTCTCTGGCTCGCGTATTTCGGCTCCGCGCTCTCCGTGACAAGAAGACGACACCTACGAATAGAACTGCTGCCGATGCTCCTTTTCGGAGAAAGAGGGCAAAAAATCGTTTCAATGCTTGTGAACATCGTTTTTTTCGGATTCGCCCTTTTCATTATGAAGGGGAGCTTCGAAATGACGATGTTGGCGAAAAACACGAACCAGGTATTCGCGGCCACGGGAATTCCCCGCTGGATTTCCATCGCGGCCGTTCCCGCCGCCTTCGCGGTGATCGCGCTTCGCGTTCTTCAGGATACGCTGCGGCATTGGCGGGAATACAAAGCGATGAAGAAAGCCGACGAGCCAAGGGGGGGTAAACGATGGAACCTTTAGTGCTCATGGGGCTGTTCTTTCTTTTCCTTTTCTCCAGCCTGCATATCGCCGTGGCGATAGGCCTGGCGGTCATAACGTTCACATTCATCTACCCCGTAGGCAACCTTTCTTTCGTGGCGCTCAACATGTACACGGGCCTCTACTCGTTTCCTCTTCTGGCGATTCCGTTCTTTTGCCTGGTCGGAACGATCATGGAAAGCGGCGGACTTTCCCGCCGCCTGGTCAACGTGGCGAATAAACTCTTGGGCAATACGACGTCCGGGCTGGCTATCGTCACCATCGTCGGTTGTCTTTTTTTCGGCGCCATTTCAGGCTCCGCTCCCGCGACCGTCGCCGCGATAGGAAGCATCATGTACCCCCAGATGCAGAAGTTCGGCTACCATAAAGAGTTCGCCGCCGGACTCATTGCGACGGCCGGGGGTCTCGGCATCATCATCCCGCCGAGCATTCCCATGGTCGTCTACGGAGTGGGAACGCAGACGTCGATAGGCGACCTCTTCCTTGCCGGAATCATCCCCGGCATTCTCTGCGGACTCAGTCTGATGGGGGTGGCATGGTACATCGGCAGGAGGAGAGGGTACGGCGGTACCGGCGAGAACGCTTCTTTCTCGGAAAAAGCGAGAGCCGTTTGGGAGGCGAAATGGGCTCTGGTCCTCCCGGTGATTATCCTCGGCGGTATTTACGGCGGCGTCTTCACCCCCACCGAGGCGGGCGTCGTCGGGTGCGTCTACGGGATAATCGTGGGCAAATTCTTCTATAAAGAACTGAAGTTCAAAGATATTTTCGAGATATTCATCGACAACGCCTCGGTCGTGGGCATTATTTTCCTTACGTTCGGGGTCGCCAACTCCCTGTCGTTTTTAGTCTCTTTCACGCAGCTGCCGGCGGCGCTCGGCGATATCGTGGGGGCGATCTCCCGGAACAAGTACGTCGTCCTGGGGATCATCAACGTGTTTCTTCTTATCGTCGGCATGCTTATGGACACCATGTCCGCCAACCTCATCTTCTCCCCGCTTTTACTGGCCATCGTTCAGCCCCTCGGCGTGGATCCCGTGCACTTCGGCGTCATCGTCACCATCAACCTCGCCTTGGGTTTCGTCACGCCTCCTATGGCGACCAATCTCTACCTGACTTCGGCTTTGACGAAAGTTCCCGTTCCCGAGGTGGTGAAAGAATCGCTGCCGTTCGTTTTCGCCATGATAGCGACGCTTTTCCTGATCACGTATATTCCCTCGCTCAGCATCGGAATCTTGCGGTTTATCAGGTAACGTACCGAAAAAACTCTTCGTGCGCGCGATCCGCACGCGCATACGAGGCAACCGCGTTTTACTATTTCGCAAAGAAAGGGTGTGCGCCGTGAAAATCACAAACGTCGAGATTTTTGATTGCGAAGTCAACCGAAAAGACCCCAATATGGCATCCTTCAACCCCGTGCTCATACGAGTAAACACGGACGAAGGGATCAGCGGCATAGGCGAAGTGGGGCTTGCCTACGGGAGCGCGTCCAAGGCGTCGGTGGGCATCGTCCGGGATCTCGCGAAACTGGTCATTGGGAAAGACCCTATGAAGGTCGAATCGATATGGGAATTTCTTTTCAGGGGCACTTTCTGGGGAATGGGCGGAGGCCCCGTCGTCTACGGCGGGATGAGCGCGCTCGACATCGCCTTCTGGGACATCCGGGGCAAGGCGCTGAACACTCCCGTCTACCAAATGCTCGGAGGCAAGACGAAAGAGTCGCTCCGCACCTACGCCAGCCAGCTCCAGTTCGACTGGGGAGTTCAGTACAAGGTGCTCACCGAGCCGGAACAGTACGCGGAAGCGGCGAAGAAAGCCGTCGCGGAGGGATACGACTGCGTCAAAGTGGACCCCGTAATGATCGATCGTCAGGGGAATCGCCCCTTGGTCTCCCCCGAAGCCTGGAATTTGTACGGAATACTGAAAGACGACCAGATTCGTATGGCCGTCGACCGCGTCCGGGCGATCCGAGAAGCCGTCGGCCCGAAGGTCGACATCATCATCGAAATTCATAGCTACCTCGGCGTCAACTCCGCCATTCAACTCGGGCGGGCTCTCGAAGAGTTCAATATTTTCTACTACGAAGAACCCATCTACCCTCTGAACGTCGACAACATGGCGCTCGTCGCGAGAAGCGTGAAAATCCCGATCGCCTCCGGAGAGAGAATTTATACGCGATGGGGGTACCGTCCGTTTTTCGAGAAACAGGCTCTCGCGGTCATCCAGCCGGATCTTTGCCTGGTCGGCGGCATAACCGAGGGCAAGAAAATTTGCGACTACGCCAACATTTACGACGCGACGGTGCAGATCCATGTGTGCGGAGGACCGGTTTCCACGGCGGCCTCTCTTCATATCGAGGCGGTCATTCCCAACTTCATCATCCACGAGCATCACACCTACGCGCTCAAACCGGAAATTCGCGAGCTGTGCGTTCACGACTACCAGCCGCGGAACGGGCAGTACGAAATTCCCGACCTTCCCGGCCTCGGGCAGGCGCTCAACGACGAGGTGGTCCGCGACTATCTTGCGTGGACCGTGAAATAAAACCGCGGAGCGTCGGAGGTTCCCGAACTTCGCGGGGACTTCCGGCGCTCTTTTCGAAAGAGCTTCATATCGAGGAACCGAAGGGTATCCGCATATCGAATATTTTGTTATAATTAACCCATATACACGTTGCATATTATGAATAATCGAGAGCGCGGAGAAGATCAATCCATGCAGACAATTAAAAGAATTTCTTTAGTCGATTCCGTTGTCGAGCATATTTTACAATCTATTCAAAATAAACGCTTTCTTCCGGGGGACAAAATTCCTCCCGAAAGAGAGTTCACCGTCGCGCTCGGGGTAAGTAGAACCGCATTGCGAGAAGCGATCAAACGACTCGAATCCTTAGGTGTTCTTACCGTTCGGCAAGGAGACGGAACATACGTAAGAGCCGACGCGGGAAACAAGGAGCAGGCCTTCCGCCAGGGAATGCGCGACCTTTTTTCGATGGGCGATATTCATATGCGGGACTTTTTGGAAGCGAGAGAGCTTATCGAATCCAAGGCCGTGGTTCTGGCCGCCGAGAGAGCGACGGACGAAGAGCTGCGTCGCCTCGAGCATCTTCAGGAATGTATGGAAAATACCCTGAACGATCGGGAACAGTTTCTTCGGTATGATGTCGAATTTCATAGGCACTTGCTGGAAATTTCTCACAATCCAATACTTAAACGTTTCTTATGGTCCGTCGACGACCTTCTGAACGAGCAGATAAAACGCTCCGTAACCACGCACGAAAATCTGCAGAGCGCTCTCGAAGCCCACTCCGAGATCGTCGACGCAGTGTGTTCCCGCAACCCGGCAAGGGCCGAACAAGCCCTGAGGTCGCATTTGAAGAAGATCTCAACGCTTCTGCTCAACGCCGTTCTCAACAGGACCAAGTCCGAAGACGAGCGATAAGATTCGCCGTTTCCCTGGCGAACGGCGTCGTTGCCAAGCAACCAACCTTTTTCGGGGGTTATTCGAACACCCCGCGCATCGCTCAACGTATCGCTCAGCGCCTCGCTCGCGCCGTTTTTCGCCGCCTGCGCGCGTTCAGCTCCTTGTCCGCGGCATCCTTCCCGATCAACAGCTTTACTCCTGCGAACACGTCGGGCGTTTCCAGTTCTCTCCAAGTATAAAAAACGTAGCGGTCCTCGTCGAAACCGCTTTCGACGCGCTTGTATATCCATACCCCCTGGAGAGCCGCCAACATCATTACGACGCATTGAAGGCGCAGAGCATACGATCTTCCTTGGAGAAAGGCGTCCTTCCGCTTTTTAGCGTCCGGAATATCGAACTTCGACTCTATCAGCACGACCGCGCTCTCCTCCCCCTCCCCGCCTTCGGCTCCGACGACATAGTCCGGAACGTTGCGCTCGCCTCTTCCCATTCGGATACGGTACTGATATATCCAGTCCGCTTCCGAGAAGCCGGCTCTTCGCAGAAGAGGCTCCACAAGCGCGCTCTCCACGTCGCGCTCGCAAAAGAGTTCCACATCGGGAAGAGGTTGCGCTTCGGGAGCATCCGGCAATACCGAAAGATCGAATCCCTTCGCCCGGATCATCTCCAGAATCGCGGAGTATTCCTCCACCGAAAACGACATACCCGAGCACCCTTGAAAGTGCGCGCGAACGAAAAGCGCCTTCGCCAGCGAAGGATGGGAGGCGATTTCTTTGAATGAAATCGGCGGCATTCGGACGGGCCGTCCTATTCGTACGGCTGTATAGAAGAAAAAGTAGGGGTCGTTGAAACCGTCGTCGAGAACCCGCCATATCGAATGCAGAGAGCTTCTCGGCGAAACGCACCATACCAGCGCCAGATCGCCTCGACGGGCTTCCAAACTTGCCTGCCAATACGATAGAGAACGCTCATCCGCCGCGTCGAGAAACTCGAAATCACCGTTTCCGCCCGCGCCGCCCATGAGAAACCAGATTTTCGAAGGACGGGGAAGCTGCCCGAACTCCTGTTTTCCCATCTCTTTTTCGGCGAAATCGTAAAGGAAGGCGTTGAGTTCAGCCGGAGAAAGGCCGTGTTCGCGTCGGAAGCGCTGCATTTCCCGGTTTACTTGCAGATAATAGAGCGCCCTGTCGCGGACTTTGCGCCTCCCGGGAATCTCCGGCAACGAGATGCCGAACCTGTCTCCGATTCGCTGAAGACGATCGAATGAGCATGAGAATAGGTAGGGGAAGAAGAACTCGGGAAACGCCTCGTGCATTCCCGAACTCAATCCCTGAATGGAGAGGATGATATCTTCGTAGGCCAAGATATCCTCTTCCCCTCCTCCGTACACGAGAACACGCTTCTCTTCTCCGAGATCGACCCGCCACTCCAAACCCTCGTCCGCAATGGACGCAAAGAGTTGCGCCGCCTCTTCAAGAGAGGAAACGGTATGTTCGGCGTACTCCGTACGAAAGAGGCTTCGAAGGTCGACGGTCGAGTTCGCATCCTGCGCTACGGGGCCTGAAACCTCTCCGTTCTCAAGAGTCGCGGAACAAAGCGCGAAGTCGAAAGGCGGCGTTCGAGGCGAAGGAGAGAACGCCGCGGCGTGCTCCGCAAGATCCCGCGCTATCGCCGAGCGGCCCTCTTCGGAAGCGATATAGAGCTTCCAGACGAATGAAGAAAACGGCATGGCACAATCCCCTCCTCGGAGCACGAGTCTTCGACGTCGCCGCCTTTTTCCGGATCATTGTACCCTCCGGGAGAAAAAACGAACAGCTTCCGCTTGCAGGCTCGGACGCCTTATCGAATGGGTGATCGGAGTCCCGTCCCCGGCGGAGAAGCGCTACTCGGCGCAGAGAGGTGCGGAAAACGCCAAGTCGGACTACAATATCGACGAAGGGGCGAGAAAACGTCGTGCGCGGAGGAACGCGGCGCGCGGAATTCGCTTGCTTTCGCACGGATTCCGGACAGACTCTCTTTTTTTCGGGAACGATGAACGCTCGTCTCCATTTTCACATACCGAGAAGGTGATCGCGATTTTCAACATAGCCATCGTCGACGACGACCCTCGAATGCTCGAGGAGGTATCCCGCAAGGTATCCGATTATATAGACGAACGTCGTCTCCCCGCTTCTCTGCATCTCTTCGCCGACGGGGCCGAATTGCTCCGTTCCGCCCGGCGGTTCGATCTGCTCTTCCTCGATATTCAAATGGATGAAATATCCGGAATGGACGCGGCGAAGAAGCTGCGGGAGAATAGAACGGCGGGGCATATCATCTTCGTCACGGTCTTCGACGAGTACGTCTACGAGGCGTTCGAGGTCGAGGCCTCCGACTATCTCCTGAAACCGATAGACTCCGCCCGGTTCGAGAGAACGATGGACCGCGTCTGCCAAAATCTGCGCAGGACGAAAGACCCCGGCCTGGTGATTCCGTCCCGAGGCAACAACTTTTCCTTCCTTCGCTTCAACGACATTCTCTACTGCGAGGCACGGAACCACAAGATGATCATTCGATGCAAAACAGCAACGTTGGAGTGTTCTTTGAAAATCGACGAACTGAAAGGACGTTTGGATGATCGTTTCTTTCAGTGCCACAGGAGCTATTTTATCAACCTGCACTACGCCTGCGGGTACGAAGCCGGACTCGTCGCGCTTGAGAACGGGGAGAAAATTCCCGTCTCCAGGCTGCGGGCGCGGGAATTTTCCAGAAGGATGCTGCAACACATCAAAGAAAGGGCGGAGTAGCGTGGACGTTCCTCTTTTGCTGATACTCGCGATCAACGAGTTCAAACGAATACCCGCGTTCTTTTTTTTCTCCACGTTCACGAATCATCGAGCGAGGACGCCTCATGTCCTTCTTTACCTGGCGCTTTCCGGAGCGGTCTCCGCGTTGCTATCGCATGCGCAGACGGACCTCGCGCTCTCTTTCGTCCTTGAAACGGCGGCGTTCTGGCTGATCGGCGTCGCCGTCCACAAATCCCCTCTTCTCACCGCCGCCTCGGCGGCCCTTCTCACGACATCCGTCATGATCCTGTCGAACGGGATCATGAACCCGATCCACCACATCCTCGGCTTCGTTCTCTTCCGAACGCACAGGGAGCTGCTGCCGTTTTTGGGTGTCGTCGTCTCCCTCGCGTCCACGCTGCTGGCATGGTTCAGCTATCGCGTCATCCTCGACAGACTCCGACCGAAGAGCGACATCCCGGATCGATATCTCATGGTTTTCATCGTCCCCGTTTTACTTCTGCTCATGATGGAGCACTATTTTTCGGTATATATATACGGCAATACCGTCACCGTTTCAGAAACGGGAGGGCCGCTCCCCGACGTCGGGAACGCGCAGATCTTTCTCCTTCATGCGCTTGCCTATTCATCGCTGTTCATCGTTCTCTACGCCTGTCGAAAACTGTCCGAGGACTACTGCGGCCGGATGCGCCTCGCGCTTTTGGAGCAGGAGGTTCGTCGTCAAAAAGAATACGTGCGGGAAGCGGCGCTGCGCCATAAACAAACCCAAGGATTCCGTCACGACATTCAATGGCACCTCATGGTGCTGAACGGCTTCCTGACGGAGACGAAAATAGAACAGGCAAGGGAATACCTCGGCAAACTGGAGGGAATGTCCCGTTCTCTTTCTTTTCCGTGCCGAACGGGGAATACCGTGATCGACACGCTGCTGGGCAACAAGCTCGACCTGCTGCGACACAACGGGATACGTGTCGAATGCGCCGTAAAAATACCGCCTTCCGGTGCGATCGACGACTTCGATTTATGCGTCGTCTTCGCGAATGCGTTGGACAACGCCGCCAAGGCGTGCGCGCAGGTACGCGACGAGAAACGCTTTATTCGTATTTCCGGGAAGCGCAAGGGCGACTTTTTCATGTTCGAATTCGAAAACAGCTTTTCGCCCGAAGTCGCCGACAACGGAGGTTCAGGCATCGGCTTGTCGAACATCGAAGCGGTGGCGCAAAAATATCACGGCGCCGTCTCCGTGGAAAAAGAGAACGCCGTGTTTCGCTTGAATGTCCTGCTCGTCATTCCACGCGGGGTACCCGACATCTCGGGCGAGACCGCTTGAAGCTCGCCGCCGCGCCGCGTAGAATCACGCTATATCATCATTCGGACAGGAGGTATCGAGCATGAGCGTAGGATCCGTTTCAATGAAAGGCGTGCCCGTTCTTCGCGACGCCGAGACGGTCGGCGCCCCTTCTTCGAAGGCGCGGGACCTCGAGGAAACGAAGAAAAAACTCGCCGAGCAGTTGAAGCGAGCGCAACAATCCAATCCGATGAACGCGGCGGAAGAAAAAAAGCAAGAGAGCGTCAAACTGCAACTCGATTCCATCGAACAACAGGCCCTGTCGCTGAGACAACGACAGCCTGGAAACACCGCGCCTTCCGGCGCTCCTTCGCCAAACGGGGAGTTGGCGAAGGACGGCTATATCGCGGGCGACTTCTCCCCCTCCAAGCCAACGGGGGTTTACAGCCTCGGCAAGGACGAGGAGGGGAAGCCGAAGATTCTGCTTGAAAAGCCCGAAGCATCGAGCCGCTCCTCTCTTCTCGACGAAAACGCCGCGAAGCGGAGCGACGAGACCGAGAAAAAGACTCGCTCCGCGAAGCCCTCCGACGAAGAGGACGAACGCGACGTCGCCCCGAAAGAAGAGGAGGACGAGGAAGAAGACGAGAAATCGGAAAAAGCGTCCGACGAGAAAAAAACCATCCGAATCGGCACTGTGGACACCGGAAAGGTGGACGCGGAGATTCAAAAACTCAGACAGGAAAAACAGAGAATCGCACTCGCTTTGAGCAAAGCCGCCGGAGACGATCAAAAGGATCTGCAAAAACGCCTCGAAGCGATCGACTCCGAACTGAGAGTCAAAGACACCGACTCCTACCGAAAGCAACACTCGGAGTATTCGGAGAGCAACGGATAGTCTCTCTCGGGAAAACCCGTACGCCATGCAGCGCCACAGATTGAAAAGCCCCCTCTCTCTTGCTACAATTGTAGCGACAGAGAGGGGGCTTTTGTATGCCAGCGACCGTGAAGACGAAGAAAGAAAAAACGACCTCCCGGAGAGAGGAACGCGAGCCGACCATTCCTGTGAGGGTGAGCCGTTCCCTGTACGGAGACGCTCAAAAGACCGCGCGCGCCGAACACCGTACCATCGCCGGACAGGTGGAGTACTGGGCGCGGGTGGGGCGCGCCTCTCTCGACAACCCCGACCTTCCCGCCGAGTTCGTGCGCTCCATTCTCGCGGCGCAGAGCAGGCAGGAAGTCGAACCGTTCGTCCCGGAAGAGTGAGCGATGCCTGCTGTGGAACCGCAGATCGTCGTTCTTCAGGAGCGGGAGTTCAAGGTGGCGTACAAGAAACTCCACCCGAACCAGAAGAAAGCGGTGAACGCAGCAATCCTCGAAATCGTGGACAACCCTCTGATCGGCGTCGAGAAAAAGGGCGATCTGAAGGGCGTTTTCGTCCACAAATTCGACTGTCTCGACAGGCTCTTTCTACTGGCCTATCAATGGGATCCCCTCACGCGAACACTCCTGGCGCTCGGCGTTCATGAAAACTTCTACCGGGATATGAAGCGCAGCATGTAGGCCCCGTCTTGGGGGGCGCTGTATGCGCCCTCCGGAGGCTATCTTCTTTATGAAACGTGGTGAATAGGTATGCACGCCGTCGATGCGTTCAGGGACAAAATAATCTTCGAGAGGGTGACGCCGGAGCGCGCCGCGTCTTTCGCGGACTTTCCGGAGCGGATGTCGCCCGATATCCGGCGGTACCTGCGGTCGCACGGGATCGACGCGCTCTACTCGCACCAGGCGGAGATGTTCGACCGGGCGATGGACGGCGAAAACACGGTCGTCACCACGTCCACGGCAAGCGGGAAGACGCTGGCCTTTCTGCTGCCGATTCTGCAGGCGATCCTGGAGGATTCGAGGACGCGGGCGATCTTCTTATACCCCACCAAGGCGCTGGCGAGCGATCAGTTCCGCGCCCTATCGCCCCTGCTGGAGCACTTCGGCGCGGGGCGCGTCCAGGCGGGAATCTACGACGGCGACACTCCGCCGAACGAGCGAAGCCGCATCCGTAGCAGCGCGAACATCATCCTGACCAACCCAGAGATGCTGAACGCGACCTTCCTGCCGAACCACGGCTCGTTCGGCTTCAACTTTCTGTTCGCGAACCTGAAGTACGTCGTGGTGGACGAGCTGCACTCCTACAGGGGGGCGTTCGGCTCGCACCTCGCCAACCTGATCAAGCGCCTCGCCAGAATATGCCGCTACTACGGCTCCTCGCCCCGCTTTCTGTGCAGCTCCGCGACGATCGCGAACCCCGTGGAGCTTGCGGAGAAGATCTGCGGCGCGCCCTTCTCGCTGGTCTCCAAAGACGGCTCTCCCGCGCCCGAGAAGCGCTACTACCTATGGCAGCCGCCGCTCGTCAAGGGAGGGGGCTTCCGAATCTCCCCGGCACGCGAAGCGACGGGGCTCATCGCGCAGCTCGTCTTGAGGAAGTCCAGCTTTCTGGCGTTCTGCAAGTCGCGCAACGCGGTGGAGGTGGTGCTGAAGGAGTCCCGCGACCACCTGAAGGCCGAGGGACGCGCGCTTTCGGGGGAGGACCTCTCCGACCTGATCTCCGGCTACAGGGGCGGTTACACGCCTCTGGAACGGCGGGCCATCGAGGACAAGATGGCGGGCGGCAAACTGCGCGGGCTTGTGGCGACCAATGTGCTGGAGCTGGGCATCGACATCGGGAGGCTGGACACGGCCGTGCTGGTGGGCTTCCCCGGAACGCGCGCCTCCTTCTGGCAGCAGGCGGGGCGCGCCGGGCGCAAGGGGGCGAAATCCTCCGTCTTTTTGCTGCTGGACAACCTGCCGCTGGACCAGTACCTCGCGATCAATCCGGAGTGGCTCTTCTCGGGGGAGAGCGAGAGCGCCGTGGTCGACCCCGACAACCTCTTCATCCAGCTCGCCCACGTGCGGGCCGCCGCCGCGGAACTCCCCCTCTCGCCGGACGATCTCGCGCTCTTCCCGGATTTGGGGGAGATCGTGCCGGTGCTCTTCTCGTCGAAGGAGCTGCGGAAGGAGGGGGGGAAGTTCTTCTGGTCGGGCGGCGTCTACCCCTCCGGCGACTTCAGCCTGCGCAACATGGACAGGGTGCGCTACAAGCTGAAGCACAGCGTCGACGGCTCGCTGCTCACGGAGATGGACGAACTGCAGGCGTACCGCGAGATCTACAGAGGCGCGATCTACATGCACGAAGGACGGCAGTACCTCGTGGAGCGGATGGACACAAAGAACACCGAAGCGCTGGCGAAGCCGGTGGACGGGAACTACTACACGGTCTCCTGCGACACGACCGAGGTGCGCAAGCTCCAGGAGCTGAAGCGGAGCGCAGCGGGCAGAACCACGCGGCGCTTCGGCGACGTGCGGGTGTCGTACACCACGCTCGGCTTCCGCCGCCAACAGTTTCACAACCATCAGAACCTGGGGTACGAGGCGCTGGAGCGCCCGTTGAGCAAGACGTTCGATACCGAGGGGTTCTGGATCCGCCTTCCCGACGAGGTCCGCGCCCTCTTCCTGGCGCTCACCCCGCAGGAGGAGAACCGTCCCCCCATGCAGTTCTGGAAGACGTACGCCGAGGGGCTGGGATTCGCCCTGCTCAACGCGACGATGATGGCGACCATGACGACCCACGACGACATCGGCAGCGCGCTGCTGGCGGACACCGACGGAGAGGGAGGCGGCATGTCGGTCTGCGTCTTCGACATGTACGCGGGAGGACTGGGCTTCGCGGACAAGGGGTACGACCGCGTATCGGAGATCATCGCCAACGCGGCGCTGATGGTCGAGGGGTGCGCGTGTACGGACGGCTGCGCCGCGTGCGTGGGCGACTACCATCTGGACAAGGCGGTGATCCTCTGGGGGCTGAAGAGCCTGCTCGAAGAACTCCCCGCGCCGAAAACACTCAGGAGGAGAACGCCGCGCGCCTCCGCGCAACAGCCGGAGAAGCCGTTCCGCATGGAGACGCTGGCCGAAGAGTGGGGCGCGTTCCGGGAGGCGCTCCTCTCCTCGGGAGACGCCCTCGGGCATTTTCTGGCGAGCGTGCCGGGGGCGCGGACCGACGGCAGCAGGCTCGTTCTGTCGCTGCGGCACGAGTTCTCCGCGGAGTGGCTGTCGGAGGCGACGTACCGGGAGCAGCTCGAAGCCCTGATCCGGAGGTTTGCGCACGTTCCGGAGGACTTTTCCGTGGGGTACGAAATCCTGAACGGCGACGCGTCGACCGCGTCCAAGCTCGGGAAGATGCGCAAAGACCTTGCGCGATAGGGGGAAGCGGCGATCAACGGCGGCGAGATACTTCAAAGACTGAACGAACAGCAGCGGCGGGCCGTGCTCGACGAGAGCCGGGCCGTCCTGGTGAACGCCGCCGTCGGCAGCGGAAAGACCACCGTGCTCATCGCCAAGGCGCTGTACGAGCACGCTGCGCGCGGCGTGCCCCTGCGGGAGATGGCGGTGCTCACCTTCACCAACAAGGCGGCGGACGAGATCAGGGAGCGGATGCGCGCCGCCGACCCGGACGCCGGAGACGAGGAGACGGCCTGGTTCGGCACGTTCCACAGCGTCGCCCTGCGGCTGCTGCAGCAGGCGCTTCCCGTCGGAGAACTGGGGTTTACGCCGTCGTTCGCCGTCCTTCCCCCCGATGAAGAGCTGGAGTTGGCCGAACGCCTGATCGATACGCACGGGCTGTGCGTCAAGTACAAGAACAAGCTGGGCAAACGCCTGGAGGCGTTCGCGTCGGGGCGAAGCCTCTACGGCGTGATGAAGCGCGAGGACGACGTCGGCAGGCTCTGCGAGCTGCTCGCAGCGGAGAAGCTCCGGCTGAACGCGATGAACTTCGACGACCTGCTGAAGAACGCGGCGCGCCTTCTGCGGAACGCCGGATGGTCGCCGCGCCGCGTGATCGTTGACGAGTTCCAGGACTGCGACGCGCTCCAGGTGGAGCTGCTCCGCGCCATGGCATCGCCGGAGACGAAGCTCTTCGTCGTGGGCGACCCGAACCAGGTCATCTACAGCTGGCGCGGCGGCGGCAAGGACATCTTCCGGCGATTCGCGGCGGAGTTCGGGGCGACCGAGCTTTCGCTGCCCGTCAACTACCGTTCCAGCGCGACCATCCTCGAGGCGGCGAAGTTCTTCCTGGAGGACCGTTCGCAGCTCGAAGGCATACGCGATCCGGGGGCGGGCATCGTCGTACGGAACCACTACAACCCGTTTCTGGAGGCCGTTTCGCTGGCGGAAACGATATGGCGGCTGCACGAGACGGGCGCGCCGTGGCGGGAGATCGCCGTGCTCTTCCGCTTGCAGCGCCAGTCGGCCGCCCTGGAGGACGCCTTCGCGCGCAGGGGAATCCCCTTCGCGGCGTCGGCACGCAAGTCGGCGAAGGAGGCTCTCGCCGCCGAAACCGCGGACGAAACGGACTCGCCCGCGCCGCAGGAGGAAACAACGGAGGACGCCGTCCGGCTGATGACGCTCCACGCCAGCAAGGGGCTGGAGTTCCGCAGCGTCTTCATCGTCGGCGTCAACTACGGGCTGATCCCGCTGCACACGTCTCCGGGCCGGTGGGAGGAGCAGGAGGAGGAGCGCCGCCTCTTCTTCGTCGGCATCACGCGGGCGAAGGACTACCTGGAGCTCTCGTACTACACGAGCCCGGACGACCCCCGCGTCATGCCCGGCAAGAGCGGCTACCTCTCCATGATCCCCGCGCGTCTGCTGGAAGCGCCGGACGATGCGCCCGGAGAGGCGGACCTTCAGGGGTACCGACGGATGATCCTGGAAAATCGCGGAAAGCGGGGCGCGAAGGATATTTTCGAGCCGGAACGAACGGAGGAAGCCCCTGCCGGAGCGAAAAGAGCGCTGCACCCGAGGTACGGGGAGGGCGTCGTGGAGTCGGAGGACGAAACTTCCTACACGGTCGGGTTCGCGCAGTACGGAACGAAGACCTTCTCGAAGGACTTCTGCCCGCTGGAGTTTTTGTAGAGGGCGGAAAAGGGGAGGCATAAAACACAGGCGGCGTTCCCGCGTACGCGATAAAAACCGGAGAGAAGCGCGGCGGCGTGCCGTTCCCGCGCTTCTCTCCGGTTTTTGCGGTTTCCGCGGACCGGCTACAAATCTCCGGGACGGAACGAACGGACGATGTTCGTCACCACCGCGTCGTACTCCTTTTTCAACGCCGACGGGTACGCCATCTCCAGTCCGTTGACCGCGTCGGGCCCCACCCAGAGTTTGAG